>NZ_VCNJ01000025.1 GCF_005938625.1 Pseudomonas fluorescens
TGTTTCATCTCCCTTTCGGCTTCGATGAACTGAAGCAACCCGCTGTCGAAACCTACATAACTCATTGAATCTCAAGGAGTTTTCCGTTTCGACTGCGCCGGAAGTGGGGCGAATTATAGACATCTGAAATCTGCCGTCAACCGTTAATTTCGCTTTTCTTGCAAAACCGGCTTTTTAGCCAGCAAACGCGGGATACGACGCGTCACTGGCGGGATACGCAGCAGCAGAAGCACCGCACCTATAAAGGCATAGATCGCCCACTCCTCAAGATCGGCGCGCACGATCCACAGCATATGGAGCAAACCCAGACCCAGAATCACGTACACCAACCGATGCAACTTCTTCCAGCGTGAGCCCAAACGACGTTGACTGTAGCGATTGGACGTCACCGCTAACGCCAACAGACCAAGGAAACCCAACGCCCCGACTATTATGTAAGGCCGCTTGCGCAACTCGACCGCCAGCTGCGACCAATCGAACCCCAGGATAAACGCCATATAGCTGCACAAATGCAAAACCACATAGGCAAAACACCAAAGCCCCAACTGCCGGCGAACCGCAACCCACCCCGCCCAACCAGTGAGCTTCTGTAGCGGCGTCATGCTCAGAGTGATCAGCAACAACACCAACGTCCCCAAGCCCAGCCGATCCACCAACACCTTGCCGGGATCCGGCCCGAGTAATTCCTCGAGCGCTTGATACAACCACAGCATTGGCCAGATAGCCGCAGCAATGAATACGCCTATACGCCAGAACGGAAATCGCATCAGTAGTTCTTCCGCAGATCGAGCCCTGTATATAAAGAAGCAACTTCATCCGAATAGCCGTTGAACATTTGCGTATCACGCACATTCGGCTTGAACAGACTGTTCGGCAGACGTCGCTCCCGTGCCTGCGTCCAGCGCGGGTGATCAACCGTCGGGTTCACATTCGCGTAGAAGCCGTACTCATCCGCCGCAATGCTTTGCCAAGTCGTCTTCGGCTGCTCGCTGACTAAGCTGATACGCACGATCGATTTGACGCTCTTGAAGCCATATTTCCACGGCACCACCAAGCGCAATGGCGCGCCATTCTGGTTCGGCAACTCTCGGCCGTACATGCCCACTGCCAGAATCGCCAACGGATTCATTGCCTCATCCAGTCGCAAGCCTTCTACATAAGGCCAGTCGATCAAAGCGAAACCGGAGCGCTGACCAGGCATGCTTTTTGGATCCTGCAAAGTTTCAAAGCGGATGTATTTAGCGTTGGATGTCGGTTCGACCTGTTTGAGTAGCGCCGAAATCGGAAAACCTATCCACGGAATGACCATCGACCACGCTTCTACACAGCGCAAGCGATAGATTCGTTCTTCCAGTTGATAAGGCTTCATGAAATCTTCCAGCGTATAACGCCCTGGCTTACCCACCTCCCCGTCGATCACTACGCTCCATGGTTCGGTTTTCAGCGATCCGGCATTCGCTGCCGGATCGCCTTTGTCGGTACCGAATTCATAGAAGTTGTTGTAGTGGGTGGCGTCTTTATAAGGCGTGATCGCCTCATCCTTGACGTTGACCGCTCCCCATTTAGTAGAAGACAGCTTGTCGTTAAACCAGGCAGGCGCTTTACCGGATTCGACATCGGCGTAACGCACGGCATCGTCGGCATTGGCCCAGCGTGGCAGGCTACTGACGGCGATCCCGGCAGCAGTGGCCCCGAGTAATTGGCGGCGAGAGAGATAAGCGGATTCAGGCGTGACATCCGACTCGTGGCAGTCGGACGCTTTGGGGACTTTGATCAACATGGCAACTCCGCAGGCTTTGGAGGACAGATGCACCCATAGACTGCGGAGTATGCGGGAAATTACATCACTCGGCTTTTTTGTGCCGACGAAGATGCAACAGGTACTGCACCGGGCCAGAAGCGGCGTAGGCGAGGAACACCAGCAGCAGAATACGCGGTGGATCGCTGAAGACCACGGCGAACACCAGCACCACCGCAAGGATCGCCACGAACGGTACGCGCCCCTTCAGATCCAGCTCTTTAAAGCTGTTGTACTTGATATTGCTGACCATCAGCATGCCGGCAGCCGCGACCATCAGCGCGACCAGGAACGACATCTTCGAACCCTGAATGCCGTAATCGCTGAACGCCCAGACAATACCCGCAACCACACCCGCTGCTGCCGGACTGGCCAGACCGATGAAGTAGCGTTTATCAGCGGTGCCCACTTGGGTGTTGAAGCGCGCCAAACGCAACGCAGCGCCCGCAACATAGATGAAGGCGACCATCCAGCCAACCTTGCCCATGTCGCCCAACGCCCAGCCGAACGCCAGCAGCGCCGGGGCAACACCGAACGCAACCATGTCCGACAGCGAGTCGTATTCGGCACCGAAAGCACTTTGCGTATTGGTCATGCGTGCCACACGACCATCAAGGCCGTCGAGCACCATGGCGACGAAAATCGCGATCGCGGCGAACGCGAAATACTTGCTCGCATTCGCCGAGTCACCGGCACTCAACGCAGCCTGGGCGCTCATGGAGTTGATGATGGAGTAAAACCCTGCGAACAGGTTCGCAGTGGTGAACAGATTCGGCAGCAGATAGATACCACGATGCCGGACTTTACGACCTTCTGCGTCGTGCCCTTCTTCGATGTGTTCATCGATGGGCAGCAGGCTTTCGGCGTCAGAAGCCTTGTTCGGCTCTTCGGGACGTTCGCTCATGGACATTACCTTGCAACGGTTTGAAGAAAATTCGACAGGTGCTTGAGGACGACAGTTCGGCCACAAACGCTGCAGCTTTATACCAGAACCACCGCCTCAAACGAAAAAACGCGGCCGAGGCCGCGTTTTTTCATACAAGGGACAACGACTTAGTTTTTGGCTTTGTCGACGATCTTGTTGGCACCGATCCACGGCATCATGGAGCGCAGTTGCTCGCCGATGATTTCGATACCGTGGGCGGCGTTGTTACGACGCTTGGCGGTCATCGAAGGGTAGCCGGTTGCGCCTTCGCTGATGAACATTTTGGCGTATTCGCCGTCCTGAATACGTTTCAGGGCGTTGCGCATAGCCTGACGGGATTCGGCGTTGATCACTTCCGGGCCAGTCACGTACTCGCCGTACTCAGCGTTGTTGGAGATCGAGTAGTTCATGTTGGCGATACCGCCTTCGTACATGAGGTCAACGATCAACTTCAGTTCGTGCAGGCACTCGAAGTAGGCCATTTCCGGCGCGTAGCCAGCTTCAACCAGGGTTTCGAAACCGGCCTTTACCAGTTCAACGGTACCGCCGCACAGAACGGCTTGTTCGCCGAACAGGTCGGTTTCGGTTTCGTCCTTGAAGGTGGTTTCGATGATGCCGGTACGACCGCCACCAACGCCAGCAGCGTAGGACAGTGCAACGTTTTTGGCGTTGCCCGAGGCGTCCTGGTAGATCGCGATCAGGTCAGGGATGCCGCCGCCTTTCACGAACTCGGAACGTACGGTGTGGCCTGGTGCTTTCGGCGCGATCATGATCACGTCGAGGTCGGCACGCGGAACAACCTGGTTGTAGTGGATCGCGAAGCCGTGGGAGAAGGCCAGGGTGGCGCCTTTCTTGATGTTCGGCTCGATTTCGTTCTTGTACAGCGAGGACTGGAACTCGTCCGGGGTCAGGATCATGACCAGGTCGGCAGCAGCAACAGCGGAAGCAACGTCGGTCACTTTCAGGCCGTGAGCTTCAGCTTTGGCAACGGTGGCCGAACCTTTACGCAGACCAACGGTAACGTCGACACCGGAGTCTTTCAGGTTGCACGCTTGGGCGTGGCCTTGGGAACCGTAACCGATGATGGCAACTTTCTTGCCCTGGATGATCGACAGGTCGCAGTCTTTATCGTAGAAAACTTTCATGAATTTCCCCTATATATCCAGGCCGTTCAGGCCATTCGCTAATTTGGTTTAGATGCTGAGTACTTTGTCGCCGCGGGCAATGCCGGTCACGCCGCTGCGGACGGTTTCCAGAATCGATGCGGTGCCGATGGACTGAATGAAGCTGTCGAGCTTGTCGCTGGTACCGGTCAGTTGAACGGTATACACGCTGGCACTGACGTCGACGATCTGTCCACGGTAAATATCGGTGGTGCGTTTGATCTCGGCGCGCTGGGCGCCAGTGGCCTTGACCTTGACCAGCATCAGTTCGCGCTCGATGTGAGCGCTTTCCGACAGGTCCACCAGCTTGACCACTTCGATCAGCTTGTTCAGGTTTTTGGTGATCTGCTCGATGACTTCATCGTGGCCAACAGTGGTCAGAGTCAGACGCGACAGGGTCGGGTCTTCGGTCGGGGCCACGGTCAGGCTTTCGATGTTGTAGTTGCGCTGCGAGAACAGGCCGACTACGCGAGACAAAGCGCCGGGTTCGTTTTCCAGAAGCAAGGAAATAATGTGCCGCATGATTAAGTACGCTCCGTCTTGCTCAGCCACATATCGCGCATCGAGCCGTCTTTGATCTGCATCGGATAGACGTGCTCGCTGGTGTCGACCGAAACGTCGATGATCACCAGGCGATCCTTCATGGCGAACGCTTCTGCCATCTTCGACTTCAAATCTTTCGATTCGGTGATGCGTACGCCAACGTGGCCATAGGCTTCAGCCAGCTTGACGAAGTCAGGCAGCGATTCCATGTAGGAGTGCGAGTGACGGCTGCCGTAGCTCATGTCCTGCCACTGACGAACCATCCCCAGAACACCGTTGTTCAGGATGACGATTTTGACTGGCAAGCCATATTGCAGGCAGGTCGACAGTTCCTGAATGTTCATCTGGATACTGCCTTCACCGGTGACGCAGGCAACGTCGTCATCCGGGAAGCTCAACTTGATGCCCATGGCCGCCGGGAAACCGAAGCCCATGGTGCCCAGACCACCGGAGTTGATCCAGCGATTCGGCTTGTTGAACGTGTAGTACTGCGCCGCGAACATCTGGTGCTGACCGACGTCGGAAGTGATGAAGGCATCGCCCTTGGTCACTTCGCAGAGGGTTTCGATCACGGTCTGCGGCTTGATCTTGCTGCCGTCGCCCTTTTCGTAAGGGAACAGGCCGCGATCACCGCGCCATTCATCCACCTGCTTCCACCAACTGGCCACGGACTCTTTGTTCGGGGTCTCGCCGATTTCCTTGAGGATCGCGACCATTTCGGTCAGGACGCTCTCGACCGGACCAACGATTGGCACGTCGGCCTTGATGGTCTTGGAAATCGAGGCAGGGTCGATGTCGATGTGGATGATCTTGGCGTTCGGGCAGAACTTCGCCGCGCCGTTGATCACACGATCGTCGAAACGCGCGCCGACCGCGAGGATCACGTCAGCATGGTGCATCGCCAGGTTGGCGGTGTAGCTGCCGTGCATGCCGAGCATGCCGATGAACTGACGATCAGTCCCCGGGAAACCACCCAGGCCCATCAACGTGTTGGTCACGGGCAGGTTGAGCATTTTTGCCAGTTCGGTCAGCGGTGCGGAACCGTTGCCGAGAATCACGCCGCCGCCGGAGTACATGACCGGACGCTTGGCCGCCAGGAGCATTTCTGCCGCCTTGCGGATTTGCCCGGAGTGACCGCGAACGGCCGGACTGTAGGAACGCAGCTTGGCTTTCTTCGGGAAGATATATTCGAACTTCTCGGCCGGGTTGGTCATGTCTTTCGGGATATCGACCACGACCGGGCCCGGACGACCGGATTGCGCCAGGTAGAAGGCCTTCTTCATGACTTCCGGGATTTCCGAAGCGTGCTTGATCATGAAGCTGTGCTTCACGATCGGCCGGGAGATACCGATCATGTCGGTTTCCTGGAACGCGTCGGTGCCGACCATGGTGCTTGGCACCTGACCGGAAATGATCACCATTGGAATCGAGTCCATATAGGCGGTCGCGATACCGGTAATGGCGTTTGTGGCGCCAGGACCGGACGTCACCAATACCACGCCGGCTTTACCGGTGGCACGGGCATAACCGTCAGCCATATGGGTTGCCGCTTGTTCGTGACGAACCAGGATGTGAGTCACTTCCGGTTCTTTGAACAGGGCATCGTAAACATGCAGGAGAGCACCACCCGGGTACCCGTAGATATATTTGACGCCTTCGTCACGCAAAAAGCGGACGAGCATCTCACCGCCAGATAAAAGCTCCACGTTGTTCACCTCTAAAACGCCAGAATACCGTCCACAAAAAAGGGGCGGGTCTTAATAGGTTTACTTCTCGGCAGAGCATGAGCGACGGTGGTCGCCGACTACGTCAGCACTGACTGAGCAAGTATTGGGATCGTCCCAAGTGTTGCGGGCCTTTCCCACCCAGCGCGAGGTAACGCGTTGCGGGTGTAACAGGTCGGCGCGGATGTGCGCCTCATGATCTACCGAGTGGGTCTGCTTCTGGCAGTCCCTCTACAGCGGACTTTGGATTCTTCTGTTTCGCCCTCTCCAAGTCAAGTCGTCTATGTGGTTAATTGTGGGTAAGCACATGAGAACGCAAGAAAAAACCTGAAAACCGCTACTCTGTTAGTATCAATTGCGCAATTTTGCCAAGGAATCAGCATGCGAACGCTCCTCCTGACTCTGCTGATCGGCCTCAGCCCGTGGTGCATGGCCGCTCAAATCTACAAATGGGTCGATGCCCAAGGCGTTACGCACTTCGATGCGCAGCCGCCACCGGGTCAGACGTCGACTACTTTGCAGACGCCCTCCTCGCCCCCGCCGAAACCTGTGGCAATGCCGGGCAGTGGCGTGCTCGGTGATCAGAAGGCTATCGATGACAAGGTGAAGAAGCAGGTTGTGGATCAACAGGCACAGCTCAAGCAGTTTTGCGAACAGGCTCGGACGAACCTTGCGCAGTTGCAGAACAATCCGCGATTGAGGGAAGAGGTGGAGGGACAGTTGCGCCGACTGGACGAGGCACAGCGGCAGGAGCGCATTGTCGAGGCTCAGAAACAGATAGCCGAGAATTGCCAATAGGCATCTGCAGGACTGTAGGAGCTGTCGAGTGAAACGAGGCTGCGATCTTTTGACTTTGAAGATCAAAAGATCGCAGCCTTCGGCAGCTCTTACACAGATTCGGTATCAGCGCGAGGCAGTGATCAGCAGGTCAAACTCTTTGAGCAGCACCTGCAACTGACGATCCTTGCCCTGCAGATTGCGCTGGGCGAAGACCATTTCAGCCATTTCCTGAATCCCTGAAGCATTCGGCAATGGCAGATCCTGTTCGAGGATCATCTTCATGCGCGGCAGGAAGATCCATTGCAGCCACTGCTCGAAGTCGAGTGTATCGACCGAAAACGGCTCGACACTGCTCAACGCTTCGGCCGACGGCTGAACTTCGTCCCACCAACCCTGAGTGCGCAGTTCACGCTCGATCAGCAACAACTGATCGGCGACTTTCGGGAAACGGGCATCCATCACAGCGAAACCTTGGCCTTCTGGCGGGCCTGAGCAGCGCCGGCGGAATCGCCTTGTTTCTCACGGGACTGGGCAATGATTTCCCACAGGTTGGCTTGCAGGTCCGGGCGACCGTTGGCCATGGTTAGCGCACGACGGGCGAACTGCTCGGCTTGCGGCGCATCACCTTGAGCCATGCGCACCTGCGCCAGGCGATAAAGCACTTGCGGCTCACGCGGAGCGACACGCTGGGCACGCTCCAGGCTCGACGATGCACCGTTGAGGTCGCCGCCGGCCTGTTGCTGTTGCGCAGTGGTCAGCAAAGCGAGTACCGGACCGTCCAACTGCTCGTCGGCCGACAGACCACCGCCACTGCTCGCCGAAGGAATGCCGCTCGGCGTCGACGGCATGCTGTAGCTGCCGGAGCTGATCGGTGCCGACTCAACTGCCGAAGGGTTATACGGCCCCGGCGTGATACCACCGGACGCCGGACCCGGCACGATTGGCGAGGAGCTGATCGGCGCAGAAGTCGTCGCGCCACCACCCGGCACCATCACCACCACGCCAGTATCACCTTGCGGAATCGCCTGAGTCTGGCCCTGCGCAGGGCGCTTGACCGTCGTTTGACGGAAGCCGCCATTGGCCGAAATACGTTCGCTGTTGGACACCGCAGTACCGGAATCAACCACCGGAATCGAACCACGCTGTACGGAAGAGCAGCCGCTGAGCAAAGCCACGGCGGTCACCGCTGGAATCAACCATTTGTTCACTTGAAACCCTCTTTGCTTAATTCATCCAGCCCTTGACCCAATCCATCACCGATTCGCCGGAAGCAGGCGTTTCGCCCGCACACGCGGCGCCGGGTGGCGGTTCGCTGCCGCGAATATACGGCATCTGCACCGCCCCCGGGCAGTTGGCGTCGGAGCCCTGCCCGGTGCGCGAATCGACCCACGCCTGCACGACGTTGTCCGGCTGCGGCATATCCAGCGGCAGCGGATCGGCTTTGCGCATGAAACTGGTCCAGACCTGCAGCGCACCGGTCGCACCGGTGAACGGCGTCTTGCCGTTATCGTCGCGCCCCAGCCAGACCACCGCCAGCAGATCCTGACTGAAACCGGCGAACCAGCTGTCACGGGAATCGTTACTGGTACCAGTCTTGCCCGCCAGCGTCAGGGTTTTCGGCAACACGTTATAAACCGAGCTGCCGGTACCTTCACGCATCACGCGCTGCATGGCGTTCTGGATCAGATAAATGGACGCCGGATCGAAACGCTGTTCGATCTGGAACGGATAACGCTTGAGCGGTTCGCCCTCAGCGGTCAGTACGCTGCGAATCCCGCGCATCGGCGTATTGAAACCACCGTTGGCGAGGGTCTGGTACATGGTCGCGACTTCGATAGGCGTCATGCCGCCGGCACCCAGCAACATAGATGGGAATGCCGGGAATTCGCGCGTCACGCCCAAACGGCCCAAAGTCTTGAGCACGTTCGGCACGCCCACTTCCAGACCCAGACGCGAGGTCGACAGGTTGTAGGAATGCGCCAACCCTTGATACAGGAACACAGTGCCGTGGGAACGGCGGTCATAGTTCTGCGGTTTCCAAACCTGACCATTCGCGCCTTTGACCGACAACGGGTCGTCCGACAGCCAACTGGTCAGGGTGTACTGGCTCGGTTTTTCCAGCGCAGTCAGATAAACCGCCGGCTTGATCAACGAGCCGATCGGTCGCACCGCATCCAGCGCACGGTTGAACCCGGCGTAACTGGCCTGACGGCTGCCGATCATCGCCTGGACTTCGCCGGTTTCCGGATTGGTCACGACCATCGCGGCTTCCACATCATCGGAGCCTTTGCGCCCGGACAGACGTTTAAAGGTGTCGTTGACCGACGCCTCGGCTTTCATCTGCAGGATCGGGTCGAAGCTGGTGAAGATGCGCAGGCCTTCTTCGGTCAAGTCTTCGTCGCGGTAATCTTCACGCAACTGGCGTTTGACCAGATCGATGAAGCCCGGGAAGGAACTGTCGGCAAGCTTGCCGCGAGTGGTCACGCCCAACGGCATGTTCTTCGCTGCGGCCACTTGCTCGGCCGTCGCTACGCCTTGCTGCTCAAGCACATCGAGCACCAGATTGCGGCGCTCCAGCGCGCGCTCCGGGTTGCGACGCGGGTTGTAGTAGGACGGGCCTTTGACCATGCCGACCAGCAACGCCACCTGATGCAGTTTCAGCTCGGACAACGGTTGACCGAAGAAGAACTGGCTGGCCAGACCGAAACCGTGCACCGCACGCTGACCGTCCTGCCCGACGAAGACTTCGTTGAGGTAGGCCTCAAGGATTTCCTTTTTGTCGTAATGCAGTTCCAGCAGCATCGCCATCATCGCTTCGGTGAGCTTGCGGGTCAGGCTGCGTTCGTTGGTCAGGTAGAAGTTTTTCACCAACTGCTGAGTCAGCGTACTGCCGCCCTGCGTCATCTTGCCGCCCGAGGTGTTGACCCAGATAGCCCGGGCAATCGACTTCGGCGACACACCCCAGTGGCTGTAGTAATCGCGATCCTCGACCGCGACCAGGGTTTCGAGCAGATATGGCGGCACCTGATCAAGCTTGATCAGAATGCGGTCTTCGAGATTCTTCGGATAAATACCACCGATCATCAGCGGCTCGAGGCGCACAACGGACAATTTCGAACCGTTGGTCGCCGACAGCTCAGCCACATAATCGCCGGAGAAACGCACACGCACCGGCTGCGGTTTTTCCAGGCCTTCATAAAACTGGAAACCACGGGTATTCAGATCGACTGTGTTACCGCTGACGGCTGCGGCACCGGGGCCATTGCTCACGGCTTCGCGGCGGTAGCCGAGGGCATCGAGTTCGGTAAGGAAATCGTCCTTGCTGAGCTTTTGTCCGACGAACAGCTCGAGCGGCCGCGCGTAGACCTTCGCCGGGATGGTCCAGCGCTTGCCGGAGAACTTCTCCTGCACCACGGCATCGAGGTATACGGCGAAGCCGGCCAGCACCACAAGGCCGACCAGACTGAGTTTAATGGCCCAGCTCAACCACGGGCTAAGGCCCTTGGAGGGTGGTTTTTTTTTGGTACGGGGGGATCGAGTTCGAGTCATGGCGGCGGATTATACGCACTTTATTAATACTCAACAGGAGCGCTCCGAGGTTTGCGTCAGGCTGGCGAGCAGCCATAATGGCCGCCTCGAATTTCCCCCCAGTCTCTGAAGGATCGCCCGTGAGCCAGTCACTGATCGCTGCCCTGCAAAACCCGGCCCTCTACCCGCACCCTGTCGAAGGGTTTCAGGTCATCGAAACGCATATCTCGTGGGTAATCCTCACTGGCCCGTTCGCTTATAAAGTGAAGAAGCCTGTGAACTTCGGCTTCCTCGACTTCACCGGCCTCGAATCACGCGCACATTTCTGCGCTGAAGAGCTGCGTCTGAACCAGCGCCTGACCGACGATTTGTACCTGGAAGTATTGCCAGTGACCGGCAGCGTTGAAGCACCGCAAATAGGCGGCGACGGCCCGGCGATCGAATACGTGCTGAAAATGCGTCAGTTCCCGCAGAGCGGTTTGCTCAGCACTCTGCAAGCCAACGGCGAGCTGACTACCCAGCACATCGACGAGATGGCCGAACAGATTGCGCGCTTCCACCTCACTGCACCAAAAGTCCCGGCCGAACACGACGCCGGTACCCCGGCCAGCGTGATGGCGCCAGTCTCGCAAAACTTCGAACAGATCCTGCCGTTCCTCAGCGATAAGAACGATCTGCTACAACTCGAGGCACTGAAAGCCTGGGCCGAGAGCAGCTTCGAGCGTCTCAAGCCACTGTTCGCCCAACGCAAGGTCGAAGGCTTCACCCGTGAATGCCACGGTGATATCCACTTGGGCAACGCCACGGTTATCGACGGCAAAGTGGTGATCTTCGACTGCATCGAGTTCAACGAACCGTTCCGTTTCACCGACGTCTGGGCCGACACCGGTTTCCTCGCGATGGACCTGGAAGACCGCGGCCTGAAATCCCTGGCGCGCCGCTTCATCAGCCAATACCTGGAATTGACCGGCGACTATCAAGGCCTCGAAGTGCTGAACTTCTATAAAGCCTACCGCGCACTGGTTCGCGCCAAGGTTGCGCTGTTCAGCATGCCCGCGGACGCGACGCCGGTGCAGCGCGCCACCACCCTGCGCCAGTACCGCAACTACGCCAACCTGGCCGAAAGCTACAGCACAATTCCTTCGCGCTTCATGGCCATCACCCACGGCGTTTCCGCGGTCGGCAAGAGCCACGTGGCCATGCGTCTGGTCGAAGCGCTGGGCGCCATTCGCCTGCGTTCGGACGTTGAACGCAAGCGCCTGTTCGGTGAGCAAACTGTCGCCAACGACGTGCAGGCCGGCATTTACAGTGCCGACGCCAGCGCCGCGACCTACGCGCGTTTGCATGAAATCGCTGAAATCATCCTGCACGCCGGTTTCCCGGTGGTGATCGACGCGACTTACCTTAAACGCGAGCAACGCGACAACGCAGCGAAAATTGCCGAAGCCACCGGCACACCGTTCCTGATCCTCGACTGCAATGCGCCGCAAGCGGTGATCGAGAGCTGGCTGGCGATTCGTCAGGCGGACAAACAGGATCCGTCCGACGCCACACTGGCCGTGATCGAAGCGCAGCAGGCCAATCGTGAAGCGCTGACGCCGGAAGAAATCCTGCGCAGCAAACGCGTGCAGACCAACGAGTCCGGCACGCTGGACACCGTGGTTGCGCAGATTCGTCAGCGCCTGCCAGGCCTGTAAGAAACTATTTCGGCCGTGAAGCCCTCGCTTGCTTCACGGCCGCCAAATAGTGGCACTATACTGGCGTCATAAAACCAACGGTGATATGACATGAGCCAGCCGAAACTTCTCGACACCCCGCTATATGCCTTGCTGCACAAAGACGACATCACAGGTTTCAACAAGGAGCGTCCACAGGACGGCCCGATCGACATGGTCGGCGGCGACTTTCGCGGTCTTGATCTGCGTGAGCTGAATGCCGATGGCGTGGATTTCCGGGACGCGTACTTCCGTTCTGCCGATTTGCGTGGCATCGATTTCCGTAACGCATCGCTGGAAGGTGCAAGCCTGGCTCACGCACAGATTTCCGGGGCGTATTTCCCGCCGGAGCTGAGTGCTGACGAAATTCTGATGTCGATGAATTTCGGTACGCGTTTGCGTTATCGCACTCGCTGACAGTTCTTTGCCTCTCTGACACAACGCCTCCCTCCTGTGGGAGCGAGCTTGCTCGCGAAGGCGTAGTGTCAGTGACCCTATCGTCAGAGTCAGACCGCTTTCGCGAGCAAGCTCGCTCCCACATTTATCAGCATTTCTCCCCTTCTCCCTGCGTCACCAGAGCTTTCGCAACCTTATACAGCGCCCTTTCTTAGAAGCGTTTGCGTTGAATCCGACCAAACAACCACGCTTTTCCTACTGATGGCTACACTCCTGAGAAGCTCGCCCACGCACCATTCGGCCGTCGCAAGGAGGCTTGATGAATGATGAACTGCAACACCTGAAGAATCTTGGCAAGACGTCGGCGCAATGGCTGCATGCCGTGGGCATCCACAGCGCCTCGGACTTGCGTCGCCTGGGCGCGGTGGACGCCTACCGGGCCGTGCGTACCCGCGGGTTTCGCGCATCGAAGGTGTTGTTGTATGCGATCGAAGGCGCGCTGATGGATGTGCACTGGAACGACATCCCCGCTGAACGCAAGGACGCCCTGAACAAACAGCTCGAAGCCATTTCCTCGCGCCACAAGAACTGAACGGGCATAGGCCGTTATGTATTTACTGGGGGAACAATCGGCCTGGGCCGATGCCTTGATCAACCGTTTGCAGAGCTTGCCTGCGCTGTGGTTGCGCGACCTGGCGCCTTGCGGGCCGCTTATGGAGCTGGAAGTGTCGGATGATTTGCTCGCGCAGTTACCCGCCGACCAGTTATTCCTGCTCAATGAAGGTTTGATTAGCGGCTGTCTGGGCGCACGCCCACTGTTTTATTGGCAGGAGGGCGATTTGATCGGCCTTCAGCAGGGTGAGGACTGGGCTGATTGCCGTTTGTGCAGTGACGGGGCATTGCGTTTGACGCCCTATCGGCGCTGTGAGGTTTTTCAGCACTTGTATGCCGACGCTCGTCGGGCAGACCAGTTTCTGAAGTATCTGCTAGGGCAAATGGCAATCCTCGCCCATGCCGTCGCAGAACTGAAACCGCGCGAGTTCCGCAGTACCAATGGCTTCAAACGGGTCGAGGCGGGTGAAATCCTGATCAATCAGGGTGACGCGGCTGATCACGTGTTTGTGATCATCGACGGGCATGCCGAAGCGTTTGTGGACGGTCAGAAAGTCGGAGACGTGGCCAAGGACGAGATTTTCGGTGCGATGGCCGTGTTCACTGGCGAACCACGCAATGCCACGGTCGTTGCCCGAAAGGCGAGCACCGTAATGCTGATTCCCGGTGATCAATTCTTGAGCATGACCCGCACCAATCCGAAGATCGCCCACAGCCTGATCGAAAGCATGGCGCGGCGGATCGGCCAGCTTAATCGGCAGATCACGCAAATGAGCCCAACTGAAGCCAAGCGCTGAAGCCCTTTGTTTACCGGGCGTTCCGGACATTTCCCAGACAAATTCAGAAAAACGGAAAAACAGTTGTTGACTCGGTAATGAGAATCGCTATGATTATCACAACTGGTCGCGAGATCAGTCGATATTCTGAAAAGCCCTTGGTTCGGACTCTCAGATTATCTCCTCATCAGGCTAATCACGGTTATTTGACCCGGTTTTTACCGGGTCTTTTTTTGCCTGTGGAAAAGTCATTTGCCGAACTGTCTGCGCATCTGCTCGCAGTAATCCTGCTTTGGCGTGACAGGCGTGTACCAAACGTAGTCGGCCATCGCGGCCGTTACCTCGGAGCCCTGCTCTGCCAGCATCAACACTGTTGGAGCCTCAGTGGCGCCCAAATCCACAGCATGCAGCGGCACGCCAACATCCTTGCGCGCATGCCACGCACCGGCCAGCAAGATCGAAGGTGTGGGCGCTGCCAGCAGACGCTCGGCCATATGCCGATCACGTTGCTGCTGAACGGCCAGCATTGCCGGCATCTGTGATTCGGGCAACAGGCCACAGTGGGAATCGCTGATCTGTTCCAGCAATACAGTTTTCACCGATTCAGCATTGCTGCGCTTTCCCGTCAACGCCGGTGGATCACGATAGAAAGTGCGGATTTCGGCGTTGGTCAAATTCGCCGCCAGCATTGGATACGGTTGCGTGAAAGCGAAACGGACAATGGGCCCGTAGAGATTCCAGTCCCAGCCATCCTGCCAGGCCAATGCGCCAGGGAGGTCAGCGGGCGGCGTTGTCGTCTGGCGCACTTGATCAACGCGAGGCTGCTGATCGGGCGTGAGCATTTCCAGGAGCAGACTACCTTGCGGCCGCTGCTCACCGAGCGAGCGCAACAACCACAATTGCGCTGCGTGATGATCGGCATTGTCATGCTGCTCGCCGATGATCAAACGCTCAGGCTTAGCGAGACGCTTCAGCAACTGCTGCGCCGTCAGCACTTCACCGCTGCGCAGATCACGAACCTCACCACTGACCGGCGGTGGCGCCACAGCATGCTGACACCCCGCAAGCAACACCACCGTCAACAGCCACAAGCCACGCATGCAATCACCTCAATGATCCAGTCAGCGGGCGATAATCAGCGGATGCCCACGCTCCGGGTGCGGCTGCACCAACACTTCGAGACCGAATACGGCTTGGAGCGTGTCCGGTCGCAAAACCTGCTGCGGTGTATCCAGCGCCACCGGGCGCCCGCCTTCCAGCAGTAGAATGCGATCACAATAACGCGCCGCCAGATTCAGATCATGCAGGATCACCAACACCGCCGCGCCACGATCGGCAAACTCGCGCACAGCCTGCAAGGTGGTGTGCTGATGCAGTGGATCGAGCATCGACGTCGGCTCATCCAACAGCAGCGTCTGCCCCGCCTGCCCCGGCCAAAGCTGCGCCAGCACCCGCGCCAGATGCACACGCTGACGCTCGCCACCGGACAGCGCCAGATAACTGCGACCGCTCAAGTGCCCGGCATCCGCCGCCGCCAAAGCCGCCGCGATGATTTCGTCATCCCGGGCCCGACCGCTTTGCCAAGGCAAGCGGCCCATGCCGACCACCTCTTCGACGCGGAAAGCAAAATCCAGGGTCGACACTTGGGGCAACACAGCCAATCGCTGCGCGCGTTGCGAGCCGGTCCAGTGACTCAACGCCTGCCCGTCGAGCGAAACCCCGCCCGCGCTCGCCGCCAACTCACCGCACAAGGCGCCGAGCAAGGTACTTTTACCTGCACCGTTCGGCCCGAGCACACCGAGCACTTCACCCGGTTCGAGTTGCAGCGTGACCTCGCTGAGTACGGCTTTGCGACCGCGCTGGATGTGCAGATTCTGCGCACGCAACATCAGGCACGCCCTCGCAGCAGCAAATAGAGAAAGAACGGCGCACCGATAAACGCGGTAACAATACCGATCGGCAACTCCGCCGGCGCCAGCGCCAGCCGCGCGACCAGATCAGCCAACAGCAACAGGCTCGCCCCCGCCAGCACCGATGCCGGCAGCAATACTTTGTGATCCGGCCCCGCCAGCAAACGCACCAGATGCGGCACCACCAGCCCGACAAAACCGATCATTCCGGCGGCCGCGACTGCCGCACCAACCCCCAGCGCCGTGCAAAACACCAATTCACGCTTGAGCCGCTCGACATCAATGCCCAAATGCCCAGCCTCGGACTCTCCGAGCAGCAAGGCATTCAGCGCTTTCGCCCGACGCGGCAACCACAACGCGACACCGGCGCTGATGATCAGCAACGGCCACAACCGCGCGTAACTGGCGCCATTGAGGCTGCCAAGGTTCCAGAACGTTAGGGTGCGCAAAGTCGCGTCATCCGCCAGATAAGTGAACAGCCCGACTGCGGAACTGGCCAGCGCCGTTAGCGCAATACCAGCGAGCAACATGGTCGCGACATTGGTCTGGCCGTTGCGGCGACCGAGTCGATAAACCAGCGCCGTAACTCCAAGCCCGCCGAGAAACGCACAGATCGACAACAGATAAGGGCCGAACCATTCCGGCAGACCGCCAAAAAACGAACCGCCGACAATCGCGATCGCTGCGCCCAATGCCGCGCCGCTGGAAACACCCACCAGCCCCGGATCTGCCAGCGGATTGCGAAACAAGCCCTGCATTGCCACGCCGGACAACGCCAGCACACCGCCGACCGCCAGCCCGAGCAGGGTTCTCGGCAGACGAATCTGCCCGAGGATCAGTTCAGCCTGCTCCAGTCCATCCGGTGCCAATGGCACGCCAAGCATGCGCAATGCCGCGCGCAACGTATCGATCAGCGGCAGGCTGACCGGCCCCAACGCCAACGACAACCAGATCGCCAATAAACACAGGAGCGTCAGGCCGATGAACAAGCCACGAGGCTTTACCAGTGTGGTCATTGGCCGCTCTTGGCCGGGTAGAAACCGTCAGTCAGGCTTTTCAACGTCGCTGGCAAACGTGGTCCAAGGCCGCCGACCAGCAAAGTCGGGTCAAGCTCCAGTACCCGACCGGCCTTGGCCGCGCGACTTGAATTTAGAATCGGGTTTTCCTTGAACAGCGCCGCTTTCGCCGCCTCACCGGTCAATGCACGGTCGGCGAACACCAGCACTTCAGGATCGAGACTGGCGAGGGATTCCACGGAAAACGGCTTGTAACCCGTGTGCGTCGCCAGGTTATGTCCGCCCGCTTGTTGCAGCAGCCAGTCAGCGGCGGTGTCCTTGCCGGCGATCAATGGTTTGCCACCGGCATGTCCAAGCAACAGCAGCACACCCGGCGCTTTTTGTTTGGTCTGCGCATCCGCAACATGCACTTTCTGCGCATCAAGTTGCTGTTGATAACTTTGCAGTAGCTGCTTTGCCTGGGCTTCTGTGCCGAGCAACTGGCCCAGATGCGTAACGTTTTTCTCCAGCGTCGGCAGATCCGGTTGAGCCGAGAACAACACCACCTGAACCTTGGCCGCATTGACTTGCGCCAGAACCGTCGGCGGGCCCATTTCTTCAGTGCCAATCAAGATATCCGGGCGCAGACTGAGAATGCCTTCAGCCGAAAGACTGCGCTGGTAACCAATGCTCGGCAGCGCCTTCAACGAGTCCGGATGCTGACTGGTGGTATCGACGCCAACCAGTTTCGCCTCGCCGCCCAAGGCACTGACCCACTCCGACAGCGCACCGCCAGCGCTGACCCAACGTTGCGGCAAATCCGCCGCTGCAGCCTGGTGGCTGACCAAAAGTCCGACACACAGCACAGCAACGCGGGTACTCAGGCGCATACACAGCTTCCTTGAACAAGGTTTTTCCCGGGCATCAGGATGACAGGCCAAGTATCCTCGACATCTGCCAACCGCCTGCGGGCGAAGGCCGCCATTTGATAATTGTTTGCATTTAAACGTCAAGCTCGGACATATCCAGACATGAGCGGACATCAGAGGATAGCCATGAAGTTTCTCTGCGCGGGCATCGAGCTCGCCGAGGCCACCAGCCGGGGTTTTGAAGTCGACGGGAAAAAGCTGTTCGCCGTACGCCGTAGCGGGCAGGCATTCGTTTATCTCAATCGCTGCCCACACCGTGGCGTCGGGCTGGAATGGCAGCCCGACCAGTTTCTCGACCCGAGCAACAGCCTGATCCAGTGCGCCACCCACGGCGCATTGTTTCTGATCGAGGACGGTGAATGCGTTGCCGGCCCTTGCGCCGGGCAATCACTCACCGCCATACCTTGCCGGGAAGATGTGCAAGGGCTGTGGATCGATGTTTAACCGTTAAGCAGCACGTCAAGACGCCGGTCGATGACCATCTCTTCATGGTCCAGCCGCACGCCATACGCCAGCACCTCAACGCCGCAGGCCACTGCTTCGAGAAGCGCATCGGCGTAAGCCGAATCGATTTCCTTCGCCGGCCGCACCGCTTCAATCCCGGTCAGATTCACGCAATACAACTGCACCGCCCGAACTCCGTCTCGCGCCAAATGTGCCAGCTCACGCAAATGCTTGGCGCCGCGCTGGGTCACGGCATCGGGAAATGCTGCCACCGCAGTACCGTCGAAACCGAGGGTGACGCTTTTCACCTCTACATATGCCGGACCACTGGGGTATTCGAGACGGAAGTCGATACGGCTCTTTTCCTGCCCGTACGCGATTTCACGTTTCAACGCGGTAAAGCCGTTCAACTCGCTGATGACGCCGGCCTGCAACGCCTCCTCGACCAAACCGTTGGCCCGTGCGGTATTCACGCAAAACAACCGACCCTGCGGGGTTTCGCCAATTTCCCAAGTACCGGGCAATTTACGCTTGGGGTCATTTGAGCGACTGAACCAGACCTGCCCGCCTTCGACCTGACAGTTGAACATCGAACCAGTGTTGGGGCAGTGAATGGTCAGCAACTCGCCGCTAACAGTTTCGATATCGGCGAGAAAACGCTTGTAACGACGGATCAGTCGCGCCTCTTCCAGAGCAGGATAAAAGCGCATCAGCCTTGCCAGCTCTTCAAGCCACGGGCGATTCGCTCCACCGCTTCCTGTAAGCGAGGGAGGTTTTGCGTGTAGGCAAAACGCACATGGTGACTGGCCTGATAACGGCCGAAATCCAGGCCCGGGGTGAAGGCAACGTGCTCGGTTTCGAGAAAATGTCGGCAGAACGCGAAGGCATCGCCGCCGAACTGGCTGATATCGGCGTACAGATAGAACGCGCCCTCAGGCTCCACGGCGATGTTGAAACCCAACTCGCGAAGTGCCGGCAGGAGGAAATCGCGACGAAGGCCGAATTCCGCGCGGCGCTCTTCCAGAATCGCGATAGTGTCCGGTTCGAAACAGGCCAACGCCGCGTATTGCGCCATGCTCGGCGCGCTGATGTAGAGGTTCTGCGCCAGTTTTTCCAGCTCGCTGACGGCCGCATCCGGCGCCACCAGCCAGCCGAGACGCCAACCGGTCATGCCGAAGTACTTGGAGAAACTGTTCAGGACAAAAGCGCTGTCATCGACTTCCAGCACGCTCGCCGCATCGGTGCCGTAAGTCAGACCGTGGTAGATCTCGTCCACCACCAGATGCCCGTGTCTGGCCTTGATGGCTGTGGATAACCCGGCCAGTTCGTCGCGGGTCAGGATCGTCCCGGTCGGGTTGGCAGGTGAAGCGACCAAAGCGCCAACGCTGTCGTGATCCCAATGACGCTCAACCAGATCCGGAGTCAGTTGGTAACGCACGTCCGGACCCACCGGCACTAACTGCGCCGCGCCTTCCACCAAGCGCAGGAAGTGCCTGTTGCACGGATAACCGGGATCCGCCAACAACCAGTGTTTACCCGGATCGACCAGCAAAGCGCTGGCCAGCAACAGCGCACCGGACCCGCCCGGCGTGATCAAAATCCGTCGCGGATCAATGTTCAAGCCATAACGCGATTGATAAAACCCGGAGATTGCCTCGCGCAGCTCCGGAATACCCCGGGCAGCGGTGTAACGGGTCTTGCCCGCCGTCAGCGCCGCCTGCCCGGCATGAATGATCGGCTCAGCGGTAGTGAAGTCCGGCTCGCCGATCTCCAGATGGATGACATCGTGGCCTTCAGCCTGCAATTCATTGGCCCGCGCCAGCAGCGCCATCACATGGAACGGTTCGATCGCACGACTGCGCGCACTGTAGGGCTGAGCCATTGGATTTCCTTCGGCAGGGAAAAAGAAACGATTCTACCCATCTGCCGGAACGAGCGAGAACCCGCAGCGGTCACAGCCTCAAGAACGCTGGACTGTAACGATATGAGCGTACGCTCCAGGATTGACTAAAATCAGTGATTGAACAGGTCTTCAACACCACCAGACACGGCTTGCCAAACATTTGCAAGCGCCACCCGCCGGGGCCTCGACATCCGGGAGTAGCGCAGGCCGAATTGATCTGGTAAGTTCGCCCGCTTGCAGCCGCAGGGCCGGCAGGTGTCGGTGATGGAGCAATCCTGCGCAATGGATTACAAGAGTAGAGGCGGTCCATTTCATGCCCACCCAAGCAAAGCAACAGCAGCAAACGGCGATCACTGGCTTCGAACCTTACGTTCAGGCCAAAGACGAAGAGTACATGGGCAAACCCATGCGCGCGCACTTCACCAAGATCCTGACCAAGTGGAAACTGGACTTGATGCAGGAAGTCGACCGAACTGTTGATCACATGAAGGACGAAGCGGCCAACTTTCCCGACCCGGCCGACCGTGCCAGTCAGGAAGAAGAGTTCGCCCTTGAACTGCGTGCCCGTGATCGCGAGCGCAAGCTGATCAAGAAGATCGACAAGACACTGCAATTGATCGAAGACGGCGAATACGGCTGGTGCGATTCGTGCGGCATCGAGATCGGCGTCAAGCGCCTTGAAGCCCGTCCTACCGCCGACATGTGCGTCGACTGCAAGAACCTGGCTGAGATCAAGGAAAAGCAGGTCGGCAAGTAATCTCGACCTGAATGAAAAACGGAGCGTGCGAACGCTCCGTTTTTGTTTCTGACGTTTGCCTTATATCCCCTGTGGGAGCGAGCTTGCTCGCGAAAGGGCCATATGCCTCAACATTCATGTAGCAGACACACCGCCTTCGCGAGCAAGCTCGCTCCCACAGGTGTTGTGTACGCGCTCTGAAAAAGTACTGTCGCCCCATGACTGCCAAGAAATCCCCCGCCTACGTCGGCCGCTTCGCCCCAACCCCCAGTGGCCACTTGCACTTTGGCTCGCTGGTCGCCGCCCTCGCCTCGTATCTCGACGCCCGTTCGGTCGGCGGTCGCTGGCTGGTGCGCATGGAAGATCTCGATCCGCCCCGCGAAGAACCCGGTGCGCAAACGGCAATCCTCAAGGCGTTGGAAAGCTACGGCTTCGAATGGGATGGCGACATGGTGCGCCAGAGCGATCGGCACGCTGCCTACGCCGACGTGCTCAACAGCCTGTTCAATCATGGCCTGGCCTACGCTTGCACCTGCTCGCGCAAACAGCTCGAACCGTACAACGGCATCTATCCGGGCCTGTGCCGCAATGCCGGTCATGACCAGCAAGACGCCGCCATCCGCCTGCGCGTGCCAGAACTGGAATACCACTTCATCGATCGAGCGCAGGGCGAATACCGTCAGCATCTGGGTCGCGACGTCGGCGATTTCGTCATCCGCCGTCGCGACGGCCTCTATGCTTATCAACTGGCCGTGGTGCTCGACGACGCCTGGCAAGGCATTACCGACATTGTGCGCGGTGCCGACCTGCTCGACTCGACGCCGCGCCAGCTCTACCTGCAGGAATTG
Organism: Pseudomonas fluorescens; assembly: GCF_005938625.1. Lineage (GTDB taxonomy): Bacteria > Pseudomonadota > Gammaproteobacteria > Pseudomonadales > Pseudomonadaceae > Aquipseudomonas > Aquipseudomonas fluorescens_BD. Next base: position 21,726 of record NZ_VCNJ01000025.1, read on the forward strand.
CTGGGAATGCGCCAGCCGCGCTACCTGCACCTGCCGCTGATTACTCAACCGGACGGCAACAAGCTCGGCAAGTCCTACCGTTCACCGCCGCTTGACGCGGATCAAGCCACGCCATTGTTATTGCGAGCCCTGCGCGCACTAGGGCAAAACCCCGGCGCCGAACTGGCTCACGCCTCGCCGCAAGAGTTGCTGGCGTGGGGCAGCACGCACTGGGATGCGACAAAGATCCCGCGCACACTGACTCTGCCCGAGGCGCAACTGCTATGACGACACTTGCAGTCGTGCGCCCATCCGTTACCATCGCCGCACGTTTTCGGGCACGCGCATAAAAAAGAGAGGCCGGGATGTACATCTATCGCTTGGTCCTGCTTTTAGTCGTGGGGATCTACCTGTTTTCCCCCGCCATCATGGATTGGTGGATCGACGCTACGGGCGCCTGGTATCGCCCCTATCTGCTCTGGCTGATCCTGATTGTCGTGACCTTCATCCTGCAGAGCCAAAAAGATGCCGATGAGCTTTAGCCTGACCCAGATGATCCTGATCAGCGCCGCGTACCTGGCGGTGCTGTTCGGCGTTGCCTGGATCAGTGAACGGGGCATGATCCCGCGCGCGATCATTCGCCACCCGCTGACCTACACGTTGTCGCTCGGGGTTTACGCCAGTGCGTGGGCGTTCTACGGCACGGTTGGTCTGGCCTACCAGTATGGCTACGGTTTTCTTTCCAGTTACCTTGGCGTGTCCGGCGCGTTTCTGCTGGCGCCGGTGTTGCTTTATCCGATTCTGAAAATCACCCGCACCTATCAACTGTCGTCGCTGGCGGATCTGTTTGCCTTCCGCTTTCGCAGTACCTGGGCCGGGGCGCTGACCACGATCTTCATGCTGATTGGCGTGTTGCCGTTGCTGGCGTTGCAGATTCAAGCGGTCGCCGATTCCATTGGTATCCTCACTGGCGAGCCGGTGCAGAGCCGCGTAGCGCTGGCGTTTTGTGCGCTGATCATCCTGTTCACGATTTTTTTCGGCTCCCGCCACATCGCCACCCGCGAGAAACACGAAGGGTTGGTGTTCGCGATTGCCTTTGAATCGGTGATCAAACTGGTTGCCCTCGGCGGCGTCGGTTTGTATGCGTTGTACGGCGTGTTCGACGGCCCGCAACAACTTGAGGTGTGGCTGCTGCAAAACCAGACCGCCCTCGCCGCGCTGCACACGCCATTGCAGGAAGGCCCGTGGCGCACGCTGCTGCTGGTGTTCTTCGCTTCGGCGATCGTGATGCCGCATATGTATCACATGACCTTTACCGAAAACCTCAATCCACGCTCGCTGGTCAGTGCGAGCTGGGGTTTGCCGCTGTTCCTGTTGCTGATGAGTCTGGCGGTGCCGCTGATCTTGTGGGCCGGTCTGAAACTGGGCGCGACGACCAATCCGGAATATTTCACCCTTGGCATCGGCATCGCCGCCAACAGCAAACCGCTGGCGTTGCTCGCTTACGTCGGTGGTTTATCAGCGGCCAGCGGCCTGATCATCGTCACCACGCTCGCGCTATCGGGCATGGCGCTGAACCATCTGGTGCTGCCGCTCTATCAACCGCCGGCCGAAGGCAATATCTACCGTTGGTTGAAATGGACGCGCCGCGCGCTGATCGTCGCGATCATCATGGCCGGTTTCGGCTTCTACCTGATGCTCGGCGCCGAGCAGGATTTGGCCAACCTCGGCATCGTCGCGTTTGTCGCGACCCTGCAATTCCTGCCCGGCGTGTTGTCGGTACTGTATTGGCCGACTGCCAACCGTCGCGGCTTTATCGCCGGGCTGCTGGCGGGGATTCTGGTCTGGGTAGTGACCATGCTGCTGCCGCTGGTCGGCAATCTGCAGGGTTTCTATATCCCGCTGCTGAACATGATTTACGTGCTCGACGACACCAGTTGGCACATGGCGGCCATCGCCTCACTGGCGGCCAACGTATTGATGTTCACGCTGATCTCGCTGTTCACCAACGCCAGTCCGGAAGAAGCCAGCGCCGCCGAAGCCTGCGCTGTGGATAACGTCCGTCGCCCGCAGCGGCGTGAGTTGCACGCCGCCTCGCCTCAGGAGTTCGCCACACAACTGGCGAAACCGTTGGGTGCCAAGGCTGCGCAGAAGGAAGTCGAGCAAGCGCTGCGTGACCTCTATCTGCCATTCGACGAACGCCGCCCGTACGCCTTGCGCCGTTTGCGCGATCGCATCGAAGCCAACCTCTCCGGCCTGATGGGCCCGAGCGTCGCGCAGGACATGGTCGAAACCTTCCTGCCTTATAAGGCGGGCGGCGAAAACTATGTCACCGAAGACATCCACTTCATCGAAAGCCGCCTCGAGGATTACCACTCGCGCCTCACAGGTTTAGCCGCTGAGCTCGATGCGCTGCGCCGTTATCACCGCCAGACCCTGCAGGAACTGCCGATGGGCGTCTGCTCGCTGGCCAAGGATCAAGAGATCCTGATGTGGAACAAGGCCATGGAAGAACTCACCGGGATCGCCGCGCAGCGTGTGGTCGGTTCGCGTCTGAGCACCATTGGCGAGCCGTGGAAGGAATTGCTGCAAGGCTTCATCAATCTGCCCGACGAGCATTTGCACAAACAGCATCTGGCCCTCGACGGACAGACCCGCTGGCTGAACCTGCACAAAGCAGCGATTGATGAGCCGTTGGCACCGGGTAACAGTGGCTTGGTGCTGCTGGTCGAAGATCTGACCGAAACGCAGATGCTTGAAGACAAACTGGTGCACTCCGAGCGTCTGGCCAGCATTGGTCGCCTGGCGGCCGGTGTGGCCCACGAAATCGGCAACCCGATCACCGGCATCGCCTGTCTGGCGCAGAACCTGCGTGAAGAGCGCGAAGACGACGGCGAGCTGACAGAGATCAGCGGGCAGATTCTTGAACAGACCAAACGTGTGTCACGCATCGTCCAGTCGTTGATGAGTTTCGCCCACGCGGGTAGCCATCAGCACAGTGACGAGCCCGTCTGTCTGGCCGAAGTCGCGCAGGATGCCATCGGCCTGCTGGCGTTGAACCGACGCAATTTCGAAGTGCAGTTCTACAACCTGTGCGATCCCGATCACTGGGTCGAAGGCGATCCGCAACGACTCGCCCAGGTTTTGATCAATCTGCTATCCAACGCCCGCGATGCCTCGCCGCCGCACAGTGCGGTACGGGTCAAGAGCGAAGCCGGCGAACACACGGTCGACCTGATCGTCGAAGACGAAGGCAGCGGCATTCCGAAGAACATCATGGACCGATTGTTCGAACCCTTCTTCACCACCAAGGATCCTGGCGAAGGCACCGGTCTGGGCCTTGCACTGGTCTATTCCATCGTTGAAGAGCATTATGGACAAATCACCATCGACAGCCCGGCTGATGTACAAAGCCAACGCGGCACCCGTATCCGGGTGACCTTACCGCGTCATGTCGAAGCGACGTCCGCTGTGAACTGAGACCGTCGAGAGTATCGAATCAATGCCGCACATTTTGATCGTCGAAGACGAAACAATTATCCGCTCCGCCTTGCGCCGCCTGCTGGAACGCAACCAGTACCAGGTCAGCGAAGCCGGTTCAGTGCAGGAAGCACAAGAACGCTTCACCATTCCTACGTTCGATCTGATCGTCAGCGATCTGCGTCTGCCGGGCGCGCCGGGCACCGAGCTGATCAAGCTCGGCCAGGGCACGCCGGTGCTGATCATGACCAGTTACGCCAGCCTGCGCTCGGCGGTCGACTCGATGAAGATGGGCGCGGTGGATTACATCGCCAAGCCTTTCGACCACGATGAAATGCTCCAGGCCGTTGCACGGATCCTGCGTGATCGCCAATCGGCACCGGCTGCCGGCGAAGCGATTGCCAGCAAACCGGCCAATGGCAGCGGCAAATCCGCCGTCGACAACAGCAACGGCGAGATTGGCATCATCGGCTCCTGCCCACCGATGCAGGATCTGTACAGCAAGATCCGCAAAGTCGCGCCGACCGATTCCAATGTGTTGATCCAGGGCGAGTCCGGCACCGGTAAAGAACTGGTGGCCCGCGCCCTGCACAACCTGTCGAAACGCGCCAAGGCGCCGATGATTTCGGTGAACTGCGCGGCCATTCCGGAAAGCCTGATCGAGTCCGAGCTGTTCGGCCACGAGAAAGGCGCGTTCACTGGCGCCAGCGCCGGTCGAGCCGGTCTGGTTGAAGCGGCGGACGGCGGCACGCTGTTCCTCGACGAAATCGGTGAGCTGCCACTCGAAGCTCAGGCCCGCCTTCTGCGCGTGTTGCAGGAAGGCGAGATCCGCCGGGTTGGCTCGGTGCAGTCGCAGAAAGTCGATGTGCGCTTGATCGCGGCCACTCACCGGGACCTGAAGAGTCTGGCGAAAATCGGCCAGTTCCGTGAAGACCTTTATTACCGCCTGCACGTGATCGCGTTGAAATTGCCGGCGCTGCGCGAGCGCGGTGCCGACGTCAACGAAATCGCCACGGCTTTCCTCGCTCGCCAGAGCGCACGCATCAACCGTACCGACCTCAAGTTTGCTGCGGATGCCGAACAGGCAATCCGTCATTATTCTTGGCCGGGTAACGTGCGTGAGCTGGAAAACGCAGTCGAGCGCGCAGTGATTCTGAGCGAAAGCCCGGAAATTTCCGCCGACTTGCTGGGTATCGACATCGAGCTGAGCGATCTGGAAGACGACGAGTTCATCGGTCTGCCGCCACAAACGGTGGGTAACGCCAGCAACAGCAGCCACGAGCCGACCGAAGACCTGTCGCTGGAAGACTACTTCCAGCACTTCGTCCTCGAGCATCAGGACCACATGACCGAGACCGAACTGGCGCGCAAACTGGGCGTCAGCCGCAAATGTCTGTGGGAACGCCGTCAGCGTCTGGGCATCCCACGGCGCAAGACCGGGGTCGCCAGCGAGAGCTGAACGTTACCTGTCGAGTGTGCGGGTAACGCTTGAGAATGTGAAAAAACTGTTACCTCAGTCCTTTCACGTAACAGAAGCCGGGGTTATCGGTAACGAAACCCCGGCTTTTTTTCGCCCCGACAAAACGGTTATATCGACCTAACCCCTTGTTTTATTGGGTTTCACAAAAGTTGGCACGCCCCCTGCTATATGTTTAGTACAAGAACAATAACAAGCAATGCACAAGACAATAAAAATAAGACGAATCGACTCACGCACAATAAAAACAAGACGGCGAGAGGCGCAGCTAACTGATTCTTTTGGAGAGGCGTTGTATTTGGGGCTTGCCCCACGACCAGGCCGAGAACAACAAAAACTGTCCTAAGACAGAGCCTGTACTGGTTGGATCGAGAGATCACTGCAATTCAGCGACCAAAGCAATCCGTTTGCTCTTGGCTCCCGATTGGGAGGGTCACGAAGGAAACACTTCGTGGCGAGGGCACTCAACAAAAACAAGAAGCCCGAATCAATAATAAAAAGAGCACGCAACTACTTCTTGGGGAGCTTCGGCTCCCCTTGTAGTTTCTCCCTTCTGTAAAAACTCTCTGTTTTACCCCCGCTTCAGCCTTGTAGCTTGCGGCTTTCAGCTCGAAACTGCTGTCTCCTACACCATCCCCCGACTAAATGCTAGAATCTGCGCCCATCATGCGGTCATTCTTTGGTATGGCCGAACATTCCTTCAAACAGTGCATCCCATGCTGAAGAAGTTGTTCCAGTCATTCCGAACTCCCGTGCGTCGTACGCAACACATCCGCAGCACCCCTGAAGTGCTCAACAGCGGTCAACATTCGCTGCAGAAAACGCAGTTCAGCCGCTATGCGGTGAATATCGTCGAACGCCTGCAGGGTGCCGGTTACCAGGCTTATCTGGTCGGCGGTTGCGTGCGTGACATGCTGCTGGGCATCACGCCCAAGGATTTCGACGTCGCCACCAGTGCCACCCCTGAGCAAGTCCGTGCCGAATTTCGCAATGCACGGATCATTGGCCGTCGCTTCAAACTGGTGCATATCCATTTCGGTCGCGAAATCATCGAAGTCGCGACTTTCCGCGCCAATCACCCGGTCAACGAAGACGACGAGGACAGCAACCAGTCTTCGCGTAACGAAAGCGGGCGGATTCTGCGCGACAACGTTTACGGCACGCTGGAAGAAGACGCGCAACGCCGCGACTTCACCATCAACGCCCTGTATTACGATCCGGTCAGCGAGCGCATCCTCGACTACGCCAACGGCGTACACGACATCCGCAACCACCTGATCCGCCTGATCGGCGACCCGAAGCAGCGTTATCAGGAAGACCCGGTGCGCATGCTGCGCGCCGTGCGTTTCGCCGCCAAGCTCAATTTCGGCATCGAAAAGCACACCGTGCAACCGATCCGCGAACTGGCACCGATGCTGCGCGAAATCCCTTCGGCGCGTCTGTTCGAAGAAGTGCTCAAGCTGTTCCTCTCGGGGCACGGCGCGATCACCTTCGAAATGCTGGTCGACCTGCAACTGTTCGCCCCGTTGTTCCCGGCCAGTGCCGACGCGCTGGAACACAACCCGGAATACACCCACACGCTGATCAGCGAAGCGCTGACCAACACCGACCTGCGCATCAAGCAGAACAAACCGGTGACCCCGGCGTTCCTTTTTGCCGCGCTGCTGTGGCCTGCCCTGCCGGCCCGCGTGTTGCGTCTGCAGGAACGCGGCATGCCGCCGATCCCGGCGATGCAGGAAGGCGCCCACGAGCTGATCGCCGAACAGTGCCAGCGCATCGCGATTCCAAAACGCTTCACCATGCCGATCCGCGAGATCTGGGACATGCAGGAGCGTCTGCCACGCCGCAGCGGCAAACGTGCCGACCTGTTGCTGGACAACCCGCGTTTCCGTGCCGGTTACGACTTCCTGCTGCTGCGTGAAAGCGCTGGCGAGGAAACTGATGGCCTCGGCGAATGGTGGACGGACTATCAGGACGCCAACGACAGCGAACGTCGCGACATGATCCGCGACCTCAGCGGTAAAGGTGATGACGCCAGCGGTGCTCCGCGCAAACGTCGCCGCAGCAGCGGTTCCAAGCGCAAGCGCGCCGGCGCACCGAGCGCTTCGACAGGCGAGTAAAGGCATGGAACGCATCTACATCGGCATGGGCAGCAACCTCGCTGACCCCGCCGAACAATTGCGCAGCGCCGTCGAGGCGCTGGGACAATTGCCGCAGACCACACTCGCCGGCGTTTCCGCCTTCTATCAAAGCGATTCATTGCTGCCGGGCCAACCGCGATATACCAACGCGGTAGCAGCGCTCGACAGCTCACTCGCACCGATTGAATTGCTGGATGCATTGCAAGCCATCGAGAACGATCAAGGTCGCGAGCGCCTTGAGCGTTGGGGGCCTCGTACGCTGGATCTGGATATTCTGCTGTTCGGTGATCGTTTGATCGACGAGCCACGCCTGAAAGTCCCGCATTACCAGATTCAGGAACGCGCCTTCGTGTTGTACCCGCTCGCCGAACTGGCCCCGCAGGATCTGCGTCTTGCAGATGGGCGCACCCTCGCCGATCTGCTCGCCGCCTGCCCGTTCGTCGGCCTGGAACGCCTCACTACCCCCTGACACAAGTCCCCCGGTAGGAGCTGTCGAGTGAAACGAGGCTGCGATCTTTTGATTTTCAAACCAAGATCAAAAGATCGCAGCGTTCCGCAGCTCCTACAGGGAATAGCGTTTTACCCTCAGGATTTTGTCAGACAAAAACCCCGCAAATCAGCCCCGCCGCGCCGCTGAATCGCATCAGTAACGCCGGTAACACTCCCCTCGTAACAATGCGGTAACACACGCAATTGACTTCCTGTTGGCTCATCACGACTATAGGCGTCCCGCTGCCGCCAACCCGGCACATACGGGCGCAATCCAGGCCTTATAAGCACGACAAAAGAGCGTGCGCCTGAGTAGATGAAGAATCACGCGCGTTACTCGCAGTAGTTTCCAGAGCGCCTGAACGAGGATTTTTTACATGCCAGCCATCACCCTGACCACGCTCCAGAGCCTCAAGCAGAAAGGTGAAAAGATCACCATGCTGACCTGCTATGACGCGACCTTCGCCCACGCCTGCAACGAGGCCGGTGTCGAAGTGCTGCTGGTGGGCGACTCCCTCGGCATGGTCCTGCAAGGTCACGACAGCACTTTGCCGGTGACCACCGCAGAAATGGCCTACCACACCGCCTGCGTCAAACGCGGCAACAGCGACGCCCTGATCCTCGCCGACCTGCCGTTCATGGCCAACGCCACCCTTGAACAAACCATGACTAACAGCGCCATGCTGATGCAGGCAGGTGCGCACATGGTCAAGGTTGAAGGTCAGCTGTGGCTGGCCGAATCGATTCGTCTGCTCGCCGAACGCGGTGTGCCGGTGTGCGCGCACATGGGCCTGACCCCACAAGCGGTGAACATTCTCGGCGGCTATAAAGTGCAGGGTCGCAACGAAAACCAGGCGCGGCAGATGCGTGCTGATGCGATCTCGCTGGAACAGGCCGGTGCGGCGATGCTGCTGCTGGAATGCGTGCCGAGCGAACTGGCTGCAGAAATCAGCCAGGCAGTGAAGATTCCGGTCATCGGGATCGGCGCCGGTAACGCCACCGACGGCCAGGTTCTGGTACTGCACGACATGCTCGGCCTGTCGATCACTGGCCGCGTGCCGAAGTTCGTGAAGAACTTCATGCACGGTCAGGACAGCATCCAGTCCGCGCTGAAGGCTTACGTCAACGAAGTCAAAGCCACCACGTTCCCTGGCATCGAACACGGATTCTCTGCATGAACACCGTTAAAACCGTACGCGAACTGCGCGCCGCCGTAGCCCGCGCCCGCAGCGAAGGCAAGCGCATCGGCTTCGTACCGACCATGGGCAATCTGCACAGCGGTCACGTTGCACTGATCACCAAAGCGACCCAACGTGTGGATTTCGTGGTCGCGAGCATTTTCGTCAACCCGCTGCAATTCGGCGCCGGCGAAGACCTCGATAAATACCCGCGCACGTTGGCGGCGGATCAGGAGAAGCTGCTCGAAGCCGGTTGTTCCCTGCTGTTCGCGCCAACTGTCGAAGAAATGTACCCCGACGGCATGGCTGGACAGACTCGGGTCAGCGTGCCGCAATTGTCCGAAGGCCTGTGCGGCGCCAGCCGTCCGGGCCACTTCGAGGGTGTCGCGACCGTGGTTAGCAAACTGTTCAACATGGTCCAGCCGGATCTGGCGATTTTCGGCCAGAAGGATTACCAGCAACTGGCGGTGATCCGCGCGCTGGTGCATGACCTGAACATGCCGATCCAGATTATCGGCGAACCGACCGTGCGCGCCGCCGATGGCTTGGCGCTGTCGTCGCGCAATGGTTTCCTCAACGAGGAACAGCGCGCGGTGGCACCGGTGGTCTATCGCTCGCTGAGCAACATTGCCGAGTCGATCAAGCAAGGTGAACGGGACTTCCCTGCGCTGATCAGTGGGCAGTTGCAACAGCTCGAAGCCGCGGGTCTGCGCCCGGACTATCTGGAAATCCGCCATGCGCTGACCTTGCGTCCGGCGACGGCTGAAGACCGTGATCTGGTGATTCTGGTGGCCGCGTTCCTCGGCACTACGCGGTTGATCGATAACCTGCACCTGAATCTCGACACCCCGGTTTAAGCCTCACCGATAACCTGTGGGAGTGAGCTTGCTCACGAATGCAATCTGTTAGCTGACGTAAATATCGACTGACATGACGCCTTCGCGAGCAAGCTCGCTCCCACAGGTTTTTTTGTGTTTTAAAGAGCTGGTTTCAGCTGTATTGCCGCCCTCAAAGCCTTCGGGCACACTGCCCGCCGTTCGATGCCAACCCGGGAAAACCCTCATGCACGCGATCATGCTCAAGGCCAAACTGCACCGCGCCGAAGTCACTCATGCAGTGCTCGATTACGAAGGTTCGTGCGCCATCGATGGCGAGTGGCTGGACTTGTCCGGCATCCGTGAATACGAGCAGATCCAGATTTATAACGTCGACAACGGCGAACGTTTCACCACCTACGCGATTCGTGGTGAAGAAGGCTCGCGGATGATCTCCGTCAATGGCGCCGCTGCGCACAAGGCCAAGGTCGGCGACCGCGTGATCATTTGTGCCTACGCCCATTACAGCGAAGCCGAGCTGGTCAATTTCAAGCCGCGTATGCTCTACATGGCGCCCGGCAACGAGCTGAGCCACACCAGCAACGCCATCCCGGTTCAGCTCGCCTGATCGCGAAATCGCCCCGCGCCCCCTCCGTTTGTCGGCCAGTTCCCGGTCTCGATGTTAAAAAAGTACAGGGATCTGGTCAGACAAAGTCAAGACAGAACGCAGCGCGAGGTTTACTGTATTCGCCCTGCGTCCAGAAATCGTGTCGACGCAGTTGATCCCATGCCCAAACATGGCGTGCCGGGTCTGTTCAGTGTTCAAAAGGCCGTTCAAGTAAAAAGGAAAACCGCAGCGATGGCGTATTACCTCACTCCTCAAGACGTTACCGCTCTGCCCGCCTGGCAAGCGTTGAAAGATCACCGCCAAGCCATGCAGGATTTCAGCATGCGCGAAGCCTTCAACGCCGATCCGCAGCGCTTCAATCAGTTCACCCTCAGCAGCTGCGGACTGTTTCTCGATTATTCGAAGAATTTGATCAACGCCCAGACCCGCAACCTGCTGGTCGGTCTGGCCAATGAAGTCGATCTCAAGGGCGCCATCAAAGCGCTGTTTGAAGGCGAAATCGTCAACACTTCCGAAGGCCGCCCGGCGCTGCACACCGCCCTGCGTCGCCCGGTGGGCGACAAGCTGTCGGTCAATGGCGTCAACGTGATGCCGGAAGTCCACAAGGTTTTGAACCAGATCACCGATCTGGTTGGCCGCATTCACGATGGCCTGTGGCGTGGTTACACCGAGAAGCCGATCACCGACGTGGTCAACATCGGCATCGGTGGCTCGTTCCTCGGCCCTGAGCTGGTCTCCGAAGCGCTGCTGTCCTACGCGCAGAAAGGCGTGCGTTGCCATTATCTGGCGAACATCGACGGCAGCGAATTCCACGAGCTGACGCAAAAGCTGCGCGCCGAGACCACGCTGTTCATCGTTTCGTCGAAGTCGTTCAACACCCTCGAAACCCTGAAGAATGCTCAGGCTGCTCGTGCTTGGTACTTGGCGCAGGGCGGTTCGGAAGCCGAGCTATATCGTCACTTCATCGCTGTATCGAGCAACAACGCAGCGGCCGTTGCGTTCGGTATCCGCGAAGAAAACATCTTCCCGATGTGGGACTGGGTCGGCGGTCGTTACTCGCTGTGGTCGGCCATCGGTTTGCCGATTGCTCTGGCCATCGGCATGTCCAACTTCAAGGAGCTGCTGTCCGGTGCCTACACCATGGACCAGCATTTCCAGACCGCGCCGTTCGAACAGAACATGCCGGTGCTGCTGGCCCTGCTCGGCGTGTGGTACGGCAACTTCTGGGGCGCGCAAAGCCACGCGATCCTGCCGTACGACCACTACCTGCGCAACATCACCAAGCACTTGCAACAGCTGGACATGGAATCCAACGGCAAGAGCGTGCGTCAGGACGGCACGCCGGTGTCGACCGATACCGGTCCGGTGATCTGGGGCGGCGTCGGCTGCAACGGGCAGCACGCTTACCACCAGTTGCTGCATCAAGGTTCGCAACTGATCCCGGCCGACTTCATCGTGCCGATCGTCAGCTTCAATCCGGTCTCCGACCATCACCAGTGGCTGTACGCCAACTGCCTGTCGCAGAGCCAGGCGCTGATGCTCGGCAAGACCTTGCCGGAAGCCGAGCAGGAACTGCGCGACAAGGGCATGAGCGAAGCAGAAGTGCACAAACTCGCACCGCACAAGGTGATTCCGGGCAACCGTCCGAGCAACACTATCGTCGTTGAGCGCATCAGCCCACGTCGTCTTGGCGCATTGGTTGCCATGTATGAACACAAAGTGTTCGTACAAAGCGTGGTCTGGGGCATCAACGCCTTCGACCAGTGGGGTGTGGAGCTGGGTAAGGAACTGGGCAAAGGCGTTTACAACCGTCTGGTCGGCAGCGATGAAACCAATGCTGATGACCCTTCCACCCAGGGCCTGATCAACTACTTCCGCGGTCGTCACCGCGGGTGATAGGCTGAAGGGGCGGTTTGCCTGCCCCTACAGCTTGCAACATCGACAGTTCCACGGCACCGGGCTAATCGCAGAATCGGTGGCGTACACGATCCCTGTAGGAGCTGCCGAAGGCTGCGATCTTTTGATCTTGACCTTAAAAAACAAGATCAAAAGATCGCAGCCTTCGGCAGCTCCTACGAGGGTCGTACAGCTCCCCTCTTGTCGCACAACAAGAATAAGGAACCGTCATGTTCGATATCAGCACGTTCCCCAAAGCCGATGCCGTCCGCCGGGCTGCGCAATTGAGTCAGGACGACTATCGGCGCCTGTACCGCGAATCCATTGAACACCCCAGCACCTTCTGGGCCGAACAGGCCAAGCGCTTCCTCGACTGGAGCACGCCGTGGCAGACCGTTCAGCGCTATGACCTGAAAACCGGTGAAGCCGCCTGGTTTGCCGGGGGCAAACTGAACGTCAGCTACAACTGCATCGACCGCCACCTGGAAAAGCGCGGCGAGCAGACCGCCCTGCTCTGGGAAGGCGACGACCCGGCTGAATCGGCACAAATCACTTACAAAAAACTCCACCACCATGTCTGCCGCCTGGCCAACGTACTGAAAAGCCGTGGCGTGAAGAAAGGCGACCGGGTGTGCATCTACATGCCGATGATCCCCGAGGCCGCTTACGCCATGCTCGCCTGTTCGCGGATCGGCGCGATTCATTCGGTGGTATTTGGCGGCTTCTCTCCTGATTCCCTGCGTGACCGTATTCTCGATGCCGACTGCCGCACAGTGATCACCGCCGACGAAGGCGTGCGCGGCGGCAAATTCGTGCCACTGAAACAGAACGTCGACAAAGCCCTGCAAAGTTGCCCGAACGTCAGCACCGTCGTGGTGGTCGAGCGCACCCAAGGCAACGTCGATTGGGTCGAAGGCCGCGACCTTTGGTATCACCAGGCGGTACGCGATGTCAGCGACGATTGCCCACCGGAACCGATGGACGCCGAAGATCCGCTGTTCATCCTCTACACCTCGGGCAGCACCGGCAAACCCAAAGGCGTGCTGCACACCACTGGCGGCTACCTGCTGCAAGCGGCGATGACCTTCAAGTACGTGCTCGATTACCGCGATGGCGAGGTGTTCTGGTGCACCGCCGACGTCGGCTGGGTCACCGGCCACAGCTACATCGTCTACGGCCCGCTGGCCAACGGCGCGACCACTTTGATGTTCGAAGGCGTGCCGAGCTACCCGAGCAGTTCACGATTCTGGCAGGTCATCGATAAACACAAGGTCAACATCTTCTATACCGCACCGACTGCTTTGCGCGCATTGATGCGCGAAGGTGCCGATCCGTTGAAGGAAACCTCGCGCGCCAGCCTCAGATTACTCGGCAGCGTCGGTGAGCCGATCAACCCGGAAGCGTGGGAATGGTACTTCAACGTGGTCGGCGAACAGCGCTGCCCTATCGTCGACACCTGGTGGCAGACCGAAACCGGCGGCATCATGCTCAGCCCGTTGGTCAGCGCACAGCGGATCAAACCGGGCTGCGCCACGCAGCCGATGTTTGGTGTGCAACCGGTGTTGCTCGATGAGCACGGCAAGGAAATCAAAGGTGCCGGCAGCGGCGTGCTGGCGATCAAATCCAGTTGGCCGGCACAGATCCGCAGCGTCTACGGCGACCCGCAACGCATGGTCGACACCTATTTCAAACCCTACCCCGGTTACTACTTCACCGGCGACGGCGCGCGCCGCGACGAGGACGGCGACTACTGGATCACCGGGCGCATCGATGACGTGATCAACGTCTCCGGCCACCGCATCGGCACGGCTGAAGTGGAAAGCGCACTGGTGCTACACGACAGCATCGCCGAAGCCGCCGTGGTCGGTTACCCGCACGACGTCAAAGGTCAGGGCATCTACGCCTTCGTCACGCCCATGAACGGCACCGAACCGAATGATGAACTGAAGAAAGAATTGCTCGCCCACGTCAGCAAGGAAATTGGCAGCTTCGCCAAACCAGACCTGATCCAGTGGGCGCCGGCCTTGCCGAAAACCCGTTCAGGCAAGATCATGCGGCGCATTCTGCGCAAGATCGCCTGCAACGAACTCGACAGCCTCGGTGACACCTCGACCCTGGCCGACCCGAGCGTGGTGCAGGGCCTGATCGACAAGCGCCTCAATCAGTAACACCCCGGGCGCGTTCAACCGGCCGCGCCCGCCCTTTTGCACTGAGTGGTCATGGAATTCATCCGCAGTCGTATTGAAAACCAACTCATGAGCCTGACCGGGCTGTCCCTCGGCCAACTCGACCTGGAAAACCCCAAGGGTGATCCCGGCCTGTTCGGCCCGGATTCGGTCAGTTGGCAGGTACATGGCGATTTCAGCAGCATGTTGATCGGCGGCATCAGCGCGTTGTTGCTGCAAGCTTTGCATCCACTGGCATTGGCCGGGGTTTGGGATCATTCGAATTTTCGTGAAGACATGCTCGGGCGCTTGCGGCGCACCAGTCAGTTTGTTTCCGGCACCACGTTCGGCTCGCGAAAGGACGCCGACTGGCTGATCGAGAAAGTGCGCACCATTCATCTGCAAGTGGTCGGCACCGCGCCGGACGGACGACCTTACGCGGCCAGCGATCCGGATTTGCTGACGTGGGTGCACGTGGCCGAGGTCAGTAACTTTCTGGCGGCACATTTGCGTTATCGCAATCCGCAATTGTCGGGGACGGATCAGGATCGTTATTACGCGGAAATCGCTGTGATTGCCGAACGCCTGGGCGCACGGGATGTGCCGAAGTCCCGGCAAGCCGTGGCCGAGTATCTGCAACGCATGCGCCCGCAGCTGCTGTGCGATGAGCGCAGCCGTGAAGTGTTGCGCCTATTACTGGCCGCGCCAGCGCCGAGCGTTTTGGCACGGCCGTTTGGCGATCTGATGATGAAGGCCGGCATCGACCTGCTGCCGGATTGGGCCAGTAATATGCTCGACGTCCGCCAGAGTTCGCTGCAACGCCAACTGATTCGCGCCAGCGTCCGGCGCAGCGCACCGATGCTGCGCTGGGCCATGCGCAATGGCTCAGTGCAACGGGCCAAACGCCGGATGGGCTTGAGCTGAAAACCTTCGTCGGACGCCTTCGCGAGCAAGCTCGCTCCCACAGGAGATTTGATTTGCACCATGGATCCCCTGTGGGAGCGAGCTTGCTCGCGAAGGCAGCAACTCGGTTCCCCGCCAAGCTGCTAAACTCCCGCGCCCCCATTCTCTCCAGCAAGGCGCCCGCATGTCTTCCTTGAATCAGGCGCTGCGCGCCGCCCTCGATCAACGCCAGGATTTGCTGGCCGAGCTGCACCGCCAGGGCACCGATTGCTATCGGCTGTTCCACGGCAGCCAGGAAGGCGCTGGTGGCCTGACCATCGACCGCTACGGCCCACAACTACTGGTGCAAAGCTTTCACCAGACGCTGGAGCGTGACGACCTGCTGCAACTGCACGCTATGGTTAATCAGAGCCTGGGACTGGACACCTTGCTGGTCTACAACGACCGCTCGCGTGGCAACTCGCGCATTGACCGCGAAGACAGCGTCTATAAGGCTGACGAGGCGGCGCTGGCCGATCTGGTCGGTCACGAATGGGGTCTGAACTACCGTGTGCGCGGCCGCCATGCCGGACAAGACCCGCTGCTGTTCCTCGACCTGCGCAACACGCGCGGCTGGGTCAAGGATCACGCCAAGGGCAAATCCGTACTCAACTTGTTTGCCTACACCTGCGGCGTTGGCCTCAGTGCGGCTGCCGGTGGCGCGCGAGAAGTGTGCAACCTGGATTTCGCCGAAGGCAATCTGGCGGTCGGTCGCGAAAACGGTCTGCTCAACCCGCAGTTGCCAGAGATGGAGTTCATCCAGTCGGACTACTTTCCGGCCATTCGCCAACTCGCCGGGCTGCCGATCAGCCAGCGCCGGGGACAGAAACTACCGAGCTACCAGCGCCTCGAACAGCGTCAATACGATCTGGTTCTGCTCGATCCGCCCGCTTGGGCCAAAAGCGCATTCGGCACCGTTGACCTGCTGCGCGACTATCAGAGTCTGCTCAAACCGGCCTTGCTGACCACCGCCGACAACGGCGTGCTGATCTGCTGCAACAACCTGGCGAAAGTCAGCATGGACAACTGGCGCGAGCAGGTCCTGCGCTGCGCCGAGAAGGCCGGGCGACCGGTACGTGAGTGGAGCGTGATGACACCGGGCGCCGACTTCCCGTCCATGGACCAGCAACCACCGCTGAAAACCCTGATCCTGCAGCTCTGATCCGACCGCGCGGCTGACAACTATCCCCCTGTGGGAGCGAGCTTGCTCGCGAAGGCGGTGTGTCAGTCGGCATATTTATCAACTGAATGACCGCTTTCGCGAGCAAGCTCGCTCCCATAGTGTTTTGTGAATACAGAGAAATCTGAACAATCCTGCAGCACGGCTATTACTTCGGAACCAGAATCGCGTGCCATACTCCAAGGCACTCCGATTCAGACAGATGAAGCCGCACATGCCCAAAGGATTGATTCGCGCGATTGGCGCCTTGTTGACTGCTCTGGCCCTCTACAGCCTGCTGGGGTTTCTGATTTTGCCGGGCATCGCCCTGCGCGTGGCCAATCAGCAACTGGCCAATTACGCGACAGTGCCTGCGCATATCCAGCGTATCGAGCTCAACCCGTTCAGCCTTGAAGTCACCCTGTGGGGGCTGGTCATCGGTGAGCCAGGCAAGGAGCAGATCGGTTTCGATCGCCTGTACGCCGACCTGCAAATCGACAGCCTGTGGACCAAAGCCCTGCATCTGGCCAACATCGAGCTGGACAAGCCGAAGACCGAAATCCTTTTCGCCAAAGACGGCAAGCTCAACCTGCTGGGCCTGTTCAATGTGCCGGCCAGTGAGCCGACGCCGGCCGATCCGAACGCCAAGCCCTTCCCGCTGCGCATCGACAACATCAAACTCGCCGGCGGCGTCGTGCACTTTGAGGACGTGCGCCCGAGCGAGCCCATCGAGTTTCTCTACGACGACCTCAGCTTCGAACTGAAAAACCTCAGCACCCTGCCCGAAGACAGCGCCGACATGACCCTGGTCGCCATCGGCCCCGCTGGCGGGCGCATCGACTGGAGCGGCAATTTCAGCCTGATCCCGTTCACCTCCGAAGGCACCCTGAAAGTCACCGACGGCAAGATGAAAGCCTTTTGGCCCTACGTGCGTGATTCGGTGCCGCTGGTGCTGGAAGACGGCGTGATCAGCCTCAGCACCGACTACAAACTCAATCTGTCGAAAGAGACCGAACTACTGCTGAACAACGTGGCGGTGAGCATCGCGCCGTTCGCCATCAAGGCTCCGGACGGGCGGCCACTGGCGAAACTCGAACGCCTTGATGTCAGCGAAACCTCAGTGGACCTGGCCAAGCAACAAGTCGTGGTCGGCAAGATCCGCAGCCAGAAACTGGAAACCTGGGCAGCCCTTGAAGCCGACGGCCAACTGGACTGGCAGAAACTTTTCGCCAGCCAACCGTCGAAACCCGCCGCCAAAGCCGCCGCAGAACCGGCAAACACGCCGGCCGCAGCCGACTCGCCAAAAGCTGAACCCACTGCGCCGAGCAAACCGTGGCAAGTGCTGCTCAAAGACGTGCAATTGCGCGACTACACCGTGCATCTGGCCGACCGTTCGGCAACCCCTGCGGTGGCACTGGATATCACCCCGCTGAACGTCGACCTGCAAGATTTCGACAGCCTCAACGGTTCGCCCTTCAAGCTCAAGCTCGACAGCGGCGTGGGCAAGCAAGGCAAAATCACGGCAGACGGCACGGTCAATCTCGCCCCGGTCAACGCCCAGCTCAACGTAAAAACCCAGGACATCGACCTGCGTGTCGCGCAGTCCTACATCAACCCGTTCATTCGTCTGGAACTGCGCAGCGGCATGCTCGGCAGTGATCTGAAGGTCAATCTCAAGAGCACCGCACCGCTGGCGCTCAGCGTGACTGGCCGCGCGCAAATCGATCAACTGCACACCCTCGACACCCTGAAAACCCGCGACTTCCTCAAGTGGCAGCAAGTGGTCGTCGAAGGCCTGAATTATCAACACGGCGACAGCTTGTCGATCGACAAGGTCAACCTGTTCCAGCCGTATGTGCGGTTCATGATCAACGATGATCGCACCACCAACATTGACGATCTGCTGATTCCGCAGCCCGCCGACAGCGGCACCAAAACCACAGCGGCGAAACCGGCCAGCAACGAAAAACCGCTGGGCATTCACATTGGCGGCATCGCCATCAACGATGGCTCGGCCAACTTCGCCGACTTCAGCCTGACACCGAACTTCGCCACCGCCGTGCAGCAACTCAACGGCCAGATCGGCACCATCGACAGCCGTCAGGCGAAACCGGCCAGCGTCGATATCAAAGGCAAGGTCGACCGCTATGCACCGGTGACCATCAAGGGCGCGGTAAATCCATTCGACCCGATGGCCAGCCTCGACATTGCCACCAGTTTCAAACGCGTCGAGCTGACCACGCTGACGCCCTACTCCGGCAAATTCGCCGGGTACCGCATCCGCAAGGGTCGGCTCAATCTCGACCTGCATTACCTGATCACCAAGGGCCAGCTCAAAGCCGAGAACAAAGTGGTGGTCGAGCAATTGCAGCTCGGCGAAAAAGTCGACAGCCCGGATGCCGTGAGCCTGCCGCTGAAACTGGCGATTGCCTTGCTCAAGGACGTCGACGGCAAGATCTCCATCGAATTACCGGTGACCGGCGACTTGAACAACCCGCAATTCAGCGTAATGCCGATTGTCTGGCAGACCCTGCGCAACCTGATCGTCAAAGCCGCTGCCGCGCCATTCAAAATGATTGGCGGACTGATCAGTGGCGGCGGTTCGGAAGACCTCGGCACCGTGTCGTTTGCACCGGGCTCAAGCGATTTGAGCAAGGATGCCGAAGCCGCGCTGGTCAAACTGTCTCAGGCACTGAAGGAACGTCCGGCACTGCGCCTGGAAATCGAAGGCACGGCCGCCAAAAGCAGTGACGGCCCGTTGCTCGCCGAGCAACGCCTGGAACGTGAATACCAGTACAACTACTACAAGATGCTCCAGCGCCGTGGCGATAAAGTCCCGGCTCAGGCGTCGCTGCTGCAAGTGCCAGAGGGCGAGAAAGGTCCACTGCTCGAAGGCATCTACCGTACCCGTCTGAAGACCCAGCCTCCGGCCGAATGGAAGGATTTGGGCAAGGAAGAACGCACGGCGAAGATGCGCGAAGGCGTGATCCAGTTCTGGAGTGGCAGCGATGTGTTGCTGCGTCAGTTGGGTCAGGACCGTGCCAGCAGCATCAAGGATTATCTGGTTGATAAAGGCCAACTGGCAGATGACCGCGTGTACTTCATCGATGCCAACCTGGGCGAGGCCGAAAGCGATGGCCGCGTGGTCACGCAAATGCATCTGGATGCCGAATGATGAAACTGCAGTGGCTGGCCTTGCTCGCAATGACGTTCGCGGCCGGTCACGCCTCGGGGTCCGATACGCTGCGCTGCGGTAGCCAGTTGATCAGTCTCGGAGACCGTTCAAGCGAGGTGCTGCAGAAATGCGGTGAACCGGTCAGCCGAGATTTACTCGGCTACAAGCGCAGCGCCAATCGACGCGAAGAGTTTCAGGTCGAGGAATGGACCTACGGCCCGAACAACGGCATGTATCAATACCTGCGCTTCGACGGCAATCGCCTGCGGCAGATCACCAGCAAACGCGGTAACTGAAAAAGCAAAAGATCGCAGCCTTCGGCAGCTCCTACAGGGAAATGCATTCCAATTGTAGGAGCT
Organism: Pseudomonas fluorescens; assembly: GCF_005938625.1. GTDB lineage: Bacteria > Pseudomonadota > Gammaproteobacteria > Pseudomonadales > Pseudomonadaceae > Aquipseudomonas > Aquipseudomonas fluorescens_BD. The sequence goes on from NZ_VCNJ01000025.1 coordinate 41,609, forward strand.
GCCGAAGGCTGCGATCTTTTGCTTCTAAAAATAGAACAGGCCCCGACACAAGTGGCGGGGCCTGTAATGGTCACATCCGTGTGACCGTTCGCATGAACTCTAAAGTTGCGGCAGACGTATTGCTCGGCCCGTCTGTCGCGCCTTCTCCCGGTCCAGGCGAGAAGTCATGCCTTACTCGGCTTTCAGGCCGTCAGCGGAGACCGCTTTGACGCCTTTGATTTTCTTGGTGATTGCGACAGCGGTCGCTTTCTGAGCGTCAGTCACCGCAACAGTCGACGACAGCGACACAACGCCTTTGTTGGTTTCTACTTTGATGTCAGTGCCTGGGATGCCTTTTTCGGTAACCAGGTCGCTTTTGACTTTGGTGGTGATCCAGGTGTCGGAAGTAGCTTCTTTCGCCTTGGTGACTTCACCGGCAGCCAGAGTCATTGGAGCCTGGGTAGCCTGGGTGGATTGTGCGAATGCACCGGAAGCCATGGTCAGGGTCAGCGCGGTAGCAGCAGCGGCAGTGATAGCGAACTTCTTCATACGAGTAACTCCTGTTTTTCTGGAAAGTCTGCTGGATTACTTGTCAGCAGGGTTACCGAGGTAGTTGCGAACGTTGTGCCAACTTTTTGAAAGATACAAAACCTATATAAATCAATAGCTTATAGATTATGAAAAATTCCGGATTCATGCAAAATGCATGACCAGGGGAATATTCACATGCAAGTTGCGGTTTTTTGGAAAGTTCCTAAGACGCTGAAATTATTGAGACTTTTATTTTCACCGAGTAAAGGAAAATGCCCTGCATAGCAGGGCATTGGGTCGTCACACGCTAGCAATCATGTACCGCTGGCGGTACAGCCTTTTGGCGAATAATCCGCGTTAACAGTAGTGCCACAGGTCCACACACCAGAGGTATTACCGGTAGCAGCGCCGGAACGAGTGAGCGTGATGGTTTTACCCAGTACCGGTCCCGGAGCGTTGAGCAGCGTGCAACTGATGCTGCCAGCGCCCGTCGCCGCTGTGCCTGTAACCGCCAACGTACAGTTGGAGGTAGTGGTTGTACCGCCATTCACAGCGGTTATATCTGGAGCGGTACCTTGGTTGATGGTGTCCTCGAACGGCACCTTCATCGCACTGATCTCCGCCAGCCCCGCCGTCACCTTTGACCGCGCCTGGTACTTGGAATACTGCGGCAGGGCGATGGTCGCCAGAATCCCGATGATCGCCACCACGATCAGCAGCTCGATCAGAGTAAAACCTTGTTGTTTTTTCATAGACACGCTCCATGCATGAGTCGAAATCTCATGATCTGAAAGGGACGCAGCATAGGCCATGCCAATGCCTTCCAGGCCCCGCCCATTGGACGCGAAGCGTGTACAACGCAATTTCCTACAACCTGCAACCGCACTATCTGACACTTTTTGTCACCTGCACCCGACGTGTTTGGCGCTGTCACTTGACTAGGCTATAAGTCATGAACTGCAAGCGTGCGGAATCCCCATGAATGACATCGCTCTGAGCGGTCTGGCCAAGCAATTGGTGCAGGCCGAACTGCTGACAGAAAAAAGCGCCCAGCAAGCCTGGCAACAGGCCCAGCGTAATCGTTTGTCGCTGGTCAGCTATCTGGTGCAGAACAAACTGATAAAAAGCTGGCAGGTGGCCGAGGTCGCCAGCGAGCATTTTGGCATGGCGTTCCTCGATCTCAATTGCCTCGACAAGGAAACCCAGCCCAAAGGGCTGGTCAGCGAAAAACTGGTGCGTCAGCACCATGCCCTGCCCCTGTGGCGGCGTGGCAATAAACTGTTCGTGGGGATCTCCGACCCGAGCAACCATCAAGCGATCAACGACATTCAGTTCAGCACCGGGCTGAGTACCGAAGCCATTCTGGTCGAGGACGACAAACTCACCGATGCCATCGAAAAGTTCTTCGACACCCACGCCAGTGGTCTGGAAGACATGGCCGATGTCGATCTCGAGGGCCTCGATGTCGAATCCGTCGACGACAGCAAGCAGGACGCCATCGGTGGCCTCGACGCCGACGATGCGCCAGTGGTGCGTTTCGTGCACAAGATGCTGCTCGACGCGATCAAAAGCGGCTCCTCCGACCTGCATTTCGAGCCTTACGAGAAGAACTACCGGGTGCGGGTGCGCACCGACGGCATCTTGCGCGAGGTGGCCAAGCCACCGATTCAACTGGCCGGGCGCATCGCCGCACGCCTGAAAGTCATGGCCAGCCTGGATATTTCGGAACGGCGCAAACCCCAGGACGGGCGGATCAAGATGCGCCTGTCAAAGAGCAAGTCGATCGATTTCCGCGTCAACACCTTGCCAACCCTGTGGGGCGAAAAAGTGGTGATCCGGATCCTCGACCCGTCCAGCGCACAGATCGGCATCGACGCCCTCGGCTATGAGCCCGAGCAGAAGGATCTGTACATGGCCGCACTCAAGCAGCCACAGGGCATGATTCTGGTCACCGGCCCCACCGGCTCGGGGAAAACCGTGTCGCTGTACACCGGCCTGAATATCCTCAATACCGTCGACATCAATATCTCCACCGCCGAGGACCCGGTAGAGATCAATATGGAAGGCATCAATCAGGTCAACGTCAATCCCAAACAAGGGCTCGACTTTGCCCAGGCGCTGCGCTCGTTTCTGCGCCAGGATCCGGACGTGATCATGGTCGGCGAGATCCGCGATCTGGAAACCGCCGAGATCGCGATCAAAGCCGCGCAGACCGGCCACCTGGTGCTCTCGACCCTGCACACCAACAGCGCCGCGGAAACCCTCACGCGCCTGCACAACATGGGCATTCCCGGCTTCAACATCGCCACCTCGGTCAGCCTGATCATCGCCCAGCGCCTGGCGCGAAAACTGTGCAGCCACTGCAAGAAACCCATCGAGATCCCCCGCGAAACCTTGATCAAGGAAGGTTTCCCAGAGGAACGCATCGGCCATTTCACGATCTACGAGCCGGTCGGTTGCGATCACTGCAACGGCGGCTACAAAGGACGCGTGGGAATATATGAAGTGGTGAAAAACACACCAGAGCTGCAACGCTTGATCATGGCCGAAGGCAACTCGCTGGAAATCGACCTGCAGATGCGCCGCGACGGCTTCGACGACCTGCGCACCTCCGGGCTGCACAAGGCCATGCAAGGCATCACCAGCCTTGAAGAAATCAACCGGGTCACCAAGGACTGAACATGGCGGTCAAGGCAGCGAAAATCAGTGTTTATGCCTGGGAAGGTACAGACAGGAAAGGCAGCAAAGTCACCGGTGAACTAAGCGGACAGAACCCGGCACTGATCAAAGCGCAACTGCGTAAACAGGGGATTAATCCCGGCAAGGTACGCAAGAAGTCCGCCTCGTTGCTGAGCTTTGGCAAACGCATCAAGGCCCAGGACATCGCTCTGTTCACCCGGCAAATGGCGACCATGATGAAGGCCGGTGTGCCGTTGCTGCAGTCGTTCGACATCATTGGCGAAGGCTTTGAAAACCCGGCCATGCGCAAGCTGGTGGACGAGGTCAAACAGGAGGTTGCGGCCGGTAACAGCTTCGCCACAGCCCTGCGCAAGAAGCCGCAGTATTTCGACGAGTTGTATTGCAACCTGGTCGATGCGGGCGAGCAGTCCGGCGCCCTCGACACGTTGCTGGAACGGGTCGCAACCTATAAGGAAAAAAGCGAACGGCTCAAGGCCAAGATCAAAAAAGCCATGACCTACCCCACCGCCGTGGTGCTGGTGGCGGCAGTCGTGACCGGGATCCTGCTGGTCAAAGTGGTGCCGCAATTCCAGTCGGTGTTCTCAGGGTTCGGCGCCGAACTGCCGGCCTTCACCCTGATGGTGATCAGCCTGTCGGAATTCATGCAGCAATGGTGGTGGGCGATTCTCGGCGCGCTGGTCGCGGCGATCTTTGGTACTCGCCATGCACTGAAAACATCTCAGGCATTACGCGATCGCAAAGACACGTGGCTATTGAAACTGCCCTTGGTGGGCACGCTGATGTACAAGTCCGCCGTGGCGCGATTCGCTCGAACCCTGTCGACCACATTCGCCGCCGGTGTGCCGCTGGTGGAAGCGCTCGACTCAGTGGCCGGCGCTACCGGCAATGTGGTGTTCAAGCGTGCTGTGCTGCGGATCCGCCAGGACGTCTCCACCGGCATGCAGCTGAATTTCTCGATGCGCAGCACCGGAGTCTTTCCCAACATGGCTGTGCAGATGACCGCGATCGGCGAAGAGTCCGGCGCGCTGGACGAGATGCTCGACAAGGTCGCGGGGTTTTACGAAGAGGAAGTGGATAACATGGTCGACAACCTCACCAGCCTCATGGAGCCGTTCATCATGGTCGTGCTGGGGGTGATCGTCGGCGGGCTGGTGGTGGCCATGTACCTGCCGATTTTTCAACTCGGCTCAGCGATCTGACATGCCTATCGACGAACTGTTCGCCCTGTATCCGCTGGCCTTTGTCTTCACCGCCCTGTTGCTCGGTCTGGTGGTCGGCAGCTTCCTCAACGTGGTGATCTGGCGCCTGCCGAAAATGCTCGAGCGCGACTGGCGCCAGCAGGCCCACGACGTGCTCGGTTTGCCCGGCGAAACGCCACTGCCTACCTACAACCTGATGCTGCCGCACTCCGAATGCCCGCATTGCGCCCACCGGATCCGCCCGTGGGAAAACATTCCCCTGCTCAGCTATCTGTGGCTGCGTGGGCGTTGTTCAGCATGTACCGCACCAATCAGCAAACGTTATCCGCTGACCGAGCTGGCCTGTGGGTTGCTCTCGGCCTTCATCGCCTGGCACTTCGGTTTCGGTTGGCCGGCGTGCTTGCTGATTGTCCTCACCTGGGGTTTGCTGGCGATGAGTCTGATCGACACCGAGCATCAACTGCTGCCCGATGTGCTGGTGCTGCCGTTACTGTGGCTGGGACTGATCGTCAACAGCTTCGGCCTGTTCGTGCCGTTGCACGATGCGCTGTGGGGCGCGGTGGCCGGTTATATGGCGCTATGGTCGGTGTTCTGGCTGTTCAAGTTGCTGACCGGCAAGGACGGCATCGGCCATGGTGATTTCAAGCTGTTGGCGCTGCTCGGCGCGTGGGGCGGTTGGCAGATTCTGCCGCTGACCATCCTGCTATCATCGCTGGTCGGCGCCATTATCGGAGTGATTTTGCTGCGCCTGCGCGAGCAGAAAACCTCGACGCCGATCCCCTTCGGCCCCTATCTGGCAATTGCCGGCTGGATTGCCTTGCTCTGGGGTGGTCAAATAACCGACTTCTATTGGCAGTTTGTCGGTTTGAAATGAATACCCCTGTGGAAAAACCCTGGATTCTCGGCCTCACCGGCGGCATCGGCAGCGGCAAAAGCGCGGCGGCCCAGCACTTCATTGATCTGGGTATCCACGTGGTGGATGCCGATCACGCGGCGCGCTGGGTGGTTGAGCCGGGGCGCCCGGCGCTGGCGAAAATTGCCGAACACTTCGGCCCCGGCGTATTGCAGGCCGATGGCACGCTGGACCGCGCCGCCCTGCGCAAACTGATATTCGAAGTGCCGGAGCAACGGCGCTGGCTCGAAGCGCTGCTGCATCCGTTGATCGCCGAGGAAATCGCTCATCATCTGGCGCTGGCAAAATCGCCTTACGCGATCCTGGTGTCGCCGCTGTTGATCGAATCCGGGCAATACGCCATGACCCAGCGCATCCTGGTGATCGACGCCCCGCAACAACTGCAAATCGAACGTACCTTGCAGCGTGACCAGACCAGCGAGCAGCAGGTTCAGGCGATCCTCAAGGCCCAGTCGAGCCGCGAAGACCGTGCGAGCCGTGCCGACGACGTGGTGGTCAATGACCGCGACCTCGCCTGGCTGCACAGCGAGGTCGAGCGTCTGCATCACTTTTACCTGACTTTATCCGGAGGCCAAGCATGAGCCAGATCCCCACCGTTGAATGCCCGACCTGCGGCGCCCCCGTGGAATTCACCGCCGAAAACAAGTTTCGGCCGTTCTGCTCCGATCGCTGCAAACTGATCGACCTCGGCGCCTGGGCGTCGGAAGAACACAAGATTCCGGTCGCACCGGACGCCGAAGATGAACTGTTTTCCGGCGATTTCGATCCGCGCCATTGATCCGGTCAGGGCCGCATAAAGCCGTAGTCCTGATTGTCGTCGAGGTTTTCCGCGAGAAAACGCAACTCGTCGGCCAGGTCTTCGGCGTTGCGCACGGCCTTGCTCTGCTGCACCACGGCACTGAGCAAGGCGCGCAAACTCAACCCCGGATCAAAGCCCACCTCCTGTGCCATGTCCAGACTCTGCCGAGTTTCCTGCCTCGCCCACTCGTAAACACTCATGCCGCTGCTCCTGAAGGGATTTGCGCGAGCATGAAATTTCCCGCGCACGGCGGGTTTGATATGGATCAAGACTTGGGGTCATCGTCCTTCCACGGCGCCGAAAGGTAGCGCGTGCGATTGAATGTCTCCAGCCATTCCGGGCAAAACACTACCAGAGCACTGACGACCATGCCGTTGATGAACGCCTCGGGAAACAGCAGCAGCCACAAATAGCCGACGAAATCTTCCAACCACTCCGGCATGGCGAAAATACCGTCGTACCACAGCAACGTCAGGCTCAGGATCAGGCACAACAACGCTGAAAGCGCGGCGGCAAAAAAACCGGAGCAGAAGATATAAACGAACGGATTACGTGGCTGTGCGCGCTCGACGACGATCGCCACGCATTCGGTGATCAACACCGGTAACAGAATCAGCAGCGAACCGTTGACCCCAACGGCCAGCAGATCCTGACGGCCCAGTAGCACCAAACCGATCTGCGCGACCAGGCCACCGACAATCGCCAGCGGCCAGTCCAGCAGCAACGTTACCGCCGTCATGCCGATGAAGTGATAAGACACACCCGTGTCGAAATCCCTGCGCACCAGCCACAACAGAAACAATGCGAACACGGTGCCAAACAACAGATGCTGACGGCGGGTGTCACTGAACAACTCGACCCACGGCGCGCGCGCAATCGCCCAGAGCAGGGCCGGCAGATAGATCAACCAGCCGAGCGTCAGGCTTGCCGAGGACAGCAGTTCAACTCCGATCATTGTCCCTCACCTTTCCTGCGCCACATCCCCTTGTAGGAGCTGCCGCAGGCTGCGATCTTTTGATCTTGATCTTTTACAGTCAAAAGATCGCAGCCTTCGGCAGCTCCTACAAGTGCGCGATGACGCGGCGGTTTGTAAGCATCAGCCCAAGCAAAGCTTTCTGCTTGTCGCAATTGAACGCTAAGCTTGGGCCTATGGATGACTCAGATTATTTACGCCTGCTGACCATCGCGGCCGAGCAGGCCAACGCCTTTCTGTCCAATGCCCGCAAATGGGAGCGTGAGCGTTGGGTTTGCCAGCGCCTGCTGCAAGGCCTGAACATCCCCTACCGCGCCGACGAGTTCGCGCCGGCCGGCGAGCCGCCAGACGTGCTGTTTCGCGATGCCAATTTCGAGGTGTTCTTCGTGCTCGATGAGGGGCGCCGACTAAACGACGAGTGGCGCGACGAACTGCAGCGCCGCCGCAGCGCCTTTTCTCTCAGCCAACTGGTGCGCCGCGAAGCCAAGCCCAAGCGGATTCCGGCCAACGAGTTTTTGCTGCGACTGGCACCGACCTTGCGCAAGAAAGCGCACAACTACAAGGAACGCGGCATGGATCTGGGCGAACTGGACATCATTGCTTTCGCCAGTCTTAAACGTGAGGTGCTGGATTTGAACAGCCATTTCCCGCCGCCGACCGAATATCTGCGCCAAGGCTGGCGTTCGTTATCTCTGGTCGGCCCGACCTTCGCCCGCGTGCTGTTCGCCCACCCGGACGCGCCGGACTTTCTGCGCAGCAACCTCGGCCGCAGTATCGTCTTCGACGTCGGGATCAGCCTGTGACGCCACTGCAGCAATTAATCGCCGATGTCCCGCAAACCGGACGTGTGCGCTGGATCGGTGTGCGTCCGGAGTCGCGAGGGCCGATGATCGAACTGGATGCCGTCGAGGCGCGACTGGAAGCAGGATTGACCGGCGACCACGCGCGCCCCGGTGTGCGTAACGCGCGGCAGGTGACGCTGATCCAGTCGGAACATCTGGCGGTGATCAGTGCATTGATGGGCCGCCCTGACGATCAACCCGTGAGGCCTGAAGACTTGCGGCGCAACCTCGTTATCAGCGGTATCAATTTGTTTAGCCTCAAGGGTCGGCGCTTTCGCATCGGTCAGGCAATATTCGAAACCACGGGCTGGTGTCAGCCCTGCGCACGCTTGCAGAACAACCTCGGCCCGGGCACGTTTCAAGCGGTGCGCGGACATGGCGGAATTACCGCGCGGGTGTTACAAAGCGGGATCATTCGCCTTGAAGATAGCGTGAGCGTCGAACCGGTTCCGGACAGCGGCTATGCTGCGTTCAACCCCGGATAAAAACCGCTGTAGCTTCTGCCCATTCAGCAACGTCTACCTGACGAGGCAAATATGACCAGCCGCCTGAACCCTGAAGACCAGAAACATGTCGAAGAGTACCTGCAACTGTCCCAACACCGAGTCGAGCGCCGGCCTTTCCGGCCGTGGATGCTCCTGGTGCTGGTGCTGGCAGTGACCATTGGTCTGGGCTTGTTGAGCCGATTTATCAGTTACCTGACGCTATGAGCTGCCTCGCGCTCGCTTGGGTAACCGCACCGATTTCCTTTAAAAACCTTGCGAGTTATCCCTATGTCCCATCGTATTGTTATTGTCGGCGGCGGCGCCGGCGGTCTGGAGTTGGCTACCCGTCTGGGTAAGACTCTGGGCAAACGCGGCACGGCCAGCGTGATGCTGGTCGACGCCAACCTGACGCACATCTGGAAGCCTCTGCTGCACGAAGTGGCCGCCGGCTCGCTGAACTCTTCCGAAGACGAACTCAACTATGTTGCCCAGGCAAAATGGAACCACTTCGAGTTCCAGCTGGGGCGCATGAGCGGGCTTGATCGCGCACAGAAGAAAATCCAGCTGGCCGCCACTTACGACGAAAACGGCGTAGAACTGGTGCCTGCACGTGAAGTGCAATACGACTCGCTGGTGATCAGCGTCGGCAGCACTACCAACGATTTCGGCACTCAGGGTGCGGCACAGCACTGCCTGTTCCTCGACACCCGCAAACAGGCCGAGCGCTTCCATCAGCAACTGCTTAATCACTATCTGCGTGCACACGCCGGGCAAACCGATGTGGTCGAGCAAATCAGCGTTGCGATCGTCGGTGCTGGCGCCACGGGCGTTGAACTGGCGGCCGAACTGCACAACGCCGCCCATGAACTGGCGGCTTATGGTCTGGACCGGATCAAACCGGAAAACATGCACATCACTCTGATCGAAGCCGGTCCACGGGTGTTGCCTGCCCTGCCGGAGCGCATCAGCGGGCCAGTGCACAAGACCCTGGAAAAACTCGGGGTCAATGTGATGACCAACGCTTCAGTCAGCGAAGTGACCGCCGACAGCCTGATCACCGCCGATGGCAACGAGATCAAGGCCAGCCTGAAAGTCTGGGCTGCGGGTATTCGCGCGCCGGGTTTCCTCAAGGACATCGACGGCCTGGAAACCAACCGCATCAATCAGCTGCAAGTGCTGCCGACGCTGCAAACCACCCGCGACGAGAACATCTTCGCCTTCGGCGATTGCGCTGCGTGCCCGCAACCGGGCACCGATCGCAATGTGCCGCCGCGTGCACAAGCCGCGCACCAACAGGCGTCGCTGCTGGCCAAGTCGCTGAAATTGCGCATCGAAGGCAAGACCCTGCCGGAGTACAAGTACACCGACTACGGCTCGCTGATCTCGCTGTCGCGTTTTTCGGCGGTGGGTAACTTGATGGGCAACCTGACCGGCAGCGTGATGCTCGAAGGCTGGCTGGCGCGGATGTTTTACGTGTCGCTGTATCGCATGCACCAGATGGCGCTGTACGGGCCGTTCCGCACGGCGATGTTGATGCTGGGTAGCAAGATTGGCCGAGGCACCGAGCCGCGTCTGAAACTGCACTAAAAGACCTTGTAGGAGTGAGCCTGCTCGCGATAGCGGTGTGTCAAACGACAACGATGTTGTCTGATACACCGCTATCGCGAGCAGGCGAAGGCCTACATTTGATTTATGATTCTGTCTCGTAATGTATCTGCGTCCGTAATATCTAACCTTCGCTTACAAACTCCCCTGCTGCGCGACACAGACGCGATACACCGCCACCGCTTAATGGCCACACCCGAGCACACCTGCTCAGGCTTTTGTCCTTAATGTGTGGTTGCGTTGTGCAGCCAGGAGAATCCAAATGTCCCGTACTTCGACCCTCGGTAAAAAATCCATTGGCCTGATCGGCGCCGCACTGGCTGGCGGCTTGATGTTGTCCGGTTCGGTGTTTGCCGCTCAACCACTGGCGCAGGGCTACATGGTCGCCTCGGCGGAAACCTCGGTGAAAGCGCCGGAAGGCAAATGCGGTGAAGGCAAATGTGGCGATGCTTCGATGGCCAAGACTGACAGCGATGGTGACGGCAAGGTCTCCCGCGCCGAGTTTCTGAAAGTCGCGCCGAAGTCCGACTTCGACAAGATCGACACCAACCATGACGGTTTCATCGACGAGCAAGAGGCCTACAACAACGTGAAGGCCAACTTTGAAGCCAATGGCAAGAAGATGCCGAAAGGCCTGTTCGAGCACCTGAAAGATCAAGACGGCGCCTGATCAGCAGAAAAAACCAAGCCGCGCGTCTCGTGAGAGAAACGCGGCTTTTTCACGCCTGCCCGTTTACAACTGGAAGCGCCGCACCATGCCCTGCAAGGCGTTGGCCAGTTGCGACAATTCATGGCTGGACACACTGGTCTGGTCAGCGCCTGCGGCAGAACGTACCGACAAATCACGAATGTTCACCAGGTTGCGATCGACTTCCCGCGCGACTTGCGCTTGTTCTTCCGCAGCGCTGGCAATCACCAGATTGCGCTCATGGATCTCGTGCACCGACGCGGTAATGGTTTGCAGCGCCTCACCGGCGCGCTCAGCCAACGCCAGCGTGGTCGTCGCACGCGCGGTACTGGCCTGCATCGAATCCAGCGCCAGGCTCGAACCATTGCGCATGCCCTGGACCATCTGCTCGATCTCCTGAGTCGATTGCTGCGTACGATAAGCCAGCGCCCGCACTTCATCGGCCACTACGGCAAAGCCTCGTCCGCTCTCGCCGGCGCGCGCCGCTTCAATCGCCGCGTTGAGCGCCAGCAGGTTGGTCTGCTCGGCAATCGCCCGAATCACATCCAGTACTTTGCCGATGTCCTGCGACTGGTTGGCCAGTGATTGCACCAACTCACCAGTCTGTTGCACATCACTGGCCAGAGCATTGATGGCCGTGGCGGTCTCACTGACGCGCACCTGCCCCAGATGCGCCGACTCGCTGGACTGACGGGTCGCGTCAGAGGTCGACACCGCATTGCGTGCGACCTCTTCCACTGCGGCCGTCATCTGATTGACCGCAGTCGCGGCCTGTTCAATTTCGTTGTTCTGCTGTTGCAGCCCCTGTGTACTGTCGAGCGTCACTGCATTGAGTTCATCGGCAGCGGTGGCCAGTTGCGTGGCTGAACCACTGATGCCTTGCAGCATCTCACGCAGGTTCTGCTGCATGGTCGCCAGAGCCTTGAGCAAGCGACTGACTTCATCGTTGCCATGGGTTTCGATCGGCCGGGTCAGATCGCCCTGCGCCACACTTTCTGCGGCGCTCACGGCACTGCTCAGCGGACGAACGATACTGCGCGTGAGCATCATCGCCAGTGCCACCGTGGCCAGCGCGGCCAAGGCAATGAACAAGCTGACAATCGTGCGCGAGTTTTCGTAGTGTGCTGCAGACTTCTGGCTTTCGGCGGCGACCTGTTTGGCGAACAGGTCCGCCAGATCATTGAGTTGCTTGCCGGAGCCATCGACGACGGTTTTCATGTCGACCAACAGCAACTTGGTCAGCTCATCACGTTTGCCTTGTTCAGCGAGGGCAAAGGATTGAGCGATGCCACTGCGATACGCGGCGAAGGTCTTTTTGAACTGGTCGTATAGCTGCTGGCCTTCCGGAGTGTTGACCAGCTTGTCGTAGGCGGCGATTTTCTCGCTCAGCTCCTTGTCGCGGGTATCCATCTGGCTGCGGTAGGTGGCGAGATTGTTCGCGTCCTGATCCAGGGCCATGCGCAACGAGATGGTGCGGATGCGCAGCATGATCTCGCGAATCTCGTCGCCGCCACGAATACTCGGCAGCCACTGATTTTCTACCGCGACCTCGCTGTCGCGAATACTCGACATCTGCCCCAGCGCAAACACGCCGAGCAATGCCACCAACACCGCGATCAGGGCGAACCCCAGGGCCGCCCGGGGAGCAATATTCAACTGACGAAGCAACATGACGAACGCCCTTATTCTTGTATTGGCCAGATTCAAGGGGCGAAGCCATGGCAGTCCCCTCTTGTTAGCGGGCTATCGGCAGGTTGTATGACGACTTGAAGGGGAAATGAGTTTTTGTCGGACAAAAAAAATCCCCGTATCTTTCGATACGAGGATTTTTAATATGGTCGGGGTAAGGGGATTC
>NZ_VCNJ01000026.1 GCF_005938625.1 Pseudomonas fluorescens
CGCTCTGCGTGGGAACGCAGCCCGTGACGCTCCGCGTCACTGGACGCGGAGCGTCCCTTGAAGCATTCCCACGCAGAGCGTGGGAACGATCACCGCCACAGCCCGCCAACCACGGGCGCTGGCGGTTTTTTTGTGGGCGCTGGAAATCGGCAAAAAGCCTGCTGTACTCAGCCAAGGTTCCGGAACGGAGCCTGTCGTAAGTCTGCAAGGACGCACAACGCGATGCAGTCTCGATAGCAGGGCTATCAAGGACGCCTCTCATGTCTCTGTTCAAACGTTCAGTCACTGAGTTGTTGGGTACGTTCTGGTTGGTATTGGGTGGTTGCGGCAGCGCGGTGATCGCCGCATCTTCACCGCTGGGAATCGGGGTGCTGGGGGTTGCCCTGGCGTTTGGTCTGACGGTGCTGACCATGGCATTCGCCATTGGCCACATCAGTGGATGTCACCTCAACCCGGCCGTGTCGGTCGGGCTGTTCGTCGGCGGCCGGTTTCCGGCCAAGGAGTTACCCGCTTACATCATTGCCCAAGTGCTCGGCGCGATTCTCGCGGCGGCGCTGATCGCCCACATCGCCAGCGGCAAGGAGGGCTTCGACATCGCTACAGGCCTGGCATCCAACGGTTATGGCGAACACTCGCCGGGCAAGTATTCGATGGCGGCAGGGTTTGTCACTGAGCTCGTGATGACCGCGATGTTTGTGATCATCATCCTCGGCGCCACCGATAAACGCGCACCACCGGGGCTGGCACCAATCGCCATCGGCCTGGGCCTGACGCTGATCCACCTGATCTCGATTCCGGTCACCAACACCTCGGTGAACCCGGCCCGCAGCACCGGGCCGGCACTGATGGTTGGCGGCTGGGCGATTGCACAGTTGTGGATGTTCTGGGTCGCGCCGTTGATTGGCGCGGTGGTCGGTGGCGGGATCTATCGCTGGTTGGGCAAAGAAGAAACCTGAGGCGTGCCTGAGATCCCTTTGTAGGAGCTGCCGAAGGCTGCGATCTTTTGATCTTGATGTTCAAAAAAGCAAGATCAAAAGATCGCAGCCTTCGGCAGCTCCTACAGGGGATTTATGTCTGGCGGTAGGGCAAGGCTGTTTTCGCTTCTTCGGCATACGCGAGGATGCCGACGCGTTCCTGTTGCAGGAAATCCTTCACCGCTGCTTTCAACCCCAGATGCAGCAGGTAGTGCCACGAGTGGGTAATCACCGGTTCGAATCCGCGAATCAACTTGTGCTCGCCTTGGGCGCCAGCATCGAAACGCTGATAACCCTGGGCAATCGCGTAATCCATGCCCTGATAAAAACAGGTCTCGAAGTGCAGTCGATCAAACTCCGCCAGACAGCCCCAATAGCGCCCGTAGAAACTGTCGCCCCCCACCAGACTGAAGGCCATCGCCACCGGTCGTGAGCCCTGTTTGGCCAGCACCACCCGAATCGCCTCGGGCATGCGCTCGGCCAGCAAACTGAAAAACTCCCGCGTCAGATACGGCGTCTGGCGCCTGACCGCATAAGTGTTGGCATAGCAGGCGTAGACAAAATCCCACTGCGCCTCGTCCAGCTCCCGCCCTTCCAGCCATTCAAATTCAAAGCCCTGCCCCGCCACCTGCTCGCGCTCCTTGCGCATCTGCTTGCGCTTGCGCGAACTGAGTACATCGAGGAAATCCTGGAAGTCGCGGTAACCGCGATTCTGCCAGTGATACTGACATCCGATGCGCTGCAGCCAGCCCGGCTGTTCGGACATCGCAGCGTCGGTGAAAGCGTCGGTGAAATTGATGTGTGCGCTGGAGAGCCCTTCGATTTCCAGATAGCCGGGCAGGCTCTTGAGCAGTTCAAAACCGTCTTCGACATTGGCCGCCAACAAACGCGGACCGCTGACCGGGCTGAACGGCACAGCCGTCAAGAGCTTGGGGTAGTAATCGATGCCGGCGCGGGCACAGGCGTCGGCCCAGCCATGATCGAACACGTACTCTCCGTAGGAATGCCACTTGCGGTAACTGGGTAACGCGGCGATCAGACGCCCCTCTTCGATGTGCAGCAAATGCTCAGGTTGCCAGCCGGTGTGGGGGCCAACGCTACCACTGTCTTCCAGCGCACCGAGAAAGGCGTGGCGCAGAAATGGCTGGTTTTCAGGCACCAGCGCATCCCAGCTTGCGGGAGCGATTTGCGACAGGTTTTGCAGGCGTTGCAACGGCATCAACAAGCTCTCCACAACAGGACTTCAGCGCCCGGCGAGTATCGCCCATTGCGCGGCATTGCACACCCGTAATCGGCCGACAGCGCTCTAGATCAATAGTTCAGGGCGAACCAATATCGTCATCAACCTGCCATCACTGTGCCACTGCTCTGTCATAAACCATCGCGATACTGGCGCCTGTTTTTAGAGCGCCGGGTTCTACCCGGACACTGTTTTCCGACGTTCAAATCGTCGGTTGTGCCCCGGATGGTTCAGCCATCCCCTCTCATCTTCGGAGATTGCTATGCGTCTTGCTTCCACGAAAACTGCGGCGGCCCTGTGCGGTGGCTTGTTGCTGGCCATGAGTGTTCCGGCCAGTGCTGCAGTCGACGCCAAACTGCTCGACATGCTCAAGGCTAACGGTTCCATTTCCCAGGCACAGTACGTAGAACTGCAAACTGAACTGGCCAAGGATCAGAAGGCTCAGCAAATCGCGCAGCAGGCGCAGCAAGAGACCAACGAACAAGTCGCTGCTGTTGCGAAGAAAACCAACGAACAAAGCGTCTTCGACCAGAAACTGGCCTGGGCGGCCAAGACCCAATTCAAGGGCGATGTGCGTATCCGTCAGGAAACCATCAAGATCGACGGCGAGCCGAACAACGGCGGCCGCGACAAGGATCGTCAGCGTATTCGTGCCCGTCTGGGTGCCTACACCGAGATCAACCCGCAGGTCGACACCGGCATCCGTATCGCCACCGGCGGCGGCGACGATGCCCGCTCCACCAACCAGGACCAGGACAACTACTTCGACAAGAAACAGATCTGGCTCGACCTGGGTTACATCGACTACCACCCGGATCAGATCAAGAACCTGCACATCATCGGCGGCAAGATGCTCCAGCCGTGGGTCAGCATGGGCGACGTGATCTGGGATAGCGACATCAACCCGGAAGGTCTGGCCGTTACTTACAAATACCCGTTGGGCAGCAGCGCCGAACTGTTCGGCAGCCTGGGTAACTACAACCTCAAGGACAACGTTGACGGCGATGGCGTGCAATTCCGTCACGACCTGCGTCTGACCGCTGGCCAGTTGGGTAGCCGCTTCAACATCACCGACAACCTGAAAGTGACCCTGGGCGGCAGCGTCTACGCCTACCAGAACGACGAAGACAGCCGCTGCACCGGCACTTCCACACCGTGTGCGCTGGCGGTCAACGGCAACTCGGCCAACAACGAATTCCGCCTGTATGAAGGGTTCAGCCAGGTCGACATCGGCGGTCTGCCGATGCCACTGTCGTTCTACGGTCAGTACGTGAAGAACAACGATGCCGTGACCGACCAGGACACCGCGTGGCTGTTGGGTGCCAAGTCGAAAGTCTTCGGCCTGAACCTCGATTACAACTATCGTGACGTGCAGCGCAACGCCGTGGTCGGCGCCTTCACCGACTCCGACTTCGCCAACGGCACCACCGGTTCGCGTGGCCACAAGTTCAAGGTCGGTTATGACATCGACAAGAACTTCGCCATTGGCGCTACGTACTTCCTGACCAAAGCCGACTTCGCCAGCCGTACCCAGCGTGACGCTGACGCCAACACCTTGCAGCTGGATGCGGAAGCCAAGTTCTAAAACGCTTCACCCTATAGTCCAGTACGAGCGGGACGATCCCCATCATCCGTTCGTTTCACCCGCACTGGCTATTTCCCGCAGGATGCAAAAAACCCTGTAGGAGCTGCCGAAGGCTGCGATCTTTTGATCTTGATCGTGAAAACAAGATCAAAAGATCGCAGCCTTCGGCAGCTCCTACAGGGGATTATCTTTTCGTCGTTGTTCGGCCAGTCGTTCGGCCAGGTCATCGATGCCTTCTACCGGTTTCTCCGGCATCGCCTTCAAGGTCGCCTGCATCAAACGCATCTGACGAATGAAACGTCGACAGTTCGGGCAGAACATCAGGTGATGACGCACCATCAGTTTTTCGCGAAAGCTCAATTGGCCATCGAGATAGTCGCTGGAGCGCGCCACTTGTTCCTTACAGGTCAGCATTCCCCGGTCTCCTCAAAATGCTCCACGGTCGCGAAGACTTTCAGCCGCGCACGATGCAGCAGCACACGGACATTGGAGAGCGAGATCTCCAGAAGATTACAGATCTCTTCAAGCTCCAGCCCCTGACGCTCACGCAGTAGCAAAACACTGCTTTGCAGTTCCGACAGATTCAACAGGGTGTGCTCCAGACATTCGCGCAATTCGCTCTCGGTCAGCAGCGCTTCCGGCGTGTCCTGGTGCCAGGCGAAGGGGGCGATCAGCCAATGGCCGTCACCGGGAGAAAAGCGGTCGTCGTCGATCGTGCCATGGGGCGATGGCAAATCATCCATCAACACTTCCCGACGATTTTGTTTATAGCGACTTTTCGCCGAGTTGGCGGTGATGGTCAACAGCCAGGTCTTGAGACTGGAGCGACCTTCGAAACTGGCAATATGGCGCACCACCGATAGCCAAGCGTCCTGCACCACTTCTTCGACATGACGCTGGCCGACAATGGCATACGCCACGGCGCGCATGGCGCTCTGATACGTCGTCACCAGTTCCTTGAAAGCCTGTTGTTCACCTGCCAGCAGGCGCGCAAGCAGTTGGGTGTCGTCAGCCGCCATCCATCAATCCCCTTGTCCCGATTCCGAAAATGACGGCGACAGGTCTTCACCTGCCGCCATTTCCGAAAAATTACAGCGTTTGAGCCGATTCGGATGTAGGAAAGGTCGGCGCGATTAAGAGGAAATTAAACCAATTTTCAACGCTTGCGCAGAATCACGCTGCCGATCGAATAGCCTGCACCGAACGAACTCAACACTGCCAGCGAACCGGCAGCCAGATCGTCCTGATATTTGTGGAAAGCAATCACCGAGCCTGCAGAGCTGGTGTTGGCGTAGGTGTCGAGAATCACCGGTGCTTCTTCCTCGGTGGCTTCGCGGCCGAGCAGTTTGCGCACGATCAGGTGGTTCATGCTCAGGTTGGCCTGATGCAGCCAGAAACGCTTAACATCGCCGACGTTGAGCTGGTTCTCTTGCAGATGTTCGCCAATCAGCTCGGCAACCATCGGGCAGACATCCTTGAACACCTTGCGGCCTTCCTGCACGAACAGCTTGTCGCGAGCACCAACGCCCTCTTCAGCCGCGCGGTTGAGGAAACCGAAGTTGTTGCGGATGTTGTTGGAGAATTTGGTCAGCAGCTTGGTGCTGACCACGTCGAACTGGTGCTTGGACGTCGCGGTGTCAGCACGCTCGATGATCACCGCAGTCGCGGCGTCGCCGAAGATGAAGTGGCTGTCGCGGTCACGGAAGTTCAGGTGCCCGGTGCAGACTTCCGGGTTGACCATCAGGATTGCCCGGGCCTGGCCCAGTTGCACGCTGTTGGCAGCAGCCTGGATGCCGAATGTGGCCGAGGAGCAGGCCACGTTCATGTCGAAACCGAAGCCCTGAATGCCCAAGGCTTCCTGGACTTCGATGGCGATGGCCGGGTAGGCGCGCTGCAGGTTGGAGCAGGCGACGATCACGCCGTCGATGTCAGCGGCGGTTTTGCCGGCGCGTTGCAGGGCCTGTTCGGCAGCGCCGATGGCCATCTGGCAGAGCACCGACCATTCGTCGTTGGAACGCTCCGGCAGGCGCGGAGCCATGCGTTGTGGATCGAGGATGCCGTCCTTGTCCATGACAAAGCGGCTCTTGATGCCGGAAGCCTTTTCGATGAACGCAGCGCTGGATTCGGTCAGGGCCTGGACTTCGCCGCTGGCGATCGCGTCGGCGTTGTCGGCGTTGAACTGGGCGACGTAGGTATTGAAAGACTGCACCAGCTCTTCGTTGGAGATGCTGTTGGCCGGGGTGTACAGGCCGGTGCCGCTGATGACGACGTTATGCATGGTCGTTTCTCTAATCTGTTCAGGCAGAAAGTGCTGGAACCGTCGTACCAACACACAAAGGGTCTATTCCCATCCGGGGGACGCAAACCTGGCATCGCTTTATTCCGTCGCGCGACCTGGCCGAAGGCTCTGGGTCGCGAAACCGGCGTTTATGGTCGCGAAGTTTGCCATAAACGTGGACTTTTGGCGCCTTTCTCAAGATCAACTCGGATGATCGTTCCCACGCTCCTGCGTGGGAATGCAGCCCGTGACGCTCCGCGTCACTGGACGCGGAGCGTCCCCAGAGGCATTCCCACGCAGAGCGTGGGAACGATCAACGTTACGGCTCGACCTGAGTCCACTGCTTGTTCAGGCGTTTGTCGGAGATCGGGACTTTGGTACCCAATTGCTGGGCGAACAGCGAGACCCGGTATTCTTCCAGCCACCAGCGGTACAGCTCAAGCTGTGGATCGCGTTTGCCTTCCTGCGCATGTTTCGCCGCGCGGGCCTGGTATTGCGCCCAGAGGCCAGCGAGTTCACCGCTCCAGACACGATCCTTCTGCACCTGTGCGCCAAGCTTTTCGAAACGCTGCTCGACCGCTTTCAGATACCGCGGCAATTCTTTGAGCCATTGCATCGGCGTCTCACGGACAAACCCCGGGTAAACCAGATTGTTGATCTGCTGCTTGATGTCGTTCAGGGCCACGGCCTGGGCCAGATCAATCTTGCCCTTGAAGCGCTTCTGCAAACCGTGCCACAGCTTGAGAATCTCCAGGGTCAAGCGCGCCACGCGCTCGGCGTGCTCGGTCCAGTTGCCGCGTTTGCGCTCGGCCAACGCCGCCAACCCAGCGCCGTCGCGGGGCAACGGGTCTTCGCCATCAAGAATGCAGCTGTCGAGGCTGGCCAGGAGAATGTCTTCGACCAGCGCATCGACCCGGCCCAACTCGCGATAAAGCAAGCCCAGTTCGGTCTGCCCCGGCAACTTGCCGCGCAGAAACTTGGCCGGCTCCGCCAGTTGTTGCATCAACAAACGCTGCAAGGCACGACGATGCTGGAACTCGGCTTCAGCCGGGGTGGAGAAGCGCCCTTCCTTGACCGTTCCGCCCTCTTCGACCAGCGCCGGATACACCGTCATCGATAGCCCGGCGATCTTCTGTTGAGTCTTTTCCGCCACCGGCGCGAAGACTTTCGCCTCCACCGGTTGCTGGCTTTTCGCACTTTGCGGCACTGCCAGCGCGGCCTGACTGGCTTCGGCAAACCGTGCGGTCAGCTCAGCCAGATCACGGCCTTCGCCAAGAAACTTACCCTGGCCGTCAACGATTTCCAGGTTCATCCGCAGATGCCCCTCAACGCCTTGCTCAGCTTCTGCCCACGCCTCATCGCTGACCCGCGCCCCGGTCATGCGCAGCAATTCGCGGCCCAGCGCCTGCGGCAACGAACCGTCGGCAAAGGTCATGCGCTGCAAGGCAGCCTTGATGAAGTCCGGCACCGGCACAAAATTCTTGCGCAGCGCTTTCGGCAAGTTGCGCACGAGAGCGATGCACTTGGCTTCGATCATCCCCGGCACCAGCCACTCCAGGCGTTCCGGCGGCAGCATCGGCAGCAGTGGCGCCGGCACGCGCAGGGTCACCCCGTCGCGCGGGTGATTGGGTTCAAAGTGATAGGTCAGCGCCAGCTCCAGATCGCCGATGTGCAGGGTGTTCGGGTAATCGCGCGCGGTGACTTCACTGGCCTCGCGGGCCAGCACGTCCTCTTCGCGCATGATCAGCAATTGCGGGTTCTTCTGGCTGTTGATGCGGTACCAACTGTCGAAGGTCGCGGTCTGGTGAATCTCCGCCGGCAGCCGCGCATCGTAGAACGCGTACAAGGTTTCTTCGTCGGCGAGAATATCGCGACGACGGGCCTTGGCTTCCAGTTCGTCGAGCTGTTCCAGCAGTTGTTTGTTCGCGGTCAGGCACTTGGCTTTCGATTGAATTTCGCCACGCACCAGGCCTTCGCGGATAAACAGCTCTCGGGAGACCACCGGATCGACTGGGCCGTAATGCACCGGGCGGCGGCCGACCACGATCAGCCCGAACAAGGTGATCTGTTCGAACGCCACGACTTGGCCGCGCTTCTTCTCCCAGTGCGGTTCGAAGTGATTTTTCTTGATCAGGTGCCCGGCCAGCGGTTCGATCCAGTCGGCGTCGATCTTGGCGACCATGCGCGCATAGAGCTTGGTGGTTTCCACCAGTTCGGCGGTCATCAGCCATTGCGGACGCTTCTTGCCGATGCCCGACGACGGGTGAATCCAGAAGCGTCGCTGACGCGCGCCGAGGTAATCACCGTCTTCGGTTTTCTGACCGATCTGGCTAAGCAAACCGACCAGCACCGCTTTATGCAGTTTCGGGTAGTCCGCCGGCTCTTTATTCAGGCTCAACTGCATGTCGCGGCAGATCAGGCTCAACTGGCGATGGGAATCACGCCACTCGCGCAAGCGCAGATAGTTGAGGAAGTTCTTGCGGCACCAGTTGCGTAACGGACTGGCCGTCAGCGCCTGGCGCTGTTCTTCAAAACCACGCCACAGATTCACCAATCCGGCGAAGTCCGAATCAATATCTTTCCATTGCGCGTGGGCCTGATCGGCGGCTTGCTGACGCTCCGGCGGACGCTCGCGCGGATCCTGAATCGACATCGCACTGGCGACGATCAGCACTTCTTGCAGGCTGCCGAGTTTGGCCGCTTCGAGCAGCATACGGCCCATGCGCGGGTCGACCGGCAGGCGCGCAAGTTGACGACCGAGCGGGGTCAACTGACTGTTGCGATCCACTGCCGAGAGCTCTTGCAGCAGGTTGAAACCGTCGCTGATCGCCTTGCCATCCGGCGGCTCGATAAACGGGAACGCGGTGATCTCGCCGAGACGCAGATGCAGCATCTGCAAAATAACCGCCGCGAGGTTGGTGCGCAGAATTTCCGGATCGGTGAACTCCGGGCGCCCATTAAAATCTTCTTCGCTGTACAAGCGAATGCAGATACCCGGCTCGACCCGGCCGCAACGACCTTTACGCTGGTTGGCGCTGGCTTGGGAAATCGCTTCGATCGGCAGGCGCTGCACCTTGGCGCGGTAGCTGTAGCGGCTGATGCGCGCGGTACCGCTGTCAATCACATAACGGATGCCCGGCACGGTCAGCGAGGTCTCGGCGACGTTGGTTGCCAGCACCACGCGACGGCCCGGGTGCGACTGGAAAATCCGCTGCTGTTCGGCCGGCGACAGGCGCGCGTACAGCGGCAGAATTTCAGTGTGTTTGATCTGGGCCTTGCGCAGCATGTCGGCAGCGTCACGAATCTCGCGCTCGCCGGGCAGAAATACCAGCACGTCGCCAGGACTGCGGCGTTCGCTGCGTTCGTAAGCGGCGATTTCATCGAGGGTCGCGAGAATCGCCTGATCCACCGTCAGGTCATCCTCGACGCGGTTGCCCTCTTCGTCCTGCTCCAGCGTCAGCGGGCGATACCAGGTGTCCACCGGGAAGGTGCGGCCCGACACTTCAACAATCGGCGCGTCATCGAAATGCTTGGAGAAGCGCTCCAGATCGATGGTCGCCGAGGTGATGATGACTTTCAGATCCGGGCGACGCGGCAGCAGGGTTTTCAGGTAACCGAGCAGGAAATCGATATTGAGGCTGCGTTCGTGGGCTTCGTCGACGATGATCGTGTCGTAGCGTTCGAGGTAGCGATCATTCTGGGTTTCCGCGAGCAGGATGCCGTCGGTCATCAGTTTGATCAGGGTGTTGGAATCGCTCTGATCTTCGAAGCGAACCTGATAGCCGACCAGCGACCCGAGCGGTGTGACGAGTTCTTCGGCGACCCGGCTGGCGACGCTGCGCGCAGCGATTCGACGCGGTTGGGTGTGGCCGATCAGACCGTGCTGACCGCGACCGATTTCCAGACAGATTTTTGGCAACTGGGTGGTTTTACCCGAGCCGGTTTCGCCGGCGATGATCAGCACCTGGTGTTTTTCCAGCGCCTTTTTGATCTCGTCGCGCTTGGCCGCGATCGGCAGACTGTCGTCGTAACGAATCACCGGCAGGCTGGCACGGCGCGCCAGCACCTGATCGCAGGACGCCTGCATGCGCGTCACCCATTGGGCCAGTTTGGCCTCATCGGGTTTCTTGCGCAGCTCAAGCAACTGCCGCCGCAGCCGGTGACGGTCGGCGAGCATGGCGTGATCGAGGTTTTTCAGCAGTTTGTCGATGGAGGGCGATTCGTCGGTCATCGGGTAGGCAATTCGGTCGTCTATATGTGCAGGGGGCGGATTGTCGCAGATTTGGGGGATTTGTGGCGTGTCAGGGGGATTGCTGCCCTCACCCTAGCCCTCTCCCTGAGGGAGAGGGGACCAATTGGGGGATGCTTCAAAGGTACATCGACCTGAAAGAGCTTTGCCGAACCCATAATCGCCAAAATCTTTCAGGTCAATGTTTGGCGCAAGACAACTCGGTCGGCTCCCTCTCCCTCTGGGAGAGGGTTGGGGTGAGGGTTTCAGGCCTTACTCGTTATCCAACCCTTTACGCCGATAAGGAAAGACATCAATCACTTTCCCCGCCCGAATCGCCTCCTGCAGGCTCTTCCAGTAATCAGCGTTGTACAACTCGCCGTGCAACTGATCGAACAACTTGCGCTGCCCGGAATCAGCAAACAAAAACGGCGGAAACTCCTCGGGAAACACATCCAGCGGCCCAATCGAATACCACGGCTCCGAAGCCATCTCGTCCTCCGGTGTACGCGGCGCAGGAATGTGACGAAAGTTGGCCTCGGTCAGGAAACAAATCTCGTCATAGTCATAAAACACCACCCGCCCATGCCGGGTGACGCCGAAGTTCTTCAGCAGCATGTCACCGGGAAAGATATTCGCCGCCGCCAGTTGCTTGATCGCCAGGCCGTAATCCTCCAGCGCCTCGCGCACCTGCGCGTCGTTGGCGTTTTCCAGATACAGATTGAGCGGGGTCATTCGCCGTTCGGTCCAGCAGTGACGGATCAATACCGTCTCGCCTTCCACCGACACCGTTGATGGCGCCACTTCCAACAGTTCTTCCAGACACGCCGGATCAAACTTGCTCAGCGGGAAACGAAAATCGGCAAACTCCTGGGTATCGGCCATGCGCCCGACCCGGTCGACGCTTTTCACCAGTCGGTACTTCTCGATCACCGTAGCGCGATCGACGTTCTTCGATGGCGAAAAACGGTCCTTGATGATTTTGAACACGGTGTTGAAACCCGGCAGGGTGAACACGCTCATGACCATACCGCGCACGCCCGGGGCCATGATGAACTGGTCATCGGTGTTGGCCAGATGGTTGATCAGCGCGCGGTAGAACTCGGATTTGCCGTGCTTGTAGAAACCGATCGAGGTGTAAAGCTCGGCGATGTGCTTGCCCGGCAGGATGCGCCGCAGGAAACCGATGAATTCCGCCGGCACCGGCACGTCGACCATGAAATACGAACGGGTGAACGAGAAGATGATCGACACGTCGGCTTCGTCGGTGATCAGCGCATCGATCTGGATCCCGCGCCCTTCGCGGTGCAGCAGCGGGATCACCAGCGGCCATTGCTCGTCGCGGGTGTAGATGCGCCCGACCAGGTACGCGCCCTTGTTGCGGTACAGCACCGAGGAAAATAGCTCGACGCTGAGTTCCGGGTCCTTGCACACCCAGTCCGGCAGGTTCTCGCGCAGCTGTGCTTCGAGGCGGCGCAGGTCACCGGGCAGATCGGCGTAGTCCTCGCTGAAACGGTAGTCGGCAAAAATGCTCGCGAGCATCCCCGACAACTGCCCTTGCGGTTTGTAGGTGCGGGTTTGCGCGGCGCGGGCACGGCGCAGGCTCGGGCGCGTGGTGTGGATGAACATGCAGCCGTCGCTGATCAGGTCATGGCTGAACAGCCCGCAGAAAATCGAGTTGTACCAGGTCTCGGACAATTCATCGTCGAAGCGCAGGTCGATGACGCTGATGTAGGCGCTTTTCACCAGCGGCCAGCAGCTGACATTCATCAGCGTTTCGTCGTCGAAGTATTCGCGCAGACGGGCGATGGTTTCGCCGACCTTGTCTTCGTAGAGGTTGATCCGTGCTGCCGACGCCGTTTGCGTCTCCTGCCAGCGCGCCTGCTCGAAGCGTTCCCGGGCGCCGTCGGTGATCCGCCGGAAATGCTCGCGGTAATCGTCAAAGCCATCGAGGATCATGCGGGCGATGTCGGTGGCTGGCCATTGCTGCGGCATAGATAAGACCTCGGCTTGCGTTTGAAAATCTGTGCCTGAGCTTAGCCACGGATGCGCACACAGGTGAAGTGCAATTTCTGCCAAATCTGCGCCGGGGTTGTACGCCAACAGTGTTTTTGCAAAGTTTTTTTAATCAACCGTTCGGTCAGTTATCGCCTGAGCGGTTTTTCTTGTCGCCCTGCGCCAGCCCGCGAATTCTCTGGGTTTCGGATCCAATACCGAATACACGCGTCTAGTCCGCGGCTTTGCTGCAACTGCGCGGATTATCAGCGACCACTCCAGATTGGTCTTACCAAAATAGTGGCACTTTGATATACAGGCCGCCATTACCCGCCTCATAACAAGATCCTCGCTGACGAGGACGACCTCCCCCCTTCAAAGATCAAGGAGCACACTGATGTCTATCCGGAATCTGCGCATAGGTTTGCGCGCCAGTTTGAGCTTTGCCGTTTTGGCCAGTCTGCTGGTGGTGGTCGGCCTGTTCGGTCTGGGCCAAATGAAGACCCTGCGTGAAAGTGCATCAGTGATCGAAGAATCATGGATGCCGAGTATCGAAAGCATTCATGACGCGGCGGCGAACATCGCCAGCATCCGTCTCGAATCGTTGCGTCTGATCACTAACTCCCAGCCCGCGGTGCGCGACCGAAGCAAAGGCATCCTCAAGGCGCAACGCGAGGAGTTGCTCAAACGCCTCAACGATCACAAAGCCTTGATCGCCAGTGATCAGGAACAGACGATGCTCGACGGTCTGAACGTAGCCACGGGCAAATACCTCAGCATTCTCGATCAGATCGTCAGCCAGATGGAAGCCGGTCAGAACGAGCAGGCTGCCAATCGTTTGAGCAACGAACTGGCACCGCAGGGCACTGTGCTCGACAAGACGCTGGAGCAGATGATCAGCCTCAATCAACAAGGTGCCGACGCCGCCGCCAAAGCCGCTGCGGCGATGTATCAGCAGGCATTGTGGATCGTCGCGTCGATCATCGTGGTCGCCCTGATTGCCACCTTGCTATTGGCCTGGTTGCTGACCCGCAGCATCACCACCCCGATCAATCAGGCACTGGATGTGGCACGACGCATTGCCGCCGGTGACCTCAGCGGCCAGATCGCCAGCACCGGTAAAGATGAAGCGGCGCAGCTACTCGACGCCTTGGCCGAGATGCAGGGCAATCTGCGCTCGACCATCCGCGGTATCAGCGAATCGGCGCAGCAACTGGCTTCCGCTGCCGAGGAAATGAGTTCGGTGATGGAGCAAAGCACCCGCGGTCTGCAACAGCAGAATGACCAGATCGAACAAGCTGCCACCGCGGTCACCGAGATGAGCACGGCGGTGGACGAAGTCGCTGCCAACGCCGTGTCCAGCGCCGAGGCGTCTGCCGCATCCAACGAGGACAGCAAGCACGGTCACGTGCAGGTCAGCGAAACCATCAGCTCGATTCAGGAGTTGGTCGATGCGGTACTCGGTGCTTCCGAACAAGCCGAGGGCCTGGCCACTCAGGCGCAGGACATCAGCAAAGTGCTGGAAGTGATTCGCGGGATCGCCGGGCAGACCAATCTGCTGGCGCTCAATGCGGCGATCGAAGCGGCGCGCGCCGGTGAAGCCGGGCGCGGTTTTGCCGTGGTCGCCGACGAAGTGCGTTCGCTGGCACAACGCACGCAGAATTCCACCGAAGAAATCGAGCTGATGATCAGCAGCATCCAGCAAGGCACCGGGGCAACCGTTGGCGCTTTGCAGAGCAGTGCCGAGCAGGCGGGTCAGACGTTGCGGCGCGCCAACAGTGCCGGTCAGGCACTGGAAAAAATCACCGCGTCAATCGCGCAGATCAACCAACGCAACCTGGTGATCGCCAGCGCGGCCGAGCAGCAGGCCTTGGTGGCGCGCGAGGTCGATCAGAATCTGGTGACGATCCGTGACCTCTCGACGCAGACCGCCGCCGGCGCCACTCAGACCTCGGCCGCGAGCCAGGAACTGTCGCGTCTGGCCGTCGACCTCAACGGTCTGGTGACGCGCTTTGTGATCTGACCGATAAGTTGAATGCCCGAATAGCGGTTGCCATCGTCAGGGCACTCGGCAACACTCTCGTCCCGATCAAGGAAGGAGACCCGCCGTGAGCCCTGTCGATATTTTCCGTATGTTGTCGCTGGCGGCCATCTGGGGCGCGAGTTTTCTGTTCATGCGCATTATTGCGCCGGTGATTGGCACGATCCCGACCGGGTTCTTTCGCGTGTCGATTGCGGCTGCAGGGCTGCTGGTGATTCTCGGGCTGATGCGCGTGCGCTGGGACTTCAAAGGCAAACTGAAGACCGTGATGCTGCTGGGCGTGATCAACTCGGGGATTCCGGCGACGCTGTATTCGGTCGCAGCCCAGGTATTGCCGGCCGGCTATTCGGCGATTTTCAATGCCACCACGCCGCTGATGGGCGTGCTGATTGGCGGGCTGTTCTTCAGTGAAAAACTCACCGCGGCCAAACTGGGCGGGGTGTTCCTCGGCCTGTTCGGTGTTGGCGTGCTGACCCGCGCCGGTCCCGTGGCATTTGACATGCAACTGTTGATGGGCGCCCTCGCCTGCCTGCTGGCGACCACCTGTTATGGTTTTGCCGGTTTCCTCGCGCGGCGCTGGCTGGATCAGGCCGGTGGACTGGACAGCCGATTGTCGGCGCTGGGCAGCATGCTCGGTGCGACGTTGTTCCTGTTGCCGTTGTTCGGGTACAGCGTGATCACTTCACCGCCCGTCAGTTGGGGCGGCTGGAATGTCTGGCTGTCGCTGTTGGGCCTGGGTTTGGGCTGCACGGCGTTTGCCTACATTATCTATTTCCGCCTGCTCAGTTCGATCGGGCCGGTGAAATCGATGACCGTGACCTTCATGATTCCGCCGTTCGGCGTGCTGTGGGGGGCGTTGTTGCTGGATGAGCCGTTGTCGATGGCGCATATCTACGGTGGCGTGCTGATTGCGGCGGCGTTGTGGTTGGTGTTGAAGCCGGCGGTGGTGAAACCGGCTGAGGTGCCGGCCCGATAAATTTGTGCTGTTGCCGAAAAGGCTATCGCGAGCAGGCTCACTCCTACAATTGGAATGCGTTCCCCTGTAGGAGTGAGCCTGCTCGCGATCGGCGGTCTAAAAGCCGCCACCTGATGATCTGTTACCCCCTTTCACGAAACACAAACGCCAGACCGACAATGATCAACAGCATCCCCAGCACGCTCAATGCCGCCAGGCGATTGCCGAAAATCAGATAGTCCATCACTGCCGTCACCGCAGGCACCAGGTAAAACAGGCTGGTGACGTTCACCAGATTGCCTCGCGCGATCAGTCGATACAGCAACAGCGTCGCCAGCACCGACACCACCAGCCCCATCCACAACACCGGCACGATAAAACCTGTGCTGTGTTCAAAGTGGAATGGCTGAAACGGCACGAAAATCCCGCACAACAACAGCCCCGCCAGATACTGCACAGGCAGCGTGCCGAGCGGATTGTCGGTGATGCGCTTCTGCATGATCGAACCCAGCGTCATGCTCGCCAGCGCCAGCAACCCGAAAAGCATTCCCGCCCAGGACATCCCGGCCAGACCGATGCCCTGGTAAACCACCATGATCAGCCCCGCCAGCCCAAGCGCCAGACCGAACATCCGGCTCGCCGAGCGTTGCCGCTCCATCAAGACCACAGTAAGAATCGGCTGCACGCCCATGATGGTGGCCATCACGCCCGGGGTGACTTTGGTGTTGAGCGCCAGCAGATAGAAAATCTGATACGCCCCCAACAAAACCACTCCGGTGGCAATCGCAAACAGCATCGGCCTCCCGCCCTTGGGCAACTTCAGCTTGAGCAACGGCGCCAACAGCATTAGCCCGCACAGGGCGATCACAAAGCGAATCAGCAGAAAGGCAAACGGCGAAGCGTGGGCCAAACCCCATTTGGAGAAGATCGCCCCGCTGCTCCACAGCAGAACGAACAGGCTCGTGGACGCGGCCGCGAGCGCGGATTTTTTCGACAGGACAAACATGAATACCACCTGTAGTCAGGCAAAAAGCCAACTCAGCCGAAGCTGAAATTCAGTAGGTTTTTCTGGCGGGCGCAGGGGTCAGCAAAAACTGCCGATCAGCCCGAAACGCCAACGCCCGGCGGTGATACGACTGCGCACACCGGCGTGCTACTGACAGGTGGGGGGTAATGACTGATCTGCTTGGGCTGCTGATCCGCGCACGGCACGACGCCAGCGTTGACCGCTGAATCGACTACCGCGTTGATGAGGGATGCAGGCATTGGCGCAGATCTTTTTTGAAGGGTTGGAGTGTGAGGCATACGACTCACGTGCGCCGACTATAACCAGCGTGGGACATGGATTGCAATGATTTGGACAAAGGGCCAGTAGCGACGGATGCATGAGAGCTGAATAGGCTGTTGAGCAACGGCTACACCTATCGATGGGGAGACATGGAATGCTCGAAATCATATGCCAAGGGAACGGAGTTATCTGCGCTATCAGTTGTATCGGTCGCTGGCCAGGAAGCAGGCAAGCATCGCCACTGCTCTATTGCAGCTACCAGCGGGACAAGACTTGTTGAAAGTACGCTTTGAACCTATCGATGCCAAAGCACTAGGTGCGTTCGAGCTTTGGGATAATCCGCATTTTTGCTGGCGAGAGATTGCCGAATGGAAGTCTCGAGAACCCTTGTCCCTGGATATCGCGATCTGGTTTGAAGAACAGCTGTGCGGGCTATGTTTCGTCAATCCGAACAAAAGCCGCCAGCGAATTCGAATCGTACGATTGGAGGGGCGACCCGGTGTGCCTCACCCGCTTAAAAAGCGTATTGCGCTTTTGTCGATGGTGGCCATCGATGAGTTTGCGCAAATAATCGGCAGTAAGTGCATTGAAGTCCAGGAACCGATACCAGGAGCAATTCCTGTTTATACAAAACTCGGCTTCAAATTTGATTTGGAAGGCCGCCTTGTCCTCGCAGTGGAGAGTAAAGTATCGTGAAAACTGTTCAAGTAATGATCAACAAGGGCGGGAACATGCGTAAATCTTTGAAAAAATCCCCCACTAAGAAAAGATCAATCAAAACTGACGAAAAGCTTATCTCCTCCGAGCTATCAGCCAATCAACAGCGCTTTCTTCAGCTGCTTATTACAGGCATCGAAGACGAACCCGACGTTCTCGCTGGACGGCGCTGATTCGCAAGCAATAAAAAACCGCTCACAAGGAGCGGTTTTTTTACAACATCCAGCCTCAACCAAACAGCCAATACCCCAACAACGTCAACACCAACACCGCCAGCACCGGCCGCATCACGCGGTAGGCCTTCGGATGACGGCGCTTCCACTGTTTGACCACGCCACTGAACTTGTCGCTGAAGTTCTTGCTCCAGGCGTAGGCCTGGTTAATCCCGCCGACGCGTTCGTCGTCAAGGTTCTGCGGTGCGGTGGCACTGCCGAGCCAAGCGCTGATGGAGCGGTTGATGCGGGTCATGAGGCGGTTGCTCAGCGGGCGCTCGACGTCGCAGAACAGAATTACACGGGTTTGGTCGGTTTCGTTCTTGACCCAGTGCACGTAGGTCTCGTCGAACATCACGTCTTCACCGTCACGCCAGGCGTATACCTGACCGTCGACAAAGATCCGGCAATCGTCGGAGTTCGGCGTCGACAAGCCGAGGTGATAGCGCAGCGAGCCGGCAAACGGATCGCGGTGCGGGTTCAAGTGGCTGCCACCCGGCAACAACGCAAACATAGCGCCCTTGACGTTGGGAATCGCGCTGACCAGCGCCACGGTTTTCGGGCACAGGGTTTCGGCCGATGGCAGCGGTTTGTCATACCACTTGAGGTAGAAACGCTTCCAGCCCTTCTTGAAGAACGAGCCGAAACCGGCGTCGTTGTTCTTTTCTGCCGCGCGAATATAGCCCTCATCGAACAAATGCATGGCTTCGTCGCGAATGGTTTCCCAGTTGTCGCGCAGCACATCCAGTTCCGGGAATTTGCTGCGATCCAGATACGGCTTGGACGGGACGCCAGAGAACAGGTACATCAAAGCGTTGTACGGGGCGAACAGCGCCGAGTGGTTGACGAACTGGCGCAGAACCGGCAAACGCGCCTTGCCGCGCAAATGCACATAGAGGATGCTGCCCACAAACAGCAGCAGCACCAATACCTTGGCGGCTAACGAAAAGGTCATCAACGACTCCTTGAATAAAGACAACGCTGCGCAATGCCCTTTACCCGGCATGGCAGCCGGCCATGATAAACACTACCGGCGCCGGGCAAAACCCGCCTTACACAAGATTCAGTGTTAAGAATTGCGCAACAAAGCATTTATTAGCATAACGATCCTGAACCCTGGCTGACCTGAATCAACTGGATTACTGTTGAGTCTCCTGCTCAGTGAACAGATCACTGAACAGCATGCTCGACAGATAACGCTCACCAGAGTCCGGCAGAATCACGACGATGGTCTTGCCCTGCATCTCCGGGGTCTCCGCCAGACGCACCGCCACCGCCATCGCCGCCCCGCAGGAGATGCCGCACAAAATCCCCTCTTCCTGCATCAAGCGCAGGGCCATGGCTTTGGACTCTTCGTCAGTGACCTGCTCGACCCGGTCGACTATCGACAGATCCAGGTTCTTCGGTACAAACCCGGCACCGATCCCCTGAATCTTGTGCGGACTCGGTTTGATCTCTTCACCGGCCAGCGCCTGAGTGATCACCGGCGACGACATCGGCTCCACCGCCACCGACAGGATCGGTTTGCCCTGGGTATTCTTGATATACCGCGAAACGCCGGTGATGGTTCCGCCGGTGCCGACGCCCGCTACCAGTACATCGACGGCGCCGTCGGTGTCCTTCCAGATTTCCGGACCGGTGGTCTTTTCGTGAATCGCCGGGTTGGCCGGGTTGTCGAACTGCGCCGGCATGAAATATTTGTCGGCATCACTGGCGACGATCTCGGCAGCCTTCTCGATAGCCCCCTTCATGCCCTTGGCCGGCTCGGTCAACACCAGCTCGGCGCCCAAGGCCTTGAGAACCTTGCGACGCTCGATGCTCATCGAGGCCGGCATGGTCAGCATCAATTTGTACCCACGAGCAGCAGCCACAAAGGCCAGACCGATGCCGGTATTCCCCGATGTCGGCTCGACAATGGTCATGCCAGGCTTGAGTTTGCCGCTGCTTTCGGCGTCCCAGATCATGTTGGCGCCGATCCGGCACTTGACCGAGTAACCGGGGTTGCGCCCTTCGATCTTGGCCAGAATGGTCACGCCACGCGGCGCGATGCGGTTGATCTGCACCAGCGGCGTATTACCGATGGAATGGGCATTGTCAGCGAAAATACGGCTCATGGCTGGGTCCTTATGCAGCATTGAATTCAGCGCTCCAAGGTAAGCCTGTTGCCCATCACAGTCCAGTCGGGTCGAACGTCTGTGCGACGTAACAGTCAATCGCTTACATCGTCAGGGAATTGCCGTCATGAAGCGTCGCTACAGTTGGCCACTAGGGATTTTCGCCGTCGTCGTTGTGCTGTTGATCGCGCTGCACATCGCCCTGCCCTACATGGTGCGCGACTACCTGAACGGCAAACTGGCGGACATGGGTGACTATCGGGGCCAGATCACTGATGTCGATCTGGCCCTATGGCGCGGCGCCTACAAGATCAATGGGCTGAAGATCGTCAAGGTCGACGGCAAGGTACCGGTACCATTCGTCAACGCACCGCTGATCGATCTGGCGGTCAGCTGGCACTCGTTGTGGTACGACCATGCCGTCGTGGCGCAGGTGAAATTCGTCAAACCTGAAGTTAACTTCGTCGATGGCGGCGCCAACAAACAGAACTCCCAAACCGGTCAAGGCACCGACTGGCGTGAGCAACTGGGCAAATTGCTGCCGATCACCCTCGACGAAGTGCAGATCAGCGATGGCAAAATCAGTTTCCGCAACTTCAATTCAAAACCGCCAGTGAACATGAACGCGACCAATGTCGACGCGAGCATCTACAACCTGACCAACGTGGTCGACAAACAGGGCAAACGCGATGCCCGCTTTGAAGGCAAAGCCCTGCTGCTGGGGCATGCACCACTGGAAACCACCGCCACGTTCGACCCGCTGAGCAATTTCGAAGACTTTGAATTCCGCCTGCGCGCCAAAGACATCGAACTCAAAAGCATGAACGACTTCGCCTCGGCCTACGGCAAGTTCGACTTCAACGCCGGCCACGGTGACGTGGTGATCGAAGCCCAGGCCAAAAAGGCGCAAGTCAACGGCTACATCAAACCGCTGCTGCGCGACGTCGAAGTGTTCAACTGGCAGCAGGACGTGGAAAACAAGAACAAGAGCATCTTCCGCTCGGTCTGGGAGGCACTGGTAGGCGGCACGGAAACCGTGCTGAAGAACCAGGCCAAAAACCAGTTCGCCACCAAGGTCGAACTCAGCGGCAACGTTCATCAGCAAAATATCAGCGCATTCGAAGCGTTTTTGCAGATTTTGCGCAATGGCTTCGTCCAGGCATTCAATGCCCGCTATGAGCGGCCGAAGCCGGATGCGGGTTAGGGTTCATTTCTGGAAAAGCATCCAGATATAGAGTATCGGCGCCAATCTGAATATCCGGGTCCGGCCATTCAACGGTCCAACCTTTATCGCCCAAGATGGCAGTCGCAAAGACTTGGGAATCAAGCAATGGCTGCAACTGCTGATACGTATGGATATCTCGACTCAAATCGAGTGTCAGCGATCGACCATCAACAAAGTCCAGCGCAAGCCGGCTATCAGAGAGTGCAGTAACTGCCGCCAAGCGTGGTCTTCTCATGGATAGCATCAATTCGGCGCCTCCGGGCACATGGGGACAGCTTCGCCTCCCTCGCCACAGATTCAGTGGACATGCCTGAGGGCTATCGCCAAATCAACGAGGCATGAATACTGGCCATCGGCCGAGACTGAGTCAACATGTGACGCCCCATTCAGAGACTGAATAAGCCGTCTGCGTTCACAGTCGACCGGGCTGCGCGTTATAGTCGGGCATCCGATTATTTCGCCCCCGCCCTGCCCTTCAGGTCGGCGTTACCGTTCGAGGATTAGCAGATGAAGTTCGAAGGCACCCAGGCCTACGTCGCCACCGATGACCTGAAGCTGGCGGTCAACGCCGCCATCACCCTGGAGCGGCCGCTGCTGGTCAAGGGCGAGCCGGGCACCGGCAAGACCATGCTCGCCGAGCAACTGGCCGAATCGTTCGGCGCCAAGTTGATCACCTGGCACATCAAGTCCACTACCAAGGCTCATCAGGGCCTGTACGAGTACGATGCGGTCAGCCGCCTGCGCGACTCGCAACTGGGCAATGAAAAAGTCCACGACGTGCGCAACTACCTGAAGAAGGGCAAGCTCTGGGAGGCTTTCGAGTCCGAAGAGCGGGTCATTCTGCTGATCGACGAGATCGACAAGGCCGACATCGAGTTCCCCAACGACTTGCTGCAAGAACTCGACAAGATGGAGTTCTACGTTTACGAGATCGACGAGACCATCAAGGCCAAGAAGCGCCCGATCATCATCATTACTTCGAACAACGAAAAAGAGCTGCCGGACGCCTTCCTGCGCCGTTGCTTCTTCCACTACATCGCCTTCCCCGACCGCACCACCCTGCAAAAAATCGTCGATGTGCATTATCCGGACATCAAGAAGGATCTGGTCAGTGAAGCGCTGGACGTGTTCTTCGACGTGCGCAAGGTGCCAGGCCTGAAGAAGAAACCGTCGACCTCGGAACTGGTCGACTGGCTGAAGCTGCTGATGGCTGACAATATCGGCGAAGCGGTGCTGCGCGAGCGCGATCCGACCAAAGCCATTCCGCCGCTGGCCGGTGCTCTGGTGAAGAACGAACAGGACGTGCAACTGCTTGAGCGCCTGGCGTTCATGAGCCGTCGCGGTTCTCGCTAAGAGGCTGATGCCATGTTGCTCAACCTGTTCAATGAAATGCGTGCAGCCAAGGTGCCGGTGTCGGTGCGCGAGTTGCTCGACCTGATCAACGCGCTGAAACAGCGCGTGACCTTCGCCGACATGGACGAGTTTTACTACTTGTCGCGGGCGATTCTGGTCAAGGACGAACGCCATTTCGACAAGTTCGACCGTGCGTTCGGCGCCTACTTCAATGGCCTGGAAAAACTCGATGATCACTTGCAGGCGCTGATTCCCGAAGACTGGCTGCGCAAGGAGTTCGAGCGCTCGCTGACGGATGAGGAACGTGCGCAGATCCAGTCCCTCGGTGGCCTGGACAAGCTGATTGAAGAGTTCAAGAAGCGTCTGGAAGAACAGAAGGAACGCCATGCCGGCGGCAACAAGTGGATCGGCACCGGAGGCACCAGCCCGTTCGGTTCCGGCGGCTTCAACCCGGAAGGCATTCGAGTCGGCGATGCCGGCAAGCGTCAGGGTAAAGCGGTAAAAGTCTGGGATCAGCGCGAGTACAAGAACCTCGATGACTCGGTGGAACT
Source organism: Pseudomonas fluorescens (assembly GCF_005938625.1). Taxonomy (GTDB): domain Bacteria; phylum Pseudomonadota; class Gammaproteobacteria; order Pseudomonadales; family Pseudomonadaceae; genus Aquipseudomonas; species Aquipseudomonas fluorescens_BD. The sequence continues at coordinate 22,757 of NZ_VCNJ01000026.1, forward strand.
AGGCACGCGCAATATCAAAGTCGCCCTGCGCCGACTGCGCAAATTCGCCCGCCAAGGCGCGGCAGAAGAGCTGGACATCGACGGCACCATCGACCACACCGCCAAGGACGCCGGTCTGCTGAACATCCAGATGCGCCCTGAGCGGCGCAACACCGTAAAGCTGTTGCTGCTGTTCGATATCGGCGGCTCGATGGATGCCCACGTGAAGATTTGCGAGGAGCTGTTCTCGGCCTGCAAGACCGAGTTCAAGCATCTGGAGTACTTCTACTTCCACAACTTCGTTTATGAATCGGTGTGGAAGAACAACATGCGCCGCACCTCCGAGCGCACTTCGACTCAGGATCTGCTGCACAAGTACGGTGCCGACTACAAAGTGATCTTCATCGGTGACGCCGCCATGGCACCTTATGAAATCACTCAGGCCGGCGGCAGTGTCGAGCACTGGAACGAAGAGCCGGGTTACGTGTGGATGCAGCGCTTTATGGAGAAGTACAAGAAGCTCATCTGGATCAACCCGTACCCGAAAGACACTTGGGGCTATACCTCATCGACCAATATCGTGCGGGATCTGATCGAGGATCAGATGTATCCGTTGACGTTGCGCGGGCTTGAGGAAGGGATGCGGTTTCTGTCCAAATGACGACCAGATCATTCCAACGCTCTGCGTGGGAACGCATCCATTGACGCTCTGCGTCACAGGGACGCGGAGCGTCCCGGGCGGCATTCCCACGCGGAGCGTGGGAACGATCAAAAGCGCTGCAGATATTTGATCTGCTCACGGTGCGCGACGTCCTGCACCACCGGCCTTAACCGCACCTGCGCTCCCGGCAGACACTGCGCCAGCCGCGCCAACGCTACCGGCGTCAACGCCCCCAACCGTGGATACCCGCCAATCGTCTGCCGATCATTGAGCAACACAATCGGCTGCCCGTCCGGCGGCACCTGCACCGCTCCGAGCGGAATGCCCTCGGAAATCATCGGCTGCCCCTGATACTGCAACGTCTTGCCGAGCAAACGAATGCCCATGCGATCAGCGCGACTGTCCAGTGTCCAGGCACTGTTGAACACATCAAACAGGCTCTGCCCGCTGAACTGGCCGATCTGCGCGCCGAGCACCAGATCCAGCGGCGCATTCGATTTCAAATCCGGCCGTGAATCCACAGGCACTTCGCGAACACACAGCGATTCACCGCGATAACTCAGTGCCGCCCCCTTGGCCAGCGGCAAGCCCAGGCCATCCAGACCGCCGAACTCTTCGCGCACCACTGTCGCGCTGCTGCCCAAGACCTTGGGGGCCTCGAAGCCGCCGGGCGCCGCCAGATAAGCCCGGGCACCGAGCAGCGGTTGCGTGAACAGCAACTTCTGTCCTTTACCCAACCTGAAACTGCGCCACGGCGCCAGCGGCTGCCCGTCAATCTGTGCGCCAAGATCTGCGCCGGCCAGCGCCAGCAAGCAATCGTCTTCAGCGATGACGGCAAACCCGCCAAGCGTGATTTCGATCACCGGTACATCCAGTCGATTGCCCAGCAACCAGTTGGCCCAGCTCATCGAACACCAATCTGCCGCACCGCCCTGGGTGACGCCCAGATGCCGCACGCCGAAGCGTCCTGCGTCCTGCAACAGGCACAGCGGTGTACTCGCTTCAATCGTCAGTCGGCTCATGCCTGCACCTCCAGTGGCGTGTCGTCGCCGCCCAGATTGACGAATTCAGCGCGACTTACCGCTTCGAATCGCACTGTGTCGCCGGGTTGCATCAGGCTGTAGCCATCACGATTGCGGTCGAACAGTTTGGCCGGAGTGCGGCCGATCAGGTTCCAGCCGCCGGGAGAAACCACCGGGTAGGCCGCCGTCTGCCGTTCGGCAATGCCGACACTGCCGGCAGCGACTTTTTTGCGTGGCGTGCTCAGACGTGGCGCGGCCAGAATCTCTTCGACCAGCCCCATAAAGGCGAAGCCCGGCGCAAAACCCAGAGCGAACACCTGATATTCCCGCGCACTGTGCCGCCGGATCACCTCGGCCACAGCCAGACCGCTGCGCTCGGCGAGCAAGCTCAACTCAGGGCCGACACTCAAGTCGTACCAGACCGGAAGCACATGACATTGGCCAGCGGTTCGCGCATTCGGTGACAGGTCGCTTAACGCTTCGGCGATCAATTCCCGCGCCTGACTCGGACTCAGTGAGGTCAAATCGTAATGCACCATCAACGTCGTATAAGACGGCACCAGATCGATCAGTTGCTCACCGAATGCCGCACGCAAGCGCTCACTGGCGGCGAGCATCCACGGCATATTGGCTTCGGCGATTTCATCGAACAGACGCAGCATCAGGCAATCCAGTGCCACCACTTCAATCCTTGGGTTCATGGGGCGCTCTGCTGATTCAAGGCTTCGCGAATGCGTTGCACGGCGGCCACCGAACTGGCGTTGTCGCCGTGCACGCAAAGGGTGTTGGCGTGCAGGCGCAAGGCGCTGCCGTCGCTCGCGGTGAGGTTGTCGCCAGCGGCAATGGTCAACGCTTGCTTGATGATCTTTTCGGGGTCGTGATGCACTGCGCCCGGCAGCTGTCGTGAAAGCAGTTTGCCAGCGCTGTCGTAGGCGCGGTCGGCGAAAGCTTCGAACCACAGGGTCACTCCGTACTCATCACCGATCTGCTGCGCGGCGCAGTTGTCACGAGTAGCCATGAGCATCAACGGCAGACTGCGGTCGTAAGCGGCCACCGCCTGAATCACTGCACGCAATTGTGCGGGGTTGGCCATCATGTCGTTGTACATCGCGCCGTGAGGTTTGACGTAACTGACGCGCCCGCTCTGGGCTTTGCAAATACCGTCGAGCGCGCCGATCTGGTAATGCAGGATGTCTTGCAGCTCTTGCGCCGAATACGCCATGGAGCGGCGGCCGAAACCGACCAGATCCTGATAGGCCGGGTGCGCGCCGATCTGCACGCCGTGGCTCAAAGCCAGGCTGACGGTCTTGCGCATGATGCTCGGGTCGCCGGCGTGGAAGCCGCAGGCCACGTTGGCGCAATCGATGAAGGGCATGACCTCGGCATCCAGACCCATGGTCCAGCTGCCAAAGCTCTCGCCAATGTCGCAATTCAATAGCAGGCGGCTCACGGTGAACACTCCTGTAGGTGCTTGTCTTTTTATCTGTAGGACTTTGCTACGCAGGTTATCAGTTACTGCGCATCGAGTTGCTTGCCACGGGTTTCCGGCAGGCTCAATGCCGCGATAATCACCACGCCGTAAGACACCGCAGCAAATGCACCAATGCCGACGCTCAAAGGTACTTTCTGGCTAAGCAGACCGATCAGCAGCGGAAACAAAGCCGCCAGCGCCCGACCGATGTTGTAGCAGAAGCCCTGCCCCGAACCGCGAATTCGCGTGGGGAACAGCTCAGTCAGAAACGCGCCCATGCCGCTGAAAATTCCCGAGGCGAAGAAGCCCAGCGGGAAGCCCAGCCACAACATCACGCCGTTGCTCACCGGCAACTGCGTGTAGAGCAGAACGATGGTGAACGAACCGACTGCGAACAGGATGAAGTTCTTTTTGCGGCCGAGCAGATCGGTCAGATAAGCGCTGATCACGTAGCCGACGTAAGAGCCGACAATCACCATCGCCAGATAGCCTCCGGTGCCGAGTACGCTCAAGCCGCGTTCGTTCTTGAGGAAGGTCGGCAGCCACGAAGTGATGGCGTAATAACCGCCGAGCGCACCGGTGGTCAGCAACGAAGCGCGGAACGTGGTGAAGAGCATGCCCGGCGCGAAGATCTCGTAGAACTTCGATTGATTCTCCGGCGTTTGTTGGGCTTTAGCCTCACGATAGATCTCCGGATCCTTGACCAGTCGGCGGACGAAAATCACGAAAATCGCCGGCACGATGCCAAGGATGAACAGCGCACGCCAGGCGTCTTCCGGCGGTAACACCGAGAACAGCAGCGCATACAGAATGGCTGTCAGCCCCCAGCCCAGCGCCCAACCGGATTGCACCATGCCTACCGCTTTACCCCGGTCCTTGGCGCGGATCACTTCGCCGATCAGTACCGCGCCAGCCGTCCATTCGCCGCCGAAACCGAAGCCCATCAAGGTGCGAGCGATCAGCAGTTGTTCGTAGTTTTGCGCGAAGCCGCAGAGGAAGGTGAAGAAAGCGAACCACAGCACCGTCAGTTGCAAGGTGCGCACACGACCGATGCGGTCAGAGAGAATTCCGGCAACCCAGCCGCCAATGGCCGAGGCGATCAAGGTACTGGTGTGAATCAGCCCTGCCTCGCCGGTGGTGATGCCCCACATCGCAATCAGCGTCGGTACGACGAAGCTGAGCATCTGCGTGTCCATGCCGTCCAGACCGTAGCCGATCTTGCAGCTCCAGAACGTGCGGCGCTCCTGCTGATTGATGTTGCGATACCAGTCGAACGGCCCGGGACGCGCCGTGGCCGTGGATGCTTCAAGGGTGTCGGGAGCACGCATGGCTTATCTCCGCAGGTTTTTTATTGGTCTTGTTCGTAGCCCCGACGACGCCTATCGTGGGGACCGGATGCGTCGATTTTTCGTCGCGCGGCCCTGCCGCGTCCAACGAATAAAAACCCGCCTTAGCCATAAGAAAAATTTGTCACCCGAGCCTTGCCCATGAACCTGAAGTTTCTCGAGACCTTTGTCTGGGTCGCCCGACTGAAGAGTTTTCGCCTGACCGCCGACAAGCTGTTCACCACTCAGGCCTCGATTTCCAGCCGCATTGCGGTGCTGGAAGGCGAGCTGGGGGTGAAGCTGTTTTTGCGCGATTCGCGTGGTGTCAGCCTGACGCCCGAAGGTCTGAAAGTGCTGGAGTATGCCGAGCAGATGCTCGACACGATGTCGGCACTGAAGCAGTCGATCGAGACCCGCTCGAGCAAGGTCGGCCGGGTGCGCATCGGCGTGATGGACACGGTAATCCACACATGGCTCAGCCCATTGGTGGCGCAGATGACCGATCTGTATCCACGGGTGGAAATCGAGCTAGTGGCGGATACTTCGCTGAACCTCTGCGATCAGCTGCAAAAAGGTTTCCTCGACATCGTTCTGCAAACTGACCTGGTGCGCCATGAAAGCGTACGCAGTCTGGAGCTGGCCAGCCATCCGCTGGGCTGGATCGTCGCCAGCAATTCAATCTACAACCGCGACTACGCCGACCTCGCTGAACTGGCGCAGGAACGGATCATCACTTACTCGAAAAACTCCCGACCGCATCAGGATCTTCTGGCGTTGATGCAGGCTAATGGCATCTTGGCGCCGCGCTTGAATTGCGTGAATTCGGTGTCGGCGATCACACGGTTGTTACGCGATGGATTTGGCATTGGTGTGCTGCCACCGGTGCTGGTGGCTGAGGAATTGGCGCGGGGGGAATTGACGTTGTTGGCCATTGATCAACGGCCACCGAACTTGCAGGTGGTGGTCTCGTGGCGGGTGGGCGTTGAGTGGGTCGAGGAGATTGTGACGTTGTGTCAGCAGGTGCTGGAGGGGTATGCGATCAAGGTGGGTACTGACTACATCGCCCTGACACCATGATCATTCCCACGCTCCGCGTGGGAATGCCGCCCGGGACGCTCCGCGTCCCTTCCAAAAGCCGAACGCGGAGCGTCCGTTGAGGCGTTCCCACGCAGAGCGTGGGAACGATCATCAGAGGCCGCGCACGTCGCGGTCTTCGATCGGCCGGCTCTGGCGCAGGCGTCGACCGCCGAGAACAACCCAATCGATCAAGCGGAACAGGCATTCAATGCCGAACGACAGCAGCAACGCGCCGCTCATGCCCCAGATCATTGCTTCCGGGGTCAGCAGGATCTGGTAGCTGTAGCCGTTCCAGGTTTCCTTGCGAATGTCCGGATCGGCGGCCAGCACCACTTGCAGGAAGCGGATGTACCACGGGCCTTGCATCGCCTGGAACTGCTTGTCCAGCGCCACCTGACGCGTGAGCAAGGTGTTCAGACTGTCGGCGTCGCTGCGGAAGATCGGATCTTCACTGGCGCGGTAATGCGCGACCAGCGCCTGCATATCACCCTTGAAAAACTGCTCGGCGGTGCCCTGAAAACCGCGCAGACTGGTCTGCGCTTCGATCAGGTGCGCCTCGACGCGTTTCGCGTAATCATTGATGAAACCCGGCACCTGGACACCGATCAACAGGCCCGCCGCAAACAACACCAGCCGTACATAACTGAGCAACATGGGGTGCAATCCTTTATTCGGTCTTGCCTTGGCTTACGCATTCGCCGCGTCGCCACAGGCTCCATTGGCCCGGTTCGTAGCGGGTCCAGGTTTCGTTTTCGGTCAAAGGCTCGGTGGCGATCACCGTGACCACGTCGTTGGGCGTGGTTTCTGCCTGAAAATCGACGATCACGTCGACATCCTTCAACCGCGCCGGGCCGAACGGTGCGCGCCGGGTGATCTGTGCGAGTTTGGTCGAGCAATAGCAGAACAGCCAGTCGCCATCGCTGAGCAGGCAGTTGAATACGCCTTTGCTGCGGTATTCAGCGCAGGCGGCAACCAGATCCGGCAGCAGCGCTTCTATATCGACCGGCTCCGGGAAAGCTGCACGCACGCGGTTGAGCAAATCGCAGAACGCCGCTTCGCTGTCGGTATCGCCGACCGGGCGATAGAAACTTTTGATCGGAGTGAAATCGGCGAGCTGGCCGTTGTGTGCAAAGCACCAGTTGCGTCCCCACAGCTCGCGGACGAACGGATGAGTGTTGGACAGGCAGACCTTGCCGACGTTGGCCTGGCGAATGTGGCCGATGACCACTTCGCTCTTGATCGGATAACGCTGCACCAGGTTGGCCACTTCCGACTCGCAACTCGCCGCCGGGTCCTGAAACAGGCGCAAGCCACGACCCTCATAGAAGGCAATGCCCCAGCCGTCACGGTGCGGGCCGGTGCGCCCGCCGCGCTGCATCAGGCCGGTGAAGCTGAACACGATATCGGTCGGCACGTTGGCACTCATGCCCAGTAATTCACACATGTGCGGACTCTCGGGTTACAGGCGCGGCTCGACCCGCATGCGCTGCGGATTATTCGGCAGAGGTGGACGACCATAACGGTCATCGCCGGCGCCGCCAAACGGTTGATCGTCATCGCGATCATCGGCGCGAGCGGCGGCTTTGGCGGCTTCGGCCTGTTCACGACGCGCACGGGAAGCACGCTCGATCGGGAAGCGGATCGCCACGAAAATCAGGTAGATGCCGAAAGCGATCATGCTGTACATGAACAGATCGGAGATCGCCCGCCAGGCGTTGTTGCCGACCTTGAAGGCCAGGTCCAGCGCGGTGATGGCAATGGACGGCGCAACCTTGGCTTTCACCGGATCAATGATGGTCGGGCTGAACAGCAACACTGCCATCAGCACGCGCAGCGGCTCGCGCAACCAGCGCCACATCCAGGTGGTCAGGCGCATCCATACCAACAGGCAGCCCACGGCGGCAAAGGCGTAGAGGCCCCAGGCGATCAGATAGTCGTTCTCGGTCATGGTGTCCATGGCAAGGCAGGCAAAGAGGCGCTTATAGTAACGACTTTTCGCCCGTGCGGCTTGTCCCAATACCAGACGGCCGGCAGCAAACCCTGTGGGAGCGAGCTTGCTCGCGAAAGCGGTGGGTCAGTGAAACAAATGTCATCTGACACGACGCCTTCGCGAGCAAGCTCGCTCCCACAGGGGGCTGCGGCGGTTTCAAGATCCGCGAAAACCCTTATTCCGTACATTGTCCGAGAGCCTTTCATGCCCCAATCCGCCAACGTCCTCAGTGCCCCGATTGCCCACAAGGCGCCCGGTGCCGACCCGTATGCCTGGCTGCAGGAGCGCGACACCGACGCGGTGCTCGATTACCTCAAGGCCGAAAACGCCTGGCAGGAAGCGCAAACCGCCGATCAGGCCGAATTGCGTGAAACCCTGTTCGAAGAGATCAAGGGCCGGATTCTTGAAACCGACCTGTCCCTGCCCTCGCCATGGGGCCCGTACCTGTATTACACGCGCACCACGGCGGGCGACGAATACGCCCGGCACTACCGCTGCCCACGCCCGGCGGACGACAGCCTAAGCCTCGACGAAAGCCGCGAACAATTGCTGCTCGATCCGAATGTGCTGGCCAACGGCGGGTTCTTCTCGCTCGGTGCGTTCAGCATCAGCCCGGATCACCAGCGTCTGGCCTACAGCGTCGACGCCTCGGGCGATGAGATTTACACGCTGTTCGTCAAGGAACTGGCCAACGACAAAGTCAGCGAACTGGAATTCGAAGACTGCGACGGCAGCATGACCTGGGCCAATGACAGCCTGACCCTGTTTTTCGGCGTGCTCGACGACACCCATCGTCCACACAAGTTGTTCCGCTATCGCCTCGATGGCACTGCTGCCGAAGAAGTTTTCCACGAGGCAGACGGGCGTTTCTTCCTGCATTGCTACCGTTCCAGCTCCGAGCAGCAACTGCTGCTGTCGCTGGGCAGCAAGACCACCAGTGAAGTCTGGGCGCTGGATGCCAATCAACCGCACCTGCCCTTCACCTGCCTGGCGCCACGGGTCGAAGATCATGAATATGACGTCGATCACGGCCTGCTCGATGGCGTGTGGACATGGTTTATCCGCACCAATCGTGACGGCATCAACTACGCCCTGTATCAGGCTCCGGACACCGGCATCGCGCCGACCGAAGCCGACTGGCAAAACCTGATCCCCCACAGCGATACGGTGATGCTCGATGGCGTCAGCCTCAACACCGAGGCCATGACCCTGAGCCTGCGCGAAGGTGGCCTGCCGATCATCGAGGTTCACCCGCATGGCCTGGCGCCTTATCGCGTGCAACTGCCGGATGCGGCCTACAGCCTGTATGTGCAAAACAGCCTGGAGTTCGAGAGCGACCGCATTCGTCTGCGCTACGAGGCGTTGAATCGCCCGGCACAGGTGCGCCAGTTGATCCTTGCCAGCGGCGAACAAGCGGTGTTGAAAGAAACCCCGGTACTCGGCCCGTTCGACGCCGACGCTTACGTCAGCCAGCGTTTGTGGGCGACTGCGCCGGACGGCACGCAAGTGCCGATCAGCCTGGTGATGAAGCGCGAAATGGTCGGCCAAGCGGTGCCGCTGTATCTGTATGGTTACGGCGCTTACGGTTCGAGCCTTGATCCGTGGTTCTCTCACGCCCGCCTGAGCCTTCTGGATCGTGGCATGGCCTTCGCCATTGCTCACGTGCGCGGCGGCGGTGAATTGGGCGAGGCCTGGTATCGCGCCGGCAAGCAGGAACACAAGCACAACACCTTCAGCGACTTCATTGCCTGCGCCGAATTCCTGATCCTTAACGGCATCACCACAGCTGAGAAACTGGCGATCAGTGGCGGCAGCGCGGGTGGTTTGCTGATTGGCGCGGTGCTCAACCAGCGTCCGGATCTGTTCGGCGTGGCGATTGCCGAAGTGCCGTTCGTCGACGTGCTCAACACCATGCTCGACCCGGAACTGCCGCTGACCGTCACCGAGTACGACGAGTGGGGTAACCCAGAGGAGCCGGATGTTTACGAGCGGATCAAGGCTTACGCGCCGTACGAAAACGTTAGCGCGCAGGATTATCCGGCGACGCTGGTGATCGCCGGCTACAACGACAGCCGCGTGCAATATTGGGAAGCGGCCAAGTGGGTGGCGAAATTGCGCGCGACCAAGACCGACAACAATGTGCTGCTGCTCAAGACCGAACTGGGCGCGGGGCATGGCGGGATGAGCGGGCGTTATCAGGGATTACGTGACGTAGCACTCGAATACGCATTTGTTTTCAAGGTTTTGGGTCTGGCCTGAGGAACTCCGTCGGTCACTTGGGTCTTAATTGCAGACCCAAGAGGCCGATACTCCACAGATCCCCTGTAGGACCTGCCGAAGGCTGCGATCTTTTGATTTTGATTTTCTCAAAGGCAAGATCAAAAGATCGCAGCCTTCGGCAGCTCCTACATGGGGACCGTGTGAAGCCTGAAACAGTGAAAACAAAAAGACCGTGACGACATGTCAGAACCGACCTTCCTGAACAACGAAATCCGCGACTGGCTGATGGACTGCGGCCTGTTCGATCAATTGCAGCTGGCCGATTTTGCGGCCGCTTCCGGCTACTTCAGCATCAGCACCGTGGCTGAAGGCGAAGCGATTTTCCGCGAGGGCGATGCCGGCAGTTTCATGTGCATCCTCCACACCGGCCAGGTCGCCGTGCAGAAAACCGGGCCCGATGGTCAGGTGATCATCATGGCCACCCTGCGCAGCGGTCGGGCGTTTGGTGAAATGGCCGTGCTCGACGGTGAACGCCGCTCGGCCACCTGCATCGCCGCGACTAACTGCCAGCTATTGAACCTCGGCAAGGATTCGCTGGAAAAAATGCTCAACGACGCGCCGAAGATCGCCGCGAAGATCATCCGCGCCCTAGCCGTCTCCCTGTCGAAACGACTGCGCATGGCCGACGGCCAACTGGCGGCGCAACAGGTTTAACCGCCGGGGGTTTTCGCCTTGGTGCCGGTCGGTTCGATACCCGGAACCGGCTGATCCTTGCTCGGCGGGCTGGGCATTTCGATCGGCACCAGCGGCGGACTGCCACTGCCGGCACCGGACTTGGGAATGTTGATCGGCGTGATCTGCGGATACGGCGTCGGTGTCGCTGTCCCGGGCGAGCCGGGCTGCGGCGCCGGGCTGACCGGAATTATCTGTTGCGCCTGCACTGCAGTAATCGAGAGCACGGCCAGGGCAATGACCGTTAGAATGGTGCGCTTCATCAAGGGCTCCGTTTGGCCTCTAGTCTGCGCTCAGGCTACTCCCAACGGGCCTGCTTGCCTTCCCCCTTGTAGAGATTTCCATGAAACGTTTCGTTCTGCTCGACACCACCCCGATCCCTGAAAGCGGCGGTGCCCTGTGCCTGTTCGAGTATGGCGAGGATTTCGTCATCAAGATCCAGGGCGGCGACGGCGGACAATTGATGAACACGCGTATGCACGGCTCCGAAGATGCACTGGCTGAGATTCCCTGCCGCAAGGTCGCTGGCCGGCCGGATTCGCGGGTACTGATCGGCGGTCTGGGCATGGGTTTCACCCTCGCCTCGGCGCTCAAGCATCTGGGCAAGACCGCTGAAGTGATGGTCGCGGAACTGGTGCCCGGCGTGGTCGAGTGGAACCGTGGCCCGCTCGGCGAGAAGTCGGGCCGCCCGCTGCTCGATCCGCGCACGGTGATCCGTCAGGAAGACGTGGCCAAGGTGCTGCAAAGCGAACCGAACGGCTTCGACGCGATCATGCTCGACGTCGACAACGGCCCCGAAGGCCTGACGCAGAAGGCCAACAGTTGGCTGTACTCCGCCGCGGGTCTGAATGCCTGCGCCAAAGCCTTGCGCCCGAAAGGCGTGCTCGCCGTGTGGTCGGCCAGCGCTGATCGGCTGTTTTCCGACAAATTGAAGAAGGCCGGTTTCAAGGCCGAAGAGGTCCAGGTCTTCGCCCACGGCAACAAGGGCACGCGCCACACAATCTGGATTGCCGAGAAGGTCAAGGGCTGAGCTAAACTCTGCGCATAACCGTCATTAGTCTTTTACAAAGGTGAACCCATGAGTTCGTCCACCCCAACCAACACGTCGAAGCTGGATCGCATCCTCGCCGACAACCAGCGCGACAAGGAAATGGGCTACCGCGACAAGGCCCTGAAGATGTACCCGCACGTCTGCGGCCGCTGCACCCGTGAGTTTTCCGGCAAGCGCCTGAGCGAACTGACCGTGCACCACCGCGACCACAACCACGACAACAACCCGCAAGACGGCTCGAACTGGGAATTGTTGTGCCTGTATTGCCACGACAACGAACATTCGCGGTATACCGATCAGCAGTACTTCAGCGAAGGCTCGCTGAGCACGCCGAAGATTGCCAAGGCCACGCATAACCCGTTTGCCGCCCTGGCCGGTCTCATGAAAAAAGAAGATTAAAGTTCTTCATTGGCCTGACTGGCCCCTTCGCGAGCAAGCTCGCTCCCACACTGGATCGGTGTCATACACAAAACCACTGTGGGAGCGAGCTTGCTCGCGAAGGCGGCCGTTCGGGCACCGCCAACCCATGATCTGACCACAACCGCCCAATCCCCGTATAATCGCGCTCTTTTTCCCGAAGGCATCCCGCTCGTGGCAGACAAACGGTACAGCTGCATTGGTTTGTATAACCCCAAATCACCGGAGAACGTCGGTTCGGTGATGCGCGCCGCAGGCTGCTATGGCGCGGCGTCGGTGTTCTACACCGGCAAGCGTTATGAACGCGCCGCCGACTTCGTCACTGACACCAAACGCGTGCACTACGACATCCCGCTGATCGGCATCGACGATCTGAAAAAGATCCTCCCGCTCAACTGCGTGCCCGTCGCCGTGGAACTGGTCGAGGGCGCCCGCCCGCTGCCGGAATACACTCACCCGGATCGTGCCCTGTACATCTTCGGCCCCGAAGACGGTTCGCTGGATAAAGAGATCCGCGACTGGTGCGAAGACGTCGTGTACATCCCGACCACCGGCTGCATGAACCTCGCCGCCACGGTCAACGTCGTGCTCTACGACCGCATGGCCAAAGGCTTGAACACCCGCTCCGGGCCAAAATTCCGCTGAAGCGTCGCACATCCGATGGAACGAGCTGACCGCTCTGGCAGTCAGCTTGTTTATCGATTACTCATTGCCTGGAGAAAGATCATGACCGAACTCAAACGCGTCGAACGTATCGAATCCACCCCGTTCCAGAGTCGTTCCGAGCAGAACGTCGAAGGCTGGGAACGCATCGGCTCGCTCGCGGGCGGCGTGATCATGGTTGGCAAGGGCCTGCGCCGTGGCGGTGTGTTCGGTTTGATTCAGGTAGCGATTGGCGGCGTGGCCATGGCGCGCGGGATTACCGGGCACAGTTCGGTGAAAAGCCTGATCGAGAAGAGTCGTCAGGACATGAACAATGTGCGGGCGAAGATCGAGCGGGCCGGCGAAGAGCTGAGCAAGCTCAAGGCCAATGCCGAGGCGGCGACCAGCACCGCCACCGTGACCGGCAATGATTCGGTGAAATCGCCGAAAGCCGGGGTTTGATAGCTTAAAAGCAAAAGATCGCAGCCTTCGGCAACTCCTACAGGGAAAACGCATTCCACAGGTAGGAGCTGCCGAAGGCTGCGATCTTTGATCTTTACTGTAGCAACGCGGTATCAAGGACTTTGGAGGACTCACCGAGAACGCTCTCCGCCAGTTGCACAAACTCCTTGGTACTCACCGTCCCCAAATGCATCGCCCCACGCAACACATCATCCAGCGAACGCTTGTTGCGCGTCTTCAAACGAATCTCGCCGTCCAGTTCCTGCAACAGCACCACTGCTTTCGCCACCTGCGCCGGGCTGATCTGCTCGCCGCGCAAGGTCGTGACTTTCTGGCTGTCCCTGGCCAGTTTCGCCTGCAAACTTTGATAACGCTCATCGCTCATGCCACCGGCGCGGCGCACCAGTTCGATCGCGTAATACTCGGCAAAGCCTTCGCTGATCCAGTCACTGCGCTGCTCGTCGTTAATCCTACCGAACCCTTGTGCCAGCTCACGCACCAAAGCGCTGCTGCCGCTTTCGCTGACAAGCGGCAACCGTGTGTTCAGGTAGATGGACTCATGCGCACCGAGGCTGCCGCGCCACATCGGGTCGTTGGCGCCGACAATCAATAGTTTGACCGGATGTCGAGGATAAACCGCCTGCACCTGCGGCCAGACGAAGGTCAGCAACGTCAGCACATCCATACGGCGCATGCCCTGCCCTTGCGGCGAGGCCACGGTGACTTCGGTTTCGCCCAAACGTGTGCGGCGGCTGCCGAGGTGGCCGGCGAGCATCCAGCCGGTCGGACGGTCGAACAGGCGCGAGGGATTGTCGATGCGGAATTTGTTTTTGCCGATGCGTGGCCACGCGGTCTCGATGCTCTTCCAGCCGTCGGGCAATTCGAAATGCAGACGCGCAACCAGTTCGGTGCCGTCCTGTTGATCGAGTTTGGCCGGCGGCACCAGTTCGTCGCCACGCATCAACGCCCAATTTGGGGTCATGCGCGTGTCGAAGCTGCCGTTCTTGCGGCCGTGGCTGATGCGTACGCGGTAGGTCAGGCTGGACTTTTCGCTGGCGGGGCGCCAGACCCCGCGCGCCTGTTTGCCCGGGCTCAGCAGCCACTGGCCGTCAGCCTTGAAGTCGCTGTAATGGCTGCCGTCGCCAAGATCGAAATCGAGACTGCGCACCGCTTCGCCCTTGGCCAACGTCAGACGTACTTCGGCCTGATCGCTCTGTGGCAACAGGCGCACGTGATAATCCAGATCGACTTTCTTCGCTGCCCAGACCGGCGCGCTCAACGCCAGCAGCGCAATCATCAACGCTTGCGGCAATCCGACAGCCATACGCACTCCTTGGTAAAGCTTGAATCAGCAGGTGTTTAACCTGCGCGGAAAATCAGGTGATCTTCCCAGTCATCCTCCGGCACGCTGCCTTCGGCAAGCATGCGCCCGGATTGGGAGATCCGTTCATGGTGCACGGCGTCGCGGTCGCCGCACACCAAGTGGTGCCACAACGGCAGATCCTTGCCCTCGCTGACTAGCCGATAACCGCAGGTCGGCGGCAGCCATTTGAACTCTTCGGCCTGGCCCGGGGTGAGCTGGATGCAGTCCGGGACAAACTTGATGCGATTCGGGTAATCGCTGCACTGGCAGGTTTTCAGGTCCAGCAATTTGCAGGCGATGCGCGTGTAATAAACGCTGTTGTCTTCTTCATCCTCGAGTTTCTGCAGGCAGCACAGACCACAGCCGTCGCACAGCGATTCCCATTCCTGGTGATCCAGTTGATCGAGGGTTTTGCGTATCCAGAACGGTTCGACTTCGGCGGCCATGGCTCAAGCATCAACATCAGGTGGTGAAAAGGCCGCCAGTCTAGTGCTCAAGGCCTTGCGGGCCAAGCGTTGGCGACTGCCGGTTGCGCGGGACTTGTCAGTTTTTGTGGCGGCGCGTAGCTTTGCCAGTCGCAAGGAGCCTTGCCCGCAAGCCATTAACGCTCGACCGCGTTGCATTGTGGTGAACCCTCAGGCTCGGAAAACCCCATCGTTCAGCGCAACTGATCCCGCCGGGTTTTCATTCAAATCCCTGACTCAAACGTAGCAAGGAATCTCTCGATGAGTGCCAACCCTCGCGTTGCCGATTACGCCATTCACCCGCAATTTACCGACCGCTGGTCGCCACGCGCCTTCACCGGCGAAGCGATCCCGGAAGAAACCCTGCTGAGCTTCTTCGAAGCCGCACGCTGGGCGCCCTCGGCGTACAACTCGCAACCTTGGCGCTTCCTCTATGCACGTCGCGATACACCGAACTGGGAGCGTTACCTGGGTCTGCTCAATGAATTCAACCGTAGCTGGGCGCAGCATGCGTCGGCGCTGGTGATCGTTATTTCGAAAACCACTTTCACTGCACCCGGAGCGACGGAAGAAACTCCGGCGTTGTGGCACACCTTCGACACCGGTTCGGCGTGGGGGCATCTGGCGCTGCAAGCGAGCATCAGTGGCTGGCACACCCACGGCATGGCCGGTTTCGATCAGGAACTGACGCGCAAGGAGTTGAATATTCCTGAAGGTTACGCGCTGCACGCGGCCGTGGCAGTGGGTAAACTCGGTGACAAGGCAACGCTGGCGGAATACCTGCAAGCCCGCGAAGAGCCGAGCCCGCGCCGTCCGCTGAACGAACTGGCGGCCGAAGGCGACTTCACCCTCTAAGCCACACCGCAAATGATCGTTCCCACGCTCCGCGTGGGAATGACTCAAGGGACGCTCCGCGTTCCAATGGGACGCAGAGCGTCCCCGGCTGCATTCCCACGCGGAGCGTGGGAACGATCTGAAGCAAGGAGATCAATACCCGCGATTGAAATCCACTTCCCCGCGCAACGCTTCGCTCGCCTGATACGCCTTCAAGTTTTCGACAAACAGCTGCACCATCAACGCCGGTGACGTCGGTGCCGAGCTGTGCCCGGTCAGCAGCAAACCCCACGCGGTCCAGAACGGATGCCGTTGCGGCAACGGCTCCTGACGGCAAACGTCGATCACCGCCCCCGCCAGATGACCTTCCTTCAGCGCTTCCACCAGATCCGCATCAACCACCGCGACACCGCGTCCGGCGTTGATAAACAACCCGGTCGGTTTGAATTGCTTGAACAGCGCCGCGTCGTAGATATCGTGGGTGTGCTCGGTGTTCGGCAGCAGGTTGACCACGTAATCCACCTCGCCCACCAGCCGTGGCAGATCGGCCATCGAACCGACTTCGACAAACGGCGCCTGCTCGCGGGCGCTGCTGGCGATGCCGTACAGCTCAATGCCGAATGGCAGCAGGAACTGCGCCACGCTCTGGCCGATATCACCGGTGCCAACGATCAACACCTTGCGCCCGACCAGACTCTGGCCGCTGCGGTTGTCCCACTTGCGTTCGACCTGGCTGACCAGTCGCGCGAGCACTTCGCGCTCGTGGCCGAGGATGTAAGTCAGGACGTATTCGGCCATCACCTGACCGAAAATCCCCACCGCACGGGTCAAACGGTAATCGCGGCGCAAACCGTCCGCGAGCAGTGGCGTGATGCCGGCCCAAGTGGATTGCAGCCATTGTGGCTGATGCCCTTGGCGCAGCAGGGTCGCGAGCAGGTCCGGCTGGCCCAGCCACACCGGGCAATCGGCGGCCTGACGGGCCAGCTCGGCGGAGTCGCCGCTGGTCAGTACTTCAAGCTCGGGCGCTGCCTGACGCAGCAGCCGGGCGTATATCGCGTGGTCGTGTTCAGCAATCAGAACGCGCATCTTCAAACCTTTCGCAAACCGTGCAAACGGCCGCCGGATTCGGACGGCCATCGCGGTAAAAACAGTTCCAGGGTAAACCGAGACTCAGAACAGAGCCTCGCAGATCAGACCGGATCGTTGCGTCGCAGCAACTCTTCCGGCAAGTGCTCGATGTACTCGTCCTCGGCCGGCGGCATCTGCAAGTGGTAGCCCTGCTTGTCGAGGTTTTCCAGGACCACAACGATGTCTTCGCTGGCCAGTTTGCGCTCGGGCGACAGCACCAGGTCGAAAGAATGCTTCGGCTTGCCGAACGCCAGCATCAGCGCTTCCGGCACACGCTCCAGCGCATCACTTTTGAGCACATAAAGGTACATGCCGCTGCGCTTGGAGCTTTGGTAGATGGAACAAATACGTTTCAAGGCTGTTCTCCGGCGGTGGCCAGGCTGTCGAGCAGCTTCTGGCCCATGAGTTCGCGGCGCCAGCCACGCAACGACTCAGGCAATTGGTAAGGACCCTCGGGGTAGCCACTTTTGACCAGGGCTTCGAGGGTTTTCTTGCGCAGCATCAGTTCCGGGGCAATGCCCAGACGCTCGGCCTCAGCCTGGCCCAATGCGCGCAGTTGCTTGATCAACGCAGCGGCTTCGATCGGCAATGGCTCCGCTACGGCCGGCGGCCATTGATCAGGCCCCACACTGCCAGAGCGCTTGATCAGATCAAGCAGAAACTGGCCGTCCTGACGCACGGTACGCGGGTGCATGTCTTCGATCTTGCCCAGCGCCGCAAGATTGTCCGGCTGCGTGCGGGCCAGCGGCCACAGCGAATGCTCGCGGACGATACGGTTGCGCGGCAGATCACGGGCGCGGGCCTCTTTTTCACGCCAGGCGCACAACTCACGCAGAACGGCCAGTTGCGCGCGGGACAGTTTCCACGCCAGTTTGGCTTCGCGATAGACCTCGTAAGGGTCGGTTTCGCGGCGCAGATTGGCAACCAGTTCGGCACCGTCCTCCAGCACCCAAGCGAATTTGTCGTCAGACAGTTTCGGCCGCAGTTGTACGAAAACCTCCGCCAGATGCACCGCATCTTCGGCGGCGTAGCTGATTTGCGTCTCGGACAACGGGCGCTGCAACCAGTCGGAACGGGTCTCGCCCTTCGGCAGTTCAATACCGAGCACTTCCTGCACCAGCCGCGAATAGCCCATCGAGAAACCGAGGTTCAGGTAAGCGGCGGCCAGTTGCGTGTCGAACATCGGCGCCGGCAGGCTGCCGGTCAGGCGCAACAGCACTTCGAGGTCTTCGCTGCAGGCGTGCAGGACTTTGAGCACCGCAGGGTTTTCCAGCAATGCGGCCAGCGGTTGCCAGGCGTTGATGGTCAGCGGATCGATCAGGTAGGCGCGTTTGCCGTCGCCGACCTGCAACAGGCCGGCAATCGGATAGAAAGTGTCGACCCGCATGAATTCGGTGTCGAGGGCAACGAACGGCAGCTGCTGCCACTCGGCGCAAAACTGCGCGAGGCTTTCGTTGTCGCGAATCCAGTGAATATCGATGGCCACACGGCTCTCCCTTGAAGAATGGCGCGCAGTATATATCGCCACCGGCGATTTACGCGCCTGCGAAGGGCAAGAGCTGTAACGAAATGTCCTGCCAAAGAGCAAGAATAGTCTGACAGAGGAAACAGACAGACCCGTCGCGTCAGAACGACGGAGCCGATTGGCCTCATTCCTTCGCGAGCACGCCGTCGATCACCGCGCCACGGCAACCGGCAAACATGTCCAGACCCGGCTGATAGACCTTGCTCTTGACCTCGAGCAGGCCAAGCATCGAGTGGAACAGGTTGTCCTGGCTCAGGGGTTTGTCGCGGCTCAACTGCAGGCAGTGAGTATCGACCGAATAGGCCTTCTGATAGTTGTCGGAGAACCACGCCAGCATCGCTACATGCTTTTGTTGCTCTGGCGCCAGCATGTAAGGCGTACCGTGCAGGAACAGGTTGTACTCACCCAGTGACTCGCCGTGGTCCGACAGATACAACATGGCGGTATCGACTTTGTCCTGATTGTTGCGCAATACATCGATCAGGCTCGATAGCACATGGTCGGTGTACACCAGCGTGTTGTCGTAACCGTTGACGATACTTTCGCGGCTGCAATTGTTCAGCGCGTTACTTTCACAAACAGGCGTGAAGTGCTCGTATTCCTTCGGATAACGCTTGAAGTATTCCGGGCCATGGCTGCCCATTTGATGCAGAACCAGAACGGTGTCCTTATCGAGATGATCGATAAAACTTTGCAAACCTTGCAGGAGGATTTCGTCGCGGCACTCGCTGTTGGCGCACAGCGCCGGGTCCTTCAGGTTGCTGACATCCTGCAGGGTGACTCGATCACAGGTGCCTTTGCAGCCAGACTGGTTGTCACGCCAGATCACGTCGATCCCGGCACGCTTGAGCACATCGAGTAAACCTTCTTCATTCTTCGCCTTGCTGGCGTCGTAATCCTTGCGGCCCATGTTGGAGAACATGCACGGCACTGAAACGGCGGTTTCAGTGCCGCACGAGTGCACGTCGGTAAAGGCGATCAATCCTGCTTCCCTGTCCAGTTTCGGCGTGGTGTCGCGGTCATAACCGAGGATGCCGAAGTTCTCCGCCCGGGCGCTTTCGCCCACGACTAACACGGTCAGGGATTTACGCGGCTGAAGCTTCACATCCGGATTGCGCTCGGCGTCTTCGCCGATCTTGACGAACGGTTGCTGCGCCGAAACCACTTGTTCACGCAGGTAACCGGCCGACGCACCAATGTAGTTGCTCGGCACTAACATCAGGCGAATTTCGTGATGATTGCGAAACAGTGAAGACAAGCCCTGATAGTTGGCCAGGGCCACCCCGCCAATTACCGCTGCCGAGGCGACACTGACAATAAATTTACTGAATAACTCACGGTGCCAGCGACGATAATCAATCGGCAACTTCCACAACAAAAATGATGGCAAGACACCGAGCAAAAGAATATAAGCAAACAACTTCAGCGAGAGCAGATCACGCACTTCCGTTGCATTGGTTTCGGCCAAGTTGCGAAACATGCCGGCATCGATCATGACGCCATATTGACTCATGAAGTAAGCCACCCCGGCGCTGATCAGAAATATCAGCGTCAACAGCGGTTTGAGCAACGGCCGAAAAGCCAGAAGCGTCAGCACGATATTGAATGCCGCCAGGATCATCACCCCGAAGGCCAAGCGCATGGCGATGCCCTTGCCATCGGCGGCGGTGATCTCGAACAGGTGCTGCCAGAGCACAACATTGCAGCCGATTAAAAGAAAGGCGCTGGCAATCAACGTCACCCATTCCGGGCGCACGGCTTTTAACTTCAACATAGAAAGGGCGATTCCTGAAAAGAAGAGCCTCGTTCCATGAAAGAAATTTCAATTGTGAAAATTTCATTAACTAAGGCATGGCAAACTTTAAGCAGGCAACCATCAATTTTTTGTGAAAAAGACGCCAACGATTAGTTGGCATTGGGTCATACGCTGAAACTTGCGAAGTATTTGAGAATGGTTCAGCTTTTATTCAGTAAAAACAACGCGGCTGTCCATTGTGGGAGCGAGCCTGCTCGCGAAGAAGCCGGCACATCCAATATTTTCGCTGGCAATCTGCTTTCGCGAGCAGGCTCGCTCCCACCGAGGGTGGCGAGGTATCGACTTTTTAAATACTGCTGTGGATTTTCTGGTTTGCCCGGACTAGCCCGCTCCGCGCCTAATCATCTGCCCTGTCCAAAGGTCTGATGATGGAAAACGTCCGCGCCACCGCTCGTCCCGCAGTCTGGTTGATGCTTGCCATTATTCTGGTCGCGCTCAATTTACGTCCGTCGATGGCAGCAGTCGGCCCCTTGTTGTCGGCCATTCGCGGTGATATCCCGCTGAGCTTCAGTGTCGCTTCACTGCTGACCATGCTGCCGGTGATGGCGATGGGGCTGGCGATGTTCTTCGGTCTCGGCATCAGTCAGCGGCTGGGTGAACAACGGACGGTACTGCTGTCGTTGCTGATCATTGGCCTGGCGACGCTGTCGCGGCTGTTTATCGAATCAGCAGCCGAACTGATCGCCAGCGCCGTGCTCGCCGGCATCGGCATTGCACTGATTCAGGCGTTGATGCCGGCGCTGATCAAATCGCGCTTCGCCGACAACGTCGCGCTGTGCATGGGCTTGTATGTTACGTCGATCATGGGCGGCGCAGCCATTGCGGCCTCGTTTGCACCACTGGTGATGGTGCAAACCGGAAGCTGGCGCAGCGGTTTGGCCATCTGGGCGATCCTGGCATTACTGGCGTTTCTGTTCTGGTGGTCGCAACGCGGCCAGCTGACCTCCACGGCGCCGGCGGCAGCGAGCAAAGATTCATTCTTCACCCATTCCCGCGCCTGGTTACTGGCCATCTTCTTTGGTTTGGGGACGGCGTCCTACACCTGCGTGCTGGCCTGGATCGCACCGTACTACGTGGAAAAAGGCTGGAGTGAACAAAACGCCGGGCTGCTGTTAGGTTTTCTGACGGCCATGGAGGTGATTTCCGGCCTGGTGGTTCCCGCTATCGCCAATCGCAGCCGGGATCGCAGGGTGATTCTGATGGCATTACTGACGCTGATCATCGCCGGGTTTTGCGGCCTGATCCTCAGCCCGCAACAGTTCAGCCTGCTGTGGCCGTGCCTGCTGGGGTTGGGCATCGGCGGTTTGTTTCCGATGAGCCTGATCGTCTCGCTCGACCACCTCGACAACCCGCAACGCGCCGGCGGCCTGACCGCCTTCGTGCAGGGCATTGGCTACTTGATCGCCGGCCTCTCGCCGCTATTGGCTGGCGTGATTCGCGATCGACTCGGCAGCTTCGAATGGGCCTGGTGGTCGTTGACGGCTGTAATGACCGTGATGTTGTTGATGGTCTGGCGCTTCAATCCTCGACATTACGCTCGACACTTTCCTGCATTGAGCTAGAGGCCTCTGGCCATCTTTGTGCGGTTTAATTGTTGACGTCGTGTTACTAAAACTTTCTGTCCCACAACTGACCGTGAAATGTCCTACAGGGGTTTCTCCTGGCACCATCGTTCCGCTACGATCGTTCGCACACGTTTGCGCGGATTCAGCGCAAGAAGCACAGCGAGACAGTACGGATGCTGAACAGTAACTTGCTTCGAAAGCTCGACATGCAGGATCTCATGGTGTTTATCGCCGTTTATGAGCAGAGCAGCGTCACCGATGTGTCAGAAACACTGTTCGTCAGCCAGTCCACCGTCAGTTACTGTTTGAAAAAACTGCGCACCAGTTTCGAAGACGAACTGTTTATCAACACCCGCACCGGCATGCGTCCGACCTACAAGGCCTGCACCATGTACGGCCATGTGCAGAAGATCCTCGAAAGCATCAACCTGTGCCACGCCGGCGCCCCAACGTTCGACCCGACCCAGCAAGCCGTCACCTTCAACATCTGCGCCCCGGAATACTTCGAGCAACTGATTCTGCCGCGCTTGCTGAAGCGTTTCGATTTCGATGATTTGCCGGTGATGGTCAACATGCACAAATTCGAGACCGACGTCCCAGCGGATGAACTGCGCGACGGCAGCCTCGATCTGGTGATCAGCTTCGGCCCCAACTTCCACCGCCATCACACCGACCTGAAATCACGGATGCTGCTGGAAGATGATCTGGTCTGCGTCTTCGACAAACGTGCCACGCCACTGGAACCGCGCCTGAGCCTGCAAGCCTTCACCGAACGCCGGCATGTATTTCCGACGCCGTGGACATCAACCACCAACATGGTCGATGGCTGGCTGGCACGGCAAGCGCAGAAGCGCCAGATCGTCGCGCGCTCGAACAGCTACAGCGCGGCATTGAAAATGATCACCGGGACCGACTTCATCCTCACCCTGCCCCGCCGCATCCAGCGCTTGCTGACCAACGAAGCGGTGTTCAATCACTGTGAGGCGCCGAACGGATTGCCGGGCTTTACCCTCGACATGCAGTGGAGCCAGAGCGTTGATCAGGACAGCGCCAACCTCTGGTTGCGCGAGCAGGTGGTCAAGGTGTGCAGCGAACTCGAAGCGGCCTGAGTCCTACACACCAATCGCGGTTTTGCTGTAGGACTCGCGATCCATGTCGACCAGTTCTACACACAACTGCACTTCGACGCCGGTCGGCCATTCGCATAGGTCCTGCAACACCGCCAGCAAGCTTTCTGACAACTGCTTCTTGATCTGCGGCGAACGCCCGCTGAGCAGCGCCAGCTTCACATAAACGAAGGCTCGCTCGGCCATGGCGGTGCCGACCTTGAAGGTCTCGACTTTAATCGCACGACTTTTGATATCGAACTCCGCCGCAAACTGACCGGAGCCCACCAGCGTGTTGTTGAGGCGGATCAACGCGACGTCGGCGTTCAACTGCGGCAGGTTGGCGGTGTATTCCATGTGCAGGTGTGGCATTGCAGATCCCCGGTGAGTTGGCAGAAAGGTCGTACGTATAGCACAGCTCTGTCCTACCTTCTCGGGGACTTTCACATATCAATGTGGGAGCGAGCTTGCTCGCGAATGCGATCGTTCAGCGACACTTGAGGTGCCTGATACTCCGCTTTCGCGAGCAAGCTCGCTCCCACAAAGTGTGTGTTATGGCTCAGGATGGGGTCAATGGCCGTTCGCTCATGAATTGCTCCAGCCTGGAACGCAACCAGCGCTCGGCCGGATCGCTGTCCACATGACTGAGCCAGACCATCGACAGGTCCAGCGTCGGCGTCTTGAACGGAAAAGGCTCCTTGAACAGCAGCCCCGAAGTGGCCATGGCCGCCGCCGTGTAATCCGGCAGGCTGGCGATCAGATCAGTGCCGGCCAGCAGTGCTGGCAACGCACTGTATTGCGGCACCGACAGCACCACCTGACGGGTGCGCCCGAGTTCCGCGAGCCACTCATCGGCAAACCCACTGACATTGGCCGTGTGCGAAACCAGCACGTGCGGACGCGCGCAATATTCATCCAGCGTCAGCGGTGTATCGCTGGCGTCGGCGCGCAGGATGCTCGGCTGGATGTGCCGCAGCAGTTTGCGCTTGGCATTGGCCGGCAGGCCTCGGGTCTGGCTGATGCCGACCGTAATGTCGCCCGCCGCGAGCAGATCGGGGATGCGCCAGTAATCGACATGTTGCACCACAAACACCACGTTCGGCGCTTCCTGGCGCAACGCACGCAACAGCGGCGGCAGCAGGCCGAACTCGACATCATCGGACAGGCCGATGCGAAAGGTCATGGTGCTGATGGCAGGATCGAAATCGCGGGTCAGGCTCAGCGCCACCGATAACGAGTCCAGCGCAGGCTTGAGATGGCGGAAAATATCTTCGGCGCGGGCGGTCGGCTCCATGCGGTGGCCGACGCGGATAAACAGCGGATCGTTGAGCATCGTGCGCAAGCGATTGAGCGCCGAACTGATGGTCGGCTGACCGAGAAACAGCTTCTCGGCCGCGCGGGTCACGTTGCGCTCGAGCATCAAGGTCTCGAACACCACCATCAGGTTGATGTCGGCCTTGCGAAGTTCATTGCGGTTCATCCATTGCCCCCTGCCCCCCGGAATACTGGCAGTGTAGAAAGGCCGGGGCCCCGGCGTCCATCGCCACGGTGCGTCAGTTCACCGTCAAGCGCTTCAAGCCCAGCCCCATGACCCGTGAATCGTCATTGATGCCCAATTGTTCAGGGCTGATGGCGTCGGGCAATTGCAGCTCGATCGTCAGGCGATCATTGTCTGCCAGATGCTGACGGATCGCAGGACTGATCGGGATCTCCAGATGATTACCCTGATGCTCCACCATGCGCGTAGTCAGCACCTGCTCGCCATTCAAACTGACAATCACTCGCTGCGCCGGGTGTTGCGGCAAAACGAATGCCATGACATCCAGCGCAATCGAGCGCGCCTCGGGTGACACCCGCAAGTCGATCTGCGCCTGCTGCCCCGCCGACCATGTTCCCCAGTTTTCCGGGGGCGACCAGCCGCTGGCCAACTGCCGGGCGGAGTAGTTGAAGATCAGCGTCTGACCGGGACGCATCAATGCCAGTAGTGACATCCGCCGCCCTTCATCCGGCATGCTCAGGCACTGCGAACAACGCTTCCAGCCCGGCGCCAGTACCACCAGACCATCCACGCGGGTCAGCAAATCCGTTTCACTGTTGACGCTTTTGGCGGCATCGGCCAGCACGGAATCGTCGAGAATGTACAAGGAGTCGGCATCGTATTGCCCTGACTCAAGCATGCGCTGCGATTTTTGCCGGGCCTGCTCAAGCGCTGTGGAACTCATGCGCCCCAGATAAACGGCGTCGGTTTTCAGGCCGTGGGTCGCGGCGAAATCGGCAATCACTTGCCAGCGCTCGGACTGATTCTGCGGCATCAGACTGCGGATGTTCGGGTAATGCGCCGCCGCACTCGCCCAGAATGGATCACGCATCGGCGTTGGCCATTCTGCGGACGGCGTTATCATCTTGCCGTTGCGCAAACCCATCCAGCCGTTGCGCGTATCGACGACCTGTATCGTCAACGCCAGCGCCAGCAGTGCGACGACGATGCGTGGCCGGTAACCGCGCACCAGCAGAAACATCACCATCAGGATGAGCGCGTACAACACCGGCCAGAACATCCGCCCCGAAGCGCGAAAAATATTCGCCAGTTTGATGGCGATTTTCGGTAGCGGGTAGCTGAAGGTGTGTGCGCCGACACCGATCTGGTTCGATAGCGCAAACAACGATAAACCGATCAACGCCAGCATTAACCAAGGGCGAAGACGAAGCTCATCCTTCAGCGGCTGGCGATTTCTCAGAAAGGCAATCAGCGCCAACGGTACCAGCAACAGCACACCCAGCCCTGGATAATTGAAGCCTTCGTAATCGCCGCTGGCTTTTGGCAGATCCGGCAAAATCAACGACCAGCCGGCCGGATCCAGTGGTGACAGCAGGTTCATCCGGTACAAACCGAAACCGCCGGATTGCGCGCCATCGGCAATAGCGAAGTAACCGACCTGCCAGCAGCACACACTCACCACGGCAAACAGCGAAACGCCTTCGAGCAGACCTTGACGCCGCGTCAATTGCTGGCTGAAGGTCTTGCCGAGCAGATCCGCCACCCAGATTAGCGCCACCATCGCCAACAGGTAGGCATGCACCATCGCCGTCACCGCCAGCAGCGAGCCCCAGGCCAGACGACGTCGATACAGGTTCGGCAATAACGCCAGGTACAGCGCTGCCAGAATCAGAAAATGTCCGGACAGGGAAAGGTGCCCGCCCATGCGCAGGAACATCGGCGGCGAAATTACCAGCAATCCAGTGCCCAGCAGGCGAATCAGCGGATTGCCCGTCATCAACCCCAACAGTTTCCAACCGAACCAGGCTTGCAGAACGAAACACGCCAGCAGCCACAGACCGAAATACTGGAAGGTCGCCGGTAACCACGCATTGAACAGCTTGAACAGCAGCGCCAGCAGCGGGTTGGAGTCGGAGAAAATAATCGAATTGCCCAATTCCAGACCATAGGACGGGTTAAGGCCCAGCGGAAAGGTCCAGGGTGAGTGCCGGAAATATTCCCAGCCCAGATAATGCGTCGCCGGATCGCCCTGCTCCAGCCAGGCAATGTTTTGCGGATCGAGCGCTTGCGGCCCGATCACGCAGAAAAATGCCAGCACACCGAGCAGTAAGGGCAACAGGCCCAGCGCCGGATGGTTTCGCGAAGCCTTCATCGATACGTCCAGAAATTGTGCAAGACAAAGGTGAACGCTGGAATCGTCAACGCCACCGCAACGATGCCCAGCAGATAGTGCAGCCCGGCAACCTGCGCGGCCCAGGCAACGAACATCGCCAGGAAAAAACCGCCCACGGACACCAGCAGGAAACGCAGCAGCGTTCGCCCGTGCAAACGGGCAGAAAAACTCCAGGTGGTGTTGATCACGTAGGACACCACGGTCGCTACGGCAAACGCCACGCCGTTGGCCAGCGGCGGCTGCGCAGCAATGAAATTGATGACCAGCACCGCCACCAACGCATGCAACGCGGTGACGAACAGCCCGGTCAAGGCAAAGCGCACACCACGCTGGATCAATGCATTTTTCTCCGCCGAGGTCACGGTTTGCGCGCCAGCACGAACACACTCAACCCGGCCAGGCGGTTGATGCCCAGCAACGGCAGTTCGAGACTGCACAAGGTCTTGAGGACGCCATTGACCAGTGGGTGATGGCGTTTCAGCTGCGAGCGCGGCGGTTGCGCTTGCGCGCCTTGCGGCAACAAGCGCAACGCCGCCGCAATCGGGAACACCGCGCCGAAATAATAAGCACCGCGCTGCACCGTCAAACCCGCGTCACGCGCCAGGGTTTCGAACTGCACCAGGGTGTAGCGGCGCTTGTGTTCGAGAAAGTCGTCGTGACCGCTCCACAGGAACTGGAATGCCGGCACAGTCATCAGGAATCGACTGCCCGACGGCACTTTATCGACGTACATCTTGAGCAATCCGAGGTCGTCATCGACATGCTCCAGTACGTCCATCAGCAACACCAGATCGGCATCGATGGTCTCGATCCCGCGACGGTAGTGCACCGGTTTGCCGGCGGTGGTGGTGCTGGAGTCCGCGGGGTAGCTGATATCCACGCACCATGCTTCGCGCGCCTCGGTGTGCGTCAACAAATGATGGGAGAAAAAACCCGACCCGGCGCCGACATCGAGGATTCGGCTGATGGGTGCATTCCCCAGCAAACGCTTCGTCGCCGCAGCTTTTGAACAGTAATACCAATGCTCGTTGATGCTGTCGCCGAGGATGTCGGTTTCCTTGAGATCCATGAATCAGTCCTTGGGGTCGTAGACGCGACGCACCAGAAAAACCGGTCGGCGTTTGGATTCGATATAGGTGCGGCCCAGGTACTCGCCGAGTACGCCGATGCCGATCAATTGCAGTCCACCGAGAAAGGTCACGGCCACCATCAACGAGGCATAACCGGGCATGTCGACACCGTGAATCAACGTGCGCACGACAATGAACATGGCGAAGGCAAAAGACACCAGCGACACCAGCGCGCCGACATACGTCCAGATCCGCAATGGCTCGGTGCTGAAACTGGTGATGCCCTCCAGCGCGAAATTCCACAACCGCCAACCATTGAACTTGCTCTGCCCCGCCACGCGCTCGGGGCGTTCGTAATCGACGTGGGTGGTGCGAAAGCCGACCCAGGCGAACAGGCCCTTCATGAAGCGCCGGGATTCGGGCAAGGTCAGCAAGGCATCGACCACGCAGCGATCCATCAGGCGAAAATCGCCGACGTTCTCGGGTAAAGGCTGTTCGGCAATCTTGTTGTGCAGACGATAGAACCAGTGAGCGGAAGTCTGCTTGGCCCAAGTGTCGCTGCGACGGCTGATGCGGTGACCGAGCACCACTTCAAATCCTTCTCGCCAGCGCTCGATCATCTGCAAAATGACCTCCGGCGGGTCCTGCAAGTCAGCATCGATGGGGACCAC
The DNA here is from genome assembly GCF_005938625.1 of Pseudomonas fluorescens. GTDB lineage: Bacteria > Pseudomonadota > Gammaproteobacteria > Pseudomonadales > Pseudomonadaceae > Aquipseudomonas > Aquipseudomonas fluorescens_BD. The sequence continues at coordinate 51,019 of NZ_VCNJ01000026.1, forward strand.
GATCTGTCCGGTCGCGATCTGCAAACCGGCGGACAGCGCCGCTTCTTTGCCGAAGTTGCGGCTCAGGTCGACGATACGCAGGCGCACATCCTGGCGCTGATGTTCGAGCAGGCGTTCGAGGGTCGCGTCTGTGCTGCCGTCGTTGACGAACACCAGCTCCAGATCGATCAACACCTGTGCCTGAAAGACTTCATTGATCCGCCGCAGAAAAGTATCGAGGCTGTCCTCCTCGTTAAAAACGGGGACCACCAGCGATAACGTCACCTGCCCGGCCTGTTGCGTTCCGTGCTCAGTCAAAGGAGTGCTCTTCTTATAGTGTTTGTCGGTCGCCGAACGATATTCGACGCCATGAGCCGTCCCGTATTAAGCAGGAGCGTCGACGGCGTTGCAAGGCGCAGACGGCGTCATATTGGCCAATCCAGAGGCCTAACCACACGCTCTAGCCCGCGCCCTTCGGAAACATCCGCGAACGATTGGAAACAAATGTCCGATAGCCAAAAAAACCGTCTGCGCTAGGCTTGCGAGCATGCGCCACACAGGCTGTCGCACAATGAATCGCATGGAGCGAACTGAATGTATTTCGAGATTTACAGACAATCCAGAGGCACCCCGAGCACCGGCAAAGGGCAGTGGCGCTGGAGACTGAGGGCGGGTAACCACGAGACCATCGCCAGTGGCGAGTCTTATGTGAACAAGGCGGACTGTTTGCATGTGATCGGATTGATCAAGGCTGTGCAGGGGGAGACGCCGGTCAAGGAGATCTAGTCGCTCTGCACGACCCTGCGGAAATGGAAAAGCCCCACAGATTAAGACTGTGAGGCTTTTTTTCGGGCCGGTATCGAGCAAGCTTGGGCGCTTTGCGCGACCGTGGGAAAGACCTGAAAGCGGCCCGCTCACAATGCAGGCTTCTTGTTTAGTCCGCCAGCCAGGTGTTTCGCCACGCCAACAGATGTTCGTCCTTGAGCATCCAGTGATCGAGTACAACGCTGCGCAGGGCCTCTCCAGCCCTGGCGCTGGCATCAGGTTCCGCAAGATGTTCGCGAATAGCAGCAATCCAGTCTTGCGAACGGTTCCTGACCCTCGTCACCGGGAAATCACCCTGATAACAAACGATATCCGAGCAGATCACGGGGAAACCACAGGCGCCATATTCCAACAAGCGCAAATTGCTTTTGCAGGCGTTGAAAAAGTTGTCTTTCAGCGGTGCCAAAGCCAGATCCAGGTTCAGGCCGGCCAGTCTTTGCGGGTATTTTTCGATACTCACCCCTCTATGGAACTCATGGACATAGGGACGCAGTGCTGGTGGGCACATCCCCATGAACACCCATTCAACCTCCCCTTCCAGCGCACGAACCACTTCGGCAATGACTTGCAGGTCGGCGCTGTGACTTGAGCCGCCGGCCCAGCCAACCCGAGGCTTGCGGCCTTGCTGGCGATGGCTGGTGAGATCGCTCCACCAATGGCTCGGCAGACGGTTTTCCACCACCCGGATGTCGGCATTGAACCCCTTCAGCGCATTGGCCAGCGGTTCGGTCGACACCACCAACCGATCGCACAGCCCTACGGCTTTCTTCAAGCGTTTGGTGATGTCTTTGGGCAGCAATTCGTGGTTCAAGTTGCCAGCGGGCACGTCGAGAATATAGTCATCCAGCTCGTAAACCTTGAACGCTCTGGAGAATGCCTTGGTGTCCTGCATGTATTCCAGATGAGGCGTTGTGTGCTGCCCCTGGAAAATAATCGTGTCCGGCGCAATGCGCTCCAGTTCTGTCGGTTGCAGTCCCTCGTCGCTCACCGTTCCGCCAATCAGCTGCGCGGCTTTCAGGGCAGCGAAAGGCTGACGCACGCGGTAGTGTCCGCTACCGAAAGAGTCGAGGGGGTGACACAGCACGTGCGGCAACTCACGACTGGCAAACGGGTGCCAGTCCGTATCGGTGCGGTATTTGGAGGAGAAGCCACTGCCTTCCAGGGTCAGGTTGCGGTTGTAGGCCGGATCATTGGCGATTTGCGCAAGCCAACGCTGATACATCACCGACTGTTCGCTCTTGAACCGTTTGCGCTTGGCTTGCTCCTTGGTCGTGTCGACGTTGTTCTGGCTCACACTGGCTTCGTGAACGAGCAGCGCATAGGGCGTCCAGACAATCAGCCGTCCAGCCTGGCCGACTTTCAGGCACAGATCCACATCGTTAAAGGAAACAGCCAGGCCGACCTCGTCCATTCCACCCACTTGCTGGTACAGCTCGGTGCTGATCATCAGGCAGGCGGCGGTGACCGCGCTGTAGTTTTGATCAAGATGCAAGCGGTGAAGGTAGCCGTTGGACTGCATTGAATCGCCGATAAACGGGTGGTCTGCAACGCCACGCAACCCGAGTACCACGCCTGCATGCTGAACAGTCCCGTCGAGGAACAACAGTTTGGCGCCCACTATCCCCACTTCTGGCCGCTGGGCGTGATGGAGCAGCGCACCAAGCCTGTCGCCATCAATGATCGCCGTGTCATTGTTGAGCAGCACCAGGTAATCGCCGCGGGCATGGCCGGCGGCAAAATTATTGATCGCCGGATAGTTGAACGGGTGCGGATAACGCAAGATACGCACTTTGGGATTGTTCAACAGCTCCATACCGTTGAACCAGTCCCGGGCTTCGTCGGTTTCGCTGTTGTTGTCGATGATGATCAGTTCGTAATTCGTATAGCTGGTTTTCTCCATGATGCTTTCGATACAGCGCAGCAGCATCGGCAGGCAGTCCTTGGTGGGAATAAGGATCGAGACCAGCGGCTGCTCCGCATGTCGGTAGACCACACGGTTAGCCATCGGCAACGGTCCCGCCTGCAGCTCATGAGCCACGCCCAGGCGCTGCAAGTGCGCCCCGACGATGGCTGCCGAGTTCGCGATGACTTGGGGCTCACTGAGCCACTGGGGGAAATTGATGGTCTGATGCACCAGCACATCCGCGAGGTGCCCGACAGTCCCCAGACCGTGAGTTTCAATCAGCCGAAAAAGCAAATCGTGGGGCGCCAGTTCGCTGAAGGCGGGATCAAAACCGTCAGCAGACAGCGCGGCCTCGCGACTGAAGGACAGTGCGCGGCCGACATACGGATAACTGCGCAACATATCCAGATTCAAATCCGGCTTGAATACCGGACCCTGGCAGCCTTCAGCGGTCAGTGAGTCTTCATCGCTGTAGCAAGCGCTGACACCAGGATTCAGCGCGATGCCTTCGGCGAGCAAAAGCAGCGCGTGAGGATCAAGTTCGTCTCCGCCGCGTAACAGGTACCACCAGTCAACCTCGATCTCCTGCAACAGCTCATTGAGCTGGCTCGGCCAGGATTCGGCCAGCGGTAGCCAGACCAGATTGGCCGCCGGTGTCACACCAACAGGTTCGGCGTTGGAGAGCACCACGATGGCCGCCGCCTGATAAAGCTGGCGATCGATGCTTGCCAGGCTGGAACGCAACAGTCCGATGTCACCCGCAGTATCGGTCAACACCAACAACACGTCAGGTTGCCGCGGCCAGCTCGCCAGTCGCGCGGGTAAACCTTCGACCTCGACGGCAGCCAGTTGCCGACTCGCCAGCCAGCGCTGATAAAGGTCGATATTGCGCTGCTGGCGACCAACATTCGCCAGAACGCCGAAAAATCGCTCCAGGGTGTGCGCGAGGGTGCCGTCGAGCTGGCCGCTTTCCTCTTCGAAATCGTTGCCCGTGAGTTGCATCCGCTCCAGTGGGGCGAACACTTCAGTGCGCGCAAAGAACATGGTGCCGGCAAAATAATCCGCTTCGTTGATGCCTTGCGGATCAACGCCGCCACGCTCAGCCAGGGTGACAAGCAAGGCGCGATTGCTTTCGCTGAGGAATCGGGTGACTGGCAGCAGGTATCGCTGGGGACCCAGCATTGGAACGTGCACCGGGTCGGCAAGGTGTTCCAGCGCTCGACTGAATCGTACCGGGCCCAGCAGATCATCGAATAGTTCAACGCCCCAGTCGTTCTCCCCGCCCAAGTGCAGCGAACGCTTGGTGTGCAGCTTGACCAGCGTGCGGATATTATCGGCACGCAAGAACGGCAGCACCCGCAGAAACGGCAAAACGTCCCTGCCGTGGTTCGGCACCCGGTATAGCGAAAAACTCAATGTACTGGCCGTCAGCTGAGCACAGACCGCATCGTCACGACCCGCTACGCAGGTTACGTAAAGATGCAGGCGTTCAGGCAGTTTAATCAAACGGCGGAGGATATCTTGCAGCACTTCGGGGTAATACGCATGGATGACCACGCCGACTGGCGGCTCGCCATCTTCGAATACCGGCGGCTGCGCAACCAGTACTTCGCAGTCGTCGACGTGGGGAGCGGCGCTGCTGCCTGACTTGACGGACTGACGTTGAGAAACGCGGTGAGCACCTTGGGCTGATGGTGGAATCATCATATTCAAACCAATTCAAATAGGGAGCGAGGCTGGAACTCGCTGGATGCGCCTTTCACGGCCGAGGTGAGCAAGTATCCACTTTAGTGAAAGCGCTGGCCTCATGGCTGGACAGAGGATAAACGACGACAGGTGTGATCTGGCGGCTGATCACGGGCCAATAATGACAGCACCCTACTCTGCGAACGCAGCTTTAAATGGGTCGGCGAGTTCTGGGAGCGTCGTATCTCTAATGTCGGCAGAGGCTGTGTTTACTTAAATTGCCTCTCTGCCGATGACCTCACCGTGCAAGACGCGCTTCAGCACTTTCGCTATCGCCACGAGTACTGGATTCGCAGAAACGAAAAAGCCCCGTAGATTTTCATCTACGGGGCTTTTTCTATGTAATGGCGGAGAGATAGGGATTCGAACCCCTTCATTCATACATCCAGGCCGCTCCAGACCGCTAAAACCGAGGATTCTTGAGAGAGTTGAAAGCCTCTAGCGGCGTAAAGCGGCCCCTGTCTTGCCCTAAATCTGCCCTAAACCTGAAAGGGATCATCAGTTGGCTTGTCATCGTTGTTTTGTGAGGCTAGAAACTGCTCGTACAGATCATCCAATCCAGCTTCGTGATCCATGTCTTGGTCAGTCTTGAAAGCGGTTATCAGCAATGCATCATCATTCACCAAGCTCCATTCCCCCCGGAAAATCAATTGTATTTGACCTTCCAAATGGAACCCGGCGCCATGCCAAACACGTTCCTGGTCTTGCTCTCCGTTATATTCGAACTGAACCTCAAGAGTAGCCACTCCAGTTGACTCATCGTAATCCGCAGATGATACCTCCAGATTTTCGACTATAAATCCCGTAGCGTTTGTTTCCGCCATAGGACCGCTCAGTGCGTCTTCGACCAAGGAATCTAAATCCCCCCACAAGGGATCCTCAAACAATATCTCATTGAAATTTGCGAGGCCGACAGCCCGCAGCATCAGACGCTGGTCATTAGGATTCGTTTTCGAGACTGCGACCATCTCATGATAATGACCAAAGCCGGACTCACGCGCGATATGCTCGAGCGCCAGAGCTAGAGATATACCGTGGGATTTACCGTAGGCTTTTGCTTCGCGCTTGATGAGGTTTAAATAGCTGTACTGATTCATAGCTCTACTCCGAATCGGCGCGTAAAACTTCGATTGCTTGCTCACCGTGCGCCTGGGTAGGTGCTACGAATGTAGAAGGGGATCCAGCTAGAACAAGATGGTGTTTGACTTCGCCAGTGCAAGCGGCAGGCGTCCATCACAGCCTGCACTAGCTATCTCACAAAAAACACAAAAGTTCAAGCACGATATTTATTTCACACCTCGATTGTGCTGGAGTATGTGACGACTTATGCGCACGAGGCCCGTATTTTCTGGCTATTACGTCCGCTTCCGCCTGCTTACACAAATGCAAATTCGGCATTGAATGGCGTGGTTTTGCATATTGCTTGCCCCATACCCAGTCGATGTCGTTGGCTACCCTTCAAGTTCATAGGCAAACCAAGCCGCCCGCTCGAGATTGCCTATCTAAAAAGCGCAACCTGTTAGCCAACTTGCTTACGAGGCAGAGAGCATGCAAATGGCCACCATTCAAACTCTCATGCTGGTGCGGTTACCATCCCCTCTCTGCAATGACATGGAACAGGGAAATCAGCACGGGTAACAGGAATTGTCCTACAGCCAGCGCTTGTGCTTCCCGTTAACGTCATTCTGCCCCCGCCTCAGGCCGGGCCCCCCCCCCAAGGACGAACAAGGACGCTGCATGAGCGGTTATGTACCCAACCCGCCGAAAGGCTATCGCTATAGCGGCGGCGAGCCTGTAGATACTCACGCCCAGCGTTGGGCGGAATACAAAGACCTGGCACCGAAACCAGAAGGCAAACCGGACAGCTTAGGCTGTGTGTTTGCCAAGAGCTGTAACCTTCCTGACGGTGTAATCAACCACAAGAACCCAGCCGGATTTGTGCCCGTTGAGAAACTGGCCGACTACGGATTGTGGGCAGTGCTGGCCACCGGGGCAGCGATTACCGTCCAAGGCACTCCACTACAACTGGTGGGCGGGTCTGCCACTGGCAGTGCAATTGCTCAACGCCTCGGCGGATCGCTATCACTGGGTCTGCTGAAGGGATCAAGCGTTGTTGGTGCGGGCCTCGTAACGGGCTTCGTAGGGATGCTGATACCGAACACCAGCATTTCCCCAGACAGCGCCTTCTACAAGAACGATCAATACGCAACGCTTGAAACTGGCCGCACCCGTGTGCGTGTTAACGTGAAGACGCTGCCGGATGGCTCCGTTAACGCTTATGGCTTCTACACGGGCGGTAAGCCGGATTGGGAAAACGTCCCGGTCATCAAGGGCGATAAAGTCGGTGAGACATATGTTGCTGACATCGGCAACGGGATTGGGCTCACTTGGACGCCAGCGGCAAGTGGTGACGGTGTACTGGGTATTCCAGCCCTGGAAGGCGCCCCACAATTGCCCACCGCGTGGGTGTATCCGCCGACGGCACAATCTGACACGGTGCTGGCGAACCCTGCCCATCCACCTGAGTTCCAAGATGCAATTATCTGGTTCCCCGACTCGGGCATTGAGCCAATCTACATCGTGCTCAGTACGCAGTTGGAGAAGAACAAGGAAAAGGGAAAGGCCTTCGAGGACCAAAAGGAACGCGAGCTACGGGAAAACACACCCGAAGTGGGCCGAGAAGTGACAGCCAAGACTAAGAGCGGAGTACGCACCAGGTTCGATATGCTAGGGCGCGACGCTGAAGGCAACATTTCCTGCATCGAATGCAAATCATCGGAAACAGCACCACTGACTCGCAACCAAAAACTTGCGTATCCAGAGATCGAAGAAAGCGGTGCAATCGTTGTCGGTAAAGGGAAACCCGGCTTTCCCGGGGGCACCGTAATCCCACCAACCAAAGTCGAAATTGTTCGACCAAAACCCTGAGGGAGCAGACATGTCCATTACAAATCCACAGGTAATTGATATCTGGGCAATCCCGACGTGGGAACCTGACAATGTGGTGCTGTATATCTCTGACCACCTTGAATGGGGCGGCAAAGCTGAGCAAGGCGAACACCTGCAGCTGCTTCAAGACAAGCTCAATACCTACGTTGCGTTCATCGAAAGTGGCGAGATCTACACTGAGATCCCCAACGCTCTTGGGAAGCATCCTGTCATTCGCATCAACGGTCTGTATGAGCTGCCTGAGCAAGGCGAGTTTTTTATTGATCGCGCGGCTAAGGTGTTAAAGGAAGTTGGCATTGGATTAGAGTTCGTTCTAGACGAGAACGACGCGATACGCAACATGTGACCGGTAACGTTGCCAGTAATGGGCCCCGTTTCTGAGTGCAGCAGAGTATGAGGCCAGTCTGCAAGGTGGAGCCACGGATCCCAGGAAACGTGACGATTTCCATCTGCTCGAGTAGCCCACTAGACTGGACGACCTCCCTCAACACCTGCTTTCACGCAGACTAGCATCGGACTCAAAAAGGAATAATCATGACTCAACCGTTACTTCCAATGGCTTTCAGCGAGTACGGCGAACCAGTCCCCACAGCAGACCAGGTGAGCACCATTTTGGCATTGTTACCGGTAGAATTTGGGAATGGCTTACGCGAAAAACTCAACGATGTGCTTAAGGCCCGCGCGCCAGGTCCATTTTGTGACGCCCTAGGGGATTTGGAAGCATATCTGAGCACGCTGGACGACTCTCGTCTAATGCCTTTTGAAAACCAAATTGCGCTTAAGACATATGTCATGCTCGGCTGGAGAGAATGGCGAGCTAGCTTTAACACATTCGAAGCATTGTGATTTCTAGAAATCACAATCAAAAAACCAATATACCGTAAAAACAAAAACCCCCTTCCCTGATCCAAATTGAGGGGAAGGGGTTATTCAGATTTTAAGTACGAATCGGGAGGGACACAACAGGTTCCAATGCCTCAAGCAATGCATGAGCGTCAAGAATATCCTGATGTAGTTGTGGATGTTTAGACGCTGAAACAGTCACCACAAGTGCATAGCGAATTTTTTCGGCACTACTCAACGCGGCTCCTCCTGCGTCACGAGCATTATAGTGAACGTCGAATACTGGTTCTAGAAGACTGCTACCACGAAAATTATTCTCGTTGTGCAAGACAGTTTCCCACTTACCTAAGTCCGATCTAAGCTCCGCCTCATTTTTGAATACTGCTGCAGGGAAAAAGCTGTAAGGAGTTGCGCTTTTTGAATCCCCTTTCCGCTTATCCCGATGAGGTCTAAACGTAATTCCCAAACCTGCTTTTGTATAAGCACCAGCATCTTGAGGGTCGACAGGGCTCGCATAGCAAAAAGTAGCTCGCAATGTGACATTGCCCTGCAAACCCTGCAATGGAAGCGGGATCGGTGCGCGCAAAAATTTTCCTGGCCGCAACTCTCCCTGATAAATAATTCGAGCAACACCCTCACCACAAGTTATCAACTCGTTTAGCTCATTGGGAACACGTCCCCAACCAACGCTATCAGCACCGAGCCCATCGTTATTTTCGCACCCGTGGATGAGAAGAGCCTTAATGGAAAGAGGGTGGACATCCGCCCCTAATATGGCACGAATACCAGCAGCTGATCTAAGCGCCAATGGAGCCGCAAAGCTAGTGCCCAATGTGGCAGAGAGGTTGGGGCGAGCACCCGAAGCAACAACATGAAAATATTCTTTAGGAGAACCACCAAATGCAATCAAATCTGGCTTTCTTCTACCAGGGCTCCGACCTGGTCCCTTGGCGCTGTAAGATGCCCGATTCCAATTGGATGTAGAGTGATCTGCCGCACCTACAGACAATGCATTAACACTATCAGCCGGTACTTGTATACGATTTAAAGACTCCTCTTCATCCCTCTCACCGTTATTGCCTACAGCCACCGTCATCAGTGTTTCACCATCACTTAAAATCGTGTCAAGCACTGCCGTCCAAGCATGAACATCAGTGTCCTCGACAGCTAAATCAGGACCTAGACTCAAATTAACAAACTGATATTGACGTGAGAGCAATACCGTTTCTACATGACCAAGAGTACGATACAGTTCATATGGATCCTCTTCGTCTGACTTAGCGTCCAAAACTCGGTGGTGATCAACTGGCGCATAGGGGCGCATAGCCAACCCATTGGGCTCAATTGGGCCAAATAAAAATGCAGAGGTAACGCCTAGTCCGTGATCTAGAAACTCCGGAACATCGTAAGCGTTTTCATCAGATAAAAAGTAGCGACGAACATAATTATCAATGACCGTTCCAGATGGCAGACCACCGTCCAGCATAGCCACCCTAGGCTCTCTAGATAAAGGCTCACCGCCAGGCAATTGAAACCCCACCGCAAGTGGAAGACTCCTTGCAATCGGACGAGCTCCGCGTATCTTCGGCATAGCCCGCACGACACGCATCAATGTAAATTTTGCTAATTCACCTAAGCGTTCGATGCCACCTTCTATGGCTAAAAAGATCAATCGTCCGGCTTGAAACTCGAACTCACTACTCACCTTAAAACCACAATCAATAGCAAAGTCAGCGAACATAGACTTTAAATACCCAGGATTCATATCTTCCGGGATATGCAGGCCCACCTCAAACACATGGCTATCGACTGTATCAGTCACCTTTATTCGATCATTCGCATCCATAGCCGAAAACGCTTCGATTTGAGCGAACTGCGCTGCTGCTGGCGTTCCCTCCACCAGAGCTCTCGCCATAGACGTAAAGCTACGAAGTGAAGATCTAAAGCCAGCAACGAACATTTCTGTTGTTTCAGCCTCTTCGGTAGCCTTAATTTGAGTCATCCGACGCGGACGAATGCGCAAAGTTCTTGATCCAACGGAACTAAGCCCCGCCTGATCAAGCAACTGTTTTGGAAAGAACGATTTCGCTAAGTACGCAGGGTGCAACGTCAATTTAGCAACTACAATTTCGTCAACACAAGCTTTCGCGGAAAGACTAGAAAATACTTTGTTCGCCTCATCTATCTGTGGGAGCAACGCTTCTTTGGCTTGGGCGAGAGTGTATGGATGAGCCTTTGTTGGCTTTCCTTTCTTAGGAGCATCAATCGGATAAGTCAACAACTCACCCCGTCCAATCAAATAACGTGCAGCCATTATTTAAGCCCTCTTCCTTGTCTTGGGGATGGTCCAGCGTGCTTGCGGATTGTGTCCCTAGCCACGCCTGTAATTTGACTAATTTTGGTATGCGAGTGCCCAGCTTTTGCAAGCTCAATTGCAAGCTGCAATCTATCAGGCTTGCTCAACTCAGCTTGTCCTTGCCCTATAACATCGCTGATTAACTCATCAATTGGAGCCGTCTGCAAAACATGGCCTCGACGGAGCGCGTTCACTGTACGCTCTACATCTGATAGCGAACTTCCAACAAGCACTTTAGCAAGAACAGACAACCAAGACTGAAATGCATCTAGATCTGGCCCAAAAAATCTAGGCAGCGCTGCCTCTATTGCTTTTTCGTCCGGCGCGCCGAAATGAAGTACAGCATCAAATCTACGCCATAAAGCTGGATCTACAAGCTCTGGGTGGTTGGTTGCAGCCAATAAAAGCCCTGTATCAGGCCATTGATCTACTTCCTGTAGTATTACCGTTACAAGCCGCTTCAGCTCACCGATATCTGATTCGTCACTGCGCTTTTTAGCAATAGCATCTATTTCATCAAGAAGGAGCACCGCAGAGTGCTCCTTTGCATAATCAAGTGCGGTTCTAAGATTATTACCGCTCTTACCCAACAAACTACTCATCACCGCAGTAAGATCAAGCACCCAAAGTGGCTTACCAAGGCAGTACGCTATCCATCGAGCGGAAAGCGTTTTACCCACGCCAGGAGGGCCAACCAGAACAGCGGATCGCGTTGGACTAATCCCCCTGGAGATCAGGCGATCACTCATCTGCCTTTCACGAATGACGCCTTCAATCGAACGCAACAGAGCATTCGGCAATAGTGGTGCGCCCAGCCCTTCACGATCATCAAAAACGCGTATCAACGCCAAGCGTGAATCGCTGTCCACCGGCAGGTCATTTGCCTGAGTGATGCTCGAAGGAGATTCTCGGCGGAGAAACGAACTACCTGCCGACCGTGTTTGTGTACTTTTAAGACTCTTATCCAAACGAGAGGCGAGCTCTGGATGCTGCTGGCGATATTTTCTCACCAACTTAGCCAGTAAAAGCCTCACGTCCTCGTGCGACTCGCTTGAAGCGAGCCTTGCCAAACTGGCGAAATCACTCTCAAGTTCAGAAAGCTCGCCGCTTGCCTCTTTAATCTCTGCTGCTTTCATTACAAAAAAGCCCCTATCCAATTGACTAATTCTAAGCCAGACAACCAAAAGTCGTCAATTGATGAAAATTCTTCAGCAGGTCGATGGACGACAATTGGTCAGACACTGTATTTTCATACAGTATCCTGAGGCTTAGCCCGTCACCGATCAATCGCCTGCTGGGTCCCATCCGATAAGCGGCCTATGAAAATAGCCCGCCCAGTGCTGCAGGCTCCCAGTTCATGATCACGAGTTCGCCGCTAACGTCAGCTTTTCCTTGACGCTGGTTAGTAGTGGTGTAGCGAATATCTAAGGTTTCGAAGTGAAAGCCCTCGAACACACGGCGGATGTCCGGGTGATCGTTGATGCTGACCATCACCTTGCCTTTGCAACGGCGCATGAAGTCGGCCATCCGCTCGTAGTTCTCGAACGGAAAGTCCACCCCGTAACCTGCGGTCTGCCAGTAAGGCGGGTCCATGTAATGGAAGGTATGGGCGCGGTCGTAACGTTCGGCGCATTCAAGCCAGGGGAGATTCTCGACATAGGTGCCGGACAGGCGCTGCCACGCGGCCGAGAGGTTTTCCTCGATGCGTAGCAGGTTGATGGCCGGTGCGGTGGTCGCCGTGCCGAACGTCTGACCGGAGACCTTGCCGGCGAAGGCGTGGTGCTGCAGGTAGAAGAATCGGGCGGCGCGCTGGATGTCGGTGAGGGTTTCGGGGCGGGTCATTTTCTGCCATTCGAACACCTGCCGCGAGCTGAGCGCCCATTTGAATTGGCGCACAAACTCTTCGAGGTGGTTCTGCACGACGCGGTAAAGCGTGACCAGGTCGCCGTTGATGTCGTTGAGGACTTCAACCGGCGATGGCTGGGGCTTCATGAAGTAGAGCGCGGCACCGCCGGCAAAGACTTCAACGTAGCATTCGTGTGGCGGAAAAAGCGGAATGAGGCGGTCGGCCAGGCGGCGTTTGCCGCCCATCCAAGGAATGATGGGTGTAGACATAAAAAGCAAGACCTTTGCTGTATGGATAAACAGGTGCTAGGCTCGCCGCGCTTTGTGCACGGAGCAAGAGCCTTGGCTGGACTTGCAGGGACCATCTGCAGGGACGGCGGCCGGTCCGGATGTTGACGCATCTGGCCCGGCCGCTCTTTTCACTTCGGTGTCGAGACTTCTTTGGCGTATGCCTGACAGGCCGCGAGGGCTATCAGCCCCCGGTCGCCGTCATCGGTGACGCCGATAATTCGTTGAGCATGCGCTGGGTCAAGTTCGGCTCTTGTGGGGCCATAAACCACGCCGCCGGTGGCGGTGGTGGCTGACAACGATCCGTTGCCGGCGCCGGTGGAGGCATCGAGTAGGACTGACAGGCGCAGATCAGCAGTGGCAAGGCGGTCGCGCAGGCGACCTTGATCACGTTGGGCATCACTCAAGGCTCGGTAATGGGTTTGTTCACTGGTTGCCAGGCGCTGCTCGAGCGCGAGGCGTTTGTCCTGTTCGGCACGCTGCTGCGCAACCGTGGCCACGGCCAACTGGTTAAAGGTTTCGGTGTGGAGTCGGGCCTGCTCAGCGAGCTGTTTGCCGTAGCGCCAATCCTGCACTTGCCAGGTAATGGACGCAGAACCACCGACCAAGACGACCAGCAGCACGCCTTTTGCCAGTAGCCGATACGGCGCCGGGATCAGTTCGCCGAAACGCATAGCACCGCCCTCGCCCGCCCCCACAACTCCAGCCGATCCTGTAGGCCGTTGAGGCCACCGTTGATCCTGCGGGTGATCGTGTTGAATTCATTTTGATCGGCCAGCGCGTTCAGTCCATTCACGGACCAGAACCATGCGGCCGACTCGGCGGCCCACTGCGGCAGCTCCAGCAGTTCAGGGGTGCGCAGCAATCGCTCGTCACCGAACAGCGCCAAGCTGCAGCGCAGGTAATTGTCGTGGCCGGTGACCTGGATCAGGCCGCGACCGCGATAGCGCTGGCCATCACCATCCGCTGCCGGCGTGTTGCCCAGTTTCGCAGCCAGGCTGCCGGTGTCGTATTTGCTCAGGTATTGGTCGCCGCCCAGTTCCCGGACGTACTGCAGCTGACCCGACTCGTGACCGACTTGCGCCAGGAACGCGGCTTGGCGTTTCGGCGTGTTGATCTGCCGATGGACCATGGCTGCGTTGAGGGCGGATACAAAAACGCCCGCTTGGCGGCGGGCGTTGGGCATGATGCTTTGCAGCTGCTGTTCAGTGATGGACATACAAACTCCAGAAATAAAAAAACCACACTCAAGCGGCAATGGGAGGTGTTTACTGCTTCTCGATGTTCACCACCTTGAGGGGTGGTTTCGGCCCTTTCTTTTTCTTGCCCTTGGATTTACCGGCTTTGCCGGCATTGCATTCGACCGTAGTGGACCAACCGGACTGGGTGAACACCTGCTCGACCGAATCCGCCAGGTATTCGCCATCAAGCCCAACCTTGAAACCCTGAGCGATGATGGGACGCTCGGCAAAGATGTCCGTCCGGCCGGGCATTTCAAGCCGCACATCGGCGGTCGAGCGGTTGAACGCCGACAGACGTGCCTTTGCCGCCGCTTCAGCAGCGCCCTTGTCTGGGTAGATATGGCGGTCGGTATGCACTGCCGGCAGGCCGTCCGGAGCGTCATCGTTGTCGATGGTAACCACCGCGAGCTTGCCGTTCTTTTTGTCCTGATGCTTGGTGGCCACCGCCTTGTGCGAATTGCGATCGCCGAGACTGAATTGCCAGCGGCTGAGGTCGCGACGGCTCAGGGTTACAGCGCCAAACGCCTTACCGCTGGCCGTCTGGCCACCTTGGCGCGGCATCACCAACAGTTTGCCGTCGGCGACCTTGGCCGTGCAGTCGTATTGCTTGGCCAGACGGGTGATGAAATTAAAATCAGACTCGTTGAGCTGGTCGACACGGGCGACCTTGGTCGACACCGGACACACCGGCGTCCAGCCATTACGCGCGGCCACGTCAGCCACGATCTTCGACAACGGCACGCCTTCCCAGCTTCCGCTACGGATGGTCTTGCCGCTGCCACGCATGTCGCTGGCCTTGCCCTTGATCACGATGGTATCGGGCGGGCCTGATACCTCGACCGTGTCCACGGTGTAACTGCCCATGCGCGCCAAGGACGTTTCGGCGTAACCCAGGTAGATCTCGATTGAGCTGCCACGCCGTGGCAATTGCACTTGCCCATCACGGTCGTCGATACGCAACTCAAATTCGTCGGACTCCATGCCCGGCTTGTCAGAGGTACGCAGCAACAACAGCCGATCATTGATCTTGGCCGTAACATCGGCGCCATCGGCGACAATGCGAAACATCGGAGTCATGGATTTTTCCCAATAAAAAACCCGCACAAGGCAGGTCAGAAAAACAGCGTGTCGTTATGCCTAGCGCGGCTGTGCGGCGGCGCGGACAGTCTAGGTCAATCCCACAAGCTGACGCCCTCACTGGTTGGGCTGGGCAGATCCGGCAGGACGATAATCACGCCCGACCGGAACGGCTGAGGTTCATCAGCCAGCCCCTGATTGGCATCGAGCACGGCCTCGACGCTGCCATTCAGATGGCCGTAAACGTTGTTGCAAATGACATCGAGCATGTCGCCGTCAGACGTCCTGCATGTCGTCGCCATAACGCTCAAACTCCAAAGTGAACCCCTGTTTGCGAGCAATCCCGCCGTGCAGCAGTGCGGACTGTTCCTCGTTGATGTTTTTCAGGCACCACGTCCCGATCACCTCGCCGTACCCCGTGGTCAGGGTCAGCGGTTGTAGCCTGGCCCCGATGGAACGCAGGGTGTCGAGCTGCTTTAAACCGCCTTTGAAGCCCGGATAGATTGTGCCCTTGAGCGTCAACTTTTCATCGCCCATACCGATGGCCTGCTTCGCCGGCCGGCGCGTCAGCCGCTCCTGCGAAGCCCAGCGGAATTCGGTCGAACGGCTCAGCTCATCAAAGGCTGCCGTGTCCAGGTTGAAGTAGTACGGCTCAATTTTTGGATCGCGCGGCTGAATGATCATCAGGTGCGGGAACGGCTTTACCGCCTCCGGCGCCGGCGTCGCCTCACCGGCAAAGGAACTGGTAGGCACGATGTTGGCGAGCGACGGACTGACCTTGCCGGCGACGTTGTTGATCGCCGTGGCCGCCTTGCCCGCCTGTTCCTTCAACGTACCCAGCCGATCCTGCACTTCAGCCGCCGCGCGGGTGGCGCGGCCGTACACCGCTACCACCTGACCGACCTTGGCCTGAGCCGCGTCGACGCCGCGCATCACTCGCTGAAGTTTGGCGCCGATGGCCGGACCAACAAACGGGATGTTCTCCAGCTCGGACGCGGCGCCGGTCAGTTCGCGGATCGCGCCGTTGACCGGGGTCAGCATGCCGTCAGCACTGCGCCGCCCGGTTTCCGATGCCTCGATTAAATACTTCAGGCTCGATTGCATTTGCTCCATGTAAGCCATGAAACCTCCTTATACATGGGGTTCGTCGTACAGCTTGGCGGCGTTACTCCTCGCCGCGTCCGCCATCATTCGTTGCATGTGCGGCATCAGATCCTGCGCCAAGGTTTGCGGGTCTTTGACATCGCCCTGCACGGTCACCGGCATGCTCAGTGAATACTGAAACTGCTGATCCACCTTGGCCGGCTCCGGCTTCGCCGGCTCCTTGGGCTGGATAGCCAGCGCCGCCGACTTGA
The DNA here is from genome assembly GCF_005938625.1 of Pseudomonas fluorescens. Taxonomy (GTDB): domain Bacteria; phylum Pseudomonadota; class Gammaproteobacteria; order Pseudomonadales; family Pseudomonadaceae; genus Aquipseudomonas; species Aquipseudomonas fluorescens_BD. The sequence continues at coordinate 67,426 of NZ_VCNJ01000026.1, forward strand.
GCGGCGCCGTCACCGCCATCGAGCGCGCGACATCCCCCAACACCTGGCCTTGCTGCGCCGCTGACGCCATCATGAGCGGCGTGGATGGCACCGGCGCCTTTGCCGTTTGCTCGGGCTTTTCATCCTCTCCGCCGAACAGCGACTTGCCCAACGACCCGCCCAGCGCCGCACCGCCCTGACTGCCAAGATAGGCACCGATCATGCCGCCGATCGCGGTGCCGATGATCGGCACAACCGAACCGATGGCGGCGCCTGCTGCTGCACCGGCCATGGTGCCGGCCAGGTTGCCAGCGGCCGAACCGTAACCTTCGGCTTTTTCGTCCTTGGTCTTGGCGTTTTGAAAGGTTTCAAAAGCCATCGCGCCAGACTCCAGCAGCGTGCCGCCAGGAATGACCTTGGCCGCCTTGCCGACCTTACCGACGGTTCCTGCGACGACGCCGAGCTTGGACAATGCTCCACTTGGAACTGAAGGGACTGATGGCGATGGGATCGAAACAGGGGGACGCGGAGCCGGAACAGGTGGACGAGGCACAGACGGGCGAGGACCTCTCGAACTCGGCAATGACCGGCGCCGAGCGCTGCGCCTTGACCCACGTCCACGGCGGCGCGATTCGCCCGACGCATCCACACCGTCTCCCATAGCGCCGGCATTGACGACGAAAACCTTCTTGACGCCGTCGTTACCTGCACCACTTTCAGTACCAAGGCCACCGCCTGTTGCCGCTTCCTTCACCCGTGAAACAACATCCAGGCCAGTCGCTACGAGATCAAGTTCTCCGGGTTTTTTATTTGGGGCTTCGCTCCCATTCCTGCCACCGCGCGACCCACGCGCAAGGTTTAGCAGCCCCTTGCTGATCTTGATCGTGCTGAAGATACCTTTTAAGGCAATCAGCCCCGCTCCGACCGTAGCGATACCGGCAACCACCCCGGGCGCGCTATCAGTCAGCGACGTAATGCCTTTAGTAACCTTGGTCAACGACTCGGCCACGGTGTCCGTCACCGGGCGCAGCGCATCCCCGATGCTGCGCATGGCGTCATCCATCGCCTGGGCCATTTCCGCCCATTTCTGAGATGACGACTCACGCCGCTCGGCGAGGTTCTTGTCGAGGATCCCGGTGGCGTCACGCGAATCGTTTTTGAGCTGGCTGTACAGCGCCTTGTTCTGCATGTAAGCCGACAGTGCGGCCTTGACCTGCATGTCGGCGAACAGGTCGCCGGTGCGCAGGGATTCTTCCAGCGAGGCCATCATGGCCTTGGCCTTATCGGGATTGGCTTCCTTGCTGATTTTTGACGTCGCTTCGGCCATGGCCGCCGCACGCTTCGGATCGGTCGCCTGAATGTATTTCTGAGCCAGCGCCATGCTGGTCTCAAGCGTCGACATACCGTTTTGCAAACCGGTCTGCATCGATCCCTTGTAATCAATACCGGCTTTTTCGTAGGCCTTGACCGTGTCGGTCGAGCCGATTTTGCCCATCCAGTTTTTCAGGTTGTTGGCCGCTTCGTCCGAACTGCCGGCCTGCTTCATCTGGACCTGCAACATGGCACCCAGTTGCGTCACCGCATCCAAGCCGGTGATGCCGTTGCTGGCCATGTTGGCCAACAGCTCGGGAAACCACTTGGCCATGTCGGCCGCTTCAAAGCTGCCTGCCTGCCCTTGGTAGGCGATCGCCTCCAGCGCCTGCTGCATCTGCTTGGGGTCGGTGATCTTGGCGTTCTGCCCCAGGGCGTTGATCATCTTCGCCGTGTCGACGCCGCTGGATCCCTGCCCCACGACAAACTTTGCCGCGACAGGCGCGTAATCCAGCGCCTTGCTCAAGTCCATACCGGCGCCGACCAACTGATTGACCACGTCAGCCACATCGTTGCGCGCCATGCCGGTATCGCGTGAAGTGTCGATGATCTTGCGCGACATCTCCTGCTCTTGGGGCTTGTTGGCAATGCCGGCCTTGATCGCGATGTCTCGCACAATGGCGCCAAAATCAGCGCTGACCTTGGCCGGTACCGCCATGGCACCGACACCTACAACCGCCGCACCGACAGCGCCCTTCATACCCTTTACGCCAGAATCAATCTGCTGATGCCCTTTGGCTTTCAGCTCGGCTTTGTTGGCCATCTGCCCCATCGAGCGATAGGCTTTTTCCAGCCGGCCGACCTCGACCCCCTGCTTTTTCAAGCTGTCGAGGTTCGAGTTCAAACGGTTGAGTAATTTGGAGGCGCCGGCTGCGCCGGTGTCGTGAGCCTTTTTCCATTCTTCGCGCAGGCGGATGGTGTCGCCAATCGTGCGCTGCAGCACGCGCGCTTTGTTGCCTTCAGCCTCAAGGCGCTTGATGCGCCCGGTCACGTCCTTGAACGCGGCGCCGACCGTGGAACTGACGGCGCCGCCGATCACCAGCCCGAGGGCGAGTTTGTTTGCCATATCATGGCCCTCATGTGCCCAGCACTACCGGTGGCGGCTCAATCCGTGAGCCACCACACCATATCCGCGAACGGCATCGACTGGATCTCGGCGGCGGAAAATCCGGTTTCCGCCGCCAGACGTTTCGCCGCCGACTTGATCACGCTGGGGTTAAAGCCCGTCGTAGTTGTCCATGCGAAAATAGCCGGCCTGCAAGCGGTTAAAATCCACCAGCTTCAGCCCCTCCAGATCCGCCACCGAAGCGCCGGACAACGCAGCAAACAACACCAGCTCGCGCTGCTCATCGTCGCCACCCACCTCACGGTTGGCCGCTCGCACGTCGCCCACAGTCGGCGAACGCAAGGCCAGCTTGTCGACGGTCACGCCATTGATTTCACTCGGACACGACAGCGTCACCAGCACCTGATCGGTGTTTAGCGACAACCACGCCGGCATCGAGTCCGAATAATCGGTTTTCGGTACCAAGTGCGAATACGCCGTTTGCACGCGGCGATAATCCGTCAGCTTGAGGCCTTCCAGATCCTTCAGTCCGACTTCGGCGAGACCTGCGAACAGCATCAGTTCGCGCTGTTCACCATCGCCGTTGGCAGCACGATCAGCCGCACGCACTTCACGCACTGTCGGGTTACGCAGGTTCAACGTCTCGACGTCGACACTGTTGGCCTTGCTTGGACGGGTCAGCGTTACAACAGCGCCGAGCGCACTGAGCGACAGCCAGGCCGGAAGGTTTTTAGCGATAGCTTGAGTCATCTGAATCTATTCCTTACAGGCCGAGCGCGTTGCGCACTTCGAGGAGTTGGTCTTTGCCGTCGATCACCTGAATGCCGGCGACCATGTCGATCTCGTACATCAGGCGCCCGTCGATTTCGAGCTTGTAGTACGTGACCGAAACGGCGTGTTTAATCTCGGCCGCATCACCGGCTTTCCAGTCACCCAGATCGACCTCTTTGAGCCGGCCGCGCAGGGTGGCAACGACCGCTGTAACCGCGCCCTTTTGGCCCTTGAAGGCACCTCGGAACGTGGCGTTGAACGCTGTGCCGTCGGCCAGGCCGAAGTACTTCAGCGACTCGCGACGTACGCCCTTGGTGACAAACGAGGCTTCCATTTTTTCCAGCCCCTGATCCATCTCGATGGGGCCGGCCATGCCGCCCCCACGATATTCGTCGGTCTTGGTGGTCAGTTTGGGCAGCGTCAGGCTGGGCACGTCGCCGGAGAAGTTCACGCCGTCGACGAACAGGTTGGTGTTATACAAAGTCTGAGGAATCATTGGTTACGCCCCCTTAGGCTGCTTCAAGCACTTCGGTCATCCACTGATCGGTGACTTCGAAAAGGAAATTCGGGTTCTCTGCCGGCGGCACGTCGGTGAAACGGATGCGCCAATACACCTTGCCCTGGGCGATCTGGCTGGCCGTGTTCAATTCGGTGTCGGGGAAAACTTCAAAGTTGATGATTGCGCCCTGAGCTTTCAGGTCGCGCATGAACGCATCCAGACCGTTGGTGACATCGGTCACGTAGGTCTTGGTGATCGAGCGGTCGACCGCCCATTTGTGCCCGGCCTGCACCGCGTCCATAAGGATGAACAACGTGCGAACGCGGGTTACGAATGCCCACTTCGGATCACTCGACAGCGTGCGGTTACCCCACAGTCGATAACCGTCGTCGCGAATGATCGTGGTGATATTGGCGTTGTTGAGCAGGTTGGCCCGGCAAGTTTCATCGCCGTCCAGGTACTCGACCGCGCGACCGGTTCCGGTGATACCGGTCAATTCCTTGTTCGATGGCGAGGCCCAAAAGCCGTACTCAGCATCCGTCCAGGCGAACAGCCCCGCCGCCCAAGCCGAGCCAGGCGCGTCGACGGTCTTGCTGGTGACGGTGTCCCAATACTTGACGCCCGGGTCGACCATGAACAGGTTGCGACTGCCGAAGTTATCGGCGTAGGCCATAGCGGCCTCATCGGTCGTACCGGGGCCGTCGATGATGCCGATGGCGCGCAGCTTCTGCGCCAAGCTATCAAGCGCCGTGGCCACCGCCTGAGTGGCCGTGTGGCCCGGCGCGATCAACAACCGCGGCTGGGCGTTGAACAGGCTTTTACCGTCGAGCAGCGCCTGCAGGCCCGTACGCTGACCCGAGACCAGTTCGCCGCCGATGATCGCCGAGGTTTGCAGCGCCGCGTCTTCCAGCTTGGGCACGCCGATGGCGACGATCACCGCCTTGGCTTTGACGTAGATCGCCTTACACGCCTTGGTGATCGCCGAGTCAGCGCCGAAGGCGGCAATGGCTTCGCGCTCGGTAGTGATCAATTTCAATTCGCCGGCCTTGGCCGTGCCGCCGCCGAGAACGCCGGGGGTGAAGGTGTCGCATAGGCCGATGATCGACGACGACGGCAGCGAGATGGTGCGCGCGCCGGTGTCGACCGACGTGGTCGTGACGCCGTGAAAAAAACTCATAAGGCTCATTCTCCAGAAACGAAAAAGCCCCGCATAAGCGAGGCTGTGAGGGTGTTGGTGTTACGCGTAACGGAATGAAAAACGCCCCGTCAGTGCGGGGCGTTTATTGAAGCTGGCCGGTCAGCCACAAAGGAGGCAGCGGACGATGATCAATCAGCGGGAATTCGCCCGCCTCCGGCCAGTTGCGAAGTGTTCGGCGATACACCTGTAGCTCGCTGTATTGCGCAGGCGTTAGTGTGGTTACTTGCGCTTCTTCCAGCTCGTCACGGTGGCGCGAAACAACACCATCCGTAGCCGATAACTGAGCGTCCCGCCAAACGCGCTCATTTAGTTTCAGCACCTCGTCACTGACCGGCGGCGGTTCAGTCAGAAATGGATAGCCATCATCACCACAAGAAATAACCTTGCCTGCTGCCTGCCCTCCCATCAGCTCGGCGTGCTTCTCATCAGAGATTTCAACAACATCATCCGGCATAGACGAATGAATAGATTCGTCATAGAACCCTTTGGTAGCTTTTGAATAGAACACGAGCATCTCCCTAAGCCATTATTGCCCGATCGCTATCCAGTAAACGGAAACGTTAGTTGAGTAAGTCCCGCGCAATCCAAACTGTGTAAGTGAGTACATAAGAGAATAGTCAGTGATAATATTTACAGAGGCTTCAGCCCCAACATGCTGCGAGACAACGCTATAAACCGCTTTAGTGAAAGCGATCGGGTATGTATTTACGACCGTAGTACCCGAGATGCCAGCAGTCCCAAACCCCCATTGAACAATCAGACCGCTAGGCATCTTTTGAAAGCCGCTGCCGCCAAGCGAAGCCAGCCCGGTGCCCCCAACAGATAGCCAGCCCGCCCCCCATGCGATGAACTCTGCTGCGACACCGCTGCCAAGCACCACATTAGGCGAACCATTCGGATTGCCGTTAGGCCCAGACACATTGCCGTTTATGGACTTTACGGTACAGGCAGTGTTCGCACCGGCCTGTATGTAGAGCCTGCTCCCAGCAGGCAGCAAAGCCGCATCAGGCAATGTAAGGGTCATGACTGACGCGCTTGCGTAGACGTACTTACCAACATCCTCAGCCGTCAACGTAGTGTTTGCCGAGTAATTAACGTACCCGGCCAGACTGCCCGAAGACCGCTGCACAAACTCAGTTGTTGCAAGTGCTTTGGAGCTATCGAACTGAGGCCGGGTTGTGAAACTCTCCCCCGCCATGACGCCGGCATAGCGCAGCGCAACAGTGCCACCGATCAACCGCCATTGATCTTGCAGCCGAATGAATTCGGCGGTGTCGCCCAAGGCCAATACCAACGGGCCAGCAACACCGGTAGAGGTGTACACCACATCAGCCCCGGCCCCGACGATTCTCAGGCCGCCAGCACCCGCACAGACAAGCGCGACAGTAGCGCCCTGCGCGATACCTGCCGTAGGCGGCAACGTTGCGGTGAGCTGCCCCGAACCGGAAAAGCTGTGAAGGCCGCCGACATGCTCAGCCGCAAGCGCCAAGTTCGCGCTGTTTGTGGTGAACCCCGAAAACTCGACCCCGCTGCGCTTCACGAACTCAGCCGTAGCCAGCAACTTGCTGCTGTCAAATTGCGCCGGCGTCGGCGCCTTGGGGCTTCCGACAAAGATCGGAGAAAGCAAACGGGCGAGACCGTCGGTAATGTCCTTGAACATCAAGGCCGTGACGCCTACAACAATCGCGCCATCTGTCACCAACTGCCAAATCGTGTCGGCCTGAGTAGCCCCCACCTCAACCGCCAGCGTCATATTCGGCGTGACCTTGGCATTGCTGTCGGCATCACTTGCCCGCGCCCAGGCACCGGCCGCCACTACATATGGACCGTTATCCTTCGCTACCGTCTGATTCTTCACCAACACCCGATCGCCGGCGTTCAGCGAAACACCGTCCACTACCTGCAAACCGAGCAGAGCAATGTTGGCCGTCGTTGCAGCGCGCACAGATTGCTTCATGTCGAGCCGGCTCAACTCGTCCAGAAGACGCGAATCAACATATTCGCGGGTAGCCAGCACCACCGACGGATCAATCTTGAGCGTGATATTCCCGGTATTGCTGACCACAAAGTTCATGCGCACGACTTGCGTGCGGCCAGAGCCTTGCGACAGCAGCGGCTTGAAGCTTGGCGCGCAGTTGGCCACCGCCACCAGATCGCCGTCCGCATCGTAGAGGCCGATTTCGCGGATCCACTTACCGCCCTCATCGGCGGGAATGATTTGCTCGGCGATGATCACTGCCGGATTGACCGGATCAATCTTCAGTTGGTTGAGCGGCTTTCGGCGCCACTCATTGAGCAGCTTGGTTTGTATGGCCGACGGCACCGGATTGGGCGGATCTGCCAGCCCGCTTGGGTTGGCATCCCCCACGCCCATTTCGGTAAGTTTCCAGGGAATTCCAAGCGCGTCGGCGTTCGCCTGCTTGGCCATCCCCACGTTCGTGAGGATCGCGAAAAACTGCGAGTTCGCATCAATCATAATAAACGTCCAGGGTGTCTATGGTGTGTTCGCGGCCGACCACGCCAAAGCTGCCGGTGACCTCGATGTCACGCATGACGGGTGGGTAAACGTCGATCTCGTCGCCGTCGTAGAGGGATACGGCGATATCTAAGTTGCCTTGGGTTTCCAGGCTGATCGCCAGCCCGGTCAGTTGCCGGGTAACAGGCTTGGCGTCGTCAATCAGGCGCTCAAGCTCCTGATACATTTCCTCGGTGATACCGGTATCGAGAACGCCCACCTTCAGAGCGAAGGTGCCCGGCACACCCTCGGGCACCGTCTGGAACCACTCGACGATCTCAATCAGGTAGCCCAGCGGCTCGACCACGCGGCGCAGCGCGCCGATGGTGCCCTTGTGTTTATGGATGTAGTACGACGCCTTGATGGCCGCGCGCTTGGTCGCCTCAGACCATCGGTAGTCCCAGCGATCGACCGACCACGCCCACGCCAGATGCGGCAGCAGATGCACCGGGCAGGTGTCGGGGTTGTAGAGGTCGCGCAGTGGGACAATCGTCTTTTCGAAAAACGCGGCCTCCATGGCCCGTTCCAGTTGCGTGCTGTTGAGCGGCAGTAGACTTTTCATATCAGCCCGCCAGCCTCACGCTGTAGCGCGTACAGAACGCCGCTTGCGCCTTGGTCGGGGCCAAGTCCTGCCAACCGACCAACTCAACCCGGGCAACGCCGGCAACGTGCAACTGGGCGTCAACAGCCGACCGCGCGACCTCGACGCCCAGCCGCTTGCGTGGATTGATCCAGGCTGCCAATCGACTTTTCGCCTCGGCCAAACTGGCATCCGCTTCGGGGCCGGCGCCAGCCATGTGCAAGATGGCGTCAATCTCGTAGCGGATCACCTGCGCGCTCTGCACGGTCACCCGATCACCGACCGGGCGCACGTCATCGTCATTCAGCGCAGCGTCCACCGTCGCCAGCAGCTCCGGCGGCGCTTCACCTTCCCCATCAAACCCCAGCACCGTTACCGTAACGTAGCAAGGTGCCGGGCTTTCGGCCGTGGCGTCTGCCACCAGCCCAGAAGCGTTACGCGCATGCAGGATGTAGCTGTTACGTGGGCCGGCTGTGGTCAAACCCTCATAGGCCAACTGGATGCGTTCGCGAAACGGGTCGTCGTCTTCCATGACCTTGGGCACCGGCGGAACCGCCAGCAGATCCTCGGCCTGAATGACCAGACGCTGCAGATTGACGTTGGCCCCCAAGTGATCGAGGTCGCCGCGAATGGCGTGCGCCAGCAATAGCGCCTTGCCGGCGTCATTGACCCGAGCGCGGTTGCCGACCTTGTTGTAGGCCCCGACCTCAAGCACTTTGACAACTGGATCGCTTTCCAGCACGGCCGTCCAATTGCCACCCATGTACCCGCGAAAGACGCCTAAACCATCCTGATAAACCTCTTCGAAGTCCAGAGGCTCCAGCACGGTCGGCGCCGGCAGCGACGACAAATCAACGGTACTCATGCAGCCACCTCCAACGTGACGCCGTCGCCCAGGTATTTCCCGACGATTTGCAGATTGATTTGCCCACCAATGACGGAAAGGACACGCACCTGGCCGAGCTTCAAACGTGGCTCCCAGCGCCCCAAAGCGCGGGCGACCTCAGCCTGTACGGCGCTTTTCCAGCCCTCGTTAACGGGCAAATCGACAAACCGCCGCAGCTTGCTGCCGTACTCCATGCGGTGCCGGCGACTGCCCAGCGGCGTGCTCAAGATGTCGGCAATGGATTGCCGCAGGTGCTCGATGCCGGATATGGGTAGGCCGGTCTGGCGATCCATTCCGATCATCGATGTCACTCCTTGAACGGCTCGTATTCTTCGCTGGCTTTCAGGAACTTGACCGCCTCGATGTCGGAGGCCGGCACCACGACCGTCGCCTTCTCCACCGGATAGGAACGGTCGGTACCGGGCACGATCACCAGTCGCGACGTGTAGAGCTTGTCGTGGAACTTCAAGGACTCAGGCGATGAGTAAGTTGAGGATGACAATGCCGGTTCCGAGGACGCTTGCGCATCGGTTGAGGTCGTATCGATCTTGGCCATGTGGTTCTCCAGGCATGAAAAAGCCCGCACTGGGCGGGCTATCGTGAGTTGAAATTAATGCGTGTGGTGGTTGCTGTTGCCGGTGGCATCAATGATTGCGCCGGCGCTGGTGATGCCCTTGGTAACGTGTAACGCGCCGTCGATCATCACCGCCGCTTTCAGATTGATGTTGCCGGTGGTCACGTTCACCGCGCTATCGGTCACGACCGCTTCCGTGCTGGCCACCTTGATGGTGACTGTGCCGCTCGGCAACGTGATGCTGTAGTTCTTGGCCTGCCAGTCGTAGATCAGCGAGCCGCCATCATCGAAACGCCAGACTTCGACATGGTCGCGATTATCTGGCGGCGGTCCGGCATTGCCATACAGGCCCGGGACAAACGTGCCTTGTGACACGTCACCGCTGGGACTGATCAAACTGCCCTGCTCGCCCAAAGACGGTGCCCGCCAGTGCCTGGCCTTGCCGGCGGCGATGCTGTGCCACCGCACCCAGGCGCTGACCCATTCACTGCCATCCGAGACGCGACATACCGGCGGCGAAGCGGACAGATCCACCGCGACCACGTAGCAAGCCTTTACCGCACCCGCGATCATGCGGTCATGCTGGGCGCTTGCGTAACTCACGGCAGATCCTCCGGCCTGAATTGCCCGTCACCCGGATCGACTTCAAACACCAACGACCCCGGCGGTTCGTCCGGCCACGGCCATTCCTCAACGCCGAGATAAACCTGCTGAGTCCACTCCACCAGCCACACCGTGTATCCATCCAGGTGCGGCTGGGTCCAGTCCTGCAGCGATTGCACAAACTCGGCGGGTTCAACTGCCAACCCCCACGTCTGCGAACGAAGCAACACCGCCAACTGCGTCGCCAATTGCACGGCCTGTTGATGATGGTGCGCCTTGATCGGGTCAACAATGATCCGAGCCTCGAACTTGCAGACCAGCGAGGTTTCGCCGGTGCCGATATCGGTACCCGGCTCGATCTCGGCCACCTCCAGAAACACCGCTGGCAGCGACACGCGATCCTTAATGTCTGGCCAGGCTGTGACGGCCTGTACGCCAGGCAAGTGGGTACGCAGATGCTGTTCTACCGCCCGACAAAGCTGGTCCAGGCTGAACGGTTCTTCAGACATTGCCGATCCTCTTAAGGTATTTCTGCAGCTCAAAGTTGAGTTCCTGCTTGAGAATCTCCAGCAGACGCTCATCTGCCTTTTTGACCCAGCTGTCGAAATGCGGCCGGGCTTGCTCCAGCGACACCTTGGCCTTGGCCAGCGGGAAACGACTACCGTTTTCTGCGACCCAACCCGAACTCGGCCCGCGACCGGGGGACACCGTGCTGTCCGGGTAGTCGTCTCCATTGAAATGCTTGCTGGCTGTGCGAATCCAGATGTCGGGCTTGTTGCCGTAGACCTTCTTGAGAAAGGCACCTTCGTAACGCCGCCCCGCCACCGACACACCGCTCCCGGTCTGCCGCGCCCGGCCGATCCGGCTGGATTCGATGGCGTTCAACCCGAACCACAGTTTGCCGCTCGCGGCACCGCCGGAAACCGGATAGCTGCGCAACCGCTGACGCACCGCTGCAACAGCAATGCGCTCTGACCGGCTGACGGCTCGGGCAATGTGCGTGCGCAACCAGCCCAACGTCTTGTTGATTGCACGTCGATGCGCCGCAGCGGCCGCTTTCGGCACCACCTTGGCAAAGTCCTGGAACGCCTGAAAGTCTGCGGCCGAGGATTGGATGGAGATCATCCCGCCCCCGGCCGAGGGTTTGAAATAGCTGCCGACACTCATGGGCGCAACCTCAGAATCAGTGCGACCAGGCCGTCACCGCTGGGTTCAAGCTGAATCAGGTCGTAGTCACCACCGCCGTCCAAGGCAGGCAAGTCAACGCTGACCAGGATGCCCTGCTCCAGACCGTGCGAATCGCTGACGCGAATCTCGAAACGCGGCTCGCGCAAACCGGTGTTGAGCTTGCCGAACTTGGGTTGCAGCCAAGGCGCGGCAAACATGCCGAACACTGGCTCTTCGCGACCCTCGATCCGTGCAGTGTCGCCCAGCGTTTCGAACACCACCGCGTCAACCTCGGCGATCAGATCGCGAAAGCCCACGGTCAGAGTTCCAGCAGGACCTGCGCACGTGGTCTCGTGCACAGGTGCAACGGGTTGGACTGTGCTTCACCGGCCATGCCTTTGTTGAAGGGCAGCGGTTCGATCATGCTGTAGTACGGAATGCCCTGGGTGTTGACCGTTTCCATGTAATCAGCCGGCGCGAACACCGAGATGTACAGATCCGGCACACCTTCAGGGATCAGAAGTGCCTTATCGTCATGCACGAAGGAAACGCCGGCCACCTTGCCACGGTAGCGCTCCCAAATAATGCCGCCGAACTCGAAGCTTTCCCGGGCATCACCGCGCAGCGCGGCCGCTTGCTGACTGTTGAGATAGGTTTCTTTTACCGAAGGGTGGACGATGAACTTGTTCCAGAAGTTTTTACCGCAGAAGGCGCGCGAGCCAGTACTGGTCACGCTACCCAACGCATCCTCCTGCATATCCAGCGCCTCGCCGCATTGAACCCTCAGCTCTGTCTCTGGATCCGCCAGTCCCATGGACATCCTTTGACGCTTCACACCGAAGCGATCATAGAGATCCAGCAGTACGGTTTTGCCGTCGGCGTCGAGGATCTGCCCATTCAATGCGCCCATGCGCTGGAACTCGTGCGTGGCGTCCAACTGGCGCCGAGCCTTGGCCAGTCGGGCATTGACCACGTCTTGCACCGCCTGCAACTCAGTGCGAGTACCGAAGGCGCGGATGCCCTGAATCTCATCGGCTTTGATGGTGAAGCGTTCCGGCAGATGCACAGTGTTGAACGGGATAAGGTTGCGCTTGCTGGCTGCGACCACCAGGCCAGAACCACCACGCTCGCCAGCGGGCACCAGTGCCAAGGTGTCGCCGTCCTTCTCGATCTGCACGGTCAGGGTGGTGATGCCTTCCTCGCGGAACAGGCCCAAGGCGCTGATGCGCCCTGGCAGGTAGGGTTGATCATTAAGTGCAGCGGTGAGCGAAGTAACGGTAAACGCTTCGTCGTCAAAAATGGCGATATCGGCCATGGGTACTCTCCAGAAACGAAAAATCCCGCGCGCGGCGGGATGCATATAAAAAAGAATCGACTTAGCGAACGATCACGAAATGAGTGGCGAGTGCTTTCTCGGCGGCCAGATCCAAGCCGGTCAGGTGTGCTTCGCTGACCTCGGCCAACCTCACCACGGCGCGACCGCGACGCACCACATCGGATTCGCCAAGCGGGCCGTAAAGAATGGCGACAGCGTTTTCGCTGCCGTCCTCAGCAGTCGGTTCGTAGGGTGCGAATTCACCGGAGGCTGTCACCAGCCCGAGGATTTGTCCCGGCCACAACGCTGGACCGGCCGCGACGTTGATCGCTTCACGCGAAATGGTGCCAGCGCCTTCGGACAGCAGGAATTCACCTGCGTGCATCGGTTCCTGTTTGATGGTCATGCTCGTGCTCCTTTCGCGCCGCGCGCGGTTCCTGTTTGGGCCGCTTGGCGAGCAGCCCAAATCGAGTTGGGGTCAGGTTGTTTGGCCAGCACCTTGGGTGCCGGGTCGTCCGCCAGCGGCAGACTGTTGTCGATTTCAAAGCCTTTGCCACTGGTGACAATCTTGTCGAACAGACGCGCGCGAACCGCCGCCGCATCCAGACCGGCCGCGACATATTCGGCGCTGAATTCCGGCAGACGTGCGGCCACGCAGAGGTCGTTCACCGCCTTGGCACGTGCCAGGCCGGCGAGAACGATTTCCTCGCTTTCAAGCTGGGTGGACTTGAGCAGCGGCTCGATCAGGTTGCTGATGCCCGCCGCCGTGCAGCGCTGAGAGATCATCAATGCCAACTTGGCAGAGTCGACTACGGGAGGCACCAGAGGCGGCTCCACAGGTTCCAGTTCAGGATCCAGTTCAGGTGGTTCGTCGAGCTGTGCCACCAACTCAGCCGGAGCGTGCTGGTATCGTTGCAGCACCGCTCCCTGTCCGAGGCATGCTTTGACCTTGATGCCGTCGCCGACTTCGTCTGCAAGACCAAGCGCCACCGCTTCGTTAGCAGTCAGCCAGGTTTCAGCATCAACCATTCGCCGCAGCTCGGCGTCATCGATGTCCGGCGCCTTGGCCTTATACGCCGCGAGGATCGCCTCCAAGGTTTGATCCAATACATCAGCGACCCGGCGGAAGTCCTCAGCGTCCCCGCCTGCATAGGTGTAGGGGTTATGAATCATCAACATGGCGTTCGCCGCGATGACTACGCGGTGTGCACCGCACACAGCCACGCTGGCCGCACTCGCTGCGAGTGCATCAATGCGACCGGTGCAGCGCTCGCCCAGCCGCGACAGCGCGTTGTGCATGGCCAGACCATCGAACAGGTCACCGCCGATACTGTTGAACGCGGCCACCACTGGTGAAACGCCATCATCCATGGCCCGCAGATCCTGCACGAACTGATTCGCAGTGATGCCCCACGCGCCGATCTCGCCATAGACGAAAACTTCGATCACTCGATCGGTCGCTTCGCCGCTGGCATTAACGGCATACCAGGTCTTGTCCTTTACCTCGACGCGTTTGCCGGCGCGGTTGTAAATACGCGGTTTCGCAGTTTTGCTCATGGTTGCTCCTTGTCGTCGGTGTCTTCGACGGCATCAAGGGTGTTGTAGTTGAGGCCCAATGCGGTGGCGCGCGCCAGATCGGCAGCGTTTTCCAGATCGACCGTTTCGGCGTCGTAGCCGGTACGCAAGACCATCTCGCTGCGCGACGAAAACCCGGCCTGCACTTCCATACGCCGCGCCTGCACGTCCTGCACCGGCTGGATGTAGGCCCAGCCTTGTGGCACCCAGCGAGTGCGCAGGTACTGGCGGCGCTTCTGCGCGTAATCGTCCAGCACCAGAACACCCGACAGCACCGCCATGTCCATCCACGCGGCCCGTACCGGGCGGCAAAGTTGATGCACATACACGCTGAATTGCAGTTGTTCCAGGCGGCGCCGAAACTCGTTGAGCACCACCCGCAGTGCTCGGTCGTTGATGCCGCGCATGTCGCCGGTGAGGATCTCGTAAGGCGTGCCCGACCCCGCTGCAGCAGCCATCAGTTGTTGCCGCATGAAGTCTGGGTAGTTGTTGCCGGCGTCTGGTGGTTTGGAGAACTCAACCTCCTCACCTGCGCCCAGTTCCTGCATGGTGCCGGGTTCGAGAGCGACCATCGGGGTGAAGCCATCGCGATCCAGATCGAGCGGCTGACCGGTCACCGGATCTCTGGGAAGTGGTCCCGAGTCCGGCGCCGGACGCTTGATGAAACCGGCAAACAGGTTGGCCACTTCCTGACGGAACAGCACCGCGTCGTCGTAGTTGTCCAGACTGCGCAGCCGTTTGAGCACCGGCGACAATCGTGGCACACCGCGTAGCTGGCCAGGCTCGACCGGCTCGAAGATGTGCAGCACTTGAGCGGCGGGTACGCGCACCAGCTGGTTGTAACCAGCATTCAGCGAGGAGGCATCACGCGGATGCGACAGGTACATCCAATACGCTACGCGCTTGCCGCCGGGGGTGAACTCAATACCGGCGCGGATCACGTTACCGTTCTTGGTGGACTCGAACTTGTCGTGCGGCACGAACTCCGGTGCCAGGATCTGCAACTGCAGCGGAACCGCCAAACCTTCATCTAGACTGCGAGGACGCAACCGAACAAAGCATTCGCCCGAGGTTTCAACCGTGCGTGCCACCAGCGCCTGCTGGCCGTAGAAGTCGGTACGGTCATCCGCATCTGACTCATCGACCCAATCTCCCCACAGCTCCTGCAGCAGTTTGCGCAAGACATCGTCGTCAGTCGTCGGCCGAGGCGTGATACCGGTGCCGATCAGGTTGCTTACACGCTTGTCGATGACGTTGAAGGCATACGGGTCGTTGCGAACCGCTGCCCGGGAACGCGACCGCAGGTTGCGCAGTGCCGGGGTGTTGATGCTGTTGATCCCGTTGTCGGGCGCGTCCCAGCCAGCAGAGCGGCGTCCCTCTCCAGCACCTTCGTAACTGGCCTTGATGTTGGACGGCAGGACAAATCCGTTACGGGTCAGCGTTGGAAACTGTCGGGCCATCAGACCCCCTTCCCTGCGTGGTACAGCCGGACCACGCGCGAACGTGGCCCAGCTGCACTTGCCAGCGACAAGCGTATTTCTTCGCGCGCCTTGAGCAGTTCATCGACCGTGCGGTATTCCACGGTACGGTCGGTGTAGCGCACAGTTTTCTCACCGCGAGCAATGGCCGCCTCAACCGCGTCGAGGTGCTTTTTCGTAAAGGACATATCAGCGTCTCTTGAGGTAGCCGCTTGTACTGACGCGGCGTGGAGGAACAGCCATAGGCTGGTGGCGTGGAGTAACTGATTGAACAGAGTCAGCAGGCGGGGCGGAGTATGTTTTCGAGACCGGCAACGCCTCAGGTGTCTCATTTGACGAAATAGGTACTTCCGGATCAGCTTGGACCGACTTGTCTTCAAACAAGTGATGCTGCATGAGCGATTGCCGTACTCGATCCCAATCACTAGCGTGATAACGCCCAAGGCCCAGGTATTCGGCCATTGCCAAGGCGTACACCATCAGGTCGAGCGCTTCGTTACGATCGGCCTTCCCCTTCGTCCATTCAACGCGCCACTGACCTTTAACGAAACGAGCCACCTTGCGCTCGGCCACACATTGGGCAAAGAAGTCATCAGGTAGATCCTTGGCGAAGTGCAAGGCCCCGGGTCCAGATTCCAACGCGTAGCGGTTATAGATCCAGTCCTTCGCAGTATCGGTGCCGATCATCCAGAGTTCGGCACCATTCTTTTCGACGTTCCCGCGCCAATTAACATCAACGCGGGACGGACGCTGAGCGATAACCAGCTTACCTTTACGACTCTCGCCTTTTACTGCAAAGACATTTCGCCAACGGCGAATGCGGCAGAACTGATAAACCTCATGCGTATGGTGTCCACCCGAGTCAACGGCGGTAGCGAGGATGCCCAATCCGACGCCACTAGGATGACGGTAGCGAGCCTTGAGCTTGGTATCTAGCGCCTCCCATGTTCTGTCGTCGGATGGGTCACCCATGATGACTTGATGGTCAATGACCCAACGCTCCAGTCCGACACCCCAGCCCATTACCATGAACTCAAGACGATTGCCTTGAACGTCCACTGCGGCAGTCAGCATCAGCGCGCCCGTGGGTACGGTGCCGAGCACGTACGTTTCTTGCAGCGCTCGGGCTTGAAGTTCATCTGCTTTGGTCTGTTCAAGCGCGCTGTCCCAGGGCAGCCCAAGCCTAGTGTTGTAAAACACCTGCATGAGCGACTGATTGCCTTTTTTCTGCTCGCTCATCGCTGAGTCGAACTCGCGAGCTAGCAGGACCCAGCTAGTCCATCCAAGGGGCGCATAAAGGGCATTGAGCTGAAAGCCGATGGTTTCGCCGTCACCGTGAGAATGAGCGCGCCACTCACCCTTTGCCAACATCGTGGCCTTTTCATGTTCATCGATTAGCGCGCCGCATTCAGGCCCATTGCAAAGGTACTGAACCTGGGCATACGCCTCGTCCCACTTCAGATGAGACCAGTCGAGCACCTGCATATGTTGGCAGTGCGGGCACGGCACATAAAAGTGACGCTGATCGCTGATGCGGAAAAGATCATCAATGCGCGACGCCCCCTTCAGGGTTGGCGTACTTGAAAAATAGAACTTGGCATTGCGCCCGAACGTTGAAGCTCGAGCTTCCGCCAGCTTGACCGGATCGCCCTCACTGTTCAGATCCATCTCCCAACGATCGATCTCGTCGCCGTAGACGTAGCGCACCGACTTTTCTGCGAGGTTTGAAGAAGAGCCGGCGGTCGCAATGAACAACCGGCCACCCTCAAACTGTTTGACTCCGGAGGTGTTAGTGCCCTCCCTTGATCGGGGTTTGACGATGCGTTCGCGTAGTTCAGGAACCACCTCTGCGGCCTGATCAAAACGTGCGGCAATGTCATGTGCCAAACGCTGCGTAGGTTCCAATAACAGGATGTTCGCCGGCGCCATATGAATACAGCCGCCGATCCAATTCAAAGCAATCTGCGTCTTCATCAACTGCGAGGCGACCATTGTCACCACCCGCTTGCATGGATGCGCCGGTGATAGACATTGCATCGGTTCACGAGCATAAGGCGTACGTGCCGTCCGATAGGGACCGGGTTCAGCGCCGCCTTGGCTTTGGGGGATCCGCATGTAACGGTCGGCCCATTCGTCAACCCAAAGCTCAGGCTCCGGCCGCAGTCCGCGAAAGTAGCCGCTGCGGTACACCTCAGTGCCATCGGCGTAGTTGGCCATGATTAACTCCCCACGTTTGAAAGCGCACGCTGCAAATCAGCGGAGGACATCCGTTCGGCGTCTTCCAGTGTTCGACGTAGCGCAGCTAACAATTGTTTTTCCACCATCCATGGATCGGTCATCGCTGCCAATTCCGGAGCGATCTGAGTCGGCATGGTCATCAGCAAATCACGCAGCAGCCGGCCTGTATCGAAGGCAGCTCTGTCGACCACAGCCGACTCAACCAGTACACCTTGATCCTTGTAAAAATCAGCCTCGACGCTCAGGGATGCAAAGTGTTCCTTTCGAGCACGCGCCTTTTGGAAGTCAGGCAGTGCGGCGGCAGCAGAAAGACTCGAGGGCTGCGCAGCCTGCAAAAACGGCGGCGAAGGTTCGGGGACCGCAGTGCTGAAACCGTCTTTGACCTGCCGCTCACGTTCGTGACGGGCGACAACGCCGGCCTTGCTGGGGTCCGATGTTTCTTTGATGAGGGATTCTGTCGCATATACATCGACGCGTTTCCCATCCGGCGCCATCACCAAACGCCCGTTGTCTTTCAGCCAGGTGATGGTGCTGGGCGCCTTTCCAATTCGAGCAGCGAAGGCGCTTTTCGAGAGGTAGAGAGGCTCAGTCATAGTAGATTTTTCAGTCCTTTTTCAATGAGATTTCAGTGATTGAAATTTCAGTAACTTTTCAGTGCTCGCAGAAACCGAGTTGCGCGGGTTTCCGACCCCGTACCCTCCGAATAACCCCAGGGTCCCCGGCGGTTTCAGGCTGCCCCGCCACCATTCGGCGGGACATCGCACACGCCAAGCCGCTTGGCAGCCCAGCGTTCGTACAAGCCGATGGCAACATCTGCACCGGCCATTGCCGTGAGACAACCCAAGGCGCCCGCAGTCCAGAGCGACATGCCCGCCGCGATCATCAGCATCATTGCCGAGACTCCGCAGACAATGCAGGCACCGGATCGAAGCGCAAGCCGACGCATTAACGCCCAGCCCCGGGCACCATCCTTGTCTGCTCGCCACATCTCACCGGATACGCCGCCGACCAGAGCCAGGACGATCACCAACCAGATCGGCATTTCTGCCAGCGCTTGCTGCTCATTTGTCATGTTGTGCCTCAAGTGAAGGAGCATGCCGAACACAAAAAAGAAAACCCCGCCGGAGGGCAGGGTTTTCAATGTCGCGGCATACGCCAGGACGAAGTGCACAGCACGTGCTCGGGGAAGCGCCAAGGCGCAGAATCCATATCGTGGGGACTTTTTACCCCCTGAGTACGGAACCGAAAAGAGGGCATTTTCGGTTATCCAACTTGACGCAACTTTGACGCAACTTTGAGGAGACTTTGAGGTAAAGCGCCCCGACCAACGGTAAGCCACTTACGTGCGTCCTTGCGCTCGGCCAGCACCTCAAAGAGTCGGACATGAAGACGGTGCACCAGATCGTAGTAGGTTTGCTTCGCCTTTGAGACGTAGCCAAGTTCGTGCATCTGCGCTGCCCATGTTGGTGCAGGGTCAAAGCCATAACGCATAACCGCCAACTGTTGCAGCCTTTCACCCCGACCATCTTGCCGGGCTATCTCGGAAAGGGCGGCACCAACTTCCTGCGCAATTGCATCTGGTCCTGCACCACCGTCGAGAAGGATCCGAGAACCGGGTGTTCCTCGGGGCGCGCAACCGCCCCACTCCATGATCGTCGCCATCGGGCTACCCATGCCTCCGGTTTCACCGCCGTGTCGGCATTGCTCGCCCCAATGTTTCAGCAACAACTCCATCGCTTCAATCATTGCCCTGCCCCCGTAAAACCCAACCCGACACAGAAATACCCCAACCCGACACAAACCCAACACACATAAATCCCTTTAAATTCAATGCTTCAATCAAACTTGAGTTGAGTGTGTTGGGTTTGTTGGGTTTATCAGTCTTCGCATAAGAAAAAATTCCTTCCGTTGAATTCGTTGCAAAGAACGTCATGCATGCGCGTGCGCGACACAAAACCCAACACACCCCACACAACACCCGCGAAGGCATGTAATTAGGGCACTCAAATTGTGTGGGGTATTCAAAATCAACCCGACACACACTCAACACACCCAACACACTTTTGAAAATAGTCATGCTGCAAGCGCCTTGATGTGATCCCAGCTGTCCACGTGCCAGCCCGCCAGCTTGGCCTTCGCCCGCCAGTTCTCCACCTGCTTGCCCAGCTCTGCCGCCTTGAGTGATGGGGGCGGGGAAGCATCCAGATCCACGGGAAAGAAAAACGCGCCGAAGCGACGGTTATTGCCGTCAGTCCAGGGTATCGCCCGCGTTTTATCCACCTCGGAACTGATAAATAGAGAGAACTTGGTTTGACTCATCACGTGCTCTTTGTTGCGCTGGCACCATTCGAGAAACAACGAATAGAGGTCGGTCGATAGACACGGTCCCCAAAGCCCATGCCCCAGCTCGCTGTACTTCCACAGATGCAAGAATGTTTGCCAGCCGGCCCGACTCAAGGCGACCAAACGCTCACGCGCCTCTGTCGATGGCGGCCGCGTGCGCTGGTTGAAGTCCCCTAGATCGACCGACAGCAACCAACCGTAGAGCGCCGTCACCCCACCCTGCTCCAGTTCACGACCAATCGCCTTTTGCCTTGCGACTGGCAGGGTCTCCATAGGCCACATGACTAGCATTCGACGATCACTGTCGCTGATTGGCCAGGGAAGAATCTCGTTGCTGAGAAACACCGCATTCATATGGTTGGCTTCTTCCCAGCCATTAATGAATTTCGACTCCATCCGCACCGTTTTACCAGTGATCAAGTGCTTGATCTTGCCCACCTGGTTGTAACGTTGATCTCGACTGACGACCTCTTCAAAGACCGACCACAATTTGCGGCTTTGCCACGCGTTGAAGCTGCTTTCCAACTGCGTCTGACCAACAGTCGCCGCGTATTGGCCATAAAGCATGCCGAGCGCGTCAGCGAACAACAGGCTCTTGCCCGAACCTTCCATAATCGAATGCATCAACACAGCGGTGTCCATCTTGGCGCCCAAGTGCTGCAGCGGATACGCCAGCCAGCGAGTTAGCCAATCGGTTGCAGCTTCATCATGGTTACAAAGAAATGAGATCAGCCAACGCAGGTTGGCACACGCTGCATCATCCCTGACTGGCTCAAGCGGCAACCCGTCAAAGGTGTTGATGTACACCGCAGGATCCTTCGTCATGGTCGGATCAAACACGATGTGTTCAACATCGACGGTGCGGCGCTCGCTGCTGTTCAGCCACAAAGGGTAAGTGTCACCCAGCGCCATCTTCACCGCGCCCTCGGCTATGCGCCGCTTCTTTTCGCGATCCCAAACGTCTTTGGTGCCATCGATGTAAACATAGCGATCGGTTGGAGACATCCCGAATGCGCCGCCTTTCTTCCCAGCCATACGGCGCGCCTGCTCGATCTCCCGAACATGATCGTCAGAAATCAGCCTCTTTCCGGTGTCGTCCAACCAGGCTTTGGCCAGTGGCTTGCCCACACGAGCTTCGAAGGCGGACTTCTTCATTACCTTCGATTGGTCGCAATCCCACACGTGCGTGGTGCCCTCGACCAACGCGAAACGACGCAGAATGTGGTCCAACGTTATGACCTCCCCCGCCCCCCCGTCAGGAGCAGGAGCGGCCTCGCTGGACGGGCATGTTTCGTCGGAGATCGGCCCGCTCAATTCACCGGATGGGGTGGGGGGAAGATCATTCGGATCTGGACGGGCGGCGTGTTGCATGCCCAACATTCGCGCAGCATCCTTCACAGCCTTCGACTGGTCGCCACCGTGCTCGAGTATGCAGAACACTTCAAAGGCGTCGTTCTGATGCCCGTTCGCGAGAGGGTCAGCACCGTGGTGCGAATAAACCTTGTCCTCACTGATCGTCACCCCTGGCAGACCGGTGCTGCTTTGAGGGTACAGCCACTTATTGCCTCGCTTGATGTATCCATGGGCACGAAGAAGCTCCGCAACATCGTGACAACGGTTGAATTCATCAATTACTGAGGGCCGTTTGCCGCCACCGAGTGCAGGACGCTTTTTGGCTTTGACCGGTGCCTCCGGTGGCGCAACCGCCCATGGACACGCAGCTTCAGCATCTCGCTTAAAAAACTCCCAATTCTGCCAAATGGTAAGCAGCTCGTTGGTCAGCGTCGGCAGCCCGTCAGTAGCACTTGGAGCGGTTTTCCAGATGTAAGGTTTGCCGGTACCGGGATGAATTGATGGTGGAAATACGTCTTGCACCAATCCCGCACGTAGTTCAAAGACCGTGAAGCGTTTGAACGGCTCGGCTTCGGTTCGTGCAGCAGCTTCTGCGGCAAGATCACCCTGCTCTTTCGCAGCCTTGGCCTTGTCCATAAACCCTTTGAAAATCGAACCGTCCGGGTCTTTTTCATTCGGCCATGAAAGTGAATGACGCGTGAGTTCGATGCCTTCCGGCACCTTGAACACCACCCGGAATCGCAGCGGATTCCCGACGATAGTCGGGAACACCACTGACATCGCATCAAGGTCAAGGCCCAACAGTTCATACAGAACATGACGCGTCCATTGAACGTCATCAACATCCAATGAACAAACGCGGCTCGGCCCCAGAACGACGCCAAGGTTGTGATTTGGGTTTCGTTGCCAGAACGCCTCGGCCGTGTCGGCGTCGGTGATATAGCCTCCGGGCTTATTCCACCCTAGGCCTTTCGGAGCCTTTTCACCTGGATCAATCGATACGAGTGCCAAGTCAAAAGTACTGATGTAACGCTTTGCCCATGTAGCAATGGCTGTTCCTTTGCCCGATTCACTCATCGCCGGGCCTCCCGCAACTCCTGACAAGAGACGCAGGTCTCGCAACCTTCAACCTTCTGCTGTCGAAGCAACGGGATTGGTTCGTCGCAGTCGTCACAGAACTGCGCGCTAACGCGGCTCGATGGCACGCGGCGACTGCGATGAATAGCAACATCAAGCAGGTATTGCGCCTGCTCGTTTGCGCGGTCGATATCATCAGCCATTGATGCGATCCTCCATCGCCTGACGAGCGCCCGCCATGATTCCAAGGACTTCGCGGATCACATCCATTCCGTGCTTTTCGAGATCCACGACTTCATGAAGCTCCCAGACGTTGTCCGCCGCGCCGTCGTGCATCTTCGCCACGAATTCACCGGTTTCCCCGAGTAGCTTCCCAACCGCTTTCAAGGCATCACGGGTTGCCGGTACGGCCACGGGCCGGTACCAAACCGCACCTGCTGGACGCATCAATGCGTCCAGCAAGCGTGGATCAGCGGTTAGCCTGATCACTTCCTCAAGCTCATCTGGATTCAGCCACCGGCGTTCTTCATCGAGCTTGAGTTTTTTCTGGAGGGTGTCGTTGTCCAACACCATTTCAAAGGCAAGGGCGGTAATTCCGCCCTTATAGTCACGACCAGCGCGATAGATCGCTTGGCGTAGAGGCAGGACCGGACCAGCGTCCGGCAAAAGATCTGTGCGACTCATAACCGTAAATCCCCTATTTACGGTGTAGCCATAGCCCAGGGTAAACCCTATCCTACGACCACGACCGATGTGCATGTGCTGTGTATCGTCGTAGCTGGGCTGGGGGATTCTTTGGTGAGAGGCCCCAGCTCAGCACCTTTTAAGCTGCCGACTTAAGATCGGCCGCTTCTTTCTCTTGGGTGTATAGGCATTCGATTGCCTTACCCGTTACGTACCGAACATCTGCACCTTTCGCGGCGCGATTGATAGTCGGCTGTGTTGTTCCTACGCGATCTGCAATAACTCTCTGGGACAAACCAGACCGAAGCAGCTCCGCAAGCATTTCTTGGATAGTCATATCGTTCACCGATGCGCTTTCGCATTGGTCGCCACAATACACAAACGTATTGAATGATTCAATACACTCGGCGATACGTTTTTGAATCAAGGCAGAGAAAAAGTGATCGGAGACCGCATCGCCCAACGCATGCAGGAATTGGGGCTGTCAGAAGGCGAACTCGGCCGACGCTCCGGCGTTCCGCAACCGACGATTCATAGAATTGTGACGAACGCGGTAACCAGCCCACGCCATGAAAATATCGAAAAGATCAGCAAAGCCTTGAAGGTCAGCAGCAACTGGCTTTGGAAGGGAGGCGAACACAAAGACCCGATGATTGATCAGGGCGCGCCATCTGCGAATGAGACCAACGTTGAACCTGGGCCAGCTATTAAAGGCTATGTCCCTCTCATCTCTTGGGTTCAGGCCGGCGCATGGTGTGAGATTGAAGACGTTAGGACCCTTGATGATGCGGAGATATGGCTCCCATGCGCCGCATCCCATAGCAGTCAAAGCTATGCCTTGCGAGTACGTGGACTATCCATGTTCAATCAACATGAACGTAGATCCTTTCGAGACGGAGACATCATCTTTGTTGATCCCGCGAAAGATGCGGAGAATGGTTCTCTTGTAATTGCCAAGCTCATGGATAGCCAAGAAGCAACTTTCAAGCAATTGGTGATGGAGGGCAGCCGCCGGTTTCTGAAACCGCTGAATCCAGCATGGCCAGAGCCGATCATTGAGTTAGGGGCCGACGCAATCATTTGTGGCGTAGTATTTTCGAAGCTTGAAATTTTCTAATACATAACCCAAAAAAGGCCCGCAGCGATGTGGGCTTTTTTTGCATCGTGAAAAAATCAATTCAAATACGTATTGACTGAATCAATACGTATTTGTATCGTTTGCATCGTAAATCTCTCACCAAAGAGTACGGACATGCAAACAACACAGCACAACAACGCTCGTTGCCCGGTGTACCTACACCCATCAGCTTGCACTAACCCAGAAGCCGTAAAAGAGATTCAAAAACGCACCGGCCTACTGGTAATCGTCGCGCCTGGCACTCGCTTAGCACCGGCAAAAGTAAATGTCATCACTCACGGATGCGGACCGTTCGGGGGTGATGCAGCATGAAGCCTCTATTAATTGGCATCGCTGGCGTCGCCCGCTCTGGTAAAGACACCGCCGCGCAGCATCTGGTAAGCCACCATGGATTCCAGGCTTACGCGTTCGCTGACCCACTGCGTGACGGTCTGATGCACATCCTCAACTTGAGCCCTTGCGACTTCGACGGTGCCCAGAAGGAACTGCCGCTGCCATGGCTCGGCCGATCCCCTCGCCAGTTAATGCAATCACTTGGCACCGAGTGGGGCCGCAACAACGTGCATCCCGAACTCTGGCTGCTGCTTGCGGAACAGAATCTCGACCTACTCGCTCGCACCCACGACGAAACACGCGGCTTTGTCGTCAGCGACGTGCGGTTCGAAAACGAAGCGGACTTCATCCGTAAACGTGGCGGCGTGGTGATTCACATGGAGCGGATAGTTGCTCTCACCGTCAACCAGCACAGCAGTGAAAACGGTGTCGTGCGCGCGCCGGGAGATATCTGGCTACCGAATGATGGGCCGTTCGAAGAGTTGTTCACCAACCTAAACCATATTGTGGACACCCTGCACACCCGTGCTGCGGCGGCCTGAGGCAGCGTAATGACAAACCGCACCCTGGACGAATCCGCCGCATTGCTCGGACTCAAGCCCCGCGCCTTCCGCACCAGTTTGCGCGAGCTGGGCATTCTCAACAGCAGTGGCGATCTAGCCAGCCAGCACCGTGATCGTGGCTATCTGTATTCGGATCCGCGCAGCACCGTGATTCCGTCCCTCAACAAGTGCCGTCATTACTCCGTGGTGATGGTGAAGGAAGAAGGGATCGAATGGCTGGCCAAGAAGCTAGGAATCATCATTACCAAAAAGGACGCCGCGGCATGAAAACCAACTACCTCAATGCCTACACGCAAGCCCTCGGCGCCCTGAAGCTGATCCCTATCTACTTGAACTGCCCGGGAGTAGTCAGCCGCGCAACACTCGTTGGCGCCTCGACGGAAGCCATCCAATTACTGGAAAGCATGCCCGTACTAAGCACCGAGCTGGCCGAAGTATTTCGCTGCGTCAACAACGTGATCCTTGACGGGCAAGTCGCCTACGTTACGCCGACCAACTCGCCTGAGTTCCCATTTGGCGCCGTGGTGGCTGACGCCAAGGGCAACATCTGCGCGGCTGCCATGGGCAAAAGTAAAGAAGGCCTCGCCGAACTGATTCGCCTCAAGCTGCTGCCCCCATCGGAGGGGTTCGGGGAGAACGCAGCGTGAGCAACACACTTGAACAATTGCGACGTCAGTTCGCTACTCCATGCCCGACCCTGGCGGCAGTTCGGGAACAGTACTTCGCACACATTCGCACCGACCGCTACCTACTGGCCGAGATCAAGGCAGGTCGTATCGCGCTGGTCGTGAAGCGTCTGCACGGGTCGGCTCGCGCTCAACGAGTGGTGTACCTGCACGACCTGGCCGAGTTCCTCGACGCCCAAGCGGCGAAGCAAGCGGCTTGATTTCAACGGTCGCCTCTGCCGTCCAGAGGCAAACAAATCGCACATCAATAGGCACAGCACATGAAACCTACGGATACGGCCGAATTCATCGGCGAACTCAACACAGGCGTCTTCGCCAATCAGATCGGTCACGCCCTTTCTGAAGTGGCATCAGGAGTTGTTGATAACGGCAAGGTCGGCTCGGTCACGCTGACCTTCACCTTGAAGCAGATCGCCAACAGTCATCAAGTCACCGTCAATCACAAGCTCGCCTACAAGGTGCCGACCAAACGCGGCAGTCGTACCGAGGACACCACCCTCGATACTCCGATGCACGTCAATGAGGGCGGGCGCCTGACTTTGTTCGCCGAAGCCCCCCGCGCCGGTCAGCTATTCAACCGCGATGACGCGCCAATTCACGCGAAGTCCTAAACCGTTCGATTCCAAACCCCTCACCAAAGGAAGTCGATTCAATGGAAGCCAAAGCAATTCAGTTGATTCAGGACACCGCCGTTCTGGCCTATGCCAAGCCGCTGGATACTTTCACCCCAGCGCTGGTATTGCCGTCTGACCAGAAGATCCACAGCATCGAGAAATTTCAAGCCGCTCGTAGCCGATTCCGCGGCGCGCTCACTACTCACTCGCTGCTGGACTTCGGCAATTACGTAATGACGCAAAGTGCCGAGGTTGTAGCGTCTGGTTTTGTGGACGCCGAAGCAATGTCGTGCACAGTCATTTTCAACCTGGGCGACACCAAGTCACCAGGGCACGGCGACTTCACCGCCACCCTGAACTTGAGAAAAACTGCTGCGTTCCGGTCGCTGGAGCGTGCAGCGAGCATTCAGTTCGCGCAGAAAGAACTCAGCGACTGGATCGAGGATTGGGCATCAAATCTCCAAGCCCTCGCGACCGATGACAGTCCCATCGATTTGCGTAAAGCCGCGAGCGCCATCCGCTCCATCAGCATCGAGCAAGCACGCAAGAGCGAACACATCGTCGGCGACCTAAGCGCCTCTCGTTCAGCGATGGACCAGATTGAGGCCAAGTCCTCAGAAGGATTGCCTGCTGAATTTCTGTTCACGGTCGAGCCATATGAAGGGCTGAAAGTCCAGATCATCCGCCTGCGTGTAGCCGTTCTCACTGGCGGGGACAAACCCCTGCTGCGCCTACGCTGGATTGGAGAAGAACAGCTTCGCGAAGACTTGGCACAAGAATTCAAGGAAGTCGTGCAGCACGAAGTCGGGGGCGGTGCGCAATTGACTATCGGCAATTTCAACTTGGGCTAACCCACCCATCCAACACCCCTCCGCCGGCCTCTCACCAAGTATCCCTGCGGAGGGATCTACTGAGGTACACAGCACATGACTGCAATTCAAATCTGCGCACTCATCGCCCTGATCGTCTTGGCCGGACTGCTTGTCTGGGCCGGTTATTTCATGGGGCATAACGACGGTATGTCCGCAGGCATGAAAGAAAGCGATGCGATCCAACGCGCCGAAAGCGCAAAGACCATTCGCGAATTGAAGGCTTCCCTCGACTTTATTAAGGCCGACCACGCCCGACTGGCGCGATTCAGCAAGCGTCTTCAAGAAAAACTGTCACTCGGCGAAACCGAACGCCAGACGCTACTCAACATCGCCGAGAAGCTTCGAATTGCCGCCGAGACGTTCGCCGCCTTCCGCACAGGCAAAAAACTCGAAAGAGACACGATTGAGCTACGTGATCAAGCGCTTGCCATGGCAGCTCTTCTTGCTCCGGTGACCACATGACAGCGCTACGCCGAACGGTTCGAATTCGCCGAGGGCAAATGCCACCTCTGGACTTACAAACCATATGCGACAGGTGTGACACCTCGCGAGCACATGGCAACCATCAACAATGCAGCAAGCAGCGCCAAGCTGAAGGTATCGCCAGGCGAGCAGCGGAGAAATCACAATGAGTGCAGCAGAGAAAATCGACTTTCACATCACACCGGGCGCCTGGTTCCGCCAAGACTTGCTGTACCCGGTTTTCGGCCTGAGCACCGAAGCAGTCCGCAAGTACCGCACCCGAGGTCTGTGGCTTGAAGGCAAACACTGGCGGTATGACCCTGCCAATGTAATCGTCTACAACCGCGCAGCCATTGAGCGCTGGATGGAAGGGAAACCATGATCGATAAGATGCCGACCGGCGTTGAGATGAACGGCAAGCAGTTGCGTATCTGGTTCATCTTCAATGGCCAACGGTGCCGGGAACCACTGGAAGGGATCTCGAAAGTAAACAAGGCCGCTATTGCGTATGCGGATAACAAGCGTCGGACCATCCTCACCGAAATCAAAGAGGGCCGCTTCGACTACGCGGCACACTTTCCGAAATCACCCAGGGCTGCAATGTTCACAGGCACTGGCGGCCCTTCGCTGAAGCGTACAGTGAAAGAAGGTATTGATCGCTGGCTAGAAGTCCAGCGCGCGCTCAAAGCGTCAAGCACCGTCGTCAACTACGTGAGCAAAGCAGTACATGTTGAGAAGAAATTCGGTAAGCGTCGAATCGTCGACATCAGCAAGAGCGACATCGAGCTGTTTCAAGCTCAGTTGCTGAAGCAAGGCCTGGCCCCGAAGACAGTGAACGACATTTTCACTGTCGTTCGCGGAGTCTGGGCCGACGCATTCGGTGACGGAATACTGAAAGCGAATCCGCTCGACCGGATAAGCAACGTCGGGTCGGACGTCGACCTCGAGCATGCTGACCCCTTCAGCCGCACCGAGATCGAGTTGATTGGTAAAGCGGACCCTAGCCGGCGAGCTGATGCCCGAATGATCGAGTTCAATTGCTGGACCGGGCTGTCTCTGTCCGAGCTTATCGGACTGGCTGCTGAAGACGTCGACCTTCAAGCCGGCCTGGTACACGTCCGGCGGGCGTTGGTCGTAGGAGAATTTAAAGTCCCCAAGGAACGCTCAAGGGTACGAGTCGTTGAGTTGATAGACCCTGCCCTCGAACTCATGAGGGAGATTGTCGCCGCCGCCAAGGAAGCACAAGCCGAAGAGATCACCGTTATCCAACGCGACAACATCACTTCCAAAAAAATGAAAGTGACATTCCTTTTTCGCAGCTCCACCAGCGGCTTACTCTGGAGTGGTAAAACATTGAGCAACTGGTTTACCGCCCACCTGAAAAAGGCCGAAGTCCGCCACAGAGGTGCCAATCAGTGTCGCCACACGTTTGCCAGCCAGATGCTGTCGAGCTATGTGCCAGTCGAATGGGTAGCCAGGCAGCTTGGGCACGCCGACACAACAATGGTGAGAAAACACTACGGCAGATGGATACCGAAGGACACTAAAAGCATGGCAGGTTTAGTCTCAAAAATGTTGGGTTTTCGCCAAGATTAAGCTCAAGAAATCAACAGATAAATATTATGAGGAACGGCTGTCACTTCGCGTTCTTCCATTTAACATTGAATGCCATACGATCTTTATCCAGCTTAAGAAACATTGCTTCAGTGATTATTTTCCGCACACCAGCATGATACTTGCTAACTTCATCAATCGAAATAAAAACCTGCTTACTAAAAGTGCTGTAGATCTCCACCAAATGCTCTATTGCAGGTGTATCCATATTTTTGAATAACAGACTATCATGAATAATTACCGGAAGAACAGTTAACCGGAGGAACGTCAGATCAAGGGCGATCATGTTTGCAAAACCTTTCCCGGTTCCCCGATCATCGCCATGATCGAATTTATAATCTTTCTCACCTAGCGTAAGCACCGGTGAAATAGCTTTGTTGCTGTAAATTTTTGTTATTTCTTCTTCGATTCCTGCATTAAGTTCGAGTTCCATCACCGCTATCGAACTCTCCAGCGCCGAGTCAATATCAGCCTTCAATCTCTTGATTTCATTTTTTGCCTCCGCGCTCATCATCCAGTATCGATTCTGCTGAATCAGAGCATTTTGCTGACGATCGAGATCTATTAAGCGTTCTAACAAATGAACCGAATCCTCACGGGAATCCACGAGATTTAATAGCGAGCTATCAACCTTGGCTATATCGGCTTGGGCAGCACTTAAAGCCTCTATCAGAACAATTTGTTCTGCTTTCAGCTGATCCTTCAAAATATTTGTAATACCTGAATGAAAGGATTCTACCTCTAACAGTTTCTTCGAATCGACTTCAGGAAAAAAAGTGAGTACCGATTGAAAATCCTTACTACTTACAATCTTCGCATTACCTAAGTTTGACTCCACTCTGCTTAACTGCGTCTGGAGATCAAGCTTATATTCAACCAAGGCATCTTTTTGAAGCTTCAACTCAAGACTTTGCTGATTGATTATAGAGCGTATATCCGTAACATTTCTCTTCAATGTCTGCTTAATCTTCTCAACCTCAGAAAAAAGCTGACTGATTACTGAATCGTTTTTAGATACCTGCGCTTTTGTGATTTTCTTTACTGCACCAGAGTTAAATGTACCATTAATGTCCTTTAGCGCTTTCTGAGCTCCGGCACGTTCCTGCTCCAGCTGAGAAATTAGCCAGTACATATTGAACATTTTGAGAATACGCTTTCTGACAACCTCCCATTTCTCCCGCACGGTTAGGTCCAAGGGACGCTTGTGGTTGTAGTTATTTCTTTGATAAATTCTAAAGAAACCGCTAACACAATCACGAAACGAAATTTCGCTTGCACTGGTAAGATAGTTATCTTTGAGAAAGCTAGTAAACTCTCGAAGCGTGAGCATTCGCCCTTGATCAACGCAATAAACTGACTCAGGTGTTTCGGTACTTCGAATAAAGAGATAGTTTTTATCGAATTGAAATTCCATCACCACTTCTAAATGGCCTACATTTTTAATTACATCATCGCACTTTGTCGGAAAGTCGCTCCCACCAAAAGCAAAGTCAATCAACATCAAAACCGATGACTTACCGATTGAGTTATGCGCATCATCCGCGCCCACGACTGCATTCAGCCCAAACTTGAAATAAATAGACGACTGGATCAATTTCTCGCATGTAATAGATTTAAGCACGCTGAATGACCCCAGTAGTAAAATTTACGTTTATTTTTTTTAAAACAAAGAGCAAGTCGAGAGCATCTATAAACTCCGACACATCGGAAAATATATCCTTATGATTCAGATACACTACCTGAACAGTATCACTACCTCTTAAAACCCCCAACAACTTAGCTGCCTTAGGGAGACAACTATCTTCTAATGATATTATTTTATTAGGCAGTATCATCAGAAAAAATCTCACAATTCTGAATAAAATAAGAAACCAACACTTCAGATTTCGATCGCTCCTTGATCCCAGTGTTAGTCATAAACCATACGCACATCTCTTCAAATATTTGACTTTGGTCAAAACCCTGCATTAACAACAGCGTATAATAGCTCTTAACCTGAGAACAGATAAATAGAGACTTGGCCTTTTCCTCTAACTCTAGCTTTCTTAAGGACTCTCTAATCGGAGCAAAAAAACTCAGAATATACTGCCCAATCTTCATTTCATTCATGATACCTAAGGTTTCATCTTTCTTCTGCGAAAGCTTTAAGGCAGCAAATGACAGAGTTGTATTTTTAATATCCAACTCACTAAGGGTTTCCAAATCCCTAGCTACAACCGCTATATCCTTGTGAAGAGTTTGCCTATCCCATGTTTGCGAAAGCGCTTTGATTTTGTTGATTGTCTTTTTTATCTCAACCAGTTGCCTGTATTCCTGCACTGTCTTCCTAGTATCATAAATTTTATGACACTCTTTACACAGTGCGATAAAGTTCTCTTCACAATCAATATCATCTGAAAGCAATTCTTCAGCAATCAGTATAAGTTTTTCATGTTCGGTCGCATTTAGCGGATAGATATGTGCGATGTCGAAAACCCGCACACGTTTTGAGCCTTTCTTAACCATGAGCGCTCGCCTGCAGAGCGGGCAAAGTCCTTGGACTTCGCAAAGCAAGCTCATCTTAACCGTGTCAGTAACATTTGCTCTCCTAAGCTGATCTGACAAGTTTGGAGCTCCATCAATATTGAAACGGTCGACCGCTAGCAAGCGTGCCGCTATGACGACACCTTCGAGCATGCCAGGACCCGATTAAGAAATGGCTTTAAGACCATAGCACCCAGATTACTGAAAGCTACTGATTCGCCATCATTCTGTCCAGTAAACACCTGCTATTCAGCACGGACGTCTTTGACAATGCTCAGATTGGATACTCAATCATCTGTTGGAATGCTCACCGTCGTGCCTGAAGGGAAGGTGGCGCGCCTCTAGGTGGCAATTACTGATAAGAGGCACCAAAGGACTGTGCGGGTATTGAACGGCTCAGAGCGATTGTTTAGAGCCTCAGAGGCATGCACCTTGCCCTAAAAATGCCCTAATCAGAACGACGGAAACGAAAAAGCCCCCGTAATCATCAATGATTACGGGGGCTTCGTCTTGTTCAATAATGGCGGAGAGATAGGGATTCGAACCCTAGGTACCGGTGAAGGTACAACGGATTTCGAATCCGTCCCATTCGGCCACTCTGGCATCTCTCCAACGGCGCGCATCATAACAACACTTTTACCGAAAGCAAACCCTCTTTCGAAAATTTCTTCGTGCTATCAGATGCTTGCGTCGATTAAAGCGGTACGCCCAGACGATTGGCGACTTCTTCGTAGGCTTCGATGACGTCACCGAGGCCCTGACGGAAGCGGTCTTTGTCCATCTTCTTCTTGGTGTCCTTGTCCCACAGACGGCAGCCGTCCGGGCTGAACTCGTCGCCGAGGACGATGGAGCCGTCGCTGAACACGCCAAATTCAAGCTTGAAGTCGACCAGCAGCAGGCCGGCGTCGTCGAACAGTTTGGTCAGGACTTCGTTGACCTTGAGCGACAGTTCTTTCATGCGAACCAGTTGCTCGGCGGTGCCCCAACCGAACGCCACGACGTGGGATTCGTTGATGAACGGGTCGCCCTTGGCGTCGTCCTTGAGGAACAGTTCGAAGGTGTAAGGGTTGAGCTTCAGGCCTTCTTCGACGCCCAGACGCTTGACCAGGCTGCCGGCGGCGTAGTTACGCACGACGCACTCGACCGGGATCATGTCGAGCTTCTTGACCAGCACTTCGTTGTCGGCCAGCAGCTTGTCGAATTGGGTCGGTACGCCGGCCGCTTCGAGTTTCTGCATGATGAAGGCGTTGAACTTGTTGTTGACCATGCCTTTGCGGTCGAGCTGCTCGATGCGCTTGCCGTCGAACGCCGAGGTGTCGTTGCGAAACAGCAGGATCAAGCGGTCAGCGTCGTCGGTCTTGTAAACCGATTTGGCTTTGCCGCGGTAGAGTTCTTCACGTTTTTCCATGATGGGCTCCGCTTGCTAAGTAGGTGGGCTAGGCGATGTGGCGCCAGTCGAGCCCTGAATCTTGATCGGCCAGTTGCAGCCAGTCCGGGTCGCACCCGAGGGTGTCGACAAAACATTGCCGGGCCAGCTGCGGCATGTTGTTCTTGCTGCTCAGATGGGCCAGAACCAGGTGTTGCAAACCCTGCCAGCCCAACTCGGACACCAGGAATGCCGCCTGATGATTGTTCAAATGTCCCAGCTCGCCGCCCACCCGCTGCTTGAGAAAGTACGGGTAGTGCCCACGGGCCAGCATGTCACGACAATGGTTGGACTCGATCATCAACGCATCGAGGTCCCGATAACCGTCCAGCACCCGCTCGCAGTAGGAACCCAGGTCGGTCAGCAGGCCGAAGCGCCGCTGTTCATGATCACTGAACACATACTGGGTCGGTTCCTGCGCATCATGGGCCACGGCAATGACCCCGATGTTCAGAGCACCGATCTGCAGTTGCTCGCCACCGGCCAGAAAGCCTGCGGGTTCGATCGGTTTGCGCATCCCGCGCAGTGTGCCGCGACTGAGGTAGACCGGTAGATTGTAGCGCCGAGACAGCAAACCCACGCCATGCACGTGGTCGGCATGTTCGTGGGTTACGAGTATCGCGCTCAGTTGCGCCGGGTTCACACCCAGGCGCAACAGGCGTTTTTCGGTTTCCCGCAGGGAAAAACCACAATCCACCAGCACATACGTATCAGCACTGGCGATCAGCGTGCCGTTCCCTTGGCTACCGCTGCCGAGAACGGCAAAACGCATGATTGATCAGCCCAGGTTGTCCTGAATCACGCTCAACACTTTGCGTGCCACTTCAGCCGGCGCGACGGTGTTGATGTTTTTCTCGACGGTCACCTGAATGTTCTCGCCAACCTTGCTCAGGCGAACCTGATAACGCTCGGCACGGGCTTCAACTTCTTCCTTGCTCGGCGCACTGCCGAACAGGCTGCTGAAGAAACCAGGCTTGTCGTCTTTCTTCTCGGCTTTTTCGGCCAGGTTGATGTAGTACAGGCCGAGGCTGCGGTTGATGTCTTCAACGCGCCATTCGCCTTGTTCCAGTGCACGGCCAACGCTCGACCAGGCACGGTCCAGATCGGTACCGACGTTCAACACCGGGTTACCACTGCCGTCTTCGCTGAGGCTGACGCGGCTCGGCGTATCGAAATCACGCGAGGCCAGCATCGACACCGAACCGCCCTTCTCAGAGATCCGGCTCATGCTTGCGAGCATGTCGTCAACCAGCGCGGCGTCCAGGCCAGTGTTGACCGAACGGTTGGTGAAGGCCACATCGGCAGTGCTGCCGGCAGGGCGCTCGGCGCTGACCACGTAGATTTCACTGGTGTTGCGCTGCACGCCCGGCTCGATACGCACACGCACGCGGGTTTCGCTGTCGCTGGCAATGCCGGCCGCGCTCAGGCGCTTGGCCATGGACGCGGACAGTTCGTCGGAATGCTGCCAGGTGGTGGTGAATTCGCCGGTTTGCGGACGCTGTTCATCCAGACGGAAACCGTTGTCCTGGAAGAATTGCACCGCCACTGGCCAGACTTCGGCCGGTGGGTGCTGGGCCACGACCCAACGCGAATCACCGCTCTTCTGCAGCGAATAATCGCTGGCATCGGCAACGGCCGACAGCGGCTGAGGACGCGGAACAATGTATTCGCCCTTGGCGGTGTCATCAGCGACGTTGCGCGGGATCGGCAACAGCGGATCCAGACGCTTGGAGGTGCTGACCTCCGGTGGCAGTTGCATCGGTGCGGTCTGTTGCGCTTCCAGGTAATCGCTACCACGGTCACGGAAATAACCTTCCGGGCCCCAGACCCATCCGCAGCCACTGGTGCTGGAGATAATCAAGGCAAGTGCGGAAAGTCCGGCCATTCGCTTCATGCGTTGTACTTCCTCAATTAAACCAGGACGCTGCACTGGCGCAGGGCCGAGCGCAGCGTTTCATGACAAGGTGTGCTCAGCCAGGTCAGTGGCAGGCGGATGCCTTCGTGCATCAGGCCCATTTCAACCAAAGCCCATTTCACCGGAATCGGGTTGGCTTCGATGAACAGGTCTTTGTGCAGCGGCATCAGTTTTTCGTTGATCGCCCGTGCAGTGTCGGCGTCGCCCTTGAGCGCGGCCTCGCACAGATCAGCCATTTCGCGTGGCGCGACGTTGGCCGTTACAGAGATGTTGCCTTTGCCGCCCAGCAGGATCAGTTCAACGGCGGTCGGATCATCGCCGGACAGCACGATGAAATCCTTGCTCACACCATCGATGATCGCTTTGGCGCGTTTCAGATCGCCAGTGGCTTCCTTGATACCGATGATGTTCGGCACGGTGGACAGGCGAATCACGGTCTCGGCCTGCATATCGCAAGAGGTGCGGCCAGGAACGTTATAGAGAATCTGCGGAATGTCGACCGCTTCAGCGATGTGCTTGAAGTGCTGGTACAGACCTTCCTGAGTCGGCTTGTTGTAATACGGAACCACCAGCAGGCAGGCATCGGCGCCGGCTTCCTTGGCGTTGCGGGTCAGCTCGACGGCTTCGCGGGTCGAGTTGGCGCCAGTGCCGGCGATGACCGGAATGCGCCCGGCAACCTGTTTGACCACGGCTTTGATGACGGCGATGTGTTCTTCTACATCAAGGGTTGCCGACTCGCCGGTAGTACCGACCGCGACAATGGCATGGGTGCCGTTCTTGAGATGGAAGTCCACGAGTTTGCTGAGGCTGTCCCAGTCAAGACGCCCTTGTGCATCCATGGGAGTGACCAGTGCCACCATACTGCCCGCAATCATGAAACCGCTCCTGCCGGAAAAAGAGAGCGGTAATGGTACTGGCGCCAAGATGCTTGCACAAGCGAAGTACTGCGCTGCCGCCATTCCCCTTGGCGTCGCTTTTCGCTACCCTTCAGACTTTGATCGGTACTGATCAGCTTGTACGCCGGGTTCCTGCCTCCCTTTACGGCCTCCCAGACCCCGTTCCTGCGTCGCATCGACGCGCTCCCGCTATAGTGGAGCGAGCCGCGAGCGCTTGCCGGGTCTCTTTGTACGGACAGCCAGAACAGGCACTCCCGGCGGCAAACGTCCGTAACCTACCGACCGCTCATCGCTTTAGGAATGCTGCATGTCCACCCCCACAGTTCGCGAACAATTCCTTGTCATCAGTGCCCTCGGCGCCAACCCCATGGAGCTGACTAACGTCCTGTGCCGCGCCAGCCATGAAAATCGCTGCGCCGTGGTTACTTCGCGCCTGACCCGCCACGGCGAGTGCAGTGCGCTGATCCTCGAGATCTCCGGCAGCTGGGACGCCCTCGCCCGCCTGGAAGGCAGCCTGCCGGGCCTGGCCAAGAAACACGCCTTTACCGCCAATGTGGTGCGCAGCGCGCCGCTGGAAAACCGTCCGCAAGCCCTGCCATACGTGGCTTACGTCAGTTCGGCATATCGCCCGGACATCATCAATGAGTTGTGCCAGTTCTTCATGGATCACAATGTCGAGCTGGAAAACCTGACCTGCGACACCTATCAGGCGCCACAGACCGGCGGCACCATGCTCAACGCCACGTTCACCGTGACCCTGCCGGCCGGCACCCAGATCAGTTGGCTGCGCGACCAGTTCCTCGACTTCTCCGATGCGATGAACCTGGATGCACTGATCGAGCCTTGGCGCCCACAGAACCCAATGTAAGGAAGCTTTCATGGCCGTTGTCATCGACCAACCGGTTGCCGAATTCGAAGCACCTGCCACCAGCGGGCAGACCGTCAGCCTGTCAGCGCTGAAGGGCAAGCAAGTGGTGATCTACTTTTACCCGAAGGACAGCACCCCGGGGTGCACCACCGAAGGCCAGGGCTTTCGTGACCAGTACGCCGAGTTCAAGGCAGCCAATACCGAGATTTTCGGTATTTCCCGCGACAGCCTGAAGTCCCACGAGAACTTCAAGTGCAAGCAGGAGTTTCCGTTCGAACTGATCAGCGACAAGGACGAAGCCGTCTGCCAATTGTTCGACGTGATCAAGTTGAAGAAGCTCTATGGCAAGGAATACCTGGGCGTTGATCGCAGCACGTTCCTGATTGATAAGGACGGTGTGCTGCGTCAGGAATGGCGCGGTGTGAAGGTGCCGGGGCATGTGGATGCTGTTCTGGCTGCTGCGCAGAATTTGAACAAGGCCTGATGTTTCTCTGGCGTCTTTCTCTGACGCCATCGCTGGCAAGCCAGCTCCCACAGGTTTTGTGTGCACCGAAAACCCTGTGGGAGCTGGCTTGCCAGCGATGAGGCCTTAAGCCGCACCGAACAATCTGGATCAACTACTACAGCAACGGCGCCACCGCCGGCTCTTGGCGCGGCCACGCATCCAGCACAGCTTTGAACAGCGTCGCCAGCGGAATCGCAAAGAACACCCCCCAGAATCCCCACAACCCGCCAAACAACAGCACCGCGCAGATAATTGCCACCGGGTGCAAATTGACCGCCTCCGAGAACAGCAACGGCACCAGCACGTTGCCATCCAGTGTCTGGATGATTCCGTACACCGCCATCAGATAGATGAACTGATCGCTCCAGCCCCACTGGAACAGCGCAATCAACAACACCGGCACGGTCACCACCACCGCACCAACGTACGGCACCACCACCGACACACCGACCAGCAACGCCAGCAGTGCCGCATAATTGAGTCCGAGCGCGACGAAAGCGATGTAGGTCACACCACCGCAAATCACGATCTCGATGACCTTGCCGCGAATGTAATTGGCGATCTGCCGGTTCATTTCCTGCGCAACCCGGGTGATCAGCGCGCGCTCACGCGGCAGATAACCACGCACCCACTCACCGATCATGGCCCGGTCTTTCAGGAAGAAGAACACCAGAATCGGCACCAGCACCAGATAGATCATGATGTTCACCAGCAATGGCAGACTCGACAGCGAGAATGTCAGTGCCCACTGGCCAAATTTGCCGATCTCGCCGCGCGCCGCTTCGATGGCTTGCAAGACTTGTTCATCGGAAACCAGATGCGGATAACGCTCCGGCAGCAACAGCAGCAGCGATTGCCACTTGGCGAGCATGCCCGGCAACTCATTGAACAATGTGATCAATTGATGCCAAAGCAACGGCAGCACCACGACGATAAACAGCATCAATACGCCCATGAACAGAGCGAACACCAGCCCCACCGCCACGCCACCCGGCACACGCAGACGTTCCAGCGTGACCACCAAGCCCTGCATCAGATACGCCAGCACCATCCCCGCCAATACCGGCGCGAGCATACCGCCGAGGGTGAGCACCGCGGTAAAGGCGAGAAACAGCAGCACCGCCAGCACCACCGCTTCCTCATCGGAGAAATAGCGCTGAATCCAGTCGCGTAACACTTTGAACATCAATAATCCTTAGGTTTTTTACGCTGTCGATTTCAGGCTTTTTTCAACCAGTAACGATAGACGCCCGCTTCGTCTTCTTCGCGCAGCAGCGTATGACCGGCCAATCTGGCAAAGGTGCGAAAGTCACGCTGCGAGCCGGCATCCGTGGCGATCACCTTGAGGACGGAGCCACTTTGCAGTTTGTTGAGTTCCATTTTTGCCTTGAGCAACGGCAATGGACAATTCAGGCCACTGGCGTCCAGTTCCACGTCATGGGCTACAGCGTCAGTCATTGCGTCACTCCGGTTCGGGTCGTCGAGCAGCCTAGAATATCTGGTCGCAGCTCCGGTGTCCGGCTACAGTAAGGTCTTTGTCTTCTAAGGCTTTGTGCATGACTTTTCTGCGCCCTACCCTGCTGACGCTCGCTTGCCTGCTCGCCTCACCAGGCTTTGCCGACGATCTGCCGTCACTCGGCGACGCCAGTTCTGCCATTGTCTCGCCGCAACAGGAATACCAGCTCGGCCGCGCTTGGCTGGCCATGTTGCGCAGCCAGGTTTCACAGCTCAATGATCCGCAGCTCAAGGACTACGTCGAGTCCAGCGTGTACAAGCTGGTGGAAACCAGCCAGGTCACTGACCGGCGCCTTGAATTCATTCTGATCAACAGCCCGCAGCTCAACGCCTTCGCAGCGCCGGGCGGCGTGGTCGGGGTCAACGGCGGCTTGTTCCTCAATGCACAGACCGAGGGCGAATACGCTTCGGTACTGGCGCACGAATTGGCTCACTTGTCGCAGCGCCACTTTGCTCGTGGCGTAGAGGCTTCGCAGCGGATGCAGGTGCCGATGATGGCCGCGCTGCTGGCCGGAATCGTCATTGCC
Organism: Pseudomonas fluorescens; assembly: GCF_005938625.1. Taxonomy (GTDB): domain Bacteria; phylum Pseudomonadota; class Gammaproteobacteria; order Pseudomonadales; family Pseudomonadaceae; genus Aquipseudomonas; species Aquipseudomonas fluorescens_BD. The sequence goes on from NZ_VCNJ01000026.1 coordinate 107,155, forward strand.
GCGGCCGGCGGCGGTGATGCCGGGATCGCGACCATCGCCGGCACTCAAGCGGCGGCGATCCAGTCGCAACGGACCTTCTCCCGGCAGAACGAACAGGAAGCCGACCGCATCGGCATCCTCAATCTGGAAAAGGCCGGGTACGACCCGCGATCGATGCCGACCATGTTCGAACGGCTGATGCGTCAATATCGTTTCGACGCCAAGCCACCGGAATTCCTGCTCACTCACCCGGTCACCGAATCGCGTATCGCCGACACCCGCAACCGTGCCGAACAGGCCAAACCGGGCGGTATTGAAGACTCCAAACGCTATCAGTTGATCCGCGCGCGCGTGCAGTTGATCTACGAAGAAACCCCAGGTCTGGGCGCCAAGCGCTTCCGCGCGCAGCTGGATGAAAACCCGAACAACGATGTGGCGCGCTACGGTCTGGCGATTGCGCAGATCAAGGGTGGCCAGTTGAATGAGGCTCGCGAGAACCTCAAGCAATTGCTGGCGACGTCGCCGAACGAAATCATCTACAACCTCGCGCAGGTGGATCTGGACATTACCAACAATCGTTTGCCGGATGCGCAATCGCGGGTTGACCGGATGCTCACGCAATATCCGGGCAACTATCCGCTGAATCAGGTTCGCGTTGATTTGCTGCTCAAGCAGAATCGCGCATCTGATGCCGAGAAAGCGCTGGAAGCGTTGCTCAAATCCCGCCCGGATGATCCGGACGTGTGGTATCAGGTCGCAGAAACCCGTGGCTTGTCGGGGAACATCATTGGCCTGCATCAGGCGCGCGCAGAATACTTCGCCCTGGTCGGCGATTACCGTCAGGCGATCCAGCAGTTGGATTTTGCCAAGCGCAAGGCTGGCAGCAACTTCCCGCTTTCTTCACGCATCGATGCCCGTCAGCGTGAGTTGATGGAGCAGGAGCGCATGATCAAGGACATGATGGGCTGATCGTTACCCGCTGGGACAAAAGCTTCACGCATAAAAAAACCGCCTCTTTCGAGGCGGTTTCTTTTTTACCCTACCGCTGGATTATTCAGCCAGTTTGAAGGTGATGAAGCTGGCGCGACCTTGACGCAGAACGCGCATCGACACCGAACGATTCTTCGGCAGAGCTTTGGCGATCTCGCCGAACTCCTTGGTGGAGCCGATGGCCTGGTTGTTCAGGTGAGTAATCACGTCACCTGGCTGCAGACCGATCAGGGCCGCAGGACCGTCCTGCACTTCCTTGATCACCACACCACCTTTGAGGTCGTAGGTTTTCTTCTGCTCGGCAGTCAATTCACCCACGGCAACACCGAGACGGTTGCTGGTGGTTTCAACGCCGGACTTCGGCAGCGCATCCAGCTCTTTGTCTTCGTCCGGAATCGCGCCAACTGTCAGTTCGACGTTCTTACGCTTGCCTTCACGAATCACTTCCAGATTGGCCTTGGCGCCAGCTTTCAGTGCACCGACCAGATGCGGCAGGTCAGCAGACATGACGATCGGCTGGCCGTTCATGCTCAGGATCACGTCGCCGACTTGCAGGCCACCCTTCGCCGCCGGACCGTCATCCTGAATCTGTGCAACCAGCGCGCCGGCCGGTTTTTCCAGACCGAACGACTCGGCCAGATCCTTGTTCACTTCCTGGATGACCACGCCCAGCCAGCCACGGCTGACCTTGCCGCCGCTCTTCAGCTGATTGGACACATCCATCGCCACGTCGATCGGGATCGCGAACGACACCCCCATGAAGCCGCCGGAGCGGGTGTAGATCTGCGAGTTGATCCCGACCACTTCACCGTTCAGATTGAACAGCGGACCACCGGAGTTGCCCGGGTTGATCGGCACGTCAGTCTGAATGAACGGAACATAGTTTTCGTTCGGCAGGCTGCGGCCAACGGCGCTGACGATACCTTGGGTCACGGTGTGATCAAAGCCGAACGGCGAGCCGATCGCGACAACCCACTGGCCAGCTTTCAAATCCTGGGATTTACCGAGTTTCAACACCGGCAGATCCTTGCCTTCGATTTTCAGCAGCGCCACGTCGGAACGCGGGTCGGTGCCGATCAGCTTGGCTTTCATTTCGCTGCGATCAGCCAGACGCACGAGGATCTCGTCAGCATCAGCGATCACATGGTTGTTGGTCAGGATGTAGCCATCCGGAGAGATGATGAAGCCCGAGCCCAGCGACTGCGCTTCACGCTGACGACCACCACCGCCCGGCGAACGCTGTTGAGGCGGCATGCCACGCTCGAAGAACTCGCGCAGCATCGGCGGCAGACCTTCCAGATCAGGCATCTGCTGGTTCACTTTGCGATCCGGCAGTTTCTGCGTGGTACTGATGTTCACCACGGCTGGCGACGCCTGTTCGACCAATTGGGTGAAGTCAGGCAGATCGGCTGCTTGCGCAGCAGGTACAGCCTGACCGAGCAACAGCACGGTGGCGAAAATGGAGAGATAAGATTTCAAACTTGGTATCGACATACAGCTCCCGTTACGACGAGCAGGGTTAAGCGATATGGAGCAAGGAACACCGGAAACCACCGACCGGCATTTTTGTTCCGGCAACAACAAACAAGGCCAGAGCCGTGAGGCTCTGACCTATAAAAAATTTTCGGGGTATTTGCAAATGAAAATGCTCAGCAAACATTTCATCTACTTCTCGACGAAGAAGTGCTAACGACTGAAATCAGCTCATTGCTTACTGGTTGCAGTGCCATCGGTATTCCGCATCGACAGAGCAATTCGTTCGGCGGTGCCAATCGGGATCTCGCCCACGACCGTCACCATCATTTCGCCTTCAGGCGTGGTCAGGCGACGGGAAACGGCAACGGTCGGCCCCAGTTGAGTCCGCGTGTCAGTCACAGTCGCGCCATTCAACGGCTCAAGAAAAACCGAAAAACGTGCCAGACCGTCGTCATATAGCAAACTGTTAACCTGAGTCTTGGTTTCCGGATCTTTGTGCGAAGTACTGCTGGTCAGTTCGAAACCCGGCGGCAGCCAGTCCGAGTGCCAGACTTGAGCAGCTTTGACCGCCGAAGCCTTGTCACTGTCCAGCGTAATTGCCTTGCAGTCAGCGTCGGCCTGCAAGTCTTTGTCCGAAGGGACTTCATCAGTATCAAGACTGGTGAACTGGAAGCGCTCGAGCAACTGCCCTTTGTCGTTCAGCAGCAACGATTTCAGTGGCAAGCCGGTTTTCTTGTCCAGATGCAATTCAAAGCCGTAACGATGCTGATCGCGAGGCGTCAGCGATACGATCACTGCGTCCCGCCCAGCCACACGCGACTTACCGATGACGGCAAGGTCATACCAGTTTTTCAGCTTTTGCGGATCGAGAGGACGAGCGGCTGAGTTGGGAGAATCCCCCAGCCCGGCAATCAGGGTGCCGCTGACGCATTGAGTGTGTCCATCAATGCGCACGACTTCCTGCGCCGAACCGTCGAGCTGGAGTAAACGCTCGCGGACCTGGCCATTCTGGACGCGATGCCAGATGTTATGGGTAGAAAAGCTACCGTTACGCTCGTAAACGAATGTGCCGTAAAAGCTTTGCTGCTGCTCGGCCTGGCCCAGACGGGTCAACCAGTCCTGGGCCTCATCAGCGTGGGCTGGAACAATGAACCAGCCACTGAGCAGAAGCGAAAGTAGAGGTATGGCGCGCATGATCCTCCTTAACGGTTTTCCAGACTTGCTGCACGTGCGTATGGCAACGCGCTTTCAGTGCCTTTCAGTGCAGCCTGTTGAGCGTGCTGGCGCAGATAACCCGGCAGACGCTGATCGTGCCAGCCTGGCTGACCTTGCAATACGCCGTTGGCCATAGGACCAGTGGCTTCCGAACTCTCACTATAACCCGCCAGAACAGCCGGACCTTTGACCTGTGGAGTGGCCAGGGTTGGCTGATTGGATTGCTGAGCGAGTTCTACGCCAGCGATTTCGTCCTGATTGTACAGGCGAACACCGGCCAGAACGGCAACAGTCACCGAGGCGGCAACAGCCAGACGGCCGAGGTTGCGCCATGGGCTACGCGATACTTTGGCCGGGGCCGTTTCGTCTTCCAGTGCAGCAGACACTGCCGCAGCGATATCCAGACGTGGAAGCAGCAGATCCTTGTGCATGGCTGCCCGAGCGATCTGGTAACGAGCCCAGGTCTCACGGGTATCAACATCATCCAGTGCATTGAGCACTCGACGCAATTCCAGTTCGTCCGCTTCGTTATCCATCACTGCGGACAGCGATTCCTGCAGGGCTTCACGACTCATGGCGTTCCTCTCTTGGCTGTCGCCGCTGTCTCAGTTTTCCTGCAACAACGGCTGCAGGGCTTTATCGATGGCCTCCCGGGCGCGGAAAATCCGGGAGCGCACGGTACCCACCGGACATTGCATGACGCTCGCAATGTCCTCGTAACTCAGACCATCGAATTCACGTAAAGTTAAAGCCGTACGTAAATCCTCTGGCAGTTGCTGAATGGTTCGATGGACGGTGCCTTCGATCTCATCCCGCAGCAGTGCACGTTCTGGTGACTCGAGATCCTTGAGGCCATGATCGCCATCGTAGAACTCTGCATCCTCGGAACTTACATCGCTATCCGGCGGCCGGCGGCCGCGTGAAACCAGGTAATTCTTCGCCGTGTTAATGGCAATACGGTACAGCCACGTATAAAACGCACTGTCGCCGCGAAAGTTTCCAAGTGCTCGATACGCCTTGATAAAGGCTTCCTGAGCCACGTCCTGGGCTTCATGGGTGTCGTGCACAAAACGCACGATCAACCCGAGAATCTTGTGCTGATACTTCAGCACCAACAGATCGAAAGCTCGCTTGTCGCCGCGTTGAACGCGCTCGACCAGCTGCTGATCCTCTTCCTGGGTTAGCATGAACACTCCTCGATAAGCCCGGAGGAGACTTGCATAACTAAACGACCAGACTTGCAAACATAGACTCGGGCTTTTCGCAAAAGTTCTCCCCCTCAAGGCAAGTTTCCTGCGGGCTCTGATTTGGCACGCACGAAAAACGCAGCTCGGGATAAACCGGCTGCGCGAATAATCTTGTCATCGGTTTCGCCGGCAGGAATCCAACCGCAGATTCCGCACTGAAGCCGACACTGTCCCTTATCTCTGGCACCGACTATTGATCTTGGGCCTTTGGCAAAAGTTCCAATTATTTATAGCCGTCGCCACCCGACATTGGGCAACCCTGTGCAGAAAAAGTCTGTTTCAGCGCCGATACAGTCGCCTTTTCCCCAAACGGCGGGAAAAAACTTCCGACGAAGCACCCGGTTTTTTCCGTCACAGTAGTTTCACAATGCCATATCGACCCGGCTATTGTGCCGCCCCACCCCTCTATATACTAGTGGGCTGTGTGGCTGTCTTGACTCGCCGATCCAGCGGTCTTACGCCACCCCCGACCCGGGTCGCTTTGAGCGGAATCCTGTAATGAGCCAACAATTCCAACATGATGTTCTGGTCATAGGCAGCGGTGCTGCCGGTTTGAGTCTCGCGCTGACCCTGCCGGGTCATTTGCGCATTGCCGTATTGAGTAAAGGCGATCTGGCCAACGGTTCGACGTTCTGGGCTCAGGGTGGCGTCGCCGCCGTGCTCGACGACACCGATACTGTCGAATCCCATGTTGATGACACCCTGAACGCCGGCGGTGGTCTGTGCCATGAAGACGCTGTGCGTTTCACCGTCGAGCATAGCCGCGAAGCCATACAGTGGCTGATTGACCAAGGCGTGCCGTTCACTCGCGACGAGCAGTCCGGCACTGAAGATGGTGGATTCGAATTCCACCTGACCCGTGAAGGCGGTCACAGCCACCGACGCATCATCCACGCGGCCGATGCCACCGGCGCGGCGATTTTCAAAACCTTGCTGGCTCAGGCCAAAGAGCGTTCAAACATCGAACTGCTGGAGCAGCGGGTTGCCGTTGATCTGATCACCGAACGACGCCTGGGCATGGACGGCGAGCGCTGCCTCGGCGCCTACGTACTCAACCGCAAGACCGGTGAAGTTGACACCTACGGCGCACGCTTTGTGATTCTGGCCTCGGGCGGTGCCGCCAAGGTCTACCTCTATACCAGCAATCCCGACGGCGCCTGCGGTGATGGCATCGCCATGGCCTGGCGCTCGGGCTGCCGGGTGGCGAACCTGGAATTCAACCAGTTCCACCCGACCTGCCTGTATCACCCGCAGGCCAAGAGTTTTCTGATCACCGAAGCCCTGCGCGGCGAAGGCGCCCATTTGAAGCTGCCCAACGGCGAACGCTTCATGTCTCGCTTCGACAAGCGCGCCGAACTGGCGCCGCGCGACATCGTCGCCCGCGCCATCGACCATGAAATGAAGCGTCTGGGTGTCGACTGCGTCTATCTCGACATCAGCCACAAGCCCGAAGCGTTCATTAAAAGTCACTTTCCCACTGTTTATGAGCGCTGCCTGGGTTTCGGCATCGATATCACCAAGCAGCCGATCCCGGTCGTGCCTGCCGCGCATTACACTTGCGGCGGCGTGATGGTCGATCAGAACGGTCGCACCGATGTGCCCGGTCTATATGCCATCGGCGAAACCAGCTTCACCGGCCTGCATGGTGCCAACCGCATGGCCAGCAATTCACTGCTGGAATGCTTCGTCTATGCGCGCTCGGCTGCGGCGGACATCCTCGCGCAACTGGACGATATCCCTGCGCCAAACACCCTGCCCGTCTGGGACGCCAGCCAGGTGACCGACTCGGACGAGGATGTGATCATCGCGCACAACTGGGATGAACTGCGGCGGTTCATGTGGGACTACGTCGGCATCGTGCGCACCAACAAGCGCCTGCAACGAGCGCAGCACCGCGTGCGCCTGCTGCTGGACGAGATCGACGAGTTCTACAGCAACTATAAAGTCAGCCGCGATCTGATCGAGCTGCGCAATCTGGCGCAAGTGGCCGAACTGATGATCTGCTCAGCCATGGAGCGCAAGGAAAGTCGCGGTCTGCATTACACCCTCGACTATCCGGACATGCTGCCCGAAGCGCTCGACACTATTCTGGTGCCGCCCACCTACGTCGGCTGAATTTGAGCCGCACTCGCAGGCGTCGATGGATATCGGCCGCCTGTGAGTCTCGCGGCACGCAGATCGATCTGACCCGCCATTCCCCGCGCAGACGAAAACGCAACACCACGATCAATGGCAGCGCCAGGCTGTCCGGCCTCAACTGCACGGCTTGCCAACCATTGGCCTGATTCCATAACTGCCAGCCATCGGCATCGCGTCGCAATCCGCGAAACGCCCGACGGTGACTCAGCAGAATCTGCCGAGGCAACACCCAAAACCCGTGAAGCAGACAGCCAAAAGCCCCGAGCACGCTGGCCCAGAGTGGAATCGAAAGCAGCAACAACGAACCCAGAGCGAACGCCTGGGCCAACAGATACGCCGCCAGCAACTGCCGTGAGGCATGCCAGCGGCATTCGAACGTGTTACTTGGGCTGGACACGGTCCAGAATCATGCGAACCATGCGCTGCAGTTCCGGATCTTCAGACTCGCTGCGCTCCATGAACCAGCCGAACATGTCCTGATCCTCGCACGTCAGCAGACGCACATACAGATCGCGATCCACCTGGTTCAACGTCGCGTAAACCTCTTTTACGAACGGCACCAGTAACACGTCAAGCTCAAGCATGCCGCGACGGCTGTGCCAAAAGAGGCGATTCAGTTCAACTTGTTCGACCATGGAGCCCTCCTCAAATTTGGCGGCAAGTATACAGCCCCGGGACAGGTCGCACAGTCGGCTTTGGTCGGGGACCACCGATCCTTTATCAACTACCCATTTCAACCATGCCCCCTTATGATGTGCCCCAGTCTATTTACCCTGCGATGACCCATGGCCGATTCTGCTTTTTTCTGCACCCTGTCTCATGAAGGCGTTCTCGCGGTTCGCGGCGCGGATGCCGGAAAATTCCTGCAAGGCCAGTTGACCTGCAATCTCAATTACCTGAGCGACAACCGCGCCAGCCTCGGCGCCCGCTGCACGCAGAAAGGCCGGATGCAGTCGAGCTTCCGCATTCTGCTCGAGGGTGATGGCGTGGTTCTGGCAATGGCCAGCGAGCTGCTGGAGCCGCAACTGGCAGACCTGAAAAAGTACGCGGTGTTCTCCAAATCAAAACTGACCGACGAAAGCGCCGCTTGGGTACGCTTTGGCCTGGAGCATGGCGACAGCGCCTTGACCAGCCTCGGTCTTGATTTGCCGGCAGAAACTGACAGCCTCGTGCGTAATGAAAGCCTGATCGCGATTCGCGTCTCGCCCGATCGCGCTGAACTCTGGGCACCGGCCGATCAGGCTGACGCCATTAAAGCCAAATTGTCCGCAGCGCTGCCTGAAGCCGGACTGAATCAGTGGCTGCTGGGCCAGATCCGCGCCGGTATCGGCCAGGTCATGCCGAGCACCCGCGAGCTGTTCATTCCGCAAATGCTCAACCTGCAAGCGGTCGGCGGCGTGAGTTTCAAGAAAGGCTGCTACACCGGCCAGGAAATCGTTGCGCGCATGCAGTACCTGGGCAAACTCAAGCGTCGCTTGTATCGCCTGAGCCTGGACGCCGCTGATTTGCCAGAGCCTGGCACACAACTGTTTGCGCCGAGCCACAACAGCGCCATCGGCGAAGTGGTGCTGGCCGCCAAGGCCGGGCAAAACATTGAACTCCTGGCGGTGCTGCAGGCCGAAGCTGCCGAAGCCGGTGATTTGCATCTGGGCACCCTCGAAGGTCCCGCGCTGCATCTGCTCGACCTGCCTTACGAACTGGATCGCGACCGCGAAATCCAGCGCTGATCGCAGCATTTGTTGCAACACCCTAGAGAGTTTAAATGAGCGAACTGGCGGAAAAAGTCCAACAGGATTTGGTTGAGGCCATCGATAACGATGACCTGGTTCTGCCCACGTTGCCGGAAGTGGCCCTGCAGATTCGCAAGGCCGCTGAAGACCCGGAAATCAGCGTCAGCGACCTGAGCAAAGTGATCGGCCGGGACACGGCGCTGTCGGCGCGCCTGATCAAAGTGGTCAACAGCCCGTTGCTGCGCGCCGCACAGGAAGTCACCGACCTGCACACGGCCATCACCCGGTTGGGCATCAACTACAGCAGCAACCTGGCGATCGGTCTGGTGATGGAGCAGATCTTCCACGCGCGCTCCGAAGTGGTCGAGCAGAAGATGCGCGAAGTCTGGCGCAAGAGCCTGGAAATTGCCGGGGTCAGTTATGCGCTGTGTCGCCGCTACACGCAGCTCAAACCCGATCAGGCAGCGCTCGGCGGGCTGGTGCATCAGATCGGCGTGTTGCCGATTCTGACCTACGCCGAAGACCACTACGAACTGCTGTCGGACCCGGTCAGCCTCAACCATGTGATCGATCACATTCATCCGTTGCTGGGCGACAAGTTGTTGCGCGTCTGGGAGTTCCCGGAGCGACTGGTGGAATTGCCGGGGCGCTATCAGGACTTCAAACGCGATTCGACGGCCATTGATTACGTCGATCTGGTGCAGGTGGCGAGCCTGTATTGCCACAAGGACACCGATCATCCGTTTGCGCGGATTGATCCAATGACGGTTCCGGCGTTCAGGAAGCTTGGGATTGATCCGGAAAACAAAGCGCTGTGTGAAGATCTGGAAGAATCGCGGACGATGTTTTACTGATCCGAGACCGAGGCGCGCCCTTCGCGAGCAAGCTCGCTCCCACAGGAAAATGCATTCCAAAGTGGGAGCGAGCTTGCTCGCGAAGGGGCCTGCAAGAACACCGCAAAATCATCCGGCAATAAAACTGACTCGTACCTTCAACCCAGCCTGCTCGCCGTCATGCAGACTAATCTGCGCCAGATGCGCCCGGCAGATCTCGCCGACAATCGCCAACCCCAACCCTGAACCCGCCACCTGTTGATTGCGCCGGTAGAACCGCTCGAACACCCGATCGCGCTCTTCCAGCGGGATGCCCGGGCCGTCATCTTCCACTTCAAGTATTGCCGGCGCGGTTACCCGCAAAATCACGTTACCGCCCGGTGGCGTGTGCGCCAAGGCGTTGTCCACCAGATTGCTCAGTAACTCGTTGAGCAACGTCGGCTCACCGCGCAACCACACCGGCTCATCCGCCTCCAGCGCCAGCGCCACCCCGCGCTTGTGCGCCAGCGGCGCCATGGCCATGCCCAGTTCCCGGGCCAACTGACTCAGATCGAGCAACTGCGCACCGCCCTCGGCGATCGCCCGGGCACCGTTTTCGACACGCGCCAGCGACAGCAACTGATTGGCCAGATGGGTCAGGCGATCAGTGCTTTGCGCCGAGGATTCCAAGGTCGTGCGCCACGTCTCGGGTTCGTTCGAACGCAAGCCCAATTCAAGCCGCGCTTTCAGTGCTGCCAATGGCGTGCGCAACTCATGTGCCGCATCGGCAATGAATTGCGCCTGCCGTTCAAACTGACCACGCAGGCGTTCGGTGAAATGGTTGAGTCCACGAACCAACGGCCACAGCTCATGCTGCACTTCAACCAATGGCAGCGGGCGCAAGTCATCCGGCTGCCGCTCTTCCACCGCTGTACGCAAGCGCTCCAATGGGCGCAAAGCCGCACTGACCGCGAACCACACCAGCAACAACGCGCCAATCGCCAACATGCCCAGGCGCAGCAACGTATCGGCCGCCAGACTGCGCGCCATGCTCACTCGTGCTTCGTCGGTTTCGGCCACGCGGATTTCCGCCATGCCGTTCATGTTCGGTTCGGTCACTGCTTTAAGCAGGCTGACCACGCGCACGTTTTGCCCTTTGTAGGTGGCGTTGTAGAAACGCGCCAAGGCGGGATAACTGTCGGTTCGCGGCGTCCCCGGCGGTGGACCAGGCAGGTTTTCATAGCCGGAAATCAGCTTCTGATGGATGTCATTGACCTGATAGTAAATCCGCCCGGCGCTGTCATAAGCGAAGGTGTCGAGTGCGACGTAAGGCACGTCGGCGCTCAGTGTGCCGTCACGTTGCGACAGGCCCGCAGCGATGGTCCGCGCCGAGGCCAGCAGCGTACGGTCATACGCGGTGTCGGCGGCTTCGCGACCATTCCAGTACGCGCTCAAGCCGCTGGCGAGCATCAACACCACCAGCAGCAATGCGAGGTTCCACAGCAAGCGCCAGCGCAGGCTGCTGGGCTTATGCATCGCGGCTTTCCAGCAAGTAACCGAGGCCGCGGAAGGTCACGATCGCAACCGATTGGCCGTCGAGTTTCTTGCGCAAACGGTGCACGTAGATTTCGATCGCGTCGGGGCTGGCTTCTTCGTCGAGACCGAACACCTGGGAGGCCAGTTGTTCCTTGCTCATCACCCGCCCCGGCCGGGCGATCAGCGCTTCCAGCACCGCTTGCTCGCGAGAGGTCAACGTCAGCAATTCTTCGCCGAGGGTGAAGCGCCGGGTGTCGAGGTCATAGGCCAGCACGCCACAACGCTGCTGGCGTTCGCCACCCAGCACACTGCGGCGCAGCAGGGCTTTGACCCGCGCTTCCAGTTCGGTCAGTTCGAACGGTTTGGCGAGGTAATCGTCGGCGCCGAGATTGAGGCCGTGGACGCGATCTTTCACATCACTGCGCGCGGTGAGCATCAGCACCGGCAGATTTTTCCCACGTGCGCGCAAGCGCGCCAGCACCTCGAAACCGTCCATGCGCGGCAGGCCGACATCAAGGATCGCCACGGCGTATTCCTCACTGCCCAGCGCCAGATCGGCGGCCACGCCATCGTGCAACACATCGACGGTCAGACCGGTGCTCTTGAGCGCCTGAGCGACACTTTCGGCCAGTTGCAGATGGTCTTCGACGAGCAGAACACGCATGGATTTTTACCTCGTTCAGGGATGGCCGACGCCACGCTTTGCCGCGGAGTTTACAGCCGCAACCGCCGCTGTGAAGCCCGAAAACCTTGAAAGTCTGCTGAAAGGTTAGCGAAAGGTTAGCTGGTTAGAGTCGGCCCACGGACAGTTCCGACTGCCGTCGCTGATGCCACACAGCGCAAAGAAAAACGCCTCGAAGCGTTTTCGACCAATAAGAACAATAAACGGAGTACACCCGCATGCCGTCCATGCAGCCTCAGGCGTCCACGCCTGTTCGCCCTTCCCGTTTCAGCCACACTGCCCTCGCCAGTGCCGCCGCCCTTGCCGGTTTTTCGCCGTTGAGTTTTGCCGACTTCATTGAAGACAGCAGCGCCACCGTCGAAACCCGCAACATGTATTTCAACCGTGACTTTCGCGATGGCACCAGCGCCCAGCAATCCAAGCGTGACGAATGGGCTCAGGGTTTCATGCTCAATCTGCAATCGGGTTACACCGACGGCACCGTGGGGTTCGGTGTCGATGCGTTGGGCATGCTTGGGGTAAAACTTGATTCGAGTCCGGACCGTACCGGCACAGGTCTACTGCCAACCCACGACGATGGGCGCGCGGCGGACGAGTACTCCAAGGTCGGCCTGACCGGCAAAGTGAAAATCTCCGCCACAGAACTTAAAATCGGCAGCCTGATTCCTGAACTGCCGATCCTGAAACCCAATGACGGGCGCATCCTGCCGCAGACCTTTGAAGGCGGTTTGCTGACCTCCAAAGAGATCAAGAACCTGACGTTCACTGGCGGCCGACTGGAAAAAGCCAAGGATCGCGACAGCACCGATTTCGAGGACATCGCCCTCAACAACAAGAACAGCCGTTTCGCTGGCACCGCCGCCGGCAAGCACTTCGATTTTGGCGGCGTCGACTACAAGTTCACCGACAAGATCACCGGCAGTTATCACTTTGCTCAACTCGACGAAGTCTATAACCAGCACTTCTTCGGCCTCGTTGCTTCGCGACCGATGGGCCCGGGCACGGTTGCCACTGACCTGCGTTTTGCCGTCAGTGATGATCAGGGCGCGGCCCGTGGCGGCGAAATCGACAACCGCTCGCTCAACGGTCTGGTCAGCTACGCGCTGAGCGGGCACAAGTTCAGCGCCGGTTATCAGCACATGTCTGGCGACAGCGCTTTCCCTTACGTCGATGGCAGCGACCCGTATCTGGTCAACTTCGTGCAGATCAACGATTTCGCCGGCGCTGAAGAGCGCTCCTGGCAGGCTCGCTACGACTTCGACTTCGCCAAGCTCGGCATTCCAGGCCTGAGCTTCATGAGTCGTTACCTGAGCGGTGACAACATCAAGCTCAAGAACGGTGAAGAAGGCAAAGAGTGGGAACGCAACACCGAGATCAAATATGTAGTACAAAGCGGCGCCTTGAAGGATGTCGCCGTGCGTTTGCGTAATGCCACTTACCGCTCTAACTACTCGGCTCGTGATGCAGACGAAGTGCGTTTGCTGGTGAGCTACAGCGTTGCACTTTGGTAAATGCCCGTAAGTGAAAAACACGTCGAATAACAACAATGCCCGTGGAGAATCGAATGAACCTGTCACTGCGTAAAGTTGCACTGGCCGCCAGTTGCGTCCTGTTTGCCGGCCAACTGATGGCTGAACCGAAACGTCCGGAATGTATCGCCCCGGCCTCCCCCGGCGGTGGTTTCGACCTGACCTGCAAACTGGTGCAGAGCGCACTGGTCAACCAGAAGCTGCTGAGCAAACCGATGCGTGTGACCTACATGCCCGGCGGTGTCGGCGCGGTGGCCTACAACGCCGTGGTCGCGCAGCGTCCGGCGGATGCCGGCACGCTGGTGGCGTGGTCGAGTGGTTCGCTGTTGAACCTGGCGCAGGGCAAATTCGGTCGCTTCGATGAAACCAACGTGCGCTGGTTGGCAGCCGTCGGAACCAGCTACGGCGCCATCGCGGTGAAAAGCGATTCGCCCTACAAGACCCTCGACGATCTCGTTCAAGCCTTGAAGAAAGATCCAAGCTCCGTGGTGATCGGTTCCGGCGGCACCGTCGGCAGCCAGGACTGGATGCAAACCGCACTGATCGCCAAGGCTGCCGGGATCAACCCGCGCGACCTGCGTTACGTCGCCCTCGAAGGTGGCGGCGAAATCGCCACCGCCCTGCTCGGCGGTCACATCCAGGTCGGCAGTACCGACATCTCCGACTCCATGCCGCACATCCAGAGCGGTGACATGCGCCTGCTCGCGGTGTTCGCCGACAAGCGCCTCGACGAGCCGGAAATGAAAGATATCCCGACCGCTCGCGAGCAAGGCTACGACATCGTCTGGCCAGTGGTGCGCGGCTTCTACCTGGGGCCAAAAGTCAGCGATGAGGACTACGCCTGGTGGAAAGACTCCTTCGACAAACTGCTGGCATCCGACGAGTTCGCCAAGCTGCGCGACCAGCGTGAACTGTTCCCGTTCGCCATGACCGGTCCGGAACTCGACACCTACGTGAAGAAGCAAGTTGCGGACTACAAAGTGCTGGCCAAAGAGTTCGGCCTGATTCAGTGATCGCCTCTGTCTAGCGGCTGCGTTCCCGGTGACGGGGACGCGGCACAGGAGTTCCCATGCTTATTCAACGCATTTTCGCCTCAGTGCTGTTGCTGGTCTGTGTCGGCCTGGCACTGATGGCGTGGCCGTACCAAGCGGCTTTTTCCTACGAACCGGTAGGCCCGCGCGCCTTCCCGCTGCTGATGCTCGGCCTGATGGGCGCAGCGCTGCTGTACATGGTGTTCCGCCCGGCGCCGATCAAACACAGCGATGACGAGCCGCCACTGGATCGCGAAACCCTGACCAAGATTGCTATCTGCGTCGCACTGCTGCTGGTGTTCGCCGGTCTGTTCGAACCGCTGGGTTTCATCCTCAGCAGCATCCTCATCGGCATTCCGATGGCGCGCCTGTATGGCGGGCGCTGGATGCCGAGCATCGTGGTGACCACGCTGATGGCCATCGGTCTGTACCTGCTGTTCGACCGTGTGATGGACGTTCCGCTGCCCCTTGGCCTGCTCGACGTGCTGGAGAACTGATATGGATACCCTCGGTTATTTGGGTCAAGGCTTTGGCGTCGCGCTGAGCCCGTACAACCTGGTCACGGCCCTGACCGGCACGCTGATCGGCACCGTCGTTGGCTTGCTCCCGGGCCTGGGCCCGATCAATGGTGTGGCCTTGCTGATCCCGATTGCTTTCGCCCTCGGCCTGCCGCCGGAGTCGGCGTTGATTCTGTTGGCAGCGGTGTATCTGGGCTGTGAATACGGCGGGCGGATCAGCTCGATCCTGCTGAACATCCCGGGCGAAGCGTCCACCGTGATGACCACCCTTGACGGTTACCCGATGGCCCGCAAAGGTCTCGCCGGTGTGGCGCTGTCGCTGTCGGCGTGGAGTTCGTTTATCGGCGCGTTTATCGCCACCTGCGGCATGGTCCTGTTCGCGCCGTTGCTGGCGAAATGGGCGATTGCCTTCGGCCCGGCCGAATACTTCGTGTTGATGGTGTTTGCGATTGTCTGTCTCGGCGGTATGGCCGGTGATCGACCGTTGAAAACCTTTATCGCGGCATTGATCGGCCTGTTCCTGTCGAGCGTCGGCATTGACGCCAACAGCGGCGTGTACCGCTTCACCGGCGACAACATCCACCTGACTGATGGCATTCAGTTTGTCGTGCTGGTGCTCGGCCTGTTCTCGGTCAGCGAGATCCTGTTGCTGCTGGAGAAAACCCATCGCGGCCAGGAAGCGGTGAAAGCCACCGGGCGGATGATGTTCAACTTCAAGGAAGCGTCGTCGGTGTTCGTGGTGAACATTCGTTGCGGCCTGCTCGGGTTCATCATGGGCGTGTTGCCGGGTGCCGGTGCGACGCTGGCCAGTGCCGTGGCCTACATGACCGAAAAACGCATCGCCGGAGCCAGTGGCAAATTCGGTCAGGGTGATGCTCGCGGTCTCGCCGCGCCGGAAACCGCTATCGGTGCTTCGGCCTGTGGCGCTTTAGTGCCGATGCTAACGCTGGGTGTACCAGGTTCGGGCACCACCGCGGTGATGATCGGCGCGCTGTCGCTGTACAACATCACTCCGGGCCCGCTGCTGTTCCAGCAACAACCGGACATCGTCTGGGGCCTGATCGCCTCGTTGTTCATCGCCAACATCATGCTGGTGATCCTCAACATCCCGATGATCCGCATCTTCACCCGCATCCTCGCCGTGCCGAACTGGGCACTGGTGCCGGTTATCGCGATCATCACCGGGATCGGCGTCTACGCGGTGCACGCCACCACGTTCGACCTGTTCCTGATGGTCGGCATCGGCATCTTCGGTTACATCCTGCGCAAGCTCGACTTCCCGTTGTCGCCAGTGCTGCTGGGCTTCATCCTCGGTGGCTTGATGGAGCAGAACCTGCGTCGCGCGCTGTCGATTTCCAACGGTGCGCTGGAAATCCTCTGGTCGAGCCCGATCACTTTCGGTGTCTGGGTGCTGACCGCGCTGATGTTGGCTTTCCCGCTGATCCGCATCTGGCGCAAACGTTCGGTCGCGCGTCGCGCCATTGCCGATGTTTGATCGCGCCTCACTGAAATCCTGGTGGGGAACCCCGCTGGTCGGTCTGCTTGGCGGTTTCCTCGCCAGCCAGATCGGCTGGCCACTGCCGTGGATGGTCGGCTCGTTGCTAGCGATCATCCTCGTGCGCTGCCTGACGCCGTGGCAACTTACGGAAATCCCTGGCGGCCGCAAGTGCGGCCAGTGGATTGTCGGCATCGGGATTGGCCTGCACTTCACCCCGGTGGTGATGGAGCAGGTGCTCAGTCATTTCGGTTTGATCTTCTTCGGCGCGCTGGTCACCAGTGTGTCGGCGGTGGTCGGCGTGTGGTTGATGCGCCGCACCGGTGAGGATCGCGCCACGGCGTTCTTTTCGAGCATGCCCGGCGGTTCTGGCGAGATGGTCAACCTTGGCGCGCGCAATGGCGCGATGCTCAGCCACGTCGCGGCGGGGCAGAGTTTGCGTGTGTTGGTGGTGGTGCTGTGCGTGCCGGCGGCGTTCAAGTATCTGCTCGGTGACGGCAATCCGATTTCCCACGCGGGCAGCGTTGATTGGCGCTGGCTGGCGCTTCTGTTTCCGGCGGGCGGTCTGCTCGCGTGGCTCTGGCAGCGTTTGCGCCAACCCAATCCGTGGCTGTTCGGGCCGTTGCTGGTGAGTGCGGCGGTGAGCATTGGCTGGGATCTGCACATTGGTTTGCCCAATGGCGGCAGTCAGATTGGCCAGTGGTTGATTGGCAGTGGTTTGGGCTGTCACTTCAATCGGCAGTTCTTCCGCCGCGCGCCATCTTTTATGGGGCGGACATTGATCGGCACGGCGTTGACCATGTTGATCGCGACGCTGGCTGCGTTGGGGTTAAGTGCTTTGACTCATCTGGATTTGCGTTCACTGACGTTGGGCATGATGCCCGGCGGCATCGCCGAGATGAGTCTGACGGCGGAGACGCTGCAATTGTCGGTACCGCTGGTGACGGCGATGCAGGTGATGCGGCTGTTGTTTGTGCTGTTTCTGGCGGAGCCGTTGTTCAAGTACTGGAATCGTAATCCCGAGTAAGTCTGCAAGACCGAGTTGCCTTCTTCGCGAGCAAGCTCGCTCCCACAATGGTCATGTAAACGCCGCAAAACCAATGTGGGAGCGAGCTTGCTCGCGAAGTGGCCCGCTCAGCCAACCGATCAAATCGGCGGCAAACGCCACTCGATCGGCGTCTCGCCATTCTGCTCGAGAAACTTGTTGGTGCGGCCAAAGTGTCCGCAGCCCAGGAACCCGCGATACGCCGACAGCGGCGACGGATGCACCGACGTCAGCACCAGATGCTTGGTCGCGTCGATCAGCTTCTGCTTGCTCTGCGCATGCGCGCCCCAGAGCATGAACACCAAGTGCGGCTGCCGTTCGCTAACCAGCTCAATGATCCGATCAGTAAAAAACTGCCAACCCTTGTCCTTGTGCGCATTGGCGTTGGCGCGCTCGACGGTCATGGTGGTGTTGATCATCAACACGCCCTGATCGGCCCAGCTCTGCAGGTAACCGTGATTGGGAATGTCGATGTTCAGGTCGCGCTTCAACTCTTTATAGATGTTGACCAGCGACGGCGGTGCCGGCACGCCCGGTTGCACCGAGAAGCACAGACCGTGGGCCTGGCCCGGGCCGTGGTACGGGTCCTGACCGAGGATCACCACCTTCACTTTATCCAGTGGCGTCGAGTTCAGCGCGTTGAAAATCATCGGACCCGGCGGATAGATTTCCTTGCCGGCCGCCCGCTCCTGCTGCAGAAACTGGCGCAACTCTGCCATGTAAGGCTGGTCGAACTCAGCACGCAGTGCCTCCTTCCAGCTCGGTTCGAGTTTGATACGGTCGTCAGCAGTCATGGTCATACCCGGCAAAAACAATGGGGCGAACCCTAGGAAAGCCGACCACGCTTGTCAATTGATCTGACGCAGATCCGGCACTTTCCCACACAACGATCATACTGATCGTTCAAATTCCCGATCGAGGTCACGATGAATCTGCACTTCGAAGAACTCACCGGCACCGACGGCGCCCGCATCGGTATCGCCAGCCTGGATGCTGAAAAATCGCTGAATGCGCTGTCTCTGCCGATGATCAACGCCCTTAGCGACAAGTTGAACGTCTGGGCCAAAGATCCACAAATCGTCTGCGTCCTGCTGCGCGGCAATGGTGCCAAGGCGTTCTGTGCCGGCGGCGAAGTGCGCAGTCTGGTCGAAGCCTGTCGCGCTCACCCCGGCGAAGTCCCGCCGCTGGCCGCGCAGTTTTTCAGCGCCGAATATCGTCTGGATTACAGCCTGCACACGTATCCCAAACCGCTGATCTGCTGGGGCCATGGTTATGTGCTCGGCGGCGGCATGGGCCTGTTGCAAGGCGCGAGCACACGGATCGTCACGCCGAGCAGCCGCTTGGCGATGCCGGAAATCACCATTGGTCTGTATCCGGACGTCGGCGCCAGTTGGTTTCTCGCCCGGCTGCCGGGCAAGCTTGGTTTGTTTCTGGGCCTGACCGGTGCGCACATGAACGGCCGCGATGCGATTGATCTGGATCTGGCTGATCGCTTCCTGCTCGACGAGCAGCAGCCACAATTGATCGAAGGCCTGCTGCAGCTCAATTGGCAGGAGCAGACCGACATGCAACTCAACAGCCTGTTCAAGGCTTTGCAGCAGGAAGCGGTGGCGCAAATGCCCGAAGCGCAGTGGCTGCCGCGTCGTCAGCAGATCGACGAACTGCTCGACGTCAGCGACGTGACTTGCGCGTGGAAAGCCATCAGCCTGCAACGCGACAGCAGCGACCCGTTGATCGCCCGTGCGGCGAAGACCATGAGCGAAGGCTCACCGCTGACGGCGCATCTGGTCTGGGAACAGATCATCCGCGCCCGGCATATGTCACTGGCGGAAGTCTTCCAGATGGAATACACCCTGAGCCTCAATTGCTGCCGGCATCCGGAGTTCAGCGAAGGGGTTCGCGCTCGGTTGATCGATAAGGATCAGAAACCGCACTGGCATTGGCCGGATATCAACAATGTGCCGGATGCGGTGGTCGAGGCGCACTTTCACAAGGTTTGGGAGGGGCGGCATCCGTTGGCGGATTTGACGCAGTATTAAAATCCGGGCACAAAAAAAGCGGCGCTCAAAGCGTCGCTTTTCATTTGCGGGTGATTACCAGCGGTTGCCACGTCCGTTGTGGTCAACACGTCCGCTGTGGCGATCGTAGTTGCCACGACCGCGGTGATCGTTATCCCAACCGCCGCGACGGTGGCCATCCCAGCGCCCGCGATCGTTGTCATGCCAGCGACGACTTTCGTAATAACGTGGAGCCGGTTGATAGTAACGTGGCGCCGGTTGGTAATAGCGTGGTTGCTGGTAGTACCGCGGGGCTGGCTGGTAGTAACGTGGCTGCGCGTAATACGTGCTGCCACCCCGATAATAGGTGCCGCCTGTGTTGTAGTAGGCCGGTGCGGGTGATGTGTAGACCTCTGAGCTGTAATACGAGTCCGCATAGGAGTACGGGACGCAACCGGCAACGGAAAACATCAACGCAGCAAGTAGAAGAATTCGTCTATACATGGCGGCCTCCTGGACCGCGGGTTGGCCACACCAGCGACGCTGGCAGGCGACAGTCATTTAATCGGTGACTGTCGAAAAATCAGACAGCGTTTTCGGCATCTGGTGCGTTCCTGCAACAAGTTGAAACAAGTGATTGATGAAACCTTGTTCATCCAGAAAACTCGTCATTCAGCCGCTGATTAATGGTGCCCGCCGTGATATCCGCCGCCGTGATAACCGCGCCCGTAACCGCCGCGATAACCGTAGCCACCGTAGTAATACCGCGCACCGCCGTAGTAGCGCGGGCCGTAATAACTGCCGTAGGAATAAGGTGAGTAATAACCGGGATAGTAGTAGGTGGCGGGGTAAGCATCGTAGGGGCCGGCGTAGTAGTAACAGCCGGAAATACCGAAAACCAGAACTGCACCGAGCAACACTTTGTGAATACGCATGGCGGCCTCCTGAAAGACCCACGGCCGCAACGGAACAGAGCAGCCGACACACGTTTGACTGATGCCGATCAATCAAGTGCCCAGTCCCGCTCGGCTTCAGATCAGCGGTGTCCACCCCATCGCAAAACCTTGTAGGAGTGAGCCTGCTCGCGATGACGGTGTATCAGCCACATCTTCACTGAATGTCACACTGCAATCGCGAGCAGGCTCACTCCTACAAGGTTGGCTTTGCGTCAGGAACGACCATTCGCGCCGCACATGAAGCAGTTATTTCCAGGTAGTGCCACTAGAATGCATGCCATCGGGCCACTGCCAACGGAACTGCCATGCCGCTTCGTTCTCCCCTGTACTCGCAACGCTCGCTGGTCCTGACGCTGATCGCCCTGCTCGGCGCCGGTTTTCTCGCCACCTCGTTGCTCAGCTACTACGCCTCCCGTGAGTCGATCCGCGACAACATCGTCAACACAGAATTGCCGCTGACCTCCGACACGGTGTACTCGGAAATCCAGAAAGACCTGGTCCGGCCGATCCTGATCTCCTCGATGATGTCCCGCGACACCTTCATGCGAGATTGGGTGGTCAACGGCGAGCAGAATCCCGAGCAAATGACCCGTTACCTCGACGAAGTCATGACCCATTACGGCGCCTACACCGCGTTCTTCGTCTCCAACGCCAGCCACACCTACTACCACGCCAAAGGCGTACTCAAGCAGGTCAAGGTCGATGAACCGCGCGATGCCTGGTACTTCCGCGTGCGCGACATGAAGGACCCGTACGAGATCAATGTCGACCCGGATCTGGCCAACAAGGACAACCTGACCTTCTTCATCAACTACAAGGTTTTCGACTACCACAACCGTTTCATCGGCGCGGCGGGCGTCGGTCTGACCGTGGACGCGGTGATCAAGCTGATCGACAAGTATCAACAGCGCTATCAACGCAGCGTGTACTTCGTCGACACCTTCGGCCGACTGGTATTGACCGGCGCCGAGGGCGGTCCGGAAGGCGCGCACATCGGCAAGAGTCTCGGCGAACTCGAAAGCATGAAGAGTCTGGTCAGCCAGTTGCCCAAACCGCACAGTGGCAGCTACGAATATTCCGCCCACGGCCAGGGGCACTTCCTCAACGTGCGGTTTATCCCGGAGCTCAACTGGTATCTGTTTGTCGATAAACGTGAGGATGGCGCGCTGAGTGAAATCAGGCAGTCGCTGTATCTGAATCTGCTGATCTGCCTGCTGGTGACGCTGATTGTGCTGGCGCTGCTCAACCGCGTGATCAAACGCTATCAAAGCAAAATTCAGGCTCAGGCCACCCTCGACAGCCTCACCGAACTGCCGAATCGCCGTGGCTTCGACATACTCGCCGCACAGGCCCTGCACGAAGCGCAACGCGAGACCAAACCGCTAACGGCGTTGCTGCTCGACCTCGATCACTTCAAAGTGTTGAACGACACTTACGGGCACATGGCCGGCGATCAGGTGTTGATCGGTTTTGCCCGCGACCTGCAAAGTTGCCTGCGTCACGCCGACATTGTCTGCCGCTGGGGCGGTGAGGAATTTATCGTTTTACTGAAGGACACCGACGGCGACACCGGTCAGAAAATTGCCGAAAAGATCCGCCAACACGTCGAACAGCACGAATATGCCTACGACGGCCACCGCCTCAATCTGACAGTGAGCATTGGCGCCACCTCTCTGCAACGCGATGACACCTTGCACAGCCTGCTGTCGCGGGCTGATCATGCGATGTACCGAGCCAAACACACCGGCCGCAACCGCACCTGCGTGGAAATGCCTCACTCGACTTATGCCTGATTCCTACGTTAAACCCGACCACTGCCCGGCTTGCGGCGCCCGCAACGACTGCAGTCTCGCTGACCCGCGCACCGCCGAGCGCGAATGCTGGTGCTACGGCGTGACCATCGATCCCGCCGTGCTTGAAGCACTGCCGCTAGAGCTGCGCAACCAATCCTGCCTGTGTCCGCGTTGTGCGCAGGTCGAGGTGCAACTGCAAGCGGCCAAGCGGCCGATCCCGTAAGATGCGCGCCCCTTCTTTCATCGAACACTGAACATGCGCGTCGACCGTTTCCTCAGCAACCTGCCCCGCTACAACCGTCAGCAGGTTCGCCTGTTACTGGTGGAAAAGCGCGTGCGGATTGACGGAAAAGTCGTCAGCGATCCGCACAGCGAGGTGCTGGAATTCAGTCGCGTCGAAGTCGATGACGAAGTCCTGCAAAGCGGCAAACCGGCGCGCTACTTCATGCTGCACAAGCCACCGGGCTGCGTCAGCGCCACCCGCGATCCGCAACATCCGACCGTGCTCGACCTGATCGATGAACCGGACAAGGAAGATCTGCACATCGCCGGGCGCCTGGACTTCAACACCACCGGTCTGATGCTGATCACTAACGATGGCGCGTGGTCGCGACGCCTGACGCAGCCGCAGACCAAACTGCCGAAGGTCTACTACGTCGAGACCGAACAGGAGATTGGCGCGCAATATGCGAGCACTTTTGCCGAAGGCATCTACTTCGCCTTCGAGGACCTGACCACGCAGCCGGCGCAGTTGGAACTGCTCGGGCCAAGGTCGGCGCGGCTGAGCATCGTCGAGGGTCGTTACCATCAGGTGAAGCGCATGTTTGGTTTCTTCAACAACAAAGTCCTGCGCCTGCACCGCGAATCGATGGGCCCGTTGCTGCTCGATAACGCGCTAAAACCGGGCGAGTACCGCGCTTTGCGCACCGAAGAGATCCATTTGTTCTAAGCCAGCGACCGCTCAGCAGAAGTTGTCGAACAATTTACCAACGGCACTTGCGCGATCCCGACTCCCCTGCTTGAATCAGGACGTCGGCCAGATTGTGACCGATGAGTCACAACATACTTCTAAGAAACTTTTTGCCGGTCGTAAGCCCCAAGGGCTTCGCCTCAGCCGGCAAACTGCCCGCCAATAACAACACCCGTCGACCGCAGTCATGGATCGACATGGGCCAAGCAAATTCCAGGCGTATGCCTACCTGTCACAAAGCTCGTGCAATCTCTATTTGCGCGCATACCCGCTTGCTTGCCAGGAGTCTTATGACATGAGGCCAGAAATCGCTGTGCTGGATATACAGGGTCAGTATCGGGTTTACACGGAGTTTTATCGCGCAGACGCCGCAGAAAAGACCATCATCCTGGTCAACGGCTCGATGGCCACGACTGCGTCGTTTGCACAGACTGTGAAAAACCTGCACCCGCAATTCAACGTGGTTTGCTACGACCAGCCCTATGCGGGCCGGTCAAAAGCCCACAACCGCCACGAGAAACATCTGACCAAGGACGTCGAAGGGCAGATCCTGCTGGAACTGATCGACCATTTCGCCGCCGAACACGTGCTGTCGTTTTCCTGGGGCGGCGCCGCGACCCTGGTCGCCCTCGCCCACCAGCCACGGCGCATTGAACGGGCGGTGATCAGCTCCTTCTCGCCAGTGATCAACGCGCACATGCTCGATTACCTGGAGCGCGGCGTTGACTACCTCGGCCAGCGCGACGGCGACCGCGTCGGCCACCTAGTCAACAACACCATCGGCAAACACCTGCCGTCACTGTTCAAACGCTTCAACTATCGCCACGTCAGCAGCCTCGCCGAGCACGAATACGGGCAGATGCACTTCCACATCAGCGACGTATTGCACAGCGATCGGCAGTGCTATCTGAATGCAGCGAAAAAGATCAACGTGCCGGTGCTGTTTCTAAACGGCGAATGGGACGAGTACACCGCTGCCGAGGATGCCCGTCTGTTCGGCAACCACGTGGCGCAAAGCACGTTTACCACGCTGCAAGCCACCGGGCATTTTCTCGACATGGAACACAAGGCCGCCTGCCGCGACAGCCAGAACGCCTTGCTCGGCTTTCTGAAACCGGCACAGCAGACCAGCCGAACGCGTTACTCGTTTGTTCAGGATCAACATGCATTGGCTATTTGAAAGAGTGTCATCGCGCGCGAGGCTGCGGGGCTGGGATTTTGCTTTACGCACCGCAGTGCTCGCCCGTGATTGACCGTTTTCAGTGATTTAAAGCGTTCATGAGTAAAAGAAAAACTTCAAATCCATGGCCGAGTCTGGTACAAAGTCAGCCGCTCTGAGCGGGTATAGTTTAATGGTAGAACAGTAGCTTCCCAAGCTTCCGACGAGGGTTCGATTCCCTCTACCCGCTCCACTCGAATTTTGGTCTCACGTTGTGATTTTTGACGGGGGATGCAGGAATAGAAAAAACCGGCCTTGATGGCCGGTTTTTTTATGCCCGGCATTTGGTGCAAAATCGGCACTTCGACGAGAATGGCAGACAAACTGTTGCCTCCTCGCAACACGACAAGGATCCTCAAATGGACGTTTCACAAATCGCAGAGCGCATCGTCAGTCGACTCGATGAACTCGCCGCCGATATCCAAAAGCAATGGCATAACCCCGAGGGCACGCATACGCGCCACTTCGTCGTGGATGCTTTGTTGAGCGATGAAATGGCTCAGGCAATCTATGAGGCCTTTCCGCGCAACGCCGATGGTTTCTTTGACCGCCAGTCGTTTCGCGAGAAGAAAAAAACCCTCACCAATCTCTCTGACTATCCGCCAATTCTGAGCGCCATCACCTACGCGATGCAGCACCCTTCAGTGGTCGACAAGGTTGCACAACTGGTAGGCGTATCGGACATCATTCCGGATCCGAGCCTGTATGCCGGTGGTTTGTCGATGATGTTCAAGGACGACTTTCTCAACCCGCACATCGACAACAGCCACGATGGCACGCGTAATCTGTATCGCCGCCTGAATCTGCTGTATTACGTTTCGCCAGAATGGGCGCTGGTAAATGGTGGCAATTTCGAGCTGTGGGACCCCCAGGTCAAACAACAGAAAACCATTGTGTCGCAATTCAACCGTCTCGTAGTCATGGAAACCAACAAACTCTCTTGGCACTCCGTCAGTGGCGTACGAGCCGAAACGCCGCGCTGCTGTGTTTCCAACTATTATTTTTCGGCGACTTCACCGGACGATCATGAATACTTTCACGTGACGTCGTTCAGCGGCCGACCGGAAGAAACTGGACGTCGATTGCTGGGTGTCGTCGACAATACGTTGCGCAACGCAGTGTCGAAAGTGCTGCGTGTGGGGCGCGGAACGAAATTGGTCAACAAGACCAAGGATTGAGTCAGAACAGATAAACCGGTCTGAAAAACGGTTTTTTTCAAGCCGAAATCTGGATCATCTGCAAGATTCAATTCGCGCCCACGGCACTGCTGACGGCCGAACTCATGTGAGAAAAGGGGACTGATTTATTTTTTTGCTTTTTATGAGAAATAAATCAGTCCCCTTTTTAAGTTGTTGAGCATGGTGGTGGCCGAGCCGAGGGTTTCGCTGGCGTTGGCCAGTAGAGACTCGGTGTCGTAGGCAGGGTTGGCGAGGTACATAGGTTCGGGTTCGCGGGTGGAACCCATGATCTGCGCGGTCGGGCTGAGGTAGTGGTCGAGGGCGCGTTCGGCGGCTTCGTGGAATTTCTTTGAATTGGGTGATTCGTAGGGGGATGCCGGATCGGTTTCCGGCGGATTGGGCGTAACTTTGAACATTGGATTGAGACCTTTTAGTCAGGCCGCAACCGATCTCGCTACTAAACAGATGGGTGGCAGCTGTGCGCAAGTTAGTAGACCGGACCCCAATCCAAATCCGGCGCACCCGAGGGCGCCATGCGCACAGCCACCATCAGGTGCAGGCATTCGCCTGACTGAGTGGTACTCATGCAGCTATTTAGATTGAGGATGCCGGGCTACTAAACCCGATCACTGGAAATCAGTGACGCGAACCAAGTTACCGACCGCCTCCCAAGCGCACAAGCCGGCGGATTCTGGCGTAGCGGTAGGCAACGGCGCAAGGATTTGTAGGCTTCAGGACGTAACACTGCACGCCTTTAAACACTTCGCTCGGAAGATGTTTACGCGGCGATAAAACATAGCGATTTCCCCGACATTACAGACCCACAACACTCCACCGGTTTTCACCTTCCGCCCAACCGACTAGCATCTCCCCATCGACCACCACCCTCCCCCTGCGCGGCCATCGACGAATACGCGCCATCACTTTCGAGGGATTCCAATCGCGGCTACTTTGCCGCTGACGACCGAACTCAAAAGAGCCTTCACCATGACGCAAAACATTTACGACGATCCCGAATTCTTCCAGGGCTACAGCCAGATGAACCGCTCCATCGGCGGCCTCGACGCGGCGCCGGAGTGGCCGGCGCTCAAGGCATTGCTGCCGCCCATGCATGGCTTGAATGTTGTGGATCTGGGCTGCGGTTATGGCTGGTTCAGTCGTTGGGCCATTGAGAATGGTGCGACGAGCGTACTGGGGCTGGATGTCTCGGAGAAGATGCTGGAGCGGGCGCGGGCATCTACGACGGCGGCGAACATTCGTTATGAGCGCGGCGATCTGGAACAGCTCGACCTGCCCGCCTGCAGTTTTGATCTGGCTTACAGCTCACTGGCGCTGCATTACATCAAGGATCTGCCAGGGCTGTTTGCTCACCTGTATGCGGCGCTGAAACCGGGTTCGCATTTTGTGTTTTCCATTGAGCATCCGATCTTTATGGCGCCGCGTAATCCGGGTTGGTTGATTGACGCTGAAGGCAACAAACGTTGGCCGCTGGACAGCTATCAGTTGGAGGGTGAACGGGTGACCAACTGGCTGGCTGAGGGCGTGATCAAGCAGCATCGTACGGTCGGGACATTGCTCAATTCGCTGATCGATGCGGGGTTCTCGATTCGACGTGTCAATGAATGGGGGCCGAGCGATGCTGAAGTGGCGGCGCAACCAGCGCTGGCGGAAGAGCGGGAGCGGCCGATGATGATGTTGGTGGCGGTGCAGCGCTGAGCGGGTTTACAACTTGAGAAGCCCCCTCACCCTAACCCTCTCCCCAAGGGAGAGGGGACTGACCGCGGTGCCAGTACGATCTACGCCGACGTGCTAAAATCGAGGCGAACTCAGGTTTTGGAAGCGACACGCATCGGCTCCCTCTCCCTCGAGAGAGGGCTGGGCGGGCGGCGTTCCGATGAGGGGGCCGTCCGAAAGCGCACCCGAAATCTCCAGCCGAACAACACGTCCGGCTCATTTCAGCGAGTCGCAACGATAAACAACCGTGGGAATGGCAACAGTACCGAACCATCCGCCAACGCCGGATAAGCCTTCTCAACCTCCGCCAGATACTGCTCCAGGTACTGCGCCTTTTCCGCCTCGGTCAGCGGACTCAAAAACGGAATCAACCCACTCCCCTTGAACCACTCCACCACCCCCGCCGCCCCGCCAGACAGCTGATGGTGATAGCTCGTACGCCACACATCGACCCGCGCACAGTGTGGCCGCAGCATCGAGAAATAATCACTGGCACTCGCCATGTCGGTACGCTGCCCCGCAGCGCCGGAAAGCTTGCTCGCCCACGGGCCATTCGCAGCAACCTCACGCATCAAACGGTGGGACGGTTCATTAAGGTTATCCGGCATCTGGATCGCCAGACTGCCACCAGCCGACAACTTACTGGCCAGCGCCGGCAGCAGCGACGCGTGCTCCGGCACCCACTGCAGCACGGCGTTGGCGAAGATCACATCAAACGGCCCTGAGTCGGCCCACTTATCAATCTCCGTCACATCGAACTGCAACTGCGGCAAGCGCTTGCGAGCCGCGTCGATCATGTCCGCCGAGCTGTCCAGCCCGCTGACCCTGGCGTCTGGAAAACGCTGCACCAGCAGCTCTGTAGAATTGCCAGGACCGCAACCGATATCAACCACCGTTCGCGCTTCTGGCGTGGGAATCGCCGCCAGCAGATCGCGGGCCGGGCGGGTGCGTTCATCTTCGAAAGCGACGTATTGTTTGGCGGACCAACTCATTGCGTTCTCCTGTCGGGACATTTTGGCGGTTCGTCACGATACAGCGATCTGGCACGCCTGCCTCCCCTACCAACGTCAGGTGACGAAGGCGGATTTGTAATTAGAATTTTCCACCTGCGGCAGATGTCTTAATTTCAAGCACTCCTCCCAATAAGGAACACGGCTATGAAATTCGCAAAAATCTCTCAAAAGCTCGCGATGGTGGCCGGTAGTCCCAAGACCTTCATGGGCGCGTTGATCTTGATCGGGTTATGGGGTTTGAGCGGGCCGATCTTCCATTACAACGATACGTGGCAACTGATCATCAACACCTCGACCACCATCATCACGTTCTTGATGGTGTTCCTGATCCAGAACACGCAGAACCGCGATACCGACATTCTGCATTTGAAGATCGATGAGTTGTTGTTGGTGACCAAAGAAGCGCAGAACGCGATGCTCGGGCTGGAGGCGCTGGATTTGAAGCAACTTGAGGCGTTGCGCAGGCACTACCGCTCGTTGGGCGAGGGTGAGGTGTTCAATCTTGAAGGGCTGGGCGAGAAGAGTAAGTCGAAGCAGGATTTGAATGAGTGTTGAGGATTGAAATCAAAAGATCGCAGCCTTCGGCAGCTCCTACAGAAACAGGTGTAGGAGCTGCCGAAGGCTGCGATCTCTTGATCTTGATTAGCGACTGGCCTGTAACTGGCGAGCCCTTTCCAGATGACTCTGCAGCTTCGGCAAGGTCTCGTCGGCAAACGCCTTGATCTCCGGCACGTCAGTGGTCTGTGCTTCCTGCTGGATTTGCTCGATGGCCTCTTCGGTGGCTTTGACCTGACTGGCGGCGTAGGCCTGATCGAAGGAGGCGCCGTCGGTCACTTGCGGCATCAACTCCTTGGCCTTGTCGGCCAGTTCTTCACGGGGCGCGACGGGCAAGTCGAGCTTCTTGGCAATTTTCGCCAAATGCTGGTTGGCCGTGGTGCGGTCGTTGATGACGACGATGGTGTAGTCCTTGACCTCTTTCGATTCGGCTTTGCTGTGGGCCAGACGACTGGCCTCGATGTCGGCCATGCCTTTGGCGGAGGCATCGTTGATGAAATCGGCGGGCGACTGGGCGAAAGCACTGCTGGCACACAGGCCCAACAGCGATGCAAAACTCATGGTGCGTATACGGGTGGCCATCCGGCTCATGGTCGCGCCCTCCTTACTTGCGAAATTCAAGCGGGAGCTTACGCCCCCGCCTCTCAATCAAAACTACCTTCACCGACTACTTCGATTTCTGAGCGGGCTTGCGGCCCATGTCTGGTTTTGGCTCTTTGTCGACAGTCGTTGTGGTGGTTTTCCCACCTTTGCGACCTGCTTCAGAGGCCTTCGTTCGATCGTTGGCGAAGTTTCCCGAGTTCGAGTTTCTTGAGTTAGGCATGATTCTCTACCTCTTGGTAATGATCGTGGCGAGCAGGTGCCCGCCTAGATTGAGAATTTTCTCGCCGGCAAAGGTTTAGAAAAATTGCAATCGCCGCGACGAACGGCGCCGCCAGATCAGCTATTGAGCGCGTGGTGATTCAAGCGTTTGGCGGCGTACATTGCCTGATCGGCATGGCGGAACAGTTGCTGTTCCTCACTGCCGTGCTCTGGATAGCGGGCGACACCAATGCTCGGTTGGATATGCAGATTGTGGCCATCGAGGCGCATCGGTTGCACCAGCACCTGTCGGATTTTTTCCGCGACACCGTCAGCGTCTTCCGAGGCCTGAACGCTGTGCAGCAGCACGACAAATTCATCGCCGCCGATTCTGGCCACGGTGTCGGTTTCCCGCACGCAGCCCTTGAGGCGATTGGCCACGGTTTGCAGGAGCATGTCGCCAACGGCATGGCCGAAGGTGTCGTTGACCTGTTTGAAGCGGTCCAGGTCGACATATAACAAGGCCATGTGCCCGGATTGCTCGCGAGCGCCGGCCAACGCGGCCTTCAAGCGATCACGCAGCAATTCACGATTGGGCAGTTGCGTCAGTTGATCGTACTGCGCCATGCGCTGCAGCCGGGCGTGCAATTGCTGGCGTTCGATGGCCGTGGCGACCTGGGCGCAGACGTATTGCAGCAGTTCCTTGTCTTGCTCGGTGTAGCGCTCGCCGCCGGGCAGGCTTTTGACGATCAAGGCACCGATGGTGCCATTTTTCGAATTCAACGGCACGCCGAGCCAGCAAGGCGAGTTCTGCCCCGCCACCAGCTCGGCGAAACCGGCGGGGGAATCTGCACTGTCCGGCGTCAGAAGAATCGGCTGGCCGCTACGGATAACTTCCGCGCACAGACGTCCGGTGACGGTGCCCGGTCGCTCGGGCTGCAATTCGTCATCGTCGACGTGATAAGGAAAATCCAGTTGTGCGCAGTGCTCGTCGTACAGCGCCACCGAAAAATTCATCGCCGGCAACCATTCGCCGATGATCAGGTGGATACGCTTGAACAGCGCCAGCAGATCCTCAGCCGCATGGGCGGCCTCGGAAATCGCATACAGCGCAGCCTGGCGCGATTCGGCCTGCTTGCGCTCGGTGATGTCGCGTGCCACGGCGATGCGCAACTGATCGACTTCCGACCAGCGCGCAGACCAGAGGATATGCACGACGCTGCCATCCTTGCGCAGGTA
Organism: Pseudomonas fluorescens; assembly: GCF_005938625.1. Classification (GTDB taxonomy): domain Bacteria; phylum Pseudomonadota; class Gammaproteobacteria; order Pseudomonadales; family Pseudomonadaceae; genus Aquipseudomonas; species Aquipseudomonas fluorescens_BD. Next base: position 138,034 of record NZ_VCNJ01000026.1, read on the forward strand.
TCGGTTTTCGAAGTTGAGCTTGGGTTCGCCACCCATGATTTCGTTGGCGGCTGCGAGGGTACGTTGACGATCCGCCGGGTGCACCAGCTCAATCATTTGCCGGCCGATCAACTCTTCAGGCGAGTAACCGAAAACCCGTTCGCAGGCGGCACTGACAAAAACGAAGCGACCCTGCTTGTCGACCGCGCAAACGGCATCCAGCAACAGGTCGATAAAACTCGCCAACGGCGCGGAATTTCGGCTTTCCATGATTCAGCGTGGGTGTCCGGGCAATGCAGCACTGATCAACCGTCCCTGAGCTTTTCCTGCATCCGTGCAAACAACCTCAAGCCTTGTTCGGCATCAAACCCGGCAGCGCATGCACCAGCGCGTTGATGGCAAAACCGATGAACATCACGCCACACAGGCGAGTAATCAACAATTCATGGCGCTGATACAACGTGCGCACTCGCTGCGCGCCGACCACGCCAATCAGAATAGCGTAGGCCAACAAGCCGCCGAGGAAACTCAGGGCAATCAGCGCCGGCAACATCGACCAGTTGAGCAGTTCGGCGCGGCTCGACAGCAACGCAGTGAAGGTCGCAACGGCGACCGGGTAGGCCTTGGGATTGGTCAGCCCGAACAGAATGCCGTGCCAGAACGGCTTGCGTGCCGCACCTTGCGGCTCGTCACCGTTGCAACGCTGGGCGCGCACCGCGCGCCAGCCGAGCCAGAACAAGTACAAACCGCTGAGCACACCGAGCACATCAAACGCGGTGCTGCCGATTTCCCGGGCGCCGACAATCGCGATCAGCGCCGTACTGCACCAGACCACATCACCGAGCAGGTGCCCGCAAAGAAACCCCGCCCCGGCCCGCCGCCCGTGGGCTGCACCGATGCCGAACACCGCCAGCACCCCCGGCCCGGGCGTAATGCCGTAAATGAAACCCGAGGCCAGCACGGCCATTAGCAACGATGGAGTCATGGGAAACCTGCAAGCGCCAGAACACGTGGCCGCCAGTCTATATCAGCCGATTGCGCGTGTTCACTGCTCGTCGTAAAAACGCATGCCGGCGTACGGTTTTTGCCGACACGCTGCCAGTCGCGAAGCGAGATCGCCGACGTGGGCTTCAAGCTTGTGGCCATCGGGATCAAGGAAGTAGAACGATGCACCTTCGCTGCGGTTGTCGCGCCATTCCTGCACGTTCACCGCTTTTAGCTTTGCTACGAATGTTGAGAAATCGGCTGCATCGAGGCTGAAAGCGTAATGGGTGTAATCGACGCTCGGCTCGCTTGAGCGCGTTGAATCAAGCGACAAACACAACCACAGCCCGGGCAGCGACAGGTAGGCACCGGCGTCCCACGTGGCTTCAACGCGCAACTGCAGCACATCGCGATAGAACGCCAGGCTGCGCTGCAAATCGCCGACGGCGAGGGTCAAGTGGTTGAGGCCGGTAAGCATCGGGTCAGTAACCTCTGAGGTCTTCGGGGACGATGTATTGCTGGCCGTCGTAGGTCAGGGTGATCTGTTTTTGCTTCAGGCGGGTGGTATTGGAAACGCACTCTTTACCCGATTGCGTGTTTTTCATTTTGTTGCCGCTGGTGGTGACGATCAAATCGGCCAGACCATGATGGCTGGAAGGACCGATCTCGACAGTTCGGCGAATGGTCTTCGTATAGCCCTCGCAATTATTCATGAACTCGCCGTTGCTCTTGGCGACCACCAATCCCTCCAGCACCGGACGCAACTCATTGCCTTCGCGAACATACAGCGCCAGGTCAGTCTTCTCGTAGGGAATGGCGTGGGAACTGTGCGCGAACCTTGACCGCAAACCAAAAGCCCGAACATCCGGCGCCAGTCGATAGCGGGCCGTGTCGATGCGCAGATCCTCAAACCGCACAGCATCGGAGTTGTAAGCCCCCGGTTTACGGTAAGTAACGATGGGGTTGTAAGTGCTGGCGTTGACGATCGAAAGATCCAGATCGAACACCCCGGCATCATCGTCGCCGGGGTCGGCAAGATAAGTCGATTTAACCGCAATCGCCTGGTTCTGCACGGCCGGCCAGACTTTGCAGCGCGACAGGGATTTGCCGTCAAAGTCTTTGGTTTGGCAGGCGGCCTGGGCTTGGGCAGTTGTCGTTAAAAGACCCATTGCGATGAAAGAGCCTAGCAAGGTGATACGCGAAATCATTGTTCTTCCTTGAGTAAAAAATCGGTCTTAGTGGCCTTTGAAATCTTCAGGCACTGCGTAGTTTTTGCCGTCATAGCGAAGTGTCGTCAAGACCGGTTTTTGCGTGACGGTATTGGATACGCACGCCTCGCCCTCGCCCTCGCCAACGGTCGAGCTACGGATCGTTTTGATCATCAGGTCGGCATAGCCATGGCTGCTGGTCTTGGCCAGAGCCACGGTTCGCGTAGTCTCGTAGCGCTCCCCCGCACAATTGCCATCCCACTCACCGCCATATTCATAAACCACCAGCCGATCCATGACAGGACGCAATGCGTTGCCGTCTTTCACATAGAGCGACAACCAGGTTTCATCCAGAGGATTCACGCGCGAAGAGCCTTTGAACCGTACTCGCACGCCAAAGGCCTGCAATTGCGGTGCGAGCTTATAGCGGGCGGTATCGAATGTCAGTTCGTCCAGCGCGATGGCATCCACAGAGAATGCGGAGGGCTGATAAAAGCTCGCTAACGGCTGCGAGTCTGCGCTCGCCACCAAGGCCAAACGCAGATCGTAAAGCCCTATAGTCTCTGACGCGCCATACACCGGATCGGGCGAGAAATGGGCGGCGGCGGTGAGCGTCAGTCCGGGATACGCCGGCCAATCCTTGCAGAGGGAAAAATCCATCTCATGCGCTTTTGGCGCCGGCGTGCAATCGGCAAACGCCTGCCCCGCCAGCAACCACCCGCACAATGCCGCACACCCGATCCAGCCAGACTTCACTGTCACTTCCCGCTCCTTGATTATTTTTTCAGCCGCGCACTATCCCTTGCTCAATCATCCGATTCAACCAGTTCAACGCCTGATCCCCACCTCGCCGCTTGTGCCACGCCAGTACAAACGTAAACGGCGGTATCTCGAACGGCGGCGGCACCACGATCAGATCACGCTGATCGATCTCGCGCACGCTGCGTGAAGACACCGTAAGAATCAGATCCGTGCCACTGATGAACTGCGGCGCGACGTTCCAGTGCGGCAGGCTGATCGCGACGCGGCGACGCTCACGCAGAGACGTCAATGCGCGCTCGATTTCCGGTGTGCCGCTGCCGCGCATTTCCAGCAGAACGTGCGGCCGCGACAGGTAGCTCGGCAAATCCAGCACACCATTGGCCGGCAACGTCTGGCGATCCAGCAGGCAGACGTAGCGCTCTTCGAACAGCACCGAGCTGCGCAGTTCGTGGAGCATTTCCGGGAAGACCCCGGCAGCGACGTCGATATCGCCATTGAGCACGCCTTCCAGCATGCCTTCGCGACTGGCATGGCTGATTTGCAGGTCGATGCCCGGCGCTTCCCGGCGCAGGGTGCGGATCAGCGTAGGCAGAATGATCGCCGCGCCATAGTCCGACATGGCCACACGAAAGGTCCGACGCGCACTGGCCGGATCGAAGGTGTTCGGCGCCAACAGCGACTGCACCTGGGCCAGCGCTTCGGCCAACGGCGCGACCAGTTCCAGCGCTCGCGCGGTGGGCACCAGCGTCGAGCCGGCCCGCACCAGCAGCGGATCACCTAGCAAGTCGCGCAACCGTGCCAGCGCATGGCTGACCGCCGGTTGACTGAGGTGCAAACGCTCGGCGGCGCGGGTGACGTGCTGCTCGCTGAGCAAGGCGTCGAGGATCACCAGCAGGTTGAGGTCGATACGACGTAGATCATTCATCTGGTGCATGTTCTGGATGATGAAACGGAATTTAAATCTGCGCGACGAATACTCTAGAGTCCAGCAAAACCTGTTGGAGTGTTGAACATGAGTACGTGGCAGTGGGCTGGTTTGTTGATGCTGGCCGCGTTCGCCGGGGCGGTGGTGCCGTTTCAGAGTGCGATCAACAGCAACCTGGCGCGGGGACTGGGGCATCCGTTGTGGGCGACGTTGGCGTCGTTGCTGGTGAGTGTGTTGGTGTTGCTGCCGGTGATTCTGGCATTGCGTTTGCCGTTGCCGTCACTGGCGTTCATCAGCAAAGCACCACTGTGGATATGGGCCGGAGGGGCGTTTGGCGTGTGTTTTGTGGCGTTGGCAGTGGTGTTGCTGCCCAAGCTCGGCGCTTCCGGGTTTGTCGCGCTGGCGTTGGCTGGGCAAGTGATTGCGTCGATGGTGCTGGATCACTTTGGGTTGTTCGGGTTGGAGGAGAAACAGCTGACCGTGTCGCGGGTATTTGGCGCAGTGTTGTTGATTGCCGGGGTGGTGTTGATTCAGTTTGGTGGGGTGTTCGAGAGGAATGCAGTGGCTCCTGGATGATCGTTTGAATCGATGATTTCAGTGTCTGGAGGTCAGTCTTCGCGAGCAGGCTCGCTCCCACAGGGGAATGCATTTCAACTGTGGGAGCGAGCTTGCTCGCGAAGGTGTCAGAGCTGATATCAATATTTGTCGAGCGTGCGCAATTTCTGCGGCAAGCCCCACAGCAACAGTGCCGCAGCGATCAACGCCGCCACGCCGATTACATACAGCGCCGGCGTGGTGCTGCCGGTCAGATCTTTGATCCGCCCGACCATCACCGGGCTGACGATCCCGCCAAACTGCCCCAGCGTATTGATCACCGCAATCCCGCCCGCCGCACCAGCGCCCGCCCCGGCCAACAACTTCGGTGGCAAGGTCCAGAAGCTCGGAATCGAGGCAATGATCCCGGCGCCAAGTAGACCGAGGGCGACAATCAGGAACGTGGTGTGGCTGGCAAATATCCCCGCACTGAAAAAGCCGATAGCCCCGACAATCACCAACCCGGCAACAAACTTGCGCCGCTCACCGGTGGCATCCGACAGACGCCCGATCACCACCATGCTGATCGCCCCGCAAATATACGGAATGGCCGTCAGCAGACCGATCATCACCGGGCTCTCGGTACCGGCGCTGCGGATCAGTTGCGGTGCCCAGAAATTCAAACCGTAGGACGCCACCTGAATCAGAAAGTAGATCAGCCCCAACGTCAGGAAACCCGGAATCTTCAACGCCGCGAGCAACGATCCACCGCTCTTGTGCGGCTCATGTTGGGCGATGCGGCTGGAGAGCAACTTCTTCTCATCAGCCGTCAGCCAGTGCGCGTCCTCAATGCGATCCTTGAGCAGCATCAGCACCAGAAAACCGAGACCGATGCACGGTACGCCGCCGAGCAGGAACAGCCAGTGCCAGCCGCGCATTTGCAGCACGCCGTCGAGGTGCTCCAGCACCAGCCCGGAGAACGGCGCGCCAACCAGCCCGGCAAATGCCGAAGCGAGAAACAGCATCGAGGTAATGCGACCACGGAAATGCTGCGGGAACCACAGCGTCAGGTAATACAGCACGCCCGGGGCAAACCCGGCTTCCATCGCGCCGATCACAAAGCGCAGCGCGTAAAACTGCCATTCACTGTTGACGAACACCATCGCCGCCGTCGCCACGCCCCAGGACATCATGATTCGGGCTATCCAGCGCCGCGCGCCAACCTTGTACAGCATCATGTTGCTAGGCACTTCGAACAGCACGTAACCGACCACGAACAACCCGGCGCCGAGGCCGTAAGCGGTATCGCTCAGGCTTAGGTCGGTCTGCAACTGGAACTTGGCAAAGCTGATGTTGATGCGGTCGAAAAAAGCGAACAGGTAGCAGACCATGATCAGCGGCATCAGGCGCCAGGCGACCTTGCTGACCAGGGCTTTTTCGGCGTCGTGATCGACGGACGGACTCGCGCCCGCCTCCATTACATTGAGACTCATAGCTTTTCTCCAGGCGGACTGCCGGTGGGCGTCCGATTGTTTTTGTTGTCTGGTTATGACGCTCACTGTGGAGCGTTTTTTTGTGGGAGCGAGCTTGCTCGCGAAGGCGTCGAGTCAGTCGAAATCAAATGGGAATGATGCACCGTCTTCGCGAGCAAGCTCGCTCCCACATGGGGATTTGTATATTCAGGTGGGGATGGGGTGCAGGTCGCAGTTGCGTCCGGCCTTGGCCAGTTGGCCGGGGACTTCGTGGCCCAGCAGATCCGGCAAGCTGCGCGAGAGTTTCAGCAGCAGCGGCAAGTCGATGCCGGTGTGAATACCGATCTCATCGCACAGGTTTACCAGGTCTTCAGTGCAAATATTGCCCGACGCACCCGGCGCAAACGGACAGCCACCGAGACCACCAAGCGCCGCATCGAAACGCCGCGCCCCCGCCTCGTAAGCCGCCAGCACATTGCACAAACCCAGACCACGGGTGTTGTGGAAATGCAGGGTCAGATCCGCCGGAGAAACCCGCTGCAACACTCGCCGTACCAACCGGTCGACTTGGCGCGGATTGGCCATGCCAGTGGTGTCGGCCAGGGTGATGCCCTGAATCCCGAGTTCCTGATACGCGTCGACGATCTGCAGTACGCGATCCTCGTCGATCTGGCCTTCGAACGGGCAACCGAACGTCGTCGCGATACTGCCATTGAGGCGCACACGGGAGCCGCTGGCGAACGCGACAATCTCTGCAAACGCCGCCAGCGAATCCTCGCAGCGCATGCGCATATTGGCCATGTTGTGCGTCTGGCTGGCGGACATCACCAGATTCAACTCGTCGGCACCCGCCGCCAATGCACGCTGTGCGCCTTTGAGGTTGGGAATCAGCGCGACATAAATCACCCCCGGCTGTCGCTCAATGCCAGTGAAAACCTGCTCGCCATCGCGCAGTGCCGGAATGGCTTTCGGAGAGACGAACGAGCCGGCTTCGATGCGACTGAAACCGGCCAGCGACAGTTGATCGATCAGCGCGATCTTGTCAGCGGTTTCCACCCAGGTCGGCTCGATCTGCAAACCGTCGCGTGGCGAGACTTCCTGGACGATCAGGGTTTGCGAATAGTCGGTGATCATTGCACCACCCCTTGGTTCTTCAGGCGTTCGATGTCGAGTTCAGTCAGGCCGAGGCCGGCGAGAATGCCGTCGGTGTGTTGGCCAAGTGTCGGCCCCGACCAGTTAACGCCGCCGGGGGTTTCCGAGAGCTTGGGAACGATGCCGGGCATCTTCACTGTTGCACCGCCGGGCAACTCGGCATTGAGCAGCATATCGCGTGCCTGATAGTGCGGATCAGCGACGATGTCTGCCACCGAATAAATGCGTCCGGCCGGCACTTCAGCGGCTTCCAGCGCGGCGAGTACATCGTCGATCGGCAGGCTGCTGGTCCAATGGGTGATCGCGGCATCGAGCAAACCGCTCTTGGCCGCCCGGCCGTCGTTGTGGGCGAATTCCTCTGCATCAGCCAGGTCATCGCGACCGATGGTTTGCATCAGCCGCTTGTAGATCGGGTCGCTGTTGCCGGCAATTACCACGTAAGCGCCATCCGCCGTGAGGTAAGTGTTGGACGGTGCGATACCTGGCAACGCGCCGCCGCTGCGTTCGCGAACATGGCCAAGCATGTCGTACTCCGGCACCAGGCTTTCCATGACGTTGAACACGCTTTCGGCCAGCGACACATCGACAATCTGCCCGCCGCCCTGCCCGGTCTTGACCCGCAGCAGCGCCATCAACGCGCCGATCACCGCGTGCAGCGAGGCCAGCGAATCGCCGAGGCTGACGCCGACCCGCGCCGGTGGCGAACCGGGACTGCCGGTGGTGTAACGAATGCCGCCCATGGCCTCGCCGATCGCGCCGAAGCCGGGACGATCGCGGTACGGGCCGGTCTGACCGTAGCCGGAAATACGCACGAGGGTGAGATTGGGGTTTAGCGCGTGGAGCACATCCCAGCCGAGGCCAAGTTTTTCCAGTGCACCGGGGCGCAGGTTTTCGATGATCACGTCGGCATCGCTGGCCAGTTGCTTGACCAGTTCAATGCCTTCGGCAGATTTGAGGTTGAGCGCCAGCGACTTCTTGTTGCGTGATTGCAGGTACCACCACAGCGACGTGCCTTCGTGCAGCTTGCGCCATTTGCGCAGCGGGTCGCCCTGACCCATGGCTTCGATCTTGATCACCTCGGCGCCGAATTCGGCGAGCATGCGCGCAGCAAACGGCGCGGCAATCAGCGTGCCGATCTCGATCACTTTGATCGCACTCAAAGGGGCAGTCATCGCGGGGTACCTCTTGTTCTTGGAATATGCGCCAAGGCTAGAGGAACGATGATCGGGCAATCCAGCCGTCTCTCGGCAATGGGCGTTCGCCAAATGCGAACGCTCAAAGGTGATGTGGTGAGTTCGAGGCCGCCTTCGCGAGCAAGCTCGCTCCCACAGGGATTGAGATCAGCCGCAAAATCTGAATACACCACAAAACCTGTGGGAGCGAGCTTGCTCGCGAAGAGGCCGGAACATTCACTGGAGATCTACGCTCCCTGCCCCCGCAAATGCTCAAACAACAACCGGCTCACCGGCGACAATCCCGCCTCATCGCGCACCACCACAATCAACGCGCGATCCGACCAGTCATCCGTCAACGGCACCGCGTGCAACCCCAGCGCCTGGCCAAACAGTTCATAAGCACGCTGCGGCAAAATGCCGATGCCCATGTTGGCCTGGACCATCCGGCACACCGCATCGAACCCCGGCACATGAATGCGAATGCGCAAGACCTTGCCGGCCTGTCGCGCCGCCGCGTGGGTACGCATGTTGATCGAACTGGCCGCGTGCAATCCGACGTAATCACTGTCCAGGGTTTCAGCGAAAGCCACTGATTCACGCGCGGCCAACGGATGCTCCGGCAGCATCACCACCACCAGTTTGTCCTGACGGTACAACACGCTGTGCAGACCTTTGGTATCGCTGTCATTGGAGCAGATACCCAGATCCGCCACGCCATCAAGCACGCCTTGAATCACCCCAGCACTGGGTCGCTCTTCCAGGTCGGTCTTGACCTGCGGATGCTGCGCGGAAAAGTCGCGCAAGTCTTCGGGAAGAAACTGGATGATCGCCGAGAGGTTCGCCAGCATGCGCACATAACCGCGTACGCCGTGGCTGTGTTCACCCAGTTCCAGGCCCATTTTCTCGACGTTGAACAACATCTGCCGCGCATGGTGCAGCAGCGTTTCGCCGGCGGGCGTCAGCGTCATGCCCTTGGCCTGACGCACGAACAAGCTGATCCCGAGCGCCTCTTCCAGCTCCATCAGGCGCTTGCTTGCCGCCGACACCGCGATGGCTTCGCGCGAGGCCGCGCGGGTCAGCGTGCCCTCTTCGTGGACGGCGACAAACAGTTGCAGGGTGATCAGGTCGAGGCGGCGGATCAGGCTCTTTTGCAGCATGGAGGGCTCGCTGACTGGGGTTGTTCCAAGTCGGCAGGATAGCCCGGATTTCAATCACACCGAAAATGTGATGAACCTGCCCGTCAGCTCGCCGCTGTCAGCAATCGCACCAGATGAGCCACTTCATTGCTCTGCCCCAACACCAGCATTGACGAGCCCTGCAGACAGGCGTCCTGCGCAATCCACTCGATAGCGGCCGCGCCTTTTACATCAAATGCCGGATCCACGGCGCCGTCGACCAATAAGCCTCCCGTGAGTAACCGTCGTTCGCCGTCCGAGGTCTGTCCGACCGTGACGATCCGTTTGCCTGCGATGTCATCCAGCGCAAGCCCTGCTTTCCAGCCTCTGAGATCGAGTACTCCTGTCGCAGCGGTGATAACAGGGTTGTTACCGTTGAATTTTTCATCCATTCGGCCGGCGTAGGTGATGCCGCTTATAAATGCATGCTGGAATTTGTCTCCTGCCGACGCTTCGACCGCCGATCCGATCAACAGCAAGCGCTCTGACGTTTGCACAATGATCTGCGCCACCGAGCTTTCGAGCGGCTTGTTATCCTTTTGAAGGTTCAACAGCAATGTCCCTTTATTGCCAAACGCTTCTGCGACTTTTCCGCTGTGGTCGAACGCCATGACCAATCCCTGGTTGGTTACTTCTGTTTTGCCATGCACGAGAATCAGTCCATTGCCGAGCTGGACGATTCCCGGCAATGCAATCGCCACCCCTGGCAGTGTCAGGACAATCCAGCCATTGGTAGCGAACAATGAATCGTCCGAGCCATCGAGATTGAACCGCGCCAGCAATCCACTGCCCTTTTGCGAGGTCACGAACAGTAGTCTGTCCGGCTCTGCTGCCTGAGGAGTGGATTTCGCCAGAATCAGACGCCCGCCCGTGGCACCTGTCAGCAGAGGAATACGCGTGGGCACGATCCGATAGCCGCTCTTATCGTCGCCGAACCCGGTGTCCGGCGAGCCGTCGGGCAGAAAGCGGGCGATGACCTGTTGGTAATCGATGGCCGTGCCTTTGATCACGCCAATCACACCGCACAGGTAGATCCGTCCGATTGCATCCACGATCAACTTTCCGGCTTGCGAGAGCAGACCATTGCCAAATTGGCCGCGAAGATAGCCGTCATCACCAAAGCCCCGATCTCGATCTCCATTGGCATCCAGACGCACCAAGCCGAAATACGAAAGCCCCGATACCTCAACGGTTGCGCTGACCATGATCTGCCCTGACGGGGTTATCGCCACCCCACGGCCAATGGTTTTGCTCGCTCCGGGAAAATTCAGCGTTCGCAGGCCAAAGCGCTCATCCAGTTCTCCTGCTGATTGTGCTTTTGCTGTTCTGGGGGCTTTCGATACTGTGGGTGCTGTGGCTTTCGGCATGTTCGTGTGCTCCTTGAGAGATCGAAGTCGACCTCCGTTGTCAGAGCATTCGATCCGAAGCAGCCACGCCAGACAACTGACAGAAATGACAGTTTTTTAGAAGAAAATGAAATTACCAATCAAGCAAAAAAAGCTAAAAAACTAGTAGTTTTTACAGGTTCGAAACGAAATTCGTCATGCCAATCTCTCGACTCACATTCAGCCCGAAACGAGAAAAGCAATGAGCACGCCCGACGAGCAGAATACCCAACCAGCCCCGCCGACCATCACGCTCCCCGAAGAGGGCAGCACCACGGGGCCTGCAACACTGTTGCTCGGCAGCGGTATACCGGGTGCGCTGGTGCAGGTTTGGAACATTGAAAACACACATTCGCTCGGTGGTGGACAGATCAGCGCAAATGGACGATGGGCGTTTAGCATCAGCGGTGCCCAGTTTCCGGGGCAGCAGGGGATTCGCGCCCACCAGACGTGGGAAGGCATCAAGTCAGACTGGAGTGAGGAGCGCAAATATACCGTGCGGTTGCGGCCCGATATCGACGTCCCGGTGATTTCCGAACCGCAAGAGGGAGCACAGGTAGATTCGGTTCCGGTCTTCTCAGGTGATGTCACACAGGCCACTGGCTTCGTTAACATTTTCGACCTGGACACTGGCCTTGAGATTGCCAGAGCCAATGTGGACAGCACCCGGCAATGGCGTACTCAGGTGACGCAGCCCTTACCTGCCGCACAGTACCGGACGTCCGCCGTTCACAACATCGATGGCAAGGTTTCAGACTGGGGCCGCGTTCGAACCTTTACGGTGACCGAGAACGGCAAAACCTGACGTTCAAGGCTTTCATCCAGTCAGCTCCTCAAAACGCGTTACGAAAAATCTCCTCGATCTGGCGCTGATCTGCCGCCCGAGGATTGGTCAGGCCGCAGGCGTCCTTCAAAGCATTGGTGGCCAGCACCGGGATATCGCTGAGCTTGGCGCCGAGTTCGCGCAGGCCACCGGGAATCTCGACATCTTTGGCCAGGCAGCGGATCGCATTGATCGCCGCTTGGGCACCCTCTTCCGCGCTGAAACCACGAATATCCGCGCCCATGGCGTGAGCGACATCGGTCAGGCGATCGGCGCAAACCAGCGCGTTGAACGTCTGCACATGGGGCAGCAGCACGGCGTTGCACACACCGTGGGGCAAGTCGTAAAACCCGCCCAACTGATGCGCCATCGCATGCACGTAACCGAGCGAGGCATTGTTGAACGCCATACCGGCGAGAAACTGCGCGTACGCCATGTTTTCCCGCGCGGCGAGGTCGCTGCCGTCGCGCACGGCCAGGCGCAGGTTGTTGCTGATCAGGGTCATGGCCTTCAGCGCACAGGCATCGGTGATCGGATTGGCAGCGGTCGAGACGTAGGCTTCGATGGCGTGGGTCAACGCATCCATGCCGGTTGCGGCGGTCAGGCCTTTGGGCATGGCAACCATCAGCTCCGGGTCGTTGACCGACAGCAGCGGCGTGACGTTGCGGTCAACGATGGCCATTTTCACGTGGCGCGATTCGTCGGTGATGATGCAGAAACGGGTCATCTCACTGGCGGTGCCGGCGGTGGTGTTGATCGCGATCAGCGGAAGTTGCGGCTTGCTCGATTGATCGACACCTTCATAGTCACGGATCTGCCCGCCATTGGTTGCGCACAGCGCAATACCTTTGGCGCAGTCGTGCGGCGAACCGCCGCCCAGCGACACGACAAAATCACAGCGACTCTCCTTGAGCAGTCCCAGACCCGACTCGACATTGGCAATGCTCGGGTTCGGTTTGGCGCCGTCGAAAATCACCGAATCGATGTCCTGCATCGCCAGTTTCTCAGCGACCATGGTTGCCACGCCAGCCTTGGCCAACCCGGTGTCGGTGACGATCAGCGCCTTGCGAAAACCGTAGTTGCGGATCGCAACCATGGCCTCGTCGAGGCAACCGTTGCCCATGATGTTTACCGCCGGAATGAAAAAGGTACTGGTCATGCGCGCGTCTCCTGACAGGGGCCGAATCGACTGCTCCGGTTCGGCGGATAGACACAGCATCGACCGATCGGTCACGAGCGATGTTGATCTGGCTCAATGCCCGCTCGTGATAAAGTCGCCGCCCATCAGCCCCTTTGTTTTGAGACCGCCTACGCAATGACCGATTTTCTGGATGTCGACGCCAGCCTCGAAGACTGGAACACCCTGCGCGCCGCGACCGAGTTCAACGGCTTGCTGGTGGGCAATGGCGCCAGCCGTGCGGTGTGGGACGATTTCGGCTATGACTCGCTGTTCGAAAACGCCCGTACCGTCGAAGAGAAACCGCTGAGCCCGTCGGAACTGGCAGTGTTCGACGCGATGCAGACGCGCAGCTTCGAGCAGGTCCTTGGCGCGCTGAAAACCACCAGCCGGGTCAACAAGGCGCTGGCCGTCAGCTCGGCGGCGCCGCGCAATCGCTACTATGCGATCAAGGAAGCGCTGATCAACACCGTGCACGCGGTGCATATTCCTTGGCGACTGGTGAAGCCTTCGACGCTGGCGACGTTGAACGAAGAACTGGCGCGCTATCGCACTGTGTTCACCACCAATTACGACTTGCTTAATTACTGGGCGCTGCAACATCAAAGCGACGCCATCGACGATCTCTTCAACGGCGCCAACGCGAGTTTTGATCTGAGCGAAACTGCCACCGACAAACCGCGCCTGTTGTACCTGCACGGCGGTCTGCATCTGGTGCGCAATCAGGACGGCACCGCGCGCAAATTGACCTCAACCGAGGGCACGCTGCTCGGCAGCTTCGCCATCAACAACACGATCAAGACGCTGGATGACGTGCCGCTGTTCGTCACCGAAGGGCCGAGCGCGGACAAGCTCAAGACCATTCGCAGTTCGGATTATCTGTCGTTCTGTTATGAGCAGTTGCTCGGGCATGGCGGCAATTTGTGCATCTTTGGTCATGCGTTGGGCGAGCAGGATGCGCACATTGTTCGGGCGCTGCGCATGGCGAAGCCTGCGACAGTGGCGATCTCGATTTATCCGCGCAGTGCAGCGTTTGTTCAGCATCAGAAGCGGCATTACGCGAAGGTGTTTGAGGGGACGGGCGTGGAGTTGCGGTTTTTTGATGCCAAGAGCCATGCGCTCGGGAATCCGAAGTTGTCGGTGCCGGTCGAGGTTTAATGTAGACCCCGCCGACGCCTTCGCGAGCAAGCTCGCTCCCACATTGGAACGCGGTCTACTGTGGGAGCGAGCTTGCTCGCGAAGCTTTTAGCAGATACCTCATTCTTCGCTGCTGTGCACCACCACCAGCAACTGCGCTTGCACCTCCCCCACCGACCTGATCCGGTGTGGCTTCTGCGCATTGAAGTGCAGCGCATCACCGCGCTCCAGCAGCACCTTCTCGTTCATGAAGTCCACTTCAACCTGCCCTTCGTGAACGAACAGAAACTCCTCGCCCAGATGCTCCTTGAAGGTTTTGTCGCTGAACTCTTTTGGCGGGTAGATGATGAACGGCAGCAGGTTTCGTTCGCTGACCTGGTGCGCCAGCACCGCATAACCCGGGCTCTGATCGTTTGCCGACAGTGACTGCCGTTCGTGACTGCGCACCAGGCTGTAGCTGTCGAGGCTGACGCTGTCTTCGGAGAACAATTCCTCGACTTTCACATTCAGCGCTTTCGCCAGTTTCAACGCGGCAGCAATCGACGGGGTGTTCAGCCCGCGTTCGACTTTGGACAGATAACTCTTGGTCATGCCGGATTTTTCGGCCAGTGCCTCAAGGGTTACACCAAGTTTTTTTCTCAATAATTTCAAACGGATAGACATGCGCGACGGTTATTCCAGCAAGGAAGCGACGATTTGTGCTTGCCAATGACACTTTGTGTCATATAGCCTCTTTCGTGTCATTTGCAATCACCCAAAGGACACAGACATGGCCAAGACATTAGCACTACCCAAAGACCAACTGGTCAAGCAAGCGCTGACCCAGATGCAAAAAACCCTGGCGGATAATACGTGGACGGACCGGCAAAAGCTGGCCCTGACCTGTCGGATTCTTTTCGAGAACGGCCACGACTCAGGCCTTGCTGGCCAAATCACCGCCCGTGGCCCGCAACCCGGCACCTATTACACTCAGCAACTGGGCCTGGGTTTCGATGAAATCACCGCGAGCAATCTGCTGCTGGTCAACGAGGATCTGGAAGTCCTCGAAGGTCACGGCATGGCCAACCCGGCCAACCGTTTCCATAGCTGGGTGTACCGCGCTCGCCCGGATGTAAATTGCATCATTCACACCCACCCGACCCACGTTGCCGCGCTGTCGATGCTTGAAGTGCCGCTGCAGATTTCCCACATGGACCTGTGCCCGCTGTACGACGACTGCGCGTTTCTCGAAGGTTGGCCGGGTGTACCGGTGGGCAACGAAGAAGGCGAGTTGATTGCCGGTGCCCTGGGCGACAAACGCGCGATCCTGCTTTCGCACCACGGTCAGCTGTCGACCGGTACGACGATTGAAGAGGCGTGTGTCATCGCCCAACTGATCGAACGCGCGGCCAAGCTGCAATTGCTGGCGATGGCCGCCGGCACGATCAAACCGATCATCCCCGAGCTGGGCCGCGAGGCGCATGACTGGATCGCCAAGCCGAAACGCCACGCCGCCGCCTTCAACTACTACGCCCGGCAGAACCTGCGTCAACACGCCGATTGCCTGAACTGAACCCTGTTACGGAGAGATTCCCATGTCCACTATTCACGGCATCATCGGCTACACCATCACCCCGTTCGGCGCCAACGGCGAAGGACTGGATCTGCCCGCCCTGGGTCAATCGATCGATCGCCTGATCGACAGCGGCGTCCACGCCATCGCACCACTGGGCAGCACCGGCGAAGGCGCTTACCTGAGCGACGCGGAGTGGGATCAGGTCGCCGAATTCAGCATCAAGCAGGTGGCCAAACGCGTGCCGACCATCGTCAGCGTGTCTGACCTGACCACCGCCAAAGCCGTGCGCCGAGCGCGTTTCGCCGAAGCTCACGGGGCCGACGTGGTGATGGTGCTGCCAGCCTCGTACTGGAAGCTCACTGAGGCGGAAATCCTCGCCCACTACCGCGCCATCGGCGAGAGCATCGGCGTGCCAATCATGCTCTACAACAACCCGGCCACCAGCGGCACCGACATGTCGGTGGATTTGATTCTGCGCATCGTCAATGCCGTGGAAAACGTGACCATGGTCAAGGAGAGCACCGGCGATATTCAGCGCATGCACAAACTGCAACTGCTCGGTGAAGGTCAGGTGCCGTTCTACAACGGCTGCAATCCGCTGGCGCTGGAAGCGTTTGCCGCCGGGGCGAAAGGCTGGTGCACGGCGGCGCCGAACTTGATTCCACAACTGAATCTGGACTTGTACGAGGCCGCCATGGCTGGGGATCTGGATCGGGCGCGGGATTTGTTCTACCGCCAATTGCCGCTGCTGGATTTCATTCTCAAGGGGGGCTTGCCGGCGACGATCAAAGCCGGGTTGCGGCAGACCGGGCTGGAGGTGGGCGATCCGCGTTTGCCGGTATTCCCATTGAGTGAAGCGGGCCAGACTCAGCTGCAAGCAATCCTCAAGACCCTGCGCTGATCTCACTGACACCACAAAAACCAATGTAGGAGTGAGCCTGCTCGCGATCGCGGTGAATCAGTTGAACATGTGTCGACTGACCCTCCGCGATCGCGAGCAGGCTCACTCCTACAGGGGGATGTGCTGAGGTCAGAGCACCGGCAAAGTCTTGTCCTTGATCACTTTGCTCGGACCGTTCGTTTTAACGCTGGCAATGCCTTTATCGCACGCGGCATTCGAGGAATAGGATTCACTGCTGCCAATGATCTGGTGGTTGGCCGCTTTCAGATTGAAGTACGGGTGGCCGTCCTTCGTCGACTTCTTCTCGTAGCGCTCATCCAGCGGGCTGTTGGTTTGCACTGAAGCGATACCGCCGTCGGCCGCTGCGCGAGTGGTGTACAGCTCGCTGGTCAGAATCGTTTCGGCATTCGCCGCTTTCAGCACGAACCTGAACTGGCCGTTGCTGCTTTTACTGATTTCGTACCATCCGGACATGCTCGTTGCTCCTTGGCGATTGAGAGATTTCGCGCAAATGAGTAAAGACCAGCCCCAGACTTCTGTCGCCTGTACCGGCCCCTTCGCGAGCAAGCTCGCTCCCACATGGGACCGCATTCCAGTTGCAGAACGCGGTCGAAAGTGGGAGCGAGCTTGCTCGCGAAAGGGTCACTGCGATGCTGGCTATTTCACCACCGCCCGCACCACCGACAACTCAGGCGCAGTTACCCGCCGCTGACTCAGATAGCGCGTACAACTCACCCGCAGGAACGAGGCAAAATTCACCACTTCGCCGCGATAATCCATCACCTCTTCATACAGTTTGGCGATCAGTTGGTTGGTGGTCATGCCGTCGACCTCGGCAATCTCGCTGAGGATGTCCCAGAACTGATTCTCCAGACGCAACGTGGTCACCACGCCGCAGATGCGCAGCGAGCGCGAGCGTGACTCGTAGAGAATCGGGTCAGCCTTGACGTAGAGCTCGCACATCGGCGAATCCTCGTTACAGGGTGATTTTGGTGCCGAGCAAGCCAAGGAAACCGGCCAGCCAGTTCGGATGCGCCGGCCATGCCGGTGCCGTGGCCAGATTGCCTTGAACGTGGCCGTCCGTCACCGGAATGTCGATGTACGTGCCACCCGCCAGCCGCACTTCCGGGGCGCAGGCCGGATAGGCGCTGCATTCGCGGCCTTCAAGAACGCCCGCTGCCGCCAGCAGTTGTGCGCCGTGGCAGACCGCGGCAATCGGTTTACCGGCCTTGTCGAAAGCGCGCACCAGGTCGAGGACTTTTTCGTCGAGGCGCAGGTATTCCGGGGCACGACCGCCGGGGATCAACAGCGCGTCGTAATCGGCCTCGCTGACCTTGGCGAAGTCGAAGTTGAGGGCGAACAGGTGACCAGGCTTTTCGCTGTAGGTCTGATCGCCTTCGAAATCATGGATCGCGGTGCGCACGGTTTTGCCGGCAGCCTTGTCCGGGCACACAGCGTGGACGGTGTGACCGACCATTTGCAGGGCCTGGAACGGCACCATTACTTCGTAGTCTTCGACGTAATCGCCGACCAGCATCAGGATCTTTTTCGCGGCCATGGGGAGGACTCCTCTGGGGGAAATGCTTGGGAGTGTTCAAGGTAGACCTTATCCAGCGGCTCGGGTAACAACCGGCTACTACCTGAGACCGTGTCATCGTTCTTCGCGAGCAAGCTCGCTCCCACATTGGAATGCGATCCACTGTGGGAGCGAGCTTGCTCGCGAAGGGGCCCTGAAACTGTACGCCTAAGTCCGTGCCTAGCTGTAACAGCCCGTACACCACGAATTATGGCTAGATGAGGAAACCTTTCTACCATCCCGACATCTGGTCCCCCATCATGTCCTCGCGCGAAAACACCGGCATGGCCCTCGGCCTGCTCGGCGTGGTGATTTTCAGCCTCACCCTGCCCTTCACCCGCATCGTGGTGCAGGAACTGCATCCGCTGCTCAACGGTTTGGGCCGAGCACTGTTCGCGGCAATTCCGGCGGCGGCGCTGTTGTTATGGCGCCGCGAGAAGTGGCCGACGTGGCAGCAAGTCAAAGGCCTGAGCCTGGTGATCGCCGGGGTGATTCTGGGTTTTCCGGTACTGTCGGCGTGGGCCATGCAAACGTTGCCGGCGTCCCACGGTGCCTTGGTCAACGGTTTGCAACCGCTGTGCGTGGCGCTGTATGCCGCGTGGTTGTCCCACGAGCGTCCGTCGAAAGCCTTTTGGGCCTGTGCGGCGCTGGGTAGCGCGCTGGTGCTCGGGTATGCGTTGTATACCGGCGCTGGGAGTATTCAGGCGGGTGACCTGTTGATGCTCGGGGCGATTGCCGTCGGTGGGCTGGGGTACGCCGAGGGCGGGCGACTGGCCAGGGAGATGGGCGGCTGGCAGGTGATCTGCTGGGCGCTGGTGCTGTCGACGCCGCTGTTGATCGGGCCGGTGCTGTATCTGGCGCTGCAACATCAAGGCGCGGTGTCGGCCAAGACCTGGTGGGCGTTTGGTTATGTGGCGCTGTTTTCGCAGTTTCTTGGATTCTTTGCGTGGTACGCCGGGCTGGCCATGGGCGGCATTGCCCGGGTCAGTCAGATCCAGTTGTTGCAGATCTTCTTCACCATCGCGTTTTCGGCGCTGTTCTTTGGTGAACATGTCGAGCCGATAACCTGGGTGTTTGCCTGCGGAGTCATCGCCACTGTCATGCTCGGCCGCAAGACTGCGGTGAGCCCGGCACAACCTGCTACAGCTTGAACACATAACCTTGTAGGAGCTGCCGAAGGCTGCGATCGTTTGACTTTGTTTTTTAAGATCAAAAGATCGTCCGATCGCGGCCCGAGCCTTCGGCAGCTCCTACAGTGGTTGCATTGCAGATGTGGTCAGGCCAGAAAGCCGTCGGCGCGCAGCAGGGTTTCCAGGCAGTGCTCGCTGATGTTGTAGAACGCTTTCAACTCTTCGATCTTCACCAACAACTGGGCCGAATCCACCGGCTCGGCGCGTTTCACCGCGAGAATCATCTTGTTCTTGTTGGTGTGATCCAGCGAGATGAACTCGAAGACCTTGGTCTCGTAACCGCAGGCCTCAAGGAACAACGCGCGCAGACTGTCGGTGACCATTTCCGCCTGCTGGCCGAGGTGCAAACCGTATTGCAACATCGGTTTGAGCAGCGCCGGGCTCTGGATCTGCAGGCGGATCTGTTTGTGGCAACACGGCGAGCACATGATGATCGACGCGCCCGAGCGGATGCCGGTGTGGATCGCGTAGTCAGTGGCGATGTCGCAGGCATGCAGGGCGATCATCACATCGAGCTCGCTCGGCGCCACGCTGCGCACGTCACCGCACTTGAACACCAGCCCCGGATGATCGAGTTTTGCCGCCGCGGCGTTGCACAGGTTGACCATTTCCTCACGCAGCTCGACGCCGGTGACTTCGCCCTCGGCCTTCAAGGTGTTGCGCAGGTAATCGTGAATCGCGAAAGTCAGATAACCCTTGCCCGAACCGAAATCCGCCACACGCACCGGTTTGTCCAGCGCCAGCGGCGACGAGGTCAGCGCATGGCTGAACACTTCGATGAACTTGTTGATCTGCTTCCACTTGCGCGACATCGCCGGAATCAGCTCGTTTTGGGCATTGGTCACGCCCAGGTCCTTGAGGAACGGCCGACTCAATTCGAGGAAGCGATTTTTCTCGCGGTTGTGCTCGGCGGACGGCGCTTCGCGCAATTGCTGAGGTTTGCTTTTGAACAGCGAACTCTTGCCCTTTTTGCTGTATTCGAGCTGGGCTTCGTCAGTGACGGCGAGCAAATGCGCATTTTTGAACGAGGCCGGCAGCAGCGCGGCAATGGTCGCAACACCTTCGCTTAGCGGCAGGTTTTTGGTGATGTCGCGGGTTTTGTAGCGATAGACGAAGGACAAGTTCGGCTGCGCTTTGACGGTGACCGCTTTGATGATCACCCGCTGCAGCTCCGCTTCGTCACCGACGTACTTGGCCAGCACCAGTTTGATGAAGCCGTTCTGGTCGAGGCTGGTTTGCAGCAGCTCGATGAACTGGGCGTGGTGATCGGGCGCAGGCTTGGTAACAGGTGCAGTAACGGACATGAAAAAGCGGCCTCGGACGGGCGAAATCGGGAATGGCGGGTATTTTAGGGGGGGATGGGGGTTGGGGACACGCTCTTATTTACCCAACGGTTGTCAGAAGCACCCTCACCCTAGCCCTCTCCCAGAGGTAGAGGGGACTGACCGAGGTGTTTTCACGAGTTACGCCGACCTGAAATACCGAGCCGAACTCAGGTATCAGAAGCATCAAATCAAACGATTATCTGTTGATCCATAATCGACTCGGCCTTTCAGGTCGATGTCGAGCGCAAGACAGCGCGGTCGGCCCCCTCTCCCTCTGGGAGAGGGCTGGCGTGGGTAAAGACCGGGTACAT
>NZ_VCNJ01000027.1 GCF_005938625.1 Pseudomonas fluorescens
CGCACCGACAGCGCCCTTCATGCCCTTTACGCCAGAATCAATCTGCTGATGACCCTTGGCTTTCAGCTCGGCTTTGTTGGCCGTCTGCCCCATCGAGCGATAGGCTTTTTCCAGCCGGCCGACCTCGACCCCCTGCTTTTTCAAGCTGTCGAGGTTCGAGTTCAAACGGCTGAGTAATTTGGACGCACCGGCAGCGCCGGTGTCGTGAGCCTTTTTCCATTCTTCACGCAGGCGGATGGTGTCGCCAATCGTGCGCTGCAGCACGCGCGCTTTGTTGCCTTCTGCCTCAAGGCGCTTGATGCGCCCGGTCACATCCTTGAACGCGGCGCCGACCGTGGAACTGACGGCACCGCCGATCACCAGCCCGAGGGCGAGTTTGTTTGCCATGTCGTGGCCCTCATGTGCCCAGCACTACCGATGGCGGCTCAATCCGTGAGCCACCACACCATATCCGCGAACGGCATCGACTGGATCTCAGCGGCGGAAAATCCGGTTTCCGCCGCCAGACGTTTCGCCGCCGACTTGATCACGCTGGGGTTAAAGCCCGTCGTCGTTGTCCATGCGAAAATAGCCGGCCTGCAAGCGGTTAAAATCCACCAGCTTCAGCCCCTCCAGATCCGCGACAGGCGCACCGGACAACGCAGCAAACAACACCAGCTCGCGCTGCTCATCATCGCCACCCACTTCACGGTTAGCCGCCCGCACGTCGCCCACGGTCGGCGAACGTAAGGCCAGCTTGTCGACGGTCACGCCGTTGATTTCACTCGGACACGACAGCGTTACCAGCACCTGATCGGTGGTCAGCGACAACCACGCCGGCATCAAGGCCGAATAATCGGTTTTCGGTACCAGGTGCGAATACGCCGTCTGCACGCGGCGATAATCCGTCAGCTTGAGGCCTTCCAGATCCTTCAGTCCGACTTCGGCGAGACCTGCGAACAGCATCAGTTCGCGCTGTTCATCATCACCGTTGGCAGCACGATCAGCCGCACGCACCTCACGCACGGTCGGGTTACGCAGGTTCAACGTCTCGACGTCGACGCTATTGGCTTGGCTTGGGCGGGTCAGCGTTACAACAGCGCCGAGCGCACTGAGCGACAGCCAGGCCGGCAGGTTTTTAGCGATTACTTGAGTCATCTGGATCTATTCCTTACATGCCGAGGGCTTGGCGCACTTCGAGCAGTTGGTCTTTGCCGTCGATCACCTGAATGCCGGCGACCATGTCGATTTCGTACATCAGGCGCCCGTCAATTTCGAGCTTGTAGTACGTGACCGAAACGGCGTGTTTGATCTCGGCAGCATCACCGGCTTTCCAGTCACCGAGATCGACCTCTTTGAGGCGACCGCGCAGGGTGGCAACGACCGCTGTCACCGCGCCCTTTTGGCCCTTGAAGGCACCTCGGAACGTGGCGTTGAACGCCGTGCCGTCAGCCAAGCCGAAGTACTTCAGCGACTCGCGGCGCACGCCTTTGGTGACAAACGAGGCTTCCATTTTTTCAAGCCCCTGATCCATATCGATGGGGCCAGCCATGCCGCCGCCACGATATTCGTCGGTCTTGGTGGTCAGCTTGGGCAGCGTCAGGCTCGGCACGTCGCCGGAAAAGTTCACGCCGTCGACGAACAGGTTGGTGTTGTACAAAGTCTGAGGAATCATTGGTTACGCCCCCTTAGGCTGCTTCAAGCACTTCGGTCATCCACTGATCGGTGACTTCGAAAAGGAAATTCGGGTTTTCTGCCGGCGGCACGTCGGTGAAACGGATGCGCCAATACACCTTGCCCTGGGCGATCTGGCTGGCCGTGTTCAGTTCGGTGTCGGCGAACACTTCAAAGTTGATGATCGCGCCCTGGGCTTTGAGGTCGCGCAGGAATGCATCCAGACCGTTGGTGACATCGGCCACATAGGTCTTGGTGATCGAGCGGTCGACCGCCCATTTGTGCCCGGCCTGCACCGCGTCCATGAGGATGAACAACGTGCGAACGCGGGTAACGAATGCCCACTTCGGATCGCTCGACAGCGTGCGGTTACCCCACAGGCGATAGCCGTCGTCGCGAATAATCGTGGTGATATTGGCGTTGTTGAGCAGGTTGGCTCGGCACGTCTCGTCGCCGTCCAGGTACTCGACCGCGCGGCCGGTACCGGTGATACCGGTCAATTCCTTGTTCGATGGCGAGGCCCAGAAACCGTATTCAGCATCCGTCCAGGCAAACAGGCCTGCTGCCCAAGCCGAGCCGGGCGCGTCGACGGTTTTGCTGGTGATGGTGTCCCAATACTTGACGCCCGGGTCGACCATGAACAGGTTGCGACTGCCGAAGTTATCGGCGTAGGCCATGGCGGCCTCATCAGTCGTGCCCGGGCCATCGATGATGCCGATGGCGCGCAGCTTCTGTGCCAAGCTGTCGAGCGCCGTGGCCACCGCCTGAGTCGCGGTATGACCCGGCGCGATCAACAGCCGCGGCTGAGCATTGAACAGGCTTTTACCATCGAGCAGCGCCTGTAGGCCGGTACGTTGACCCGACTCCAAAACACCGCCGATGATCGCCGAGGTTTGTAGCGCAGGGTCTTCCAGCTTGGCCACGCCGATGGCGACGATCACCGCCTTGGCTTTGACGTAGATCGCCTGACAGGCCTTGGTGATTGCCGAATCGGCGCCGAAGGCGGCAATGGCTTCGCGCTCGGTAGTGATCAACTTCAGCTCGCCCGCCTTGGCTGTACCGCCGCCGAGGACACCCGGGGTGAAGGTGTCACACAAACCAATAATCGACGACGACGGCAGCGAGATGGTGCGCGCGCCGGTCTCCACCACCGTGGTCGTGATGCCGTGAAATAAACCACTCATAAGGGTCAGTCTCCAGAAACGAAAAAGCCCCGCATAAGCGAGGCTGTGAGGGTGTTCGTGTTACGCGTAACGGAAAAGAAAACGCCCCGTCAGTGCGGGGCGTTTATTGGATCTGCTCTGCCAGCCAAGAAGGCGGCGGCGGACGATGATCAATCAGCGGGAATTCTCCCGCCTCCGGCCAGTTGCGAAGTGCTCGGCGATAAGCCTGTAGCTCAGCGTATTGCGCCGTCGTCAGCGTGGTTTCTTGCGCTTCCTCCAGCTCATCCCGGTGGCGCGAAACAACACCATCCGTAGCAGACAATTGAGCGTCCCGCCAAACGCGCTCATTTAATTGCAACACCTCATCACTGACCGGCGGCGGATCAATCAGCCGCGGATAGCCATCATCACCACAAGAAATAACCTTGCCTGCCGCCTGCCCTCCCATCAGCTCGGCGTGCATCTCTGCAGAGATTCCAACAACGTCATCCGGCATAGACGAATGAATAGATTCGTCATAGAACCCTTTGGTAGCTTTTGAATAGAACACGAGCATCTCCCTAAGCCATTATTGCCCGATTGCAATCCACATCACGGAAACGGTAGTTGAGTAAGTCCCGCGCAATCCAAACTGCGTAAGTGAGTAAATAAAAGCGTTGTCAGAGATAATATTTACAGTGGGTTCAGCCCCAACATGCTGCGAAACAAGGCTATAAACCGCTTTAGTGAAAGCGATCGGGTATGTATTGATGATCGTCGTACCCGAGCTGCCAGCAGTCCCAAAACCCCATTGAATAATCAGACCGCTAGGCATCTTTTGAAAGCCGCTGCCGGAAAGCGAAGCCAGCCCGGTGCCCCCGACAGATAGCCAACCCGCACCCCAGGCGATGAACTCTGCTGCAATACCGCTGCCAAGCACCACATTAGGCGAACCACTTGGATTGCCGTTAGGCCCAGACACATTGCCGTTTATGGACTTTACGGTACAGGCAGTGTTAGAACCGGCCTGTATGTAGAGCTTGCTCCCAGCAGGCAGCAAAGCCGCATCAGGCAATGTAAGGGTCATGACTGGAGCACTTGCGTACACATACTTACCGACATCAGCAGCCGTCAACGTAGCGCTTGCCGAGTAGTTTACGTACCCGGCCAAACTACCCGCTGCACGCTGTACAAACTCAGTTGTTGCAAGTGCTTTGGAGCTATCGAACTGAGGCTGCGTTATCCAGTTTTGACCAGACATAAGGGCGGAGTATTTAAGAGACGCAGACCCGCCACGCAAGCGCCATTCGCCCGTCACCTTAATAAAATATGCGTTATCCCCTGCCCCTAGAACGACCGGCACGACGAGGCCGCTTTGCGCAGTCAGCCCGTCACCGCCAGAAGCCAGAACAGTTACTGCCCCGCCGCCCCCAGCATTAACCACTTCAATCGTGGCCCCAAGCGGCACGCCCGCCGTTGGCGGCAACGTCACATTGATTGGCGTTACAGAGGACGCACTAACCACACCGCCGATAATCGAGTTGGTCAGAACCGTGCTGACGCTGACCGAGGCCAAGCCTGAATATTCAACACCCATCCGCTTTGCAAATGCCGTTGTTCCCAACGAGCCACCACTGTCGAACTGAGCAGGCGTCGGGGCCGTTGGGTTGCCGACAAAGCTCGGAGAAAACAAACGGGCGAGGCCGTCGGTGATGTCCTTGAACGTCAGGGCTGTGACACCCACAACAATCGCGCCATCTGTCACCAACTGCCAGATTGTGTCGGCTTGAGTAGCACCCACCTCAACCGCCAGCGTCATATTCGGCGTGACCTTGGCATTGCTGTCGGCATCCTTGGCCCGCGCCCAGGCACCGACCGCGACCACATATGGCCCGTTATCCTTCGCAACCGTCTGATTCTTCACCAACACCCGATCGCCGGCGCTCAGCGAAACACCATCCACCACCTGCAAACCGAGTAGAGCAATGTTGGCCGTCGTTGCGGCGCGCACAGATTGCTTAATGTCGAGCCTGCTCAACTCGTCCAGAAGACGCGAGTCAACATATTCGCGGGTAGCCAGTACCACCGCTGGGTCAATCTTGAGCGTGATATTTCCGGTGTTGCTGACCACAAAGTTCATGCGCACGACTTGCGTGCGGCCAGAGCCTTGCGACAGCAGCGGCTTGAAGCTTGGCGCGCAGTTGGCCACCGCCACCAGATCGCCGTCCGCATCGTAGAGGCCGATTTCGCGGAGCCACTTACCGCCCTCATCGGCGGGAATGATTTGCTCGGCGATGATCACCGCCGGGTTAACCGGGTCGATCTTCAGTTGGTTGAGCGGCTTGCGGCGCCACTCGTTGAGCAGCTTGGTTTGATCGGCCGACGGAATCGGATTAGGCGGATCCGCCAGCCCGTTCGGGTTGGCATCCCCCACGCCCATTTCGGTGAGCTTCCAAGGAATGCCAAGCGCGTCGGCATTCGCCTGCTTGGCCATCCCCACGTTCGTGAGGATCGCGAAAAACTGCGAGTTCGCATCAATCATAATAAACGTCCAGGGTGTCTATGGTGTGTTCGCGGCCGACCACGCCAAAGCTGCCGGTGACCTCGATGTCACGCATGACGGGTGGGTAAACGTCGATCTCGTCGCCGTCGTAGAGGGATACGGCGATATCTAAGTTGCCTTGGGTTTCCAGGCTAATCGCCAGCCCGGTCAGTTGCCGGGTAACGGGCTTGGCGTCGTCAATCAGGCGCTCTAGCTCCTGATACATTTCCTCGGTGATACCGGTATCCAGCACCCCGACCTTCAGCGCGAAGGTGCCCGGCACACCCTCGGGCACCGTCTGGAACCACTCGACGATCTCAATCAGGTAGCCCAGCGGCTCGACCACGCGGCGCAGCGCGCCGATGGTGCCCTTGTGTTTGTGAATGTAGAAAGACGCCTTGATGGCCGCGCGCTTGGTCGCCTCAGACCATCGGTAGTCCCAGCGATCGACCGACCACGCCCACGCCAGATGCGGCAGCAGGTGCACCGGGCAGGTGTCGGGGTTGTAGAGGTCGCGCAGAGGGACAATCGTCTTTTCGAAAAACGCGGCCTCCATGGCCCGTTCCAGTTGCGTGCTGTTGAGCGGCAGTAGACTTTTCATATCAGCCCGCCAGCCTCACGCTGTAACGCGTACAGAACGCCGCTTGCGCCTTGGTCGGGGCCAAGTCCTGCCACCCGATCAACTCAACCCGGGCAACGCCGGCAACGTGCAACTGAGCGTCAACAGCCGAGCGTGCGACCTCGACGCCCAGCCGCTTGCGTGGATTGATCCAACTGGCCAATCGGCTTTTCGCTTCGGCCAAACTGGCATCCACTTCCGGGCCGGCGCCGGCCATGTGCAAGATGGCATCAATCTCGTAGCGGATCACCTGCGCGCTCTGCACAGTCACCCGATCACCAACCGGCCGCACGTCATCGTCATTCAGCGCAGCGGCTACGGTGGCCAGCAGCTCCGGCGGCGCTTCACCCTCCCCATCAAACCCCAGCACCGTTACCGTAACGTAGCAAGGCGCCGGGCTTTCAGCCGTGGCATCTGCCACCAACCCCGAGGCATTACGCGCGTGCAGGATGTAGCTGTTACGCGGGCCGGCCGTGGTCAAGCCCTCATAGGCCAACTGGATGCGCTCGCGAAACGGGTCGTCGTCTTCCATGACCTTGGGCACCGGCGGCACTGCCAGCAGATCCTCGGCCTGAATGACCAGGCGCTGCAGATTGACGTTGGCCCCCAAGTGATCGAGGTCGCCGCGAATGGCGTGCGCCAGCAATAGCGCCTTGCCGGCGTCATTGACCCGGGCGCGGTTGCTGACCTTGTTGTAAGCCCCAACCTCAAGCACTTTGACCACGGGATCGCTTTCCAGCGCGGCCGTCCAGTTGCCACCCATGTACCCACGAAAGACGCCTAAACCGTCCTGATAAACCTCTTCGAAGTCCAGAGGCTCCAGCACGGTCGGCGCCGGCAGCGACGACAGATCAACGGTACTCATACAGCCACCTCCAACGTGACGCCGTCGCCCAGGTACTTCCCGACGATTTGCAGATTGATTTGCCCGCCAATGACGGAAACGACCCGCACCTGATCCAACTTCAAACGCGGCTCCCAGCGCTCCAGAGCGCGGGCAACCTCAGCCTGTACGGCGCTTTTCCAGCCCTCGTTAACGGGCAAATCGACAAACCGACGCAGCTTGCTGCCGTACTCCATGCGGTGCCGGCGACTGCCCAGGGGCGTGCTCAAGATGTCGGCAATGGATTGCCGTAGATGCTCGATGCCGGATATGGGTAGGCCGGTCTGGCGATCCATTCCGATCATCGATGTCACTCCTTGAACGGCTCGTATTCTTCGCTGGCTTTCAGGAACTTGACCGCCTCGATGTCGGAGGCCGGCACCACGACCGTCGCCTTCTCCACCGGATAGGAACGGTCAGTACCGGGCACGATCACCAGTCGCGACGTGTAGATCTTGTCGCGGAATTTCAAGGACTCCGGCGATGAG
This sequence comes from Pseudomonas fluorescens, assembly GCF_005938625.1. GTDB lineage: Bacteria > Pseudomonadota > Gammaproteobacteria > Pseudomonadales > Pseudomonadaceae > Aquipseudomonas > Aquipseudomonas fluorescens_BD. Next base: position 7,328 of record NZ_VCNJ01000027.1, read on the forward strand.
TAAGTTGAGGATGACAATGCCGGTTCCGAGGACGTTTGCGCATCGGTTGAGGTCATATCGATCTTGGCCATGTGGTTCTCCAGGCATGAAAAAGCCCGCACTTGGCGGGCTGGATGAATGTTTGGGTTAATGCTTGTGGTGATTGTCGCTGTTGCCGACGGCCATGATGTTGCCAGCGCCGTCGATGTTGCCCGTTACGGATAACGCGCCGTCGATATTGACAGGCCCTTTGATATTCACGGTCGCTTCAAGATCAATCGTTCCCGACTTCACCGTTACCGCGTTATCCGTAACGACGACGTCCGTGCCGCCGACCTTGATCGCCACCGTGCCACTCGGCAGGGTGATGGTGTAAGACTTGGCCTGCCAGTCGTAGACCAGCGAGCCGCCATCATCAAAACGCCAGACCTCGACATGGTCGCGATTATCTGGCGGCGGCCCGGCATTGCCATACAAGCCCGGGACAAACGTGCCTTGTGACACGTCACCGCTGGGACTGATCAAACTGCCCTGCTCGCCCAAAGACGGCGCCCGCCAGTGCCTGGCCTTGCCGGCGGCGATGCTGTGCCACCGCACCCAGGCGCTGACCCATTCACTGCCATCCGACACGCGACATGCCGGCGGCGAAGCGGACAGATCCACCGCGACCACGTAGCAAGCCTTTACCGCCCCCGCGATCATGCGGTCATGCTGGGCGCTTGCGTAACTCACGGCAGATCCTCCGGACTGAATTGCCCGTCACCAGGATCGACTTCAAACACCAACGACCCCGGCGGTTCGTCCGGCCACGGCCATTCCTCAAGGCCGAGATAAACCTGCTGAGTCCACTCCACCAGCCACACCGTGTATCCATCCAGGTGCGGCTGGGTCCAGTCCTGCAGCGATTGCACAAACTCGGCGGGTTCAACTGCCAACCCCCACGTCTGCGAACGCAGCAGCACCGCCAACTGCGTCGCCAATTGCACGGCCTGTTGATGATGGTGCGCCTTGATCGGGTCAACAATGATCCGAGCCTCGAACTTGCACACCAGCGAGGTTTCGCCGGTGCCGATATCTTTACCCGGCTCGATCTCGGCCACCTCCAGAAACACCGCTGGCAGCAACACGCGATCCTTAATGTCTGGCCAGACTGTGACGGTTTGCACGCCAGGCAAGTGGGTACGCAGATGCTGTTCTACCGCCCGATAAAACTGGTCCAGGCTGAACGGTTCTTCAGACATTGCCGATCCTCTTAAGGTACTTCTGCAGCTCAAAGTTGAGTTCCTGCTTGAGAATCTCCAGCAGACGCTCATCTGCCTTTTTGACCCAACTGTCGAAATGCGGACGGGCTTGCTCCAGCGACACCTTGGCTTTGGCCAGCGGGAAACGACTACCGTTTTCGGCGACCCAACCCGAACTCGGCCCGCGACCGGGGGACACCGTGCTGTCCGGGTAGTCGTCTCCGTTGAAATGCTTGCTGGCTGTGCGGATCCAGATGTCGGGTTTGTTGCCGTAGACCTTCTTGAGAAAGGCGCCTTCATAACGCCGCCCCGCCACCGACACACCGCTCCCGGTCTGCCGCGCCCGGCCGATCCGGCTGGATTCGATGGAGTTCAAACCGAACCACAGTTTGCCGCTCGCGGCACCGCCGGAAACCGGATAGCTGCGCAACCGCTGACGCACCGCTGCAACAGCAATGCGCTCTGACCGGCTGACGGCTCGGGCAATGTGCGTGCGCAACCAGCCCAACGTCTTGTTGATTGCGCGTCGATGCGCCGCAGCGGCCGCTTTCGGCACCACCTTGGCAAAGTCCTGGAACGCCTGAAAATCTGCGGCCGAGGACTGGATAGAGATCATCCCGCCCCCGGCCGAGGGTTTGAAATAGCTGCCGACGCTCATGGCCGCAACCTCAGAATCAGGGCGACCAGCCCGTCACCGCTCGGTTCGAGCTGGATCAGATCGTAGTCACCGCCGCCATCCAAGGCAGGCAGGTCAACGCTGACCAGCATGCCCTGTTCCAGACCTTGCGAATCGCTGACGCGGATCTCGAAGCGAGGCTCGCGCAACCCGGTGTTGAGCTTGCCGAACTTGGGTTGCAGCCAGGGCGCGGCAAACATGCCGAACACTGGCTCTTCGCGACCCTCGAACCGTGCCGTATCGCCCAGCGTTTCGAACACCACCGCGTCGACGTCGGCGATCAGATCGCGAAAGCCCACGGTCAGAGTTCCAGCAGAATCTGGGCGCGTGGTCGAGTGCACATGTGCAATGGGTTGGACTGGGCTTCACCGGCCATCCCTTTGTTCATCGGCAACGGCTCGATCATGCTGTAGTACGGAATGCCCTGAGTGTTGACCGTTTCCATGTAGTCGGCCGGCGCGAACACCGAGATGTACAGATCCGGCACGCCTTCAGGCACCAGCAGCGCCTTATCGTCATGGACGAAGGAAACACCGGCGACCTTGCCACGGTAGCGCTCCCAGATGATGCCGCCGAACTCGAAGCTTTCCCGGGCGTCGCCACGCAGCGCTGCCGCTTGCTGACTGTTGAGGTAGGTCTCTTTGACCGACTTGTGAACAATCAGCTTGTTCCAGAAGTTCTTGCCGCAGAAAGCGCGCGAACCGGTACTGGTCACGCTGCCCAGCGCATCCTCCTGCATGTCCAGCGCCTCACCGCACATGACCCGCAGCTCGGTATCGGCCTTGGTCAGCCCCATGGACATCTTCTGACGCTGCACACCGAAGCGCTCATACAAGTCCAGCAGCACCGTCGAACCATCAGCGTCGAGGATCTGGCCGTTGAGTGCGCCCATGCGCTGGAACTCATGCGTGGCGTCCAACTGACGACGCGCCTTAGCCAGACGCGCATTGACCACGTCCTGCACCGCCTGCAGCTCAGTGCGAGTGCCGAAGGCGCGGATGCCTTGGATCTCATCCGCCTTGATGGTGAAACGCTCCGGCAGGTGCACGGTGTTGAACGGGATCAGGTTGCGCTTGCTCGCAGCAACCACCAGGCCAGAACCACCGCGCTCACCGGCCGGCACCAGTGCCAGGGTGTCACCGTCCTTTTCAATCTGCACGGTCAGGGTGGTAATGCCTTCCTCGCGGAACAGGCCCAAGGCGCTGATGCGGCCCGGCAGGTAGGGTTGATCATTGAGTGCAGCGGTCAGCGAGGTAACGGTAAACGCTTCGTCTTCAAAAATGGCGATATCGGCCATGGGTACTCTCCAGAAACGAAAAATCCCGCACGCGGCGGGATGCATACAAAAGAAGGATCGACTTAGCGGACGATCACGAAATGAGTGGCGAGTGCTTTCTCGGCGGCCAGATCCAGACCGGTCAAATGCGCTTCGCTGACTTCGGCCAACCGCACCACGGCGCGACCGCGACGCACCACATCGGATTCGCCCAGCGGGCCGTAGAGAATGGCAACAGCGTTTTCGGTGCCATCCTCAGCAGTCGGTTCGTAGGGGGCGAATTCGCCGGAAGCGGTCACCAGCCCGAGGATTTGCCCGGGCCACAACGCTGGACCGGCCGCGACGTTGATCGCTTCACGCGAAATGGTGCCGGCGCCTTCGGACAGCAGGAATTCACCTGCGTGCATCGGTTCCTGTTTGATGGTCATGCTCTTGCTCCTTTCGCGCTTTGCGCGGTTCCAGTTTGGGCCGCTTGGCGAGCAGCCCAAATCGAGTTGGGGTCAGGTTGTTTGGCCAGCACCTTGGGCGCCAGATCGTCCGCCAGCGGCAGACTGTTGTCGATTTCAAAGCCCTTACCGCTGGTGACAATCTTGTCGAACAGACGCGCCCGCACCGCCGCCTCGTCCAGACCTGCCGCGACATACTCGGCGCTGAATTCCGGCAACCGCGCGGCCACGCAGAGGTCGTTTACCGCCTTGGCGCGTGCCAGACCGGCTAAAACGACCTCTTCACTTTCAAGCTGGGTGGACTTAAGCAGCGGCTCGACCAGGTTGCTGATGCCCGCCGCCGTGCAGCGCTGAGTGACCAGCAATGCCAACTTGGTCGAGTCGACTACAGGCGGCACCAGCGGCGGTTCGACAGGATCAAGATCCGGATCCGGTTCGGGTGCCTCGTCGAGCTGGGCCAGCAAATCAGCCGGTGCGTTCTGGAATCGTTGCAGCACCGCGCCTTGACCGAGACAGGCTTTGACCTTGACGCCGTCGCCCACTTCATCGGCCAGCCCCAACGCCACCGCTTCGTTGGCGGTCAGCCAAGTTTCAGCATCAACCATTCGCCGCAGTTCGGCGTCATCAATGTCGGGCGCCTTGGCCTTATAGGCCGCGATGATCGCCTCCAAGGTCTGATCCAATACATCAGCAACCCGGCGGAAGTCCTCAGCGCTACCGCCTGTATAGGTGTATGGGTTGTGAATCATCAACATGGCGTTCGCCGCGATGACTACGCGGTGTGCGCCGCACACGGCCACACTGGCCGCACTCGCGGCCAGTGCATCGATCCGGCCGGTGCAGCGCTCACCCAGCCGCGACAGCGCGTTGTGCATGGCCAGACCGTCGAACAGGTCACCGCCGATACTGTTGAACGCGGCGACCACCGGCGACACACCATCATCCATGGCGCGCAGATCCTGCACGAATTGATTGGCAGTGATACCCCAAGCACCGATCTCGCCATAGACGAAGACTTCGATCACTCGCTCGGTGGCCTCGCCGCTGGCATGAACGGCATACCAGGTCTTGTCCTTGACCTCGACGCGTTTGCCGGCGCGGTTGTAAATACGCGGTTTCGCGCTCTTGCTCATGGTTGCTCCTTGTCGTCGGTGTCTTCGACGGCATCCAGGGTGTTGTAGTTGAGGCCCAGCTTTGTGGCCCGCTTCAGATCGGCGGCGTTTTCCAGATCGACCGTTTCGGCGTCGTAGCCAGTACGCAGGACCATCTCGCTGCGCGACGAAAAACCGGCTCTCACCTCCATCGCTCTTGCTTGCACGTCTTGAACCGGCTGGATATAGGCCCAGCCTTGCGGTACCCAGCGAGTGCGAAGGTACTGGCGGCGCTTCTGTGCGTAATCGTCCAGCACCAGAACACCCGACAGCACCGCCATGTCCATCCAAGCGGCCCGCACCGGGCGGCAAAGTTGATGGACGTACACGCTGAATTGCAGTTGTTCCAGGCGGCGCCGAAACTCGTTGAGCACCACCCGTAATGCTCGGTCGTTGATTCCGCGCATGTCGCCGGTGAGGATCTCGTAAGGCGTACCGCTACCCGCCGCTGCAGCCATCAACTGCTGACGCATGAAGTCCGGGTAGTTGTTGCCCGCGTCCGGCGGTTTGGAAAATTCCACCTCTTCGCCCGGACCGAGTTCCTGCATGGTGCCGGGTTCGAGCGCAACCATGGGCGTGAAGCCGTCGCGGTCCAGATCCAATAACGCGCCGGTGACCGGATCGCGTGGAGCCGGACCCGCGTCAGGCGGCGGGCGCGTGATGAAACCGGCGAACAGGTTGGCCACCTCCTGACGGAACAGCACCGCGTCGTCGTAGTTGTCCAGACTGCGCAGCCGTTTGAGTACCGGCGACAATCGCGGCACACCGCGCAACTGGCCAGGTTCAACCGGTTCGAAGATGTGCAGCACCTGCGCGGCCGGGACGCGCACTAACTGGTTGTAGCCGGCGTTCAACGAGGCCGCATCACGCGGGTGCGACAGGTACATCCAATACGCTACCCGCTTGCCGCCGGGCGTGAACTCGATGCCGGCACGGATGACGTTGCCGCTCTTGGTGCTCTCGAATTTGTCGTGCGGCACGAACTCCGGCGCCAGGATCTGCAACTGCAGCGGAACCGCCAAACCTTCGTCCCGACTGCGAGGACGCAACCGGACGAAGCACTCGCCCGATGTTTCCACCGTGCGCGCCACTAGCGCCTGCTGGCCGTAAAAGTCGGTGCGGTCATCCGCATCAGACTCATCAACCCAATCGCTCCACAGCTCCTGCAGCAGCTTGCGCAGGACATCATCATCGGTCGCTGGCCGAGGGGTGATGCCGGTGCCGATCAGGTTGCTGACGCGCTTGTCGATGACGTTGAAGGCATACGGGTCATTGCGAACCGCTGCCCGGGAGCGCGACCGCAAATTGCGCAGTGCCGGGGTGTTGATGCTGTTGATCCCGTTGTCGGGAGCGTCCCAGTTAGCGGATCGGCGGCCTTCACCAGCGCCTTCGTAACTGGCCTTGATGTTGGACGGCAGCACAAAGCCGTTACGGGTCAACGTCGGAAAATGTCGGGCCATTAAAGTCCCTTGCCCCCGTGATAAAGGCGGACCACGCGCGAACGTGGCCCAGCGTCGCGTGCCAGCGACGAGCGTATTTCCGCGCGCGCCGCGAGCAGTTCATCGACCGTGCGGTATTCCACGGTACGGTCGGTGTAGCGCACAGTTTTCTCACCGCGAGCAATGGCCGCCTCAACCGCGTCGAGGTGCTTTTTCGTAAATGACATATCAGCGTCTCTTCAGGTAGCCACTGGTGGAGCTGCGGCGTTGTGGGGGAGCGGCTGCCGGACGTGATTTCACGGCTGGTTGCGGCGCCTGTGGTGCTGCCGGTGTTTCGACTGGCCGGCTGAGCCGCTCGCTCTGAACGGGTTGGCCACTATCGCCCGAAACCGACTGGTAGATCGCCTGCCGAATCCGCGCCCAATCGTGCTCTTGGTAGCGATTGATGCCCTGGTAATGGGCCATGGCCAGGTTGTACACCAACAGATCGAGCGCTTCGTTACGCTCGGATTTGCCCTTGGTCCATTCGATGCGTTTATGCCCCCTGACGTAACGGGTGACTTTGCGCTCAGCCACGCACTGGGCGAAAAAGTCATCCGGCAGGTCGTTGGCAAAGTGCAGCGCTCCCGGGCCGGTGTCGAATACATAGCGGTTGTAGATCCAGTCCTTCGCCGTGTCGGTACCAACAAACCAAAGCTCGGCGCCATGCCGTTCAGTCAGGCCCTTCCATGTCACGTCGACCATCGAAGGTCGCTGCGCGATCACCGGCCGGCCCCGCTTGCTCGCCCCCTTGATGGCGAACACGTTGCGCCATCGGCGCATACGGCAGAACTGATAGACCTCATCTGTATGCCTACCACCGGAGTCGACCGCAGTCGCCATGATCATCAGATCAGCACCACAAGGGTGCCGGTAACGGGCCTTGAGTAATTCGTCCAGCGCCGCCCAGGTGCGCTCATCTGTGGGGTCGCTGGCGATCACTTGAAAGTCGACCACCCAGCGTTCCATGCCGACACCCCACCCCATCACCATCAGTTCCAGGCGGTCGGCCTGGGTGTCAACCGAAGCGGTCAGCATCAACACGCCGTCGGGCATTGAGCCAAGGCTGTAGTTTTCCAGCCGCGCCCGATCCCTCAGCACATCGGCCGAGGTTTGTTCCTGAGCGCTATCCCAGACCTTGGCCAGACGAGTGTTATAAAACACCTGCATCGGCTCCAGATCGCCTTTGGCCTGAGCCTTTTTAGCCTTCTCGAATTGCTTGGCCAACGAGGCCCAACCGGTCCACCCGGGCGGCGAGTACAACGCATTCAAGTTAAAACCGATGGTTTCGCCATCGCCTTGGGTGTGTGCCCGCCACTCCCCTTTCGCGAGCATCTCGCCCTTATAGCGCTCCTCGATCAGGACGTCGCAGTCGGGGCCGGCACATTGGTAATGCACAACCTGAAAATCCGCCGAGTAATGCAAACGCTCCCATTCGAGAACCTGCATGTGGTCACAGGTTGGACACGGCACGTAGTAGTAACGCTGATCGCTGACCTCAAACAGATCAGCGATCCGTGACGCCCCCCTGACCGTCGGCGAACTGGAAAAATAAAATTTGGCGTTACGGCCGAAAGTACTGCCGCGAGTCTCGGCCAGTTCGACCGGGTCGCCCTCTTCGCCCACGTCCACACTCCAGCGATCAACCTCGTCGCCGTAGATGTAGCGTGCGGAAAGCTCCGCCAGGTTGGCCGCTGAACCGGCCGTGGTGATGTACAGCGAACCACCCTCGAACTCCTTTGTGTCCATGGTGTTGCGCGCATCTCGCGAGCGGTTGGACGCCACGCGCTCACGCAGAACCGGCGTAGCCTTGATGGTTTTACCAATCCGCGACGATACCCGCTTGGCCAACCCCAGACTGGGCAACAACGTGAGGATGTTGGACGGGGCCATATGGATCAGGCCGCCGATCCAGTTCAAGGCGATCTGAGTTTTCATCAACTGCGAAGCCACCATGGTCACCACCCGCTTGCACGGGTGGGCAGGTGACAGACAGCGCATCGGCTCACGCGCATAAGGGGTACGCGAAGTGTGGTATTGACCAGGCTCGGCCGCACCCGTGTCGCGCGGGATGCGCATGTACTCGTCGGCCCACTGATCAATCCAGACATCTGGCTCTGGTCGCTGCCCACGGAAATACGCTTCGCGGTACACCGTCGCACCGTTCGACATTTCTAAGGACATAGGGTTAGCTCGGGGTAATGGCTTGTTGTAGATCTGCTGCTGACAGCCGCTCAGCATCTTCCAGTGTTTGTCGCAAAGCCGACGTCAGACGCTTTTCGATTTGCCATGGATCAGACAGCGATGCCAGTTCCGGCGATAGCTGTGGCGCCATTCCAAGCAAAAGATCACGCAGTAAGCGACCGGCGTTATAGGCCGCATCTTCGACCGCTTTGCGCTCTACCAAGGTGCCTCGGGCTTTAAGGAAGTTGTCTTTTTCCTGAAGCGACAGGTAGTGCTCACGAAGAGCGCGTGACTTTTGAAAGTCGGGTACCTGACCAGAGGGGTCATCTACAAAATCTGCGATGACTATTTCCAGCGGTGGCTGATCACTCCGCTTCGGGCGATTGCGCTCATGTCGAGCGGCGACGCCGGCCTTGCTCGGGTCGCTCGTCATGGCCAGAAGCTGCTCGCTGGCCTCCACATCAATCTGCCCGGCAGCATTCAGAACCAGTCGTTGACTCTTGACCAGCTTGCCAACGTACTGCCGAGACCACCCCTTCAGCTCGCAGTACTCCTTGCGAGTTACAAAAGCCATGCGGCCTCCATCGTCGTGGCTTGTTAAGCCTGTCAACTAACCCGGCTTAGTTGACAAGCCTTCTGGCCATTGCACAGGGGCTGCTGTTCAAGAAATTGAACAGGCATGAAAACGCCTACAGCCCAATAGAACCGGGGGGGACTCCACTAAAAAACACTGTTTGGGTCATGCGAACGCTGTCGCTGAAAACACAGAATTCCTTGTCAACCTGTCAACCGCTGTCAACTAACTTTCCAGCCCTGTGGCTAACGCTTTCCCGCGGGTTTCCGACCCCGTACCCTACGAAAAACCCCAGGGTCCCCGGCGATTTTCAGCACCAAAACGGTGCGCCGCCGCTCGCATTGACCAATTGCAACTCACTGGAACACCTCGTTATGCGTAACGGCCGGCACGTCACAAGCGGCCGACTCTCGACACTCCAAATGTCCCGACAAGGCATAAGCCAGCAGGACAACCATCAACGTCACCAGCGGCCGGCGCTTCACAGCGTCTCCGCCTTGCGCTCAGCCACACGACGGCCGAACTGTCGCACCTGTTCAACACCGAGAATGCCGACAACACCGGCAACCCCGTAAGACCAGCCACCACCTAGACCGGCCTTCTCAGCGCCGATGCCCACCAGGAACGTCAGAACTCCGCCCAAAGCGGCCTCCAACAACTGGCGATCCCAGCGCGGCTCCTTGTCATCGTAGAGGATCCGCAGGTAGCTCAGGGCGAAGGCCAGCAGGCCAGTAAACCCGTGATCCTTGAGTGCAGCAGCAACAATGACCCAGAAAGCCGGGTCTTTTTCTGGGGGCATGTTCGGCATCTCGTTGTCTCCCGAATCACGGGGGAATAGGCATAAAAAAACCCCCGACCTGTGAGGGCCGGGGGCTGAATTGACTGTTTTGCGATGAGTATCGTGGCCGGAACAACACCACAATGACGCAGACGATAGGGGAAACTGCAAAAGGTTGCAACTCTTTTTGTGTAAAAAAACACTAGACGTGTAAACGCCCCGCCCTGTCAACCCTTTGCTTTTTGGACCAGATCACAGCGCCAAAGCCCACTTGAGTTGCGGCAAGGCGCAGGGCAGTTCCCCCGCCCAAACCCCGCCGCAGCCCCGTGGCATGGGCTTTCGGCAGTGTGCGCAGATTTTGCTTTCCGCCACTTTGCGCTGCTGCTTGATCAAATCCGCGTCACGACGGATCAGCGTCAAAATGTATTCGGTTGCGGTATACGGCTCAGCCCCAGATGCCCGGAATATAAGGGCTTCAGCCAATTGCGCCGCCTCGGCCGGGCCGACTCTCACCTTCAATTCCACGACTCCGGCCGCCGCGTCACGTTCGCGCTGATCCCGCTTGCGCTCCGCCGGCGTCTTCGCCTTTTCTTCATCGTCGTGACGCGTCACAAGATCAATCAACGGGCCTTCAACGCGATCGGTCGCCACATCCAGGCCACCCACCACGAACGGAAACGTCGGCACCTCGGTCATATTTAAAATCCTCTTATATGATTAATTTGGGTTGTACGGCTCAGGCCAGCCATTCCGAGGGGTCCAGCGCGATCGGCTTCTCGGCGCGTCTTGCTCCTGTCTTGTCCTGCAACGCGTCAAAGCCCTGCGCGTCGAGCCACGCGTGCCAGCGCTCCAGGGCGTTGCGCTTGACCTGCTCGCCCATGGCTTGGAAGTAGGTGCGCTCCAGTTCGCTGGTCGCATGGTTGAGCAACAGCTTGCCCACCAGCGGATCCACGCCAAGGTTTGCCCATATAGAAGGCGCGAGTTTGCGCAGGTCGTGACTGGTCCATTCGCCAGCGCCGTAGCGGGTGAACACGGCAAAGGCCTGACTACGGGACATGGGTTGGCCGGCACGCACAGACGACGGGAACAGGTAAGCCCCCTCATACCCTCTCGCCTTCTGGCTCTCTCGGTATCGCTCCATAAAGGCCACGGCTTGCGCGGTCAGCGGCAACACATGGTCGCGCTTGGATTTGGTATCAGTGCCGGGAATGAACCACTCCCCCGCTTCCAGATGGATGTTTTTCCATTTGGCCAGACGGGTTTCGGTGATGCGCGTGGCATGGGTCAGCATCAGCACCATCAGGGCAACGCCGGCCGGATCCGCCGCAAAAAACTCAGCCCACTCAGCCAGCAGATCCACCACGGCGACATGACGCAGACGCGCGCCCTTGGGCCGGATCTTGGCCTTGGTGAAGTTGCCAAACGTGATGCCCGCCATCGGGTTGATGGTGATCTTCTTGAGGGTCAAGGCACGGCTAAACACCACCTTCAGCACGTCCAAGGTCGACTTGACGTAGCCCAGGCTGTACTCCGCCTGCATGTGCCACACCAGATGGCGATCGAGGGTATCGGGGTTGAGTTTGCACAGCGGCAATTCGCCCAGGGCGGGCAGCAACTGGCGGGTGATCGCCGACATCGAGGACGCCCGGCGCTCACTGGACAACGCCCGGTCAGCCTTCAGGCGTTCGACATACCAGTCCAGCACCTGGCCGACGCTCTCCCAGCCATCGACGGTGGCCACCGCTGTCGGATCAGCCATCAGCCGAGCCATCACCCCGGGCACGTTGTCGATCATCAGCCGGGCCGGCACGTCGGGCCAGTTCGCGGCCTTACGCCACTTCCCCCCCTTGTCATACCGCACCAGATGCCAACTGCCTTTAGTGCGGTCGTTACGGTAACGAAAACGCAGCGGGTGTCGCGGGTCTTTGAGTTCATCAATGTGCGGATCTGCAGCGTGCCGCTTGATCACCGCATCAGAAATAACGACTGTGAGTGTTGCCATGGTGCGTGCCTCAATGGTGCCCACGGCCATGCCGGCGGGCGGCGTTGTCTTTCTTCAGGCAAAGCAAGGCCAAAGGCGCAGCAATGCCCGGGAATGGATGGAATGGATCGGGAGCAGCAGAACCGACGCGTTGCGCGTCAGCCGTAACGGGTTATTCGGGCAGACCGGCCTGCCACAACTTCGCGGCCACAGGGGTCAGCGGCTTGGCGAACATCAGGCAATGCGCGCCCGGGGCATTCCAGCCACCGGCAAACTGGTAACCAGCCAAGTCGCCGCCCTGATCCATTCGCGCACGCTGCTCGGGATTGAGCGAGGCCGGCAATTTGCCCAGCTCCGTCTCGACATGGATGGCGAACCCGAGGGCATCCCCTACGGCGTAAGGGCTGGCCCCATGAAAGCCAGAAAACAAAGGGTGAAAATTCATTGGATCCCCAGAACGGTTTCAATGGTTGCGCGCGCCTCGGCGAGACGACTGCGATAGGTTCTTAAACTCACGCCCAAGGCTTCCGCCTTTTCAAACTGGCCGATGCCGTCCTGCTCATAACCAACGATCTTTCGGCGAAAAACGACAGCCCACCAGTTCGCGCCGTACTCCAGGCGCAGCACGTCAGCGCGCAGCGCATCGACAACGAACATGCCCAGCACGGCCGCTTCAATCTTGCTTTCGAGGCCATCCACCGGGCCGCCTGATGGGCCGGAGCCGCCGAAAAAGATTTCGCCTTTATTGTCGATGAGCTTGGCGAGCATGGACTTGCCACTGGTGGTGCCGCCGCTTTCCGGCCAGCTCCAGCGCGCCCATAGTTCCAAGGCGCTATCCAGACGGTTGTTGCCTTTGCGTCTCGCCATAAAGCCCTCTTTAGCCGCCGGCTTCGGGCGTCAGCTTGTAGCCGTTGCGATACCCGCTCTTGCAGGCCGGGAACTTGAGGCCGCTGGTACACACTGCCAGCCCGAAAGCGTACTCGGCGCGTACACACGCCTTGCAACCTAGCGCGCGCAGCTCCTGGCCTTCGACGATTCTTGCCGGGTCACCGTAGGCATACCCGGGCAGGGCTTGGCTACGCCCGACCATTGGCCAGCTCTCCGAGCGCCGCGCGCACGCTGCCATTGCGCGCCAGATACGCCATGCAGGCCTCGGAAAGCGCCTCCAACGGTTCGCGCACATGGGAAAACCCGGCATTACCATCCGTGACGATCAGGTCACCGAGGCGAATGCTGACCGAACCCGAAGGCCGGCTATAGAGGTGCCACACAAAGCCACCACGCTTACGGATTTCATCCGCTTCCAGCTCGCTCAGACAGTTGGCAATCACCAAACCGTCCACCGGTGCCGGTTTGCTTTGGTCGTCGGCCGGGCCATCCAGAAACGCGCGCAGAACCTCCAGACGACGCCCTACGTTTTTCTCGCTGGGGGTGGTCATGGCAAAAGCGGCCAAGCGCGCCTTACCACATAAAACAAGGCGCTCGGCGATTTCGCTACGCTCTTTCGGGTGGCCGCCAGACAGTGCAATCAATAACAAGGAATTCCCCTTGGGCACGCCATCAGCGGCGCGCCACTTCTAATTTTTCTTTGCGCACAGTCATCAAATAGTTATGCAGGGTGGCAGGCGACTTGTCCGCCCCCTCCTGGCTGGCCAGCTCTATGGCGGCTCTCATTTCCTCGACCGTCGTATTGGATGCACACCAACGACGGAACAAAGATTGGATATAAGGGTCTTTGCCTTGGTCCTCGGGCATTTGCGCCTCGGAGATGAACCACAGGCGCCACTCATTGGCGACGAGGGGCAACGGCGAAGCCGGCAAGAATGCTTGGAAGTCCGTAAGCGTTACGCGTAACGATGAGTTAGGTTCGGGTGGCTGATCGAGGCACAGGAAGCCGTCGGCCGCGAGATAAGTCATGAACACACTTAATTCAAGCGGGCCTATCTGCAACGCCTCACGCCAATCACTGCCGGCCAGCTCGACGATGCCGGCGGCACGCGTGGGACTGGCGGCGAACTGCTCCAGAAACTTGATTAAGCGGGCGAACCCAACAACGCCAAAACGCTGCTCGACCTTTAGAACGATCGGCAACGCGGAGAAACCGGACGGCAGGCTAAGCCCTGACATTCTTCACCCTGGCCTTCATCACTTCCAAGGCGAACGGCGCATAAATGCCGTTCCAGTCAACGACACCGCCGGACTTGGAAAGAATGTTCATGCCGGCGTTGAAAGACGGTCGCCGCTCTTTGCGATACCACGAGGAAACCGTGCGCGGCTCTTCTTCGAGCAGAGTGGCAACGGCGGTGATAGCGCCTAGGCTCAACTTGCCCGGCACCGCCACACCACCGACGCTTTCAATCCACTGATTTAGTTCCACGGATAGAGTCCATTTACACGAATTGTGGAATTCTATTTCGACCGCGTCCCATTACTCAAGCTTTTTTTCGCAGTATCTACACTTAAAGTGTATATTTCCTCAGGTTACGGATAATATCCATCTATTGCCAAGGCGTGAAAACTCACGGCGCCGAATGAGAGATTGCGCATGTCTGAATTAATGGAAATTGTGGCCAAACGGATTCGCAAGTGTCGCCTAGAAAAGGGCTGGACACTGGAGGAGACGGCCGCGAACCTAGCCCGCGCCTCAGGCGAGCCGTTCGGTTACTCCCGATATTCAAACTGGGAGCAGGCCGCAAGGATGCCACCGGCCGAAATGGTCTTACTGCTAGCAAAGGTCTTCGGCAAAAATCCTGCCTGGATCAACGGCTACACCGAGACGGATAGCCTTAACGCAGTTTCGTCGGACTATCTGACCGCGAACCCTACGAGCATTCAGACCAAGAAAGGGGCCATCCCGCTGCACCAGGCCACCGATAACACGGCCTTTAACGTGCGCTACCTTAAGCAGCGCAGGCTGAATCACAACAAAATGCTCTGCATCAAACAGATTGATTCCAGCATGGCTCCGCTGATCGACATAGGTGACGAACTACTGATTGACGGCGATTTAACCACCGTTGGCGGCGCTGATTTGTTCGGCATTGTTGTGGCTGGAAATGTCTGGATTCGCTGGATTTGCCCCGAGATAGACGGCACCTTCACCTTAAAGGCCAGCGACATCGAGCAGTACCCTGATAGCAAATTGACAGCCGAAGCTGTTGCCGAGCTGGATATTTTGGGGCGCGTTGTGCGCATATCCCACGATAGATAGCAAAACCGCCCTTAGTCTAAGGGCTTTTTTATTGCTCGGTTTTACACTTTGTGTGTAATATGCCACGCATCTTAGGAAAGGTAGGTTCCCCCATGCAGCAAGGTAGCGAAGTTTCCCACACCCCCCCGCAGCCCATCAGCCAAATCGGCGGCGCAGTGGCCATTCAGCGCCGTCGCGTAGTCGCGATTACAGAAGTCCATTCGCTGGCAGGATCCATGCAAACCACAGCCCTGTATTGCATCGACCAGGGGCACGTCACCATTGAACACATGGAACAGATGGCCGACCTGCTTGGGATGCTGCGCCGTCAACTGGGCGCGCTACGCCTCGACCTTTCCAACTAACACCCCTCCCCGTTATTTCGCAAGGAAGCGCACCCCATGAATGCCCGCGTCCAGATCCACGGCGAGGAAGTTATCGGCTACCCGGGACAGAACCTGTCGGACAGTGAACTGTTCGTCTTGGTCAAGACCGCCGAAGGCTTCCCGACACCGGCTATCGCGAGCGAGCTTCAACTTGATGATGCCGGCATGCGCATGGTCGAGCGCAACATCCTCAGTAAGCTCGGCGCAAAGAATAAGGCGCACATGATCACTCGCGGCTTCACCCTCGGCGTACTGGCCCCGCAAGCGCTGTGCTTCATGCTATGCCTGATCGCCGTCATGGAAGTTGACACCGATTTTAACCGCCCACGCTCCCAGCGCCGCAGCCGCACCCTCACCGAGTTTTCGCGCACTGTGCGCACCTCCCCGGCATCAGCCGGCGGCCCACCTTCCAGGCACATCCTCAACGTCTAACGTTTTCGTTATTTCGTTAAATCGTTAATTCGTTATTTTCTTGATCCTTGGCCCGGGGGCGACATATACTCGCCCAGCGTTAACGAATTGACGAATTGACGAATTAACGAAAAGGATTCTTACCGTGGCATTGATCGTAGGCTTCGCAACTCAAAAGGGTGGCCCTGGCAAATCCACCGACGCACGCGGCACCGGCATCGGTTTCGCGCAAAACGACTGGTCGGTAAAAATTGCCGACTTCGACCTCAACCAATCGACCAGCACCATTTGGCAGCAACGCCGGTTGCAGCGCGGCCACCAACCGCAGATCGACGTTGAACAGTTCGGTTCGGTCGCGCACGCGCTGGCCCAGGCCGACAATTACGACGTGATGATCTTCGACGGCGCGCCGCGTGCCAGTAAGGACACCGCCGAGATGGCCGAAGCCTGCGACCTACTGGTCATTCCGACCGGGCTTTCGCTTGACGACCTAGACCCCGCCGTCAAACTGGCCGACGCGCTGCACCACAAGCACGGCATCCCCGTCGAGCGCATTGCTTTCGCGCTGAACCATGTGGGTGACAGCCTCGCCGAACTTGAAGAAGCCCAGGAATATTTGAGCCAAAAGCCCTACCACGTCCTCGACGGCCATTTGCCGCAGAAGGTCAGCTATAGCCGCGCCATGGACATTGGCCTGTCAGTGATCGAGGTATCGCACAAAGGGCTGCGCGCACAGGCCGAACGTCTGATTTCCGCAATCATCCAGCGCGCGACTGCGTTACAATCAAATTAACGCATTAACGCATTAACGCATTAACGCATTGACGAATTGACGAATAAAGGAATGACGCTATGACTGTCGAAGCCCCAAAACCACCCCGCAGGAACTCCACCAAAGGTGATGCACCGGCCTCCCCTATAGCGGCCGCCGCCCTAGTCAAAGCCGGACACACCCACCAGGCAGCGCCGGAAGATTTGGTAACAGCCAATTTCAAAGTTGAAGCCGCGTTTAGGCACGACATGAAGATGTTTGCAGCCATGCACAAGATGAGCATGGTTGCCGTACTGCGCGAAGGCTTTGCCTTACTCAAGGCCTCCAAACAAGCGCCGAAATAGCCGCCGGCCACCAACGCAAAGCCCCGCACTCGGCGGGGCTTTTTTGTGTCCGTGTGACGGGTAACGCGCTTACTGCTCGACGGCAAACAACCGAACACCCACCGCGTCGGCAAACTTGGCCAAGGTGTCCAGGCTCGCCCAGGTGCGCACCGGCTCACGCTGCGAACGCACGGCCAGCCAGTTCGAACCCGGGCCACCCAAGCGGAAATAGAACGCCCAGCGTTCGCCGTACTTACTGGCCTTGGCCTCGCGCACTGCGCCATTCCTGACCAGATCCAGCAGTTGCCCTTCGTCGTAGCCTTTGCGCTTCATTCCTGCCCCGACCGATCCGCCCGAAAGGTCAGCGACGACGGCGCCAGGTAACGCACCTGGCCGCTGCGCTCTTCGCCATCCGGCAGTCTCACGCGCACCCACACCGCCGCCTGTGCCGCCGGCAGTGCATGCGGAAAGCTCAGTTCAAACAACCCTGGCATGGTTTCGCCCAGGGTGACGCTGACGTCGGCGGACGGCTCGGCGCCGTCCTCCTGGATAAACGACAGTCGCGCCGGCCCCACATATGAATAAGCCACTCGATTCTCCAACCAGGTCACCGCCCAATAACCCGGAAGCGTACCAGATGGCCGGCGCGTTACGGATAACGCTTCGATCATTCGAAACTCACCAGTTCGCCCGGCTCGGTCTTGTCAGCCAACATCTGCCGCGTGGTGCCGCACGGCGTGCCGTCCTCTTCGGTCAGCGGCTTGTCCAGTTCGTCGGCGGTCAACTCGCGCACGTCATCGAGGTCGAACGTCTCCGGCATCCCCGAATGCCCTTCACACAATTCAAGCGCCTGCTCGGGGGTGTGCGCGGCATACACGTCATGCTCCCCGACCCAGAACGCCCGCAGCGGTGCGGCCGCCGGCACGTCGCCGAGCAGATCCACCGTGACCCATACGCCACGGCCCAGCCAGCCGCCTCGCCGGGCGGCCTGCAACCGGGCGCGCAGCGTGATCGACGGCTCAGCGCCCATCATCGGCGCGTCGAGGGCGTCCGCGCTCACCGGGCGGACATCGGCCAGCCCGCAGTCAGAGGCCGCCGCGCTGTAGGCTCGGGCCATGGCCAGCGCCTGCTCGGCGTCTTCGGCGGCGAAAACATTTCGCTCCCCCTCCCACTTACCCACCCAAAAGGCCAGCAGCGGCCGGCTCGGATCACGTTCAAGGCACACGGTTACGGCGTTTGCAGACATGGGTGAATCTCCTTCCATCAGTAGGTTGTGACGCGTCACGCCGCGTCGTATTTCGCCGGCATCGGCCGCACGCGGCCCGCTTCGACGTAGCGCACACGCCGGACATGCTCGCGGCCGCGCCAATGCCGCTCGCCGAACACCAGCACTTTCACCCGGTCGCCGGGCATCGCC
Source organism: Pseudomonas fluorescens (assembly GCF_005938625.1). Taxonomy (GTDB): domain Bacteria; phylum Pseudomonadota; class Gammaproteobacteria; order Pseudomonadales; family Pseudomonadaceae; genus Aquipseudomonas; species Aquipseudomonas fluorescens_BD. The sequence continues at coordinate 25,591 of NZ_VCNJ01000027.1, forward strand.
TTCAAGACGTGGCACGGCATGGCGTAGGTTTTCGTCCAGCGGCAAACGTGCTGGCAAATCAGTTGATGCGTGGCATTGACGGCGGTCATTTCCGGCGCGGTGGTCATGGCCTGAATCCCCCTTACTCGCCTTGATTGGCCAGCATGTTCAGACGCTGGTACGACGTACCCGGGATGCCCTGATAGGGCAGCGGCTGGGCGTCGGGTGACAGCGCGGCGGTGATCGCCTCGTCAATGGTCAGGCCGTAGCCCTCGTACAGCGGCCGGGCGGCATCGTCGTAAACCTCGGCATGCCAGCCACCCTCATGTTCCGGCGTGAGGGCAATGCGCCGCGATTCCATCAGTTCAATCAGCGATTGGTTGGACTTGCTCATAGGTTGAATCTCCCTCTCTCAGTAAGTTGTGACGCGTCACGCGCCGGACTTGGCCAGAAGAACCGCACGCACCCGCTCGGCCTCGAGCAGATCCTCGCCCTGCTGCGACAGCTCCCACAGCGCCGGGCTGCGCTGGACGCGGATCAGCAGGCCCAGTTGCGTCAGCAGGTCGAACCAGTGGCGGCCGATATCGGCGCCCTGGTTGTCTTCGGCGCACGCCCAAAAGCGCTGCAGCTTGCTGACGACCTTGGCCGCAAACGGCGCCGGCTCGCCGACAAACTCGGCCTCATGCAGTACCGCCGGATCGGCGACCTTGGCCATGCGCGCGCACTCACGCGCCCATTCGTCGCGGGTGTAGCTACCCGCGCCGTTCAGCATGCGTTCCATTTTGCGGCTGAAGTAATCGACATCGAGGCCGTGGCTGTTTTTCATCGCGTTGAATCTCCCTCTCTCAGTAAGTTGTGACGCGTCACGCGCCGTTCAGTTGGGCCAGACGGCGCCGTGTTGAATGTCGGCCTCGCGCTCGATGATTTCGCGCACCAGACGCACGTCCCACGCACACACGCCCAGCAGCAACGCCGGCAGTTCGTCCAGGCGCTTACTGCCGGCGGCCAGACACTGGCGAATCTCGACCAGCGTTGTCGCTTGGCTGATCGCGCGCAGGATCTCGTCGGCCGCCTCTTTCACCACTGGCTGCAACAGCAGCTCGGTCAGGTCGTAGGGTTCGCGCACGGCGTGAACCTCCTTTCTCAATGGGTTGTGACGCGTCACGCGGCGTCGGTGTCGGCAGCGGCGCGACGTTCGGCGGCTTGGTTGTTGAACAGCTCGGCCACCCTGTCCGCCTCGATCACCGTCAGCGTCGCGGAGCAGGTATCGCAGCCGAGATAAAACAGGCACTCGACGTCCGAGGTGTTGAGTCGACCTTGCTGCACGGCGGAGCGGTTGACGATGGAATTTGCCCAGGTCAGTTCGGTGCTACCGCATTCGCGGCAATGGGTGATGCTGAAGGCTCGGGGGGTCATGGCGGGGCATCCTTTGCTTTGCGAGTGAGTGGCCGGTATTGCGTAAAATCAGAACCGGCAAAAGTGATGTATCACTTTACCGCAAAGTGATTATCCGAGACAGAAAAAAAGACCCCCGTCAGTCGGGCAACTGACGGGGGTCATTTGACATAGCACACGTTATTCGTAACGCGGCGCCTTACTCGGCCTGGGCGGCTTTCCGCGCCGCGTCCCGCTCCTGAATCAACTGCTCAAACATCGGCACGCTGATCAGGCCATGGGCCAACAATGCCCCCAGGTGACCCGTCACCATCATCACCGCGCCATGCCAGAGCATGGCGTCGTCGGCGTGCCTGATGACCTCCTGCACCATTTCGGCGATTGCCTGCCGGGCAACTTCAATCACTTCAGGGCTGTCTTGCTCGATCGGGATCATGGGCATGGCGGGGGTTCCTTTCAGGTCAGTTCGTTACGGGTAACGGCGGGTCAGTCCGGACGGCCGACCATTTCAACTTTTCCTCGGTCAGCAAGGCCGCCGCCTGCCGGGCACCGCGCTCGGTGCGATAGATCCGGGGCAGCTCGTCGTAGACCTTGAAGCCCGCTCGATCAAAACCGCAGTCCAGCATGTAGATCGAGTAACGCAGATCCGGGTCTTTTTCGATCCACAGCGCACAGCCCTTGGCGTCCTTCGTTTCCAGCACGGTCAGCATGGTGGGGATTCCTTTCAATTGAATTCGTTACGGGTAACGGCGAAGGTCACGCCTTGCCACCGACCGGCATTTCAACCGGCCGCACCGTCAGGCTCAGCGCCTGCTTGCGCGCCTCACGCACATCATCGAGCAGCGCGAACACGGCGGCATCCGGGTCGGACTCGCTGGCCGCCGAGGCGTCCAGACGGGTGATCAGGTCGTTCAACTGGTCCAGGGTCAAAGCCAGCGGGTAACGCGGCTCAATGCGGGTCGGTTCGGTCATGGCGGGGATTCCTGTCAGGTCAAAAAAATCTCGGGGGTTTGGGATGGCTTTGCTCGGCCAGCGCGCACATGCCACAGCCAAAACCCGGCCGATCGATCCAGCCGCCATAGAGTCGCAGGCCGTCGTGATTGCACATCGGGCACGGCTCGCAGACGTCGACGCAGTTAAGCAGGCGATACGCCCGACTGCGCCCGGCCTGCCAGTCATCACCGGGCGCGGCCAGTGCCGCCACCTGGGCGACCGTCAGCCCTGACCAGTCGTCGATCAGTGCATCAGCGGCGGCCAGCTCGGGCACGGCCAACGGCACAAACTCGCCGGGCCGCCAGTTAATGCGCTCGCCGTTGGGGCCTTCGCATTCATCAATGAACCCGGAAGCAATGCAATCGGCGCCGTCAGCGCCCGGCACGGCCGCCTCGTCCGCCGGGACCAACCCGCGCGCCGCTTCCAGCCGGCGCCGCGCCTGCGCCCAGCTTTCGCCCGGGCGCGCGCCGGCCTGCACCTGGGCATCGGTCAGCGGTGCCAGTGGCTCAATCATCGTCAGCCCCCGGCACCACCTCGGCATCGGCGGCATCGAGCAAGCTTTTCAGGCGCAAGGCCCGGGTATGCATCTGCACGGCGTCGAGTTCCATCTGGGCCAGCGCGTCGCGCACGTCGACCGGCTGGCCGTTGAGCAGATCACCATAACCTTCCTCGTCCAGCGCCTCGCTGACTTCGGCATACACGGCGGCTTGCAGCTCGGTCAGGGCTGGCATGGCGGCACCTCAATCGAGGCCTGCACCCCGGCCAGCCGCTGCGCGCGGCCAACCTCGCGAATCCGCGCGCTGCCGGCGTCGTAGCACAGCGGACACCAGCGGCAGCCGTAGACCTGACACGGTGCGCCACAGTCCTCACAAGTGCCGTTCGCGTGGCTGGGGTTGTCGGGAAACTTCGGGGTGTCGGTCATCGGCTCAATCCTTGTCATTCGTTACGGTAACGTGACCCTGTTCGCCCGGCAACGGGCGGTAATCGGTCGACTGGCCAGCCGCGCGCAGGCGGTTTTCCCAGGTGCCGATCGCCTTGTGCGCCTTGTTGCGCTCGCTTTCGAGCAGGGCGTTTTCCCGCTCCAGTGCCACGACCTGACGGCGCAGCTCGGCCACGTCGTCAACCTTAGCCGCCTTGGCAACAGCGGCAGGCGCGGCGGCCTCGATCGGCGCCGGCGTGCCACTGACTTCGGCGGCGATCGCCTGCAAGCCGCTTTTCAGGCGCTCGATTTCCGCACGCGCCTCGGCCAGCTCCTTGCCCTGCGCGGCGGCGATCTTGCGGTACTTCTCGTATTCTTCCCAACCGCGTTTGCGCTCCGATTCCACGCGCTTTTCGCCGTTCAAAATCCCTTCATCCTGATCCAGCCTTTCGATCGCCTCGGGCGTCCAGAAAGGCAAACCGCCAAAAATCTTGGCCAGACGCTCGCGCACATACGGCTGCTTGAGGTGTTCAAGGTCACGCCGCGCCGTCAGGAACACACTCATGGCCCACCACATATAACTGAGGTCATCGCGCCCCAGCGTGAGCGACACCAGCCCTTCCTCCTTGGCCGCTTCTTTCTCGGCGCGCTTGCGCTCGCGGAAAGCCTTTTGGCGCGCCTTGTTGCTCATGGGCACCTTGGCATTCGGGTCTTTCGGCGCATCGCCGAACATCGCCAACTGACCATTTGGCTTGATCCCGGCCAGCGCCTCGATCAGCCATTTCGGGCGTTTATCCTTGCCGCGCCGCTCGACATACTCCCCCTCGATCGACTTCAACTTACCTTCAGTCTGCCTCAGCTCCAGCACCACGCGCCGCACCGTCTGGTCCACGCTTTCGCCAACGCTCGACGTGGCGCTCAAGCTCACCGAGCGGTATCCGGTTTCGCTGATGAATGGCTTGTCCAGATCCACGGCGCGCAGATCACAGAAGCGGTGATTGCCGAGCATGTGATGGGGAAGCACCACCCACACGCGCAGCCCTTCGACCTCCAGCAGAAACTCGCCCGCCTGACCCCAGCTCGGCACCTGCCCAGGGCGCGCCGCGACGGCGCGGGCCAGCACATGGCCGGCGCTGTCGTCATCCGCTTTGCAGCCGGTCAGCGTGTCGCCGTTGAGCTTGTACACCAGCGCGCAATAGGCGTCCTCGGCCTGATCGAGCGCCTCGATATGCCCGGCCAGAACGGCGTCGTGGTACTTCTCGGCGGCCTCCTTGGCTAGCGCCGGAAAATGCTCGGCCGGCACGTCGGCCAGCGCGGCGACACGGGCGAGGAATTCCGGGCGCTCGTCCCGGGAGAGGTGTGCGGTGGGTTTCTTGCGAGCCATCACGGGCGCTCCTTGGCAGGCCCCGGCGTGCGCCGGGGCGGACTTCCTTAAAGGTGGGTATCCAGACCGGTCAGGCGGGTGAAGGCACGCTGCAGATCCTCGCCATATACCCCATCCTCACGGGCCTTTTCCTTGAAGTCGAGGCGCGCCCAGCGGCCGGCGATCACGTCGTAGGTGTCCATGGCATTCAGCTCAACGCGGATCATGTTCACGCCGGCCCGGGCGAAGTGCGCCGGCAGCCTGAATTGCAGACCTTGAGCAGTGGCCACCAACTCGCGGGCGCCGGTCATCACCATGAAACGGCGAGCGCCGAGCTGGTCAAGAATGGTCGCGGCGACTTGCTGGGCATTGGTCAGGGGTTTGGCTTGGGTCATCGGGGTCTGCTCCGGTGGGCGGCCTTGGCGGGAGATTGCCCGGCCTTGGAGCAGACTTTAAAACCGTTTCGTTAATTCGTCAATTCGTTATTTCGTTATTTCGTTATTTCGTCATCGCGGACAGAAGGCTTGGCCAACCCTGCATAAATGCTTAGCAGCCGCCAGACTGCGTAAGGCACGTCACCCTCGCCACCAGCCCACTTGCGGATCTTTTTCTGCGAGACACCTACCAGCATCCCGGCCGCACTTGCCGGCAACCCGGTCACCCGCAACAGCTCGCGGAATTCCTCTACCGTAGGAGGCATCCACCCAGGCGCAAAGGCATCAAACAACCCGGGGCGATTCAGGGCCAGCTCCTGGCGCACTTGCTCAGCAGTCATTGAGCGCGGCGGATCGCCCGGCACTTCCAATTGCTCAGCGTCCAGACGCAGCGCTGCGCGCATCGCCTCCCACATATCCGGCGCGTCGAATTCCTCGCGTGACCCGTCACGCCGCAACAAAGCAAACATCCATCAGCCTCCAATGCTAAACCGCCGGCAGTGCCGGCGGTTGTCGTTATTTCGTTAAATCGTTATTTCGTTAATCGGTCGGGGCAGTACCTGACCTTGACCGAGGCCCCGCCATGCCAGCAAGTCCAGCCAGAAGGCGACGCCAGCAATCCAACGCGGCCGTAATCCTCGCACGAATAGTAGCCTTGAGCCTCTAGCCAGATACCGATATCAACCAACTGCACACGGTCGACCTCGGGCAGCTTGCGAAATTCCGGTACCGCCAGTACCAGACAATCGCGCTGGGATCCCCCAGCGATACGAACATTGAGCTGAATTGCATAACGATCAAAGAACGCTTTTTTCAAAGCGACCACATGCGGTGCTTGTTTAGTCATCGGTTTTATCCCGGAGTGCGGCCTTGACGTAATGCCCGGCCTTGGGACAAACCTTATTCGCGCTTCGTTAATTCGTCAATTCGTTATTTCGTTACTGAAAAATCCTGTCGCGCATGCCTACGGTGAAGGACCGCGCCCGTAGCCGCTGAGGGATCGCCGCAGGCAAGTCGCAGGCTCGGCATGGACTTGCCCAGGAAACCGCCGAGACAAGCGCAGCAGGGCCAGCAGGCAGACAACGAACGCAAGCGAACCCCCCTCACTGTCAACTGGAGCGCTTGCGCGACCGACTTGGCCAGCGGCCGGCGCGTGATCGACTGTAGGGCCGGCATGATGGTCTGTGGTCTTGCGCGGAAGTCCTCCGGCTCGCAAGGAGTGGAGCGCGCCTCACTGACGGAACGGCGGCGTTACTGACGCCGAGCTGTTTCCTTGCCCCGCGCCTCCAGGCGCGAAGTGGGCAGGCATATCTATTTCGTCAGACCGTCATGCACCGTTGGCATGGTTTATGAGCTTTAAAGGCTCTTTCTTTATGCCTTGCGGTACCACTACACAGAGAAACTTGCAGAATTATAAAAGCACGGCGCATTGATCGACCGGCGCCGGCAACTTTTTTGCGCCTGACTCGCAGATCGAGGGGGAAGGTTGTGCGAAAAGAGGGGGATTTGCAGGCCCTGGTCGGTCGCCGGGAGCGTTTCCAGGTTGCGGACGTGCGAAGACACCGCCTTAAGCGGTGCCGGTTGTGGCGGGGTTATGGGCGGTAACGCTGATTAAACAGCTTGCTCCGCTGGTTCATTGGCAGCGATTGCACTTCAGGTTCGGAACAGAAGGCCACCCAGGCAGCCGCACGGGCACGCTCGGCATTCTCGGCCGCCTGAGCCTGGGCTAGCGCTTCCTGGCGGCGGCGCTTGGCCTGGGCGGTGACGTGCGACTGCTTACGCGTGGCGGCGTCGGCGGCGTTGCTGATCATTGCGTCAGCACGGCGCTTGCCAAAGGTGGCCAGCAACTGAGTACGCTTGGCTTTCTTCTGCATGCGGGCCTCGGCGAGCTGGTAGCCCAGGCCGAGCTGGATAAAGAAGCGCGGACGAACGTTGATCGTGACGCGGGTGATCCAGAAGCGGCCGTTGTAGCAAATCCGGCGCATCTTGCGATAGACCATCTTCGACTTCTCCAAGGCGCCCATCACGCGGGAGACTGTCCACTCTTGCAGGCTGGTGTCTTCGGCTAGGCCGCGCTGCCGGTTGAGGCGAAACTCTCCGTCCTTGTCCAGATATCCCAGCACCAGAGTAGCGATATCCATGCGCGCGAGGATTGGTTCGATCAGTTCGGCGAGTGCGTCCCAACGCTTTTGGCTGGTCCGGTAGCCACTCTTTTGGAAGATATCGAAGTCGCGCAGCCACTTGCATTGGCGGTCTTTGGCTTCTTCACGCACGCGCTCGGCGGCAGTACCAAGAAACGTTTCGCGCTGGGCGGCCGTCAAGGCACGCGGGCGGCGCTGCTGAGCCGAACGATCGACACGCTTTAAGCGCTTGGCGGGGGCTTTGGTCTGGACAACCGAAAGGCCATTGTAGGCCGCCGCTGCCGGGGAGCTTGGCAGGTGGTGGATGGTGGCGGTTACGCGCTTCATAGCGAACCACCAGCCGGGGCCGTTCGCAAAGCGCGGGCCAGGAGCTGCCAATCTATACGCCCCCGCATAATGCCGGGGCGGCCTTCTGCTGAGGCTTCGCCGATCATCCAAACATCCCTAATGGCTAGGGCTTGCTTATGCGGTGATCAGCTAATAGACTTCTACCTGCCCGGTGAGTAAGCCTATTTTGTGCTGATCGCCGAAAACCTCCGTCCCGCCAAGGTCGGGGGTTTTCTTTTTTAAGCCTGCCTAAAAATTCTCTAATTCTTCTTACTGCTTAGCCCCAAGGGGCTGACGGCGCTCAGAATAACGCGCCCGCCTTTGCTCGTCCACATTTTGTGTAAATTTACACATTCTTGAGCGAAGCAACGGCCAACCGCACCGTTTCCAGGTGCAGCCACTCGCCCGGATGCGCTTCCAGGTCATTGCCTTTCTGAATACACAACCACGCAAGGTACTGATATATCGCGTCGATAGTAGACGCTTGGTCACTTTTGATCAAAGGGTTTACAGAGGGTGCTTCCGACATAGGGGGGTTCCTTCCTACAACAGTCGTTCAAGTGCGGCGATTCTATCTAGAATCGCCTAATACTGGATATATAAACAGTGGTGGCTTTTTGATGGTCGATCGGGCGCATGCTACCGGACTGACCGCCGATCGCCCCCATCCCTCTGTCGGATATCGACGGTCTAGATAGATCGCTCGCCTAGAACAACCCTCCCAGCGCCGCCGGCTCCCAATTCATAATCACCAGTTCGCCGGTGATTTCTGCCTGCCCTTGGCGCTGGTTGGCAGTGGTGTAGCGAATGTCCAAGGTTTCAAAATGGAAACCCTCAAAAGCACGACGGATGTCCGGGTGGTCGTTAATGCTGACCATCACCTTGCCCTTGCAGCGGCGCATAAAGTCGGCCATCCGTTCGTAGTTCTCGAAAGGAAAATCAACGCCGTAGCCCGCCGTCTGCCAGTAAGGCGGATCCATGTAGTGGAAGGTGTGCGGCCGGTCGTAGCGCTCGGCGCACTCTAACCACGGCAGGTTCTCCACATAGGTGCCGGCCAGGCGCTGCCACGCTGCAGAAAGGTTTTCCTCAATCCGTAGCAGGTTGATCGGCGGGGCCGTTGTGGCAGTGCCAAACGACTGGCCGGAAACCTTGCCGGCGAACGCGTGGTGCTGCAGGTAGAAAAACCGTGCGGCGCGCTGGATGTCGGTCAGGGTTTCGGGCCTGGTCATTTTCTGCCACTCGAAAATCTGCCGCGAACTGAGCGCCCATTTGAACTGGCGCACGAATTCCTCAAGGTGGTTTTGCACGACGCGGTACAGCGTTACCAGATCGCCGTTGATGTCGTTAAGAACCTCAACCCGGGACGGCTGAGGCTTCATGAAATAGAGCGCGGCACCGCCGGCAAAAACTTCGACGTAGCATTCGTGTGGTGGGAAAAGGGGGATAAGGCGATCGGCCAGACGGCGTTTGCCGCCCATCCAAGGGATGATGGGGGAAGACATTAAAAAGCAAGTTCCTTTGCTGCATGAATAGACAGGTGCTAGGCTCGCCGCGCTTCGTGCACGGAGTAAGAGCCTTGGCTGGACTTGCAGGGAGTTTCTGCGGGGACAGTGGCCGGCCGGGATGTTGACGCACCCCGGTCCGGCCGCTCTTTTCTACTTCGGTGCCGACACTTCTTTTGCGTAAGCCTGACAGGCTTGCAGCGCGATCAATCCTCGATCGCCGGCGTCGGTGATGCCGATAATTCGCCGAGCATGCGCTGGGTCAAGTTCGGCTCTTGCGCTTCCATGAACCACGCCGCCGGCGCTGGCAGCGGCTGACACCCCGTCACAACGGGCGGCGCTGCTGCCGGCGCTGAGTAGGACTGACAACCGGACATCAGCAGTGGCAAGGCGATCAGACAGGCGTTGCTGAGCTTTTTGCGCATCGGATAGATCCTTGTAATGGGTTTTGTCGTTGTCTTTCAGGCGCTGCTCCAGCGCCAGGCGCTTGTCCTGCTCGATCACCAGCGCGCCCACCGATGCCTCGGCGGCCGCCCGGGCCACGTCGGCGGACTGGCGGGCCTGTTCGGCCAGCGCGTTACCGTAACGCCAGTCCTGAATCACCCAACTGCCCGCAGCGCCGGCGACGGCGATCGACAGCAGTACCAGGGCTATCGCCCACGGGCGCACCGGCGCCGGAATCAGATCGAGGACTGACATAGCACCGCCTTGGCCTTGGCCCACAGCTCGCGGCGATCGGCCAGACCGGCGCTGGCCACGTTGATTTTCCGGGTGATGCCGTCGAACAACCCCGCGTCGGCCAGATCGTTAAGGCCTCGATCCCACCAGTACCAGGCCGCCGACAGCGCGGCATATTCCGGCTGCTCGAGCAGCTCGGGCCGCTCGAGCAACGGCAAGCCGAGCGCCTTGCCGCACAGACGGTAATTGTCGCGGCCGGTGATCTGGATCAGACCGCGACCGCGATAGCGGTAACCATCGCCAGAAGCCTCTGGACCGTTGCCCATGCGATCGGCATAGACGCGGTTGGCCAGCTTTTCCGAGTTGCACAGATAAGCTTTTGCGGCCTCGATCTCGGCCGGATCTGCTCGGCCGTTACGGTTGTCATCAAAACCCGACTTGAACAGCCGCGCGACGCGCTCGGCGTCCCGGTAGTAGAGGCTTTCCGACAGCTTGGTCAGGTGCTGCGACTCGTGCCCGCACTGCGCGATAAACGCCGCTTGGCGCACTGGCGAGGTGATGCGGAAACGCACCATGGCCGCCTCAAGCACGGACACAAAAACGCCCGCGACAGGGCGGGCGTTGGGGAGGATCTGCAGCAACTGCTGCTGACTGATAGGCATAAAAACTCCAGACACAAAAAAGCCGCACTCAGGCGGCGATGGGATGCGGTTACTGTTTCTCGATGTTCACAACCTTGAGCGGTGCTTTTGGCCCTTTCTTTTTCTTGCCCTTGGATTTACCGGCTTTGCCGGCGTTGCATTCGACTGTGGTCGACCAGCCGGACTGGGTGAACACCTGCTCGACCGAATCCGCCAAGTACTCGCCATCAAGCCCGACCTTGAAACCCTGAGCGATGATGGGACGCTCGGCGAAGATGTCCGTTCGACCGGGCATTTCAAGCCGCACACCGGCGGTCGAGCGGTTGAACGCCGACAGACGGGCCTTGGCCGCCGCTTCAGCAGCGCCCTTGTCCGGGTAGATATGGCGGTCGGTATGCACTGCCGGCAATCCGTCCGGGGCGTCATCGTTGTCGATGGTAACCACCGCGAGCTTGCCGTTCTTTTTGTCCTGATGCTTGGTGGCCACCGCCTTGTGCGAATTGCGATCGCCGAGACTGAATTGCCAGCGGCTGAGGTCACTACGGGTCAGCGTGATAGCGCCAAATGCTTTGCCGCTGGCCGTCTGGCCACCTTGGCGCGGCATCACCAACAGCTTGCCGTCCGCCACCTTGGCCGTGCAGTCGTATTGCTTGGCCAGACGGGTGATGAAATTAAAATCGGACTCATTGAGCTGGTCGACCCGGGCGACCTTGGTCGACACCGGACACACCGGCTTCCAGCCATTTCGCGCAGCCACGTCAGCCACGATCTTCGACAACGGCACGCCTTCCCAGCTTCCGCTACGGATGGTTTTGCCACTGCCACGCACGTCGCTGGCCTTGCCCTTGATCACGATCGTGTCCGGCGGGCCTGACACCTCGACCGTATCGACGGTGTAACTGCCCATACGCGTCAAGGTCGTTTCGGCATAGCCCAGGTAGATCTCGATTGAGCTGCCACGCCGTGGCAATTGCACTTGCCCATCACGGTCGTCGATACGCAACTCAAACTCGTCGGACTCCATGCCCGGCTTGTCAGAGGTGCGCAGCAACAACAGCCGATCGTTGATCTTGGCCGTGATGTCGGCCCCATCGGCGACAATGCGAAACATCGGAGTCATGGTTTTTTTCCAATAAAAAACCCGCACAAGGCGGGCCAGAAAAACAAGGTGTCGTTACGCGTAACGCGACGCGGCGCCGGCGAAGGCATCGCCCCGGGTCAATCCCACAAGCTGACGCCTTCATTGGTCGGGCTGGGCAGATCCGGCAGGACGATGATCACCCCCAACCGGAACGGCTGAGGCTCATCGGCCAACCCCTGATTGGCATCGAGCACGGCCTCGACGCTGCCATTCAGATGACCGTAAACGTTGTTGCAAATGACATCGAGCATGTCGCCGTCAGACGTCCTGCATGTCGTCGCCATAACGCTCAAACTCCAAAGTGAACCCCTGTTTGCGAGCAATCCCGCCGTGCAGCAGTGCGGACTGTTCCTCGTTGATGTTTTTCAGGCACCACGTCCCGATCACCTCGCCATAGCCCGTGGTCAGGGTCAGCGGTTGCAGCCTGGCCCCGATGGAACGCAGCGTGTCGAGCTGCTTTAAACCGCCTTTGAAGCCCGGATAGATCGTGCCCTTGAGCGTCAACTTTTCATCGCCCATACCGATGGCCTGCTTCGCCGGGCGGCGCGTCAGCCGCTCCTGCGAAGCCCAGCGGAATTCGGTCGAACGGCTCAGCTCGTCGAACGCTGCCGTGTCGAGGTTGAAGTAATACGGCTCAATCTTCGGATCGCGCGGCTGAATGATCATCAGATGCGGGAACGGCTTCACCGCCTCCGGCGCCGGCGTGGCCTCCACGGCAAAGGAACTGGTGGGCACGATGTTGGCCAGCGACGGACTGACCTTGCCGGCGACGTTGTTGATCGCCGTGGCCGCCTTGCCCGCCTGTTCCTTCAACGTACCCAGCCGCTCCTGCACTTCAGCCGCCGCCCGGGTGGCGCGGCCGTACACCGCTACCACCTGACCGACCTTGGCCTGAGCCGCGTCGACGCCGCGCATCACTCGCTGAAGTTTGGCGCCGATGGCCGGACCAACAAACGGGATGTTTTCCAGCTCGGACGCGGCGCCGGTCAGTTCGCGGATCGCGCCATTGACCGGGGACAGCATGCCATCCGCGCTACGCCGCCCGGTTTCCGCTGCATCCACCAGATACTTCAGACTTGATTGCATCTGCTCCATGTAAGCCATGAAACCTCCTTAGACATGGGGTTCATCGTACAGCTTGGCGGCGTTACTCCTCGCCGCGTCCGCCATCATTCGCTGCATGTGCGGCATCAGATCCTGCGCCAAGGTTTGCGGGTCTTTGACATCGCCTTGCACGGTCACCGGCATGTTCAGTGAATACTGAAACTGCTGATCCACCTTGGCCGGCTCCGGCTTCGCCGCCTCCTTGGGCTGGATAGCCAGCGCCGCCGACTTGAGCGGCGCCGTCACTGCCATCGAGCGCGCGACATCCCCCAGCACCGGGCCTTGCTGCGCCGCTGACGCCATCATGAGCGGCGTGGTCGGCACCGGTGCCTTTGCCGTTTGCTCGGGCTTTTCATCCTCACCGCCGAACAGCGACTTACCCAACGACCCGCCCAGCGCCGCACCGCCCTGACTGCCCAGGTAAGCACCGATCATGCCGCCGATCGCGGTGCCGATGATCGGCACAACCGAACCAATGGCGGCGCCTGCTGCTGCACCGGCCATGGTGCCGGCCAGGTTGCCGGCAGCCGAACCGTAACCTTCGGCTTTTTCGTCCTTGGTCTTGGCGTTTTGAAAGGTTTCAAGCGCCATCGCGCCGGACTCCAGCAGCGTGCCGCCAGGAATGACCTTGGCCACCTTGCCGGCCTTACCGACGGTTTCTGCGACGACGCCAAGCTTGGACAATGCTCCACCAGGAACGGAAGGGACTGATGGCGACGGGATCGAAACAGGTGGACGTGAAACCGGAACAGGTGGACGAGGCACAGACGGACGAGGACCTCTAGAACTCGGCAACGACCGGCGCCGAGCGCTGCGCCCTGACCCACGCCTACGTCGGCGCGACTCGCCCGACGCATCCACACCGCCACCCATAGCGCCGGCATTTACGACGAAAACCTTCTTGACGCCGTCGTTACCTGCACCACTGTCAGTACCCAGGCCGCCGCCTGTTGCCGCTTCCTTCACCCGCGAAACAACATCCAGGCCAGTCGCTACCAGATCAAGTTCTCCGGGGTTTTTATTTGGGGCTTCGCTCCCATTTCTGCCACCGCGCGACCCACGCGCAAGGTTTAGCAGCCCCTTGCTGATCTTGATCGTGCTGAAGATACCCTTTAAGGCGATCAGCCCCGCCCCGACCGTGGCGATACCAGCAACTACCCCGGGCGCGCTATCCGTCAGCGACGTAATGCCTTTAGTAACCTTGGTCAACGACTCGGCCACGGTGTCCGTCACCGGGCGCAGCGCATCACCGATGCTGCGCATGGCGTCATCCATCGACTGGGCCATTTCTGCCCATTTCTGCGATGACGACTCGCGCCGCTCGGCGAGGTTCTTGTCGAGGATCCCGGTCGCGTCACGCGAATCGTTTTTGAGCTGGCTGTACAGCGCCTTGTTCTGCATGTAGGCCGACAGTGCGGCCTTGACCTGCATATCGGCGAACAAATCGCCGGTGCGCAGGGATTCTTCCAGCGAGGCCATCATGGCCTTCGCCTTTTCCGGATTGGCTTCCTTGCTGATTTTTGACGTCGCTTCGGCCATGGCCGCCGCACGCTTCGGATCGGTCGCCTGAATGTATTTCTGAGCCAGCGCCATACTGGTTTCGAGCGTCGACATACCGTTTTGCAAACCGGTCTGCATCGAACCCTTGTAGTCAATCCCGGCTTTTTCGTAAGCCTTGACCGTGTCGGTCGAGCCGATTTTACCCATCCAGTTTTTCAGGTTGTTGGCCGCTTCGTCCGAACTGCCGGCCTGTTTCATCTGGACCTGCAGCATGGCACCCAGTTGGGTCACCGCATCCAAGCCGGTGATGCCGTTGCTGGCCATGTTGGCCAGCAGTTCCGGGAACCACTTGGCCATGTCGGCCGCTTCAAAGCTGCCCGCCTGACCTTGGTAGGCGATCGCTTCCAGCGCCTGCTGCATCTGCTTGGGGTCGGTGATCTTGGCGTTCTGCCCCAGGGCGTTGATCATCTTCGCCGTGTCGACGCCGCTGGATCCCTGCCCCACGACAAACTTGGCCGCGACAGGCGCGTATTCCAGCGCCTTGCTCAAGTCCATACCGGCGCCGACCAACTGATTGACCACGTCGGCCACATCGTTGCGCGCCATGCCGGTATCGCGTGACGTGTCGATGATCTTGCGCGACATCTCCTGCTCTTGCGGCTTGTTGGCAATGCCGGCCTTGATCGCGATGTCACGGACAATCGCGCCAAAATCAGCGCTGACCTTGGCCGGCACCGCCATGGCACCGACACCGACCACCGCC
>NZ_VCNJ01000028.1 GCF_005938625.1 Pseudomonas fluorescens
TCAATCAAGGGGGGAATAACCGAAGGCCCCTTCTTTGTTGCGGCGCAGTGGACGCTTACGCGTCCGGCGCTGCCTTGGCCGTCGGCTCACTGTTTTCGTAGATATACAGTGGCTTGGACTTGCCTTCGATCACGCTTTCATCGATCACGACTTTGCTCACCTCGGACTGCGAGGGGATTTCATACATCGTGTCGAGCAGTACACCTTCGAGAATCGAGCGCAGACCACGGGCACCGGTTTTACGTTCCAGGGCACGCTTGGCGACCGATTTCAGCGCGTCGGTCCGGAACTCCAGATCCACGCCTTCCATCTCGAACAGCTTGGCATACTGTTTGGTCAGAGCATTTTTCGGCTCGGTGAGGATCTGCATCAGCGCAGCCTCATCCAGCTCGTCCAGCGTCGCGAGGACCGGCAGACGACCGACGAATTCCGGGATCAGACCGAACTTGACCAGATCGTCAGGCTCGACTTCACGCAGGGATTCACCGACTTTCTTGCCTTCTTCCTTGCTGCGCACTTCTGCGTTGAAACCGATGCCGCCTTTGGTGGAACGGTTTTGAATAACCTTTTCCAGACCGGAGAACGCACCACCGCAGATGAACAGGATGTTACGGGTGTCGACCTGCAGGAATTCCTGCTGCGGGTGCTTGCGACCACCTTGCGGCGGTACGGAAGCGACCGTGCCTTCGATCAACTTCAGCAAGGCCTGTTGCACACCTTCACCGGAAACGTCCCGGGTGATCGACGGGTTGTCGGACTTGCGGGAAATCTTGTCGATTTCGTCGATGTAGACAATACCCATCTGGGCTTTCTCTACGTCGTAATCGCACTTCTGCAGCAGCTTCTGAATGATGTTCTCGACATCTTCACCCACGTAACCCGCCTCGGTGAGAGTGGTTGCGTCGGCGATGGTGAACGGAACGTTCAGCAAGCGGGCCAGTGTTTCGGCCAGCAGGGTTTTACCGGAGCCTGTCGGGCCGATCAGCAGGATGTTGCTCTTGCCGAGTTCGACGTCGTCAGCCTTTTTGTCACGCTGGTTCAGGCGCTTGTAGTGGTTGTACACCGCTACGGCCAAAACCTTTTTCGCACGCTCCTGACCAATGACGTACTGGTCAAGGATGCCGCTGATTTCTTTAGGCGAAGGCAATTTATGCACGCTGCTTTCGGCCTGGGCTTCCTGCACCTCCTCGCGGATGATGTCATTGCACAGGTCGACGCACTCGTCGCAGATAAAGACCGAGGGGCCGGCAATCAATTTGCGCACTTCATGCTGGCTTTTGCCACAGAAGGAGCAATAGAGCAGCTTGCCGTTGTCCTCGCCGTTGCGGGTGTCAGTCATTCGTTCGATCCAAATCCGATAGGCTTGCAACACAAGATGAAGGCTATTGCGGGCTTTTTCAAGCCCGCCGCTGATCGGCCAAGCCGACCAAGCCTATTTTGAGCTGCTTATTTTAAGCTGGGCGCTGGTTGATCACTTCGTCGATCAGGCCATATTCCTTCGCAGCTTCTGCACTCATGAAGTTGTCGCGATTGGTATCGCGCTCGATTTCTTCCAGAGTACGCCCGCTATGCTTGGCCATCAGCGTGTTCAGGCGCTCGCGAATGAAGAGGATTTCCTTGGCGTGGATTTCGATGTCCGACGCCTGGCCCTGGAAACCGCCCAGTGGCTGGTGAATCATCACGCGCGAGTTCGGCAGGCAGAAACGCTTGCCCGGGGCACCTGCGGTCAGCAGGAATGCACCCATGCTGCAAGCCTGGCCGATGCAGGTGGTCGACACGTTCGGTTTGATGAACTGCATGGTGTCGTAGATCGACATGCCTGCTGTCACCGAACCGCCCGGGGAGTTGATGTAAAGATGGATGTCCTTGTCCGGGTTTTCCGCTTCAAGGAACAGCAGTTGCGCGCAGATCAGGTTGGCCATGTAGTCCTCTACCGGACCAACCAGAAAGATCACTCGCTCCTTGAGCAGGCGCGAATAGATGTCATAGGCGCGTTCGCCACGAGCAGATTGCTCGACAACCATCGGGACCAGGCCGCCGGCAGCCTGGATATCAGAGTTCTGCTGAATATAAGAATTACGGAACATGCTCTGCAGTCGCTCCCAAATAGTTATGTCTTGAATACGCATAAGCCAGCTCGAGAGCTGGCTTATGGTGTGTACTTCTTAACGCAAAATCAATCAGTCGGCTGTTGGAGCTTCTACCGGCTTGACTGCTTCTTCGTAAGAGACCGCTTTGTCGGTCACACTAGCTTTCTGCAGAACAGTATCCACAACTTGTTCTTCCAGCACAACCGAACGCACTTCGTTCAGCTGCTGCTCGTTTTTGTAGTACCACGACACAACCTGCTCAGGCTCCTGGTAAGCCGAAGCCATTTCCTGAATCATTTCGCGAACGCGGGCTTCGTCAGGCTTCAGGTCGAACTGCTTGACCACTTCAGCTACGATCAGACCCAGCACGACGCGGCGCTTGGCCTGCTCTTCGAACAGCTCGGCCGGCAGTTGATCAGGCTTGATATTGCCGCCGAACTGCTGAACAGCCTGCACGCGCAGACGGTCAACTTCGTTGGACAGCAGAGCCTTAGGCACTTCGATCGGGTTGGTGGCCAGCAGACCGTCCATAACCTGATTCTTGACCTTGGATTTGATCGCCTGACGCAGTTCACGCTCCATGTTCTTGCGAACTTCGGTGCGGAAACCGTCGATGCCGCTTTCCTTGATACCGAATTGAGCGAAGAATTCTTCGTTCAGCTCTGGCAGCTTAGGCTCGGAAACAGTGTTGACGGTCACGGTGAACTCGGCGGTTTTGCCAGCCAGGTCTAGGTTCTGATAGTCCTCTGGGAAGGTCAGGTTCAGAACGCGCTCTTCGCCAGCTTTAGCGCCAACCAGGCCTTCTTCGAAGCCCGGGATCATGCGGCCGGAACCCAGTACCAGCTGAGTACCCTTGGCGGAACCGCCAGCGAACACTTCGCCGTCAACCTTGCCAACGAAATCGATGTTCAACTGATCTTCGTTCTGGGCAGCACGGTCGGCCACTTCAAAACGGGTGTTCTGCTTGCGCAGGATGTCGAGCATTTTGTCCAGGTCAGCGTCAGCCACGTCAGCGCTCAGGCGCTCAACGGTGATGCCGTCGAAACCGGCAACGGTGAACTCCGGGAACACTTCGAACACAGCAACGTATTCCAGATCCTTGCCAGCTTCGAGCGACTTAGGCTCGATCGAAGGCGAACCAGCCGGGTTCAGCTTCTGCTCAACCACAGCCTCGTAGAAGGAGGACTGGATAACATCACCAACAGCTTCCTGACGAGCATCAGCACCGAAACGGCGCTTGATTTCGCTCATTGGCACTTTGCCTGGACGGAAGCCAGCAATCTTGGCCTTTTGGGCAGTCTGCTGCAGACGCTTGTTGACCTGAGTCTCGATGCGCTCAGCCGGCACGGTGACGCTCATGCGGCGCTCGAGAGCAGTAGTATTTTCAACAGAAACTTGCATGGATATTCCTCGTTGCACAGACGTTAGCCGGCCGTTTCCGACCCCAGAATCAAGGGCATGCATTCTAGTGGGTCAAACTCAAGAAGTCACCCTACTGAAAACGGGTAAAAAAACAGCAGGCATATTATCGGGGCCACTACACCAATGCAGTGCGCCCCACAGGCGAATACAACCAATCACGCCAGGGCTCTGCGCCAACCGCTTCTATATATAGAAGAGACTGCCGATCACTCCCTGACGGCCGCTCTTGCAAGCAAGCCCGGCGAGCAGCGCAGCATCATCGAGCAACATAAATACGACGAAGCGCCCTGCCCCTGCGCCCCGAAACCAACAATCGCCGGTTTTCAGAACCGCTAAAACAAAAAAGGCGCCAGACTGTTAAATCTGGCGCCTTTCGAAATATGGGGTGGACGATGGGGATCGAACCCACGACAACGGGAGTCACAATCCCGTGCTCTACCAACTGAGCTACGCCCACCATATTGCGTAACAAAAAAGCCAAACAACTTCTTTGTTGAAACCTCACCAGCCCGAAGACATGAATGAAGCTTTAATTGGTGCGGATGAAGAGACTCGAACTCTTACGCCTCGCGGCGCTGGAACCTAAATCCAGTGTGTCTACCAATTCCACCACATCCGCAGGTGAAGCTTTAAAGCAAAGGCGCCAGACTGTTACATCTGGCGCCTTTCGAAATATGGGGTGGACGATGGGGATCGAACCCACGACAACGGGAGTCACAATCCCGTGCTCTACCAACTGAGCTACGCCCACCATATCGCGTTACTTGTGCCAAAGCTGCCTAATGGCGCACCCGGCAGGACTCGAACCTGCGACCATCCGCTTAGAAGGCGGATGCTCTATCCAGCTGAGCTACGGGCGCCTTATTAATCTGTACTCTTAAAGGACTACAAACTAAGTGCTTTCCAGTGTCGCAGAACCTTGATTCCGCTTCACCTTCTTAACCAGTGCTAGGCTGTGCCCGACAAGTGCGACGAATAGTATAGAGCGCTCCGAAGGTCGTCAAATCCTTTTTGAAAAAAATTCATTTAATTAAAGGAGTTAGAGGAATTTGCTGACCAAGCGCCTTTGCCCTCACCGCTCGACATGCGAGAATGCGTTCTCATTTTTTCCCCTCTCGATGGTTAATCACGCGCAATGACTGCACAACTAATCGACGGCAAATCGATCGCCGCCAGCCTGCGCCAGCAGATCGCCCAACGAGTTGCCGAGCGTCGCCAGCAAGGCCTGCGCACTCCCGGCCTCGCGGTGATCCTGGTCGGCAGCGATCCTGCCTCTCAGGTTTATGTCTCGCACAAGCGTAAAGACTGTGAAGAGGTTGGCTTCCTCTCTCAAGCCTACGACCTGCCCTCTGACACCACGCAAGACGCGTTGACCGATCTGATCGATCGCCTCAACGACGACCCTGCAATCGACGGCATCCTGCTTCAGTTGCCGCTGCCCGAGCACCTGGACGCCTCCAGACTGCTGGAGCGTATCCGCCCGGACAAAGACGTCGACGGTTTCCACCCTTATAACGTCGGCCGCCTGGCCCAGCGCATTCCGCTGCTGCGTCCATGCACGCCTAAAGGCATCATGACGCTGCTGGAAAGCACCGGCGCCGATCTGTATGGCATGGACGCTGTGGTTGTCGGCGCCTCCAACATCGTCGGTCGCCCGATGGCGATGGAACTGTTGCTGGCCGGCTGCACCGTGACTGTGACTCACCGCTTCACCAAGGATCTGGCCGGCCATGTTGGTCGTGCCGATCTGGTGGTGGTGGCCGCCGGCAAGCCGGGCCTGGTCAAAGGCGAGTGGATCAAGGAAGGCGCGATCGTGATCGACGTCGGCATCAACCGTCAGGACGACGGCAAACTGGTCGGTGACGTTGTTTACGAAACCGCCCTGCCCCGCGCCGGCTGGATCACCCCGGTGCCGGGCGGCGTCGGTCCGATGACCCGTGCCTGCCTGCTGGAAAATACCCTTTATGCGGCAGAAACCCTGCACGCCTGACCGGTACTTTCAGCAATAAGAAAAACCCGCCTTGTGCGGGTTTTTTCATGCCTGAGAAAAAACTGTAACCGTTCGCCGGAAACCCCTCTTTTTACAGGCCTTTTCACGAGATTTTCAGGTCACTCAAACAACCATCGACAGTTCTTCAGCCATACTCCTAAAATGCGACGCTTTTAAGAAATAACCCGTTACAAACTAACGGAATATCCAACCTTTATGAGTTCGCCCGCGTGAAAATTCGTCTTTCGATTCTGAGCCTGTTTTTTGCTTTTACAGGCACATTCATCACGCCAACGATCAACGCTGCGGAAACCACCGCTGCCCCTCGTGATGCTTCGACCCTGAAGATCGCTTCCGGCAGTGCCCTGCTCATGGATATGCAGACCAACAAAGTCATCTACTCCAGCAACCCTGACGTGATCGTGCCGATCGCTTCTGTCAGTAAGTTGATGACCGGTTTGGTAGTGGTTGAAGCCCGGCAAAACATGGACGAATGGATCAATGTCGATATCAGCAACACGCCGGAAATGAAAGGTGTGTTCTCCCGAGTCAAACTGAAGAGTGAACTGCCGCGCCGCGAGATGCTGCTGATTGCCCTGATGTCCTCGGAAAACCGTGCCGCTGCCAGCCTGGCACACCACTACCCGGGTGGCTATGCAGCCTTTATCGCGGCCATGAACGCCAAGGCCAAAGCGCTGGGCATGACCAACACGCACTATGTCGAGCCAACGGGTTTGTCCGAGCGCAACGTTTCCACCGCCCGCGACCTGAGCAAGTTGCTGGTCGCGGCGAGCAAGTACCCGATTCTCAGCGAACTCACCACCACCAAAGAAAAGACCGTGTCTTTCCGCAAACCCAATTACACCCTGGGTTTCCGCAATACCGATCACTTGGTCAACAAGGCCGACTGGGACATCAAGATCACCAAGACCGGCTTCACCAATCCCGCCGGTCACTGCCTGGTACTGGTGACCAAGATGGGCAACCGTCCCGTCGCACTGGTCATTCTCGACGCGTTCGGCAAGTACACCCACTTTGCCGATGCCAGCCGTATTCGCAGCTGGGTAGAAACCGGGCGCAGCGCCAGCGTTCCGGCGGTGGCTCAGCAGTACAAGGCCGAGAAAAACCTCAAGAATCGCCAGAGCGGCGTAGTCGAAGCGTCCAAGTAAGGCACCGCACAAGAAAAAGCCCCGAATTCTCGGGGCTTTTTTTCATCTGCTGCCTCTCAGTCATTGGGCAACGGCATCTGATCATCATCAGGAATGCCATCCCCCGCACTCGGATCCCGTGAAGGTTCCGAAGTCGTGATATTGGGCCGGGCCATCGGGTCGCGCATCGGGCTGTCCGGGTCCAGCACCGGATCAATCTCCGGCTCTGGCGTCGTCGGCACACTGTCAGGTTTTTGGTCATCGAAGCTTGAATCGGTACTCATACGCACCTCACATCAAGGTTTCAGATTGGCTAACGGGTCATAAGGCTTGGCCGGCTTCTTGGCATCCTCGCCGGGCTCGACGTCGAGAGGCGCCTTGGCGGGGCCGACAGGATCGACCTGCGGATCATCAAGATCGGGCGAGTCCGGATCGAACCCCAAATCATCTCCCGAGGAATGCTCGGAGGAATGTGGGCCTTTCGCTGTTGGGGAATCTTTCATATCGCCTCCTGATTCACCCGCAAAAACACGGGATGTATAAGTAGGAGGCTTGCCGGGCGTCGTCGTGCCCGGCAGATGACGAACGGAAAATTCAGTGTGCGGCCAACGCCTTGCGCGCCTGCGCCGCTTCGTTTTCCTGACCGGCCTGCGCCAACTCATCGGCCGCTTTGAGCCAGCGCTGACGATCAACCGCGGCTGGGATCTGCGACGGTTTTTGAATCAGAATCGCCCAGCCACCGGACTTTTCCAGCGCCGACTCAAAGGAACTGAAACTCATCAATTCGCGGCGGTTCATGCCGGCGCGCAGCAGGACCTTCTGTTTATTGCGATCGTAGCCGGACAGGATCGCGTAGCGCGGTTCCGCCCAGAATGCCGAACCCTCGCTGAAGCGCACCATCACCGGATAACCCGCCGCCACTTGGGTCAACAGCGATGGAAGGTTGCTGTCCAGCGGATAAACCACCATGCCGTACTCACGGGCAAGGTTCTGCAGGTTCTGCTGCAATTTGTCTTCGGCACCCGGCAGATGCAGGGGTTTTTCCAGCAAGCCCGGGGTAATCACGATGCCCTGCTGCGACAACAGGCTGGCCAGCACTTGCGGCCCGCTCTGATTGGCTTCACCGCGATAGAACGTGCCGCTGAGTTCGACCCGCTCCGGCAGACGCTTGACCTCGGGCGCGACACTGCCTGCACATCCGGCCAACACGGCCGCACAACCCGCCACCAGCAGCGCCGCACGAATTCGAGAAATTACCTGCACCATCATCACTCTCTGTTCAGACGCCGGTCATCGTGTTCCGGCAACGCCTGCGATCATAGGGCCGCGCCAGTCTGCGGTATAGCCTTAAGCGGCAGACACGCCGATTGCATAGAGCAAACTGATTGGTCGCAATCGACCTTTGGTCAATAGTCTGAAACACCCCATTGTCTAGACTGTCACTGAAACAGAGCGAATTGAAAAAGTGTGCGCCCGATGCAGGGCGAAGAGGAGGCACTGATGAGCCTGACCATGACCATCGTAATGTTGATTGCCGGCTGGCTGGCCGTGGCCGCTGCCATGTTGTGGGGCGTGCTGCGGATTTCGCGGCGCCACCATCACCATACGGTTCAGCCTGCTGCGGTTGATAAAATCGAGAAGCACAGCCCGCGTCACGCAGCTGCGCACTGAGGCCAAACTTAAAAAGCAAAAGCCCCTCACCCTAGCCCTCTCCCGGAGGGAGAGGGGACTGATCGAGTCGCTATTGAGAAATACATCGACGTGAAATATCGAGCCGAACTCAGGTTTAAAAACCACGCAGATCGGCTCCCTCTCCCTCGGGAGAGGGCTGGGGTGAGGGGCTGGTTCTATTCCACATTGCAAATCTTGAATCAAAAAAAACCGCCTGACCTCTAAGAGTTCAGGCGGTTTTTGTACTTTCAGCGGTTACGCCTGCTCAGCCAGCTTCTTCTGCTTCGCCCGACGCGACATCATGTTCAGCACCTCAATCGAAGCCGAGAACGCCATCGCCGCATACACATAACCTTTCGGTACATGGGCGCCGAAGCCTTCAGCGATCAAGGTCATACCGATCATGATCAGGAAGCCCAGAGCCAGCATCACCACCGTCGGGTTGTCGTTGATGAACTTGGCCAGCGGTTCAGCAGCAAACAACATCACCAGTACCGACACCACCACCGCGATGATCATGATCGGCAAGTGTTCGGTCATGCCGACCGCGGTAATGATGCTGTCGATCGAGAACACCATGTCGAGCATCAGGATCTGGCCGATAGCGGCAGCGAAACCCAGAGTAACCGTCGAGGTCGCCGACTTCGGATCTTCCGGCGCCGGGTCCATGCTGTGGTGGATCTCGGTCGTGGCTTTCCACACCAGGAACAGACCACCGGCGATCAGGATCATGTCCTTCCACGAGAAAGCCTGACCCAGGATCTCGATCACCGGCGCAGTCAGCTGCACGATGAAGGCGATGGTACTCAACAACGCCAGACGCAGGATCAACGCCATGCCGATACCGATGCGGCGCGCCTTCTGCTGGTACTGCTTGGGCAATTTGTTGGTCAGGATCGAGATAAAGATCAGGTTATCGATGCCGAGCACGATTTCCATCACCACCAATGTGGCCAAAGCAACCCAAGCGGTGGGGCTGGCGGCGAGCTGTAACAGATATTCCATGGGTCAGTCCTGACTCTGTGTAAGACGATTTAGATGGTCTTGGAGGAAGATTCGGATTTTTCCGCGTCTTTTTCCGGTGATTCTTTTTTCTCGATCAGTCCACCAGTGGCATCACTCAGCGCTTGCTCGGCGGCCTTGTGGGTGTCGTCGATCGCTTGCTTGGCGCTTTCGGCAGCCTTGCCCATCAGTTGCTGGGCGCTTTTCTCGGCCTGATCGCAACCGGCCAGAAGCAGTAAAGACGTAAACATCAATGCTGGGATTGTGTATTTCATAAGGTTTCCTTCGAATGAACAGACAGGCTCACAGACCGGCCGTCGATGGCTGGGCATTCTAGGGAGATGAACACTTCAGGAAAATTCGTATTTTTAGCGGCTATACTTCGGTTTTCACGAAGTGTAGACCGTCATGCTCAATTACCGACAACTGCATTACTTCTGGGTTGTGGCCAAGACCGGCAGCATCGTGCGCGCCTGCGAGCAACTGAACCTGACCCCACAAACCATCAGCGGGCAGATTTCTTTGCTCGAACAGACTTACGGCATCGAGTTATTCAGAAGGGTGGGCCGGCAACTCGAATTGACCGAGGCTGGCCGGCAAGCCCTGCCCTACGCCGAGCAAATGTTTCAACTGGGCGGCGAACTGGAGCTGATGCTGCGCGCACAACCCAACGAACAGCAGATCCTGTTCCGCGTCGGCGTTGCAGACGTGGTGCCAAAATCCATCGTCTACCGCCTGATCGCACCGACCATGGAGTTGAACGAACCGCTGCGCATCACCTGCCGCGAAGACAAACTCGAACGTTTGCTCGCCGATCTGGCCATCCAGCGCCTGGACCTGGTGATCTCCGACAGCCCGATGCCTTCGCACTTGGACATCAAGGGCTACAGCCAGAAACTCGGCGAGTGCGGGATCAGCTTCTTCGCCACTCCCGAACTGGCGGCAAAATACGGTCAGGATTTCCCACGCAGCCTGCACGGCGCACCGTTATTGATTCCAGGGGCGGAAACCGTGGTGCGCAGCCGCTTGCAGCGCTGGTTTGCCGAGCAGCAGATCCAGCCGCAAATCGTCGGCGAGTTCGATGACAGTGCGTTGATGCAGGCCTTCGGCCAATCCGGCAGCGGGATTTTTATCGGCCCGAGCGTGATTGCCGATGAAGTGAAGCGCCAGTACGGCGTCGAGCTGATTGGCCAGACGGACGCGGTGACCGAGTCGTTCTATGCCATTTCGGTGGAGCGCAAGGTCAAGCACCCCGGCATCGTTGCGATTACCGAAGGTGCCCGACGCGAGCTGTTTACCGCGTTATGAGGCCTCGGCGCAGATTTCGCGCGGCTTGAGCGTCATCAGCACCATGGCGAGGAACACCGAGAGCAAGATGAACCCGGCGGCGGCAAAGCCAAGGAAGCCCAGACCCGCACTGTCGATGACCCGGCCACCGACGATGGCGCCCAGGCCGATGCCCAGATTGGCCCCGGCGATGTTCAGCGAGGCGGCAAAGGCCGGCGCTTCTGGCGCGGCTTTCATCAGGCGCACATGGCTGACCAGGAACAGCGCAGCCTGGGTCACGCCCCAGATCCCCATCGCCACCGCCAGCCCCAGCGGCGAATGAATGTTCGGTACCAGCGAGACCATGCCGGCAATCATGAACGCACAGAACAACACCGACGCCCCCAGCGGATGCCGGTCCACCGCACGACCGCCCAGCGAGTTGCCGATCAGCCCGACCGCGCCGAAGGCCATCAGGCACCAACCAACCACAGTGCCGTTGAACCCGGCAAGGCGCTCAAGAATGTCGGCCAGATACGTGTAAGCAGTAAACATGCCGCTGAACACCAGAATCGACAGCACAATATGACCGATCATCAACGGGCTGCGCAGGATCTTGAACTGCGAACGGAAGCTGACCTGATGCTGGTGCAGACTGGTTTTCGGCAAGTAGACAAACAGCAGCAAAGCCTTGGCAAAGGCGATCACCGCCAGAATGCCAAAGGCACTGCGCCAGCCGAACGCGTCAGAAATCAGCGTGCCGACCGGAATGCCAAACACTGTCGCGCAGACAATGCCGAAGCCGATCTTGGCGATCGCCCGACCGGCGAAATCCGGGCCGACGATGTCCACTGCCGTTTCACTGGCCAAGGCCCAGAACACCGGCAGGCCGAGCGCCGGGATCAACCGGGCAATCGCCATCACCCAGATGTTCGGCGCCAGCGCCGCCACGGCATTGGCCAGACCAAACATGATCAGGATGCTGATAAACAGTTTGCGCCGCTCGAAGCGGGCGAAATACGCGGTCAGGAAAGGCCCGAACATGGCCACGGTAAAAGCGAATAGAGTCACCAGCAACCCGGCCTGCGGGATGGTGACTTCAAGGTCTCGGGCAATCGCCGGCAACAGGCCGACAATGACGAATTCCGTGGTCAGCACCGTGAAACCGGCGGCGGACAACAGAAGAATGGGCAACAGCATGCGCAACTCCAGCAAAACGACGACACCAGCGTTGACCCGGAGGCCCGCTGGCAGAACTTGAAAATAAGGATGAGGAATCTTAACAGAGTGTGTCCGCACTGACTTGCACAAACCTTCCGACTTTATTGCCTGATCCGGTGGCAGATCGTCACAGGCCTGAAGGATAGGGCCTACGCTGTGATAAAGTCCGCGCCCTTAAAAACGTACAGCCTGTTCAACGACCGGTTTATCGGCGTTGAAGTCGCATCAAACTTTCGGTGCGTGATGGTGGTCTGCCCCCGAATATCCACCGCCCTCACGCCACCTCGCACCCTATAAAAAATCAGAGATGCCGTTATGACTGCTTCATCCCCTTCTCTATTGCAACGCCTGAAGAACCTGAGCCTGGTCGCCCAGATCCTCATCGGCCTGATTGCCGGTATCGCTCTGGCGATGTTCGCCCCGCAAGTGGCAAAAGACACCGCGTTCATTGGCAAAGTGTTCGTGTCAGCGTTGAAAGCCGTGGCACCGATTCTGGTGTTCGTGCTGGTGATGGCTTCGATTGCCAACCACAAGCACGGCCAGGAAACCCACATTCGGCCGATTCTGTTCCTCTATCTGCTGGGCACCTTCGCCGCCGCAGTAGTGGCCGTCGTTGCCAGCATGGCATTCCCGTCGCATCTGGTGCTGTCCACCGAAAACGTCGCGGTAACGGCGCCGGGCGGCATTGGTGAAGTCTTGCAAAGTTTGCTGCTGAGCGTGGTCGATAACCCGGTGAAGGCGCTGATCGAAGCCAACTTCATCGGCATTCTGGCGTGGGCAATCGGCATGGGCGTCGCGATTCGCCATGCCGGTGACACCACCCGCGAAGTGCTCGGTGATCTGTCCAACGGCGTGACCCTGATCGTGCGCGTGGTGATCCGCTTCGCGCCGCTGGGTATTTTCGGTCTGGTCGCTTCGACACTGGCCACGTCCGGTTTCGGCGCGCTGATCGGTTATGCACACCTGCTGGCCGTGCTGCTCGGCTGCATGCTGTTCGTGGCGCTGGTGATGAACCCGCTGATCGTGTTCTGGAAACTGCGTCGCAATCCGTACCCGCTGACCCTCAAGTGCCTGCGTGAAAGCGGTATCACTGCATTTTTCACCCGCAGTTCGGCGGCGAACATTCCGGTCAACCTGGAGTTGAGCAAACGTCTGGGCCTGCATGAAGACACCTATTCGGTATCGATCCCGCTGGGCGCGACCATCAACATGGCCGGCGCGGCGATCACCATCACCGTTTTGACCCTGGCTGCCGTGCACACATTGGGCATTGCCGTGGATATTCCGACGGCGATTCTGCTGAGTGTTGTCGCCGCGATTTGTGCCTGTGGCGCTTCGGGTGTGGCCGGTGGTTCGTTGCTGTTGATTCCGTTGGCGTGCAGCCTGTTTGGCATTCCGAGTGAGATCGCCATGCAGGTGGTGGCGGTCGGTTTCATTATTGGCGTGTTGCAGGATTCGGCGGAGACGGCGCTGAACTCGTCGACTGACGTGCTGTTTACCGCTGCGGCGTGCCTGGGTGAAGAGGCGAAAGCTCAACGCACTGCGTAACCGCCTTACCCTATGGGAGCGAGCCTGCTCGCGAAGGGGTGGGTCAGTCGACATCGATGTCGCCTGACACACTGCATTCGCGAGCAGGCTCGCTCCCACAATGGAAAACAAAAAAGCCCGCCGAGGTGTGAACCTTGGCGGGCTTTTTTGTGGCTGAGATCTTTTCCCACCTCACCCCAGCCCTCTCCCCCAAGGGGGCGAGGGGGAAAGGGAGCTGATTTGTGTGCTGTTCAAAACCTGAGTTCGACTTGATGTTTCAGGTCGGCGTATCTCGAACAAACAACGCGATCAGTCCCCTCTACCTCCGGGAGAGGGTTAGGGTGAGGGGCTCTTGAAAAATCAGAACGCGCCCATGTAATCACGCTTGCCCACTTCAACACCGTTATGACGCAGCAGCGCATAGGTGGTGGTGACGTGGAAGAAGAACTGCGGCAAACCGTAAGTCAGCAAATAAGCCTGGCCGCTGAAGCGCTTCTCTTTCGGCGTGCCCGGACGGGTAACGATTTCGATGCCTTCCTTGCCATCGATCTGCTCTGGCTTGATCTCGCCGATAAAGGCCAGAACCTTGGCGATCAGCGCTTGCAGCTCGGCGAAGGTGGTTTCTGTGTCGTCGTATTTCGGCAGTTCAACTTCAGCCAGACGCGCCGAAACACCTTTGGCGAAGTCGACGGCGATCTGTACCTGACGGGTCAGCGGGAACATGTCCGGGTACAGACGGGCCTGCAGGAATGCGTTCGGGTCGATGTTTTTCTCGGCGGCGTGGGCTTCAGCCTTTTTCAGCACATCGCTCAAAGCGTTGAGCATTTGTTGAAAAACCGGGACGGATGCGGCGTACAGGGAAATGGTCATGGCAGTCTCGTGTGGTGGCTGGGTGGAACAAGGAGGCGATTATAGCCATGCTTGATGACCACACGGCTTGCCTTTTGTTTGGCAAGGATTAGGCTAGGCGCCTTCGACTGCAGAGGGAACGCGCGATGACCACAGAGACAGAATCCACCTTCGACGAGCCACGGCTCAACGCCACGGAAATCCGCATTCTCGGTTCGCTGATCGAGAAACAGGCGACCAGCCCGGAAACCTATCCGCTGACCCTCAACGCACTGGTGTTGGCCTGCAATCAGAAAACCAGCCGCGAACCGGTGATGAACCTGACTCAGGGTCAGGTCGGCCAGAGTTTGCGGGCGCTGGAAGGTCGTGGTTTCGCCAAACTGGTGATGGGCAGTCGCGCCGATCGCTGGGAGCACAAGGTCGACAAGGCTTTGGAACTGGTGCCGGCGCAGGTGATTCTCAGTGGTTTGATGTTTCTGCGCGGCCCGCAAACCGTCAATGAGCTGCTGACCCGCAGCGGGCGCATGCACGATTTCGAAGATGCCGAGCAGGTGGTGCATCAGCTTGAGCGCCTGATTGCGCGGGGGTTGGCGGTGTTGATTCCACGGCAGGCCGGGCAGCGTGAAGATCGTTATACCCATGCACTGGGTGATCCGGCGGATATCGAGGCGATCATGACGGCACGGCAGAATCCATCGGATCGCGGTGCGAGCAGCGGTGTTTCGGTTGAGCGTATCGAAGAGCTCGAAGCGCGGATTGCCGCGCTGGAAGAACGCCTGGCCCGCCTCGAATAACCACCCTCGAACCCCTGTAGGAGTGAGCCTGCTCGCGATAGCGGCGTGTCAGTCACATCATATTTGACTGACACGCCGCTATCGCGAGCAGGCTCACTCCTACAAGGGATCCATGTTTTACTCGCCATCCCAGTAATCGACGCCATCGGCCTGCCGCGCCACTGCGACGAAGCCTGAGGCATTGCCCTCAGCATCAACCTGAAAGTTATCCATCACCGCATATTTGTTCGAATCCGGGTATTCGCAAATTTCCGGTTGCTGCTGGGTGCTCACCGCCAGATAACGCAATTCGCCCGAGCTGGTATTGATGATCTGATGCGCCTTCTCCGGGCCGCCCGGCGGGCAAGCGATCACGTCGCCTTCGCGGATCGGGAAACGTTCGGCGCCCAGTCGCACTTCGCCCTCCCCGGCCACCACGTAGAACATTTCTTCATTGACCCGATGACTGTGGAACGGGCTGCCGCGCATGCCCGGTGGCAAGGCGTACAAGCGATAACCGAGTTTCTGCGAACCCAATTGCTGACCGACGCGGGCCATGCGCTGCTGATAGCGCCCGGCGGTTTCGCCTTCCGGGGCCAGGGCTCCGGGCAGGGATTCGAGTTCGACCTGATGCAGGTTGAGGATGGGTGGGTGCATGGGGGGCCTCGGTCACGGTTTTTGTGGTGGGCAAGTCTGGGCTTGCTGGGGAGGCAGTATAGGCAGGTTCTGATCTGAATCCGTTGTGAGGCCATCGCGAGCAGGCTCACTCCTACAGGGTGAACGCATTCCAACTGTAGGAGTGAGCCTGCTCGCGATGGGTCCGGTAAGGCTCTTACACAATTCGCTGATCAGCTCCGGGCAAACGCCACCGCCGCCGCAAACTGTTCTTCAGTCGGGCGCACGCCGGTGTACAACACAAACTGCTCCAGCGCCTGAATCGCAATCACCTCAAGTCCGGTAATCACCCGCTTGCCCTCCGCGCGGCCACGCACGATCAACGGCGTCTCCGACGGAATCGCCACCACATCAAACACGGTATCCGCCGCTTTGATCACTTCTGACTCAAACGCCAGTTGCCCCGCTTCCGGCCCACCGTCCATGCCCACCGGCGTCACATTGATCAGCATCTGCGGACGCTCATCCCCCAGTTCCGCCTGCCAGCGATAACCCAACGAATCCGCCAGCGCACGCCCGGCGTGCTCGTTGCGGGCGACGATCAGACCGTTTTTGTAGCCACCATCACGCAAGGCACTGGCCACCGCTTTGGCCATGCCGCCGCTGCCACGCAGGGCGAAGGTTGACTCCTTGGGCACCGCGTGGGTTTTCAGCAACTGCTCGATGGCAATGTAATCGGTGTTGTAAGCCTTGAGTTGGCCGCCGGTGTTGACGATGGTGTTGATCGACTGAATCGCCGCCGCTGACGCATCCAGTTCATCGACCAGCGCAATGCACGCTTCCTTGAACGGCATCGACACGCCGCAACCACGGATGCCCAAGGCGCGAATGCCGCCGACCGCGCCGGTCAGGTCTTTACTGCTGAAAGCCTTGTAATAAAAATTCAGACCCAACTGCTCATACAAATGGTTATGAAAACGCAGACCGAAATTGCCTGGGCGCCCCGACAGGGACATGCACAGCTGGGTGTCTTTGTTTGGGTTCATCTGCATGAAACTTCTCCTTCAAACGCACTTTCGGATAGACGGGATTAGCCAGCCCATCGGGTTCTGAACGATCATAGAGGCCTGTTTTCAACGTGTTCTGTGGCCCTTGCCCGGCCCGGTAAAGAAGCCGGTACAGACCTTACACAAAATTTACCCAGCGACTGTGCTGATTTTCAGAATTTCGCTGTCTTAGAAGTATCCCCGCGACAACTGTGGGCCTGGTGCAGGCCCTGCCGCCGGGTCGAAGAACCGAGGATTTATCATGATTCGTAAACTCCCTATCGTGGCCCTGCTGATTGGTGCATTTGCTGTCGCAGGGCAAGCAGAAGCCCATGGCGGCAATTACTGGCAAGGCCCAGCGGTGTTTGGCGCGATCGTCGGCTCGGCCATCATCGGCTCAGCGCTTATCAATCAGGATCGCCCGGTGTATGTGCAGCAAGCGCCGGTGTATGCCGCCCCGCCGCCGGTTTACGTGCAGCAGCCACCGCCACCGGTCTACTACCAGCCCGCGCCGGTGTATGTGCAACAACCGGTCTACGTGCAACCGGCCCCGGTGTATTACGGTCCACCGCGTGGCTACTACGGTCGCCCGCACTACTACGGCGGTCCACGCTGGTAACCGAAACACGAAAGCCCCGCTTTTATAGCGGGGCTTTTTTATGACCGTTGGTCGGCCAGCGTCTGAAAAAATCTCGCCAAGGTCGCTGTGAGGACAGTTTCACCGGCTAAAGTCGGCATGATTGATTGAGCGTTATGTACTTTTCCATAAAACGGTCATTTATTTGTCATGACGGAACCGCAATCTGAATCCGTCCGTAAACAACAGGTTGATAAGAACAAGGACGACTGTATGCCCACACAAAATCCGCACCGCATCGTCGGTCTGTGCACCTCCAGCAAGGTGTACAGCGCGCTGACCGAACTCAAGCACCTTGAAGGCCATCGCTGCGCCAAGTTTCTTTCGCTACTCGCGGAAAACCTCGTGCACAAAGGTTTGCTCAATGAGCGTGAAGTCATGCACATGCTCGATCAAGTGGTCGATTGAGCCCGCCCTCAACGGCGTCAATGACCACTATCGAAAGCGTTGATTGTCCGTAGAAGCGGCGAATCTCTAAGGTAGCTCCATTGATAGATGGAGGTACCCGTCATGGCTCAGGTTCAAATCATGTCCGTTATTGGCAGCGCCGTTCCCGCCTCGCTCAGAGCCTCGGGCCTGCTCGCCTGCTGGTATCTGATGCGCGACGGCGAAGCAATCAGCGGCCCGCTCACTTCGCTGCCCGCTGCGCAGGCACTGTCGCAAAAGATCGTCAGCCAGCCGTTTCACGCCTAAGGCAATTGCACCTTGGGCTTGGTCTCGGCAAACAGCGCCCAGCTCGACATGAACAACGCCGCGATCAGCGGCCCGATCACGAAGCCGTTGAGGCCAAACACCGCCAGACCGCCAAGGGTCGAGATCAGAATCATGTAGTCAGGCATTTTGGTGTCCTTGCCCACCAGAATCGGCCGCAGCACGTTGTCCACCAAACCGATCACAAACACCCCGAACAACCCCAGCACCACGCCCTGCCAGATCATGCCGCTGAGCAGGAAATACGCCGCCACCGGCGCCCAGACAATCCCCGCGCCGACCGCTGGCAGCAACGACAGAAAAGCCATCAACACCGCCCACAGCAACGCGCTGGGGATGTCGAGAAACCAGAAAATCGCTCCGCCCAGCGCGCCTTGAGTCACGGCAACCACCAGGTTGCCCTTCACCGTCGCGCGCACCACCCGGTTGAATTTCAGCTGCAAGCGGCGCTTGTGATTCTCCTCCAGCGGTACGGCGGTGCGTACTTTGCGCGCCAGTTCGGCGCCATCGCGCAGAAAGAAAAACAGCAGATACAGCATGATGAAAAAACTCACCACGAACTCGAACGTACCCTGACCAAAACTGAACGCCTGACTGGCCAGCACCTGACTGCCCTGCATCGCCATTTTGACGATTTTCTCGCGCAGCGCATTGAGTTCGCCCATGCCGAAGCGGTCGAGCAAGTGCTGAAAGTACGGCGGCAAGCTGTGCTTGAACTGCGCCAGATATGCGGCAATGTCCAGCTCACCACTTTCGATATTTTTGTAAACCGTCGCCCCTTCCTGCACCAGCAACACGCTAACGATGATCACCGGCAGAATCGCGATGACCAGACAGATGCTCAACGTGCACAGCGAGGTCAGGTTGCGTTGCCAGCCAAATTTCGCCTGCAACTTGCGTTGCATCGGCGCAAACAGGATGCCGAGGATCACTGCCCAGAACACCGCACCGTAGAACGGCAACAGGATCCAGATAAAGGCCACCGTGACCAGTACCAGCAGCACGGTCAGGGATTTGAATTGAAGACTCTTTTCGTTCATGTCCGGTCCATGTCAGTCAGGCGTCATGCACGCCCCGCTCCTTAGTCAGCCGCGGCGAGCACGAGTGCCATCTTTATTCATGGAGCATAGATCCAGATCAACAAACCCTCGCCGCACCTGGCTTACCCTGCCGCGCTTTTGCGACCGACACCGCCATGACCTCGATCCTCGCCGCCCCCGAACTGCTCGCTCCCGCCGGCACCCTGAAAAACATGCGCTACGCCTTCGCCTACGGTGCCGATGCTGTCTATGCCGGCCAGCCGCGTTATAGCCTGCGGGTGCGCAACAACGAGTTCGATCACGCCAACCTCGCGTTGGGCATTGGTGAAGCCCAGGCTCAAGGCAAACGCTTCTACGTGGTCGTCAACATCGCCCCGCACAATGCCAAGCTGAAGACTTTCCTCAAGGATCTGGCGCCGGTCATCGAGATGGCGCCGGATGCGCTGATCATGTCTGACCCGGGGCTGATCATGCTGGTGCGTCGGCATTTTCCGCAGATGCCGATTCACCTCTCGGTGCAGGCCAATACGGTGAACTGGGCGAGTGTCGAGTTCTGGCAGCAGCAGGGTGTGAGCCGGATCATCCTGTCGCGAGAATTGTCCCTGGAAGAAATCGGCGAAATCCGCGAACAAGTGCCGGGCATGGAGCTGGAAGTGTTCGTCCACGGCGCATTGTGCATGGCCTATTCCGGGCGCTGTCTGCTATCGGGTTACATGAACAAACGCGATGCCAATCAGGGCAGCTGCACCAACGCCTGTCGCTGGAAATACTCGGCGCAAGAAGCCACGGAAAACCAGCTCGGCGACATCGTTCAGACCTTCCAGCCCGAGCCAACATTGGGCATCGGCGCGCCGACTGATCAGTTGTTCCTGCTGCAGGAAGCCAACCGTCCCGATGAATTGATGCCGGCATTCGAGGACGAGCACGGCACTTACATCATGAACGCCAAGGACCTGCGTGCGGTGCAGCATGTTGAGCGTCTGACGCGCATGGGCGTGCATTCCCTGAAGATCGAGGGCCGGACCAAATCGCACTTTTATTGCGCGCGCACCACCCAGGTGTATCGCCGGGCGATTGATGATGCCGTGGCCGGGCGTGAGTTTGATCGCAGCCTGATGACCGATCTTGAGTCACTGGCGCAGCGTGGCTACACCGAAGGTTTTCTGCGTCGGCATGTGCATGACGAGTACCAGAATTATCAGCACGGCAGCTCTGTGTCGGAGCGCCAGCAGTTTGTCGGCGAGCTGACCGGTGAGCGGCGTGAGGGGCTGGCCGAGGTCAAGGTGAAGAACCGTTTTGCACTGGGTGATCATCTGGAATTGATGACGCCCACGGGCAATTTTCATTTTGATTTGCATGCATTGCAGAGTGTTAAGGGTGAGGCGATCGACGTGGCGCCGGGGGATGGGCATACGGTTTATGTGCCGATTCCGGAGGGGGTGGATTTGCGGTTTGGGTTGTTGATGCGGGATTTGCGTGGTGCCTGAGAAGCCCCTCATCGGAACGCCGCCCGCCTAGCCCTCTCCCAGAGGGAGAGGGGACTGATTGGGGGATATTGGAGAGATCCACCGACCTGAACGTACCGCGCCGAATCCATAATCAACTCTTCCGATCAAGCACACTGGACTTGGCTGAATCCATAATCTACTCGCTCGTTCAGCTTGGCTGAATCCATAATCGACTCGATTGTTCAGGTCGGCGTATAACCTGAGACACCTCGGTCGGCCCCCTCTCCCTCCGGGAGAGGGCTGGGCGGGGTAAAGACCGGGTACATC
>NZ_VCNJ01000029.1 GCF_005938625.1 Pseudomonas fluorescens
TGAACGCGGCGCTAAACGCGTAGCAAGCCTGGAAAAGGTGTAAACGATGTCCCCGGTCTAATGTGTAAAGGATGTACCGGTCTCTACAGTGAGGGGCTCTTTTCAGGCGTTTAGATCATCTCCGGCAGTGAAGAGAGGATTTTATCGAGGGTGATCGGATAGTCGCGCACCCGCGCCCCGGTGGCGTTGTAGATCGCATTCGCCACCGCCGCACTGACCCCGCAAATTCCCAACTCACCAACACCCTTGGCCTTCATCGGCGAAGACACCGGATCGGTCTCATCAAGGAAAATCACCTCCTGATGCGGGATGTCGGCATGCACCGGCACCTCATACCCGGCCAGATCATGATTGACGAAAAAGCCGAGCTTCTTGTCCACCGCCAACTCTTCCATCAACGCCGCTCCGACGCCCATGGTCATCGCGCCGATCACCTGACTGCGCGCCGCTTTCGGGTTGAGAATGCGCCCGGCCGCGCACACCGCCAACATGCGGCGCACACGCACCTCACCGGTCGCCGCATCCACCGCGACCTCAACGAAATGCGCACCAAACGTCGACTGTTGATACTGCTTGGCAAGGTCGGCAAATTCGATGCTGTCCTCAGCCACGATAACGCCGTTTTGCGCGGCATTGTGCAATGGCACGCTCTTGCTGCCGAGACGCACCTGACCGTCGACAAACTCCGCCTGATCCGCCGCCATACCCAACTTGCCAGCCACCGCCTCACGCAGTTTCATGCACGCGGCGTACACCCCGGCGGTCGAGCAGTTGGCACCAAATTGCCCACCGGAACCAGCCGACACCGGAAAGCTCGAATCGCCCAGATGCACGCTCACATCCTTCAAACCAACGCCCATCATCTCGGCCGCGGTTTGCGCGATGATCGTGTAGCTGCCGGTGCCGATATCGGTCATGTCGGTTTCCACCGTGATCTTGCCATCGCGCTCCAGCCGCACTCGCGCGCCCGACTTGACCAGCAGGTTGTTGCGGATCGCCGCCGCCACACCCATGCCGATCAGCCAGCGACCCTCACGCCGTGTACCCGGTTGCGCATTGCGCTTGTCCCAGCCGAATTTCTCTGCACCGGTTTGCAGGCACTCAATGAGACGCCGTTGTGAGAATGGCCGCTCGGTTTTCACCGGATCGACCTGCGTGTCGTTGAGAATGCGGAACTGGACCGGATCAAGTTTGAGCTGCTCGGCCATCTCGTCCATGGCGATTTCCAGCACCATCAGCCCCGGCGTTTCACCGGGTGCACGCATGGCGTTGCCTTCGGGCAGATCCAGTGGCGCCAGACGCATGCTGACCCGCCGGTTTTCAGCCGCATACAGCAACTGACTCGGTTGCGCCGCGACCTCAACCTTGCCTTCCGCCAGATTGCCCGACCAGCCTTCGTGAGCGATCGCGGTGAGTTTGCCGTCCGCCGTCGCGCCCATGCGAATGCGCTGAATCGTCGCCGGGCGGTGAGTGGTGTTGTTGGCGATCTGCGGGCGGGCGAGGGCGACCTTCACCGGCCTGCCAGCCATGCGCGCACCGAGGGCGGCGAGGATCGCATCGGCGCGCACGAACAGTTTGCCGCCAAAACCACCGCCAATGTATGGCGAAATCAGCCGGACTTTTTCCTTGGGCAGACCGAGGGTGGCGGCGATGTCTCCGACGCTCCAGGCGATCATCTGATTCGATGTCCACAAGGTCAGTTGATCGCCTGTCCACGCGGCCAGAGTGGCGTGCGGCTCCATCATCGCGTGGGACTGATCCGGTGTGGTGTAGGTCTGATCGAACTGCACCGGCGCGGCGGCAAACGCCTTGGCGAAATCACCGTGGCTGACGTCGGGCAGTTCCTCTTTCGGCTCGATACCTTGGTCGCGCACGCTGGCCAGATCGAATTCGCCCTTGGCCGCGACGTAATCAACTTTGACCATCTGCGCAGCCGCACGGGCCTGCTCGAACGTCTCGGCAACCACCAGCGCGACGGCCTGGTGGTAGTGCTGAATCTCCGGCCCGGCCAACAAATGCGCGGCGTTGTATTTACCTTTGCCCAGTTTGCCTGCGTTGGCAGCGGTAACAATGGCGAGCACACCGGGTGCGGCTTTGGCTGCCTCAAGATCGATGTTGTTGATCCGCCCCTTGGCGATGGCCGAGCCGACCATAAAGCCGTAAGCCTGATTGGCCACTGCCTCATGTTGTTCATAGGCGTACGGCGCCTGCCCGCTGGTTTTCAGCGGCCCTTCGATGCGGTCGGTGGGTTGGCCGATGACCTTCAACTGGTCGATCGGGTTGGTGGTGGCGGGCGTGTCGAATTTCATGCTTCATCCCTCGCTTGCGCCAACACCGAACCGAGCGTGCGCTCGACCAGGGTCAGTTTGAATTGGTTGTCGTGGGTCGGCGTGGCACCGTCGAGCAGGCGTGCGCTGACGGCTTTGGCGCCTTGGGGCAGCAACGCTTCGGCGGCTTCAACCCGCCATGGTTTCGGCGCGATACCGCCGACGGCGATGCGGCCGCTGCCGTCCTTTTGCAGGATCAGGCCGACCGATACCAGCGCAAACGCATAGGACGAGCGATCTCGCACCTTGTGATAAACGTGGGTGCCGCCGAGCGGCGCGGGCAGTGTCACCGAGGTGATGAACTCGCCTGGCGTGAGGCTGGTTTCGATGTTCGGCGTGGTGCCCGGCAATTGATGAAAATCGGCCATGGCGATGCTGCGGGTCGTGCCATCGGGTTTCACCGTTTCAATCTGCGCATCGAGGGCACGCATGGCAATCGCCATGTCACTCGGGTGCGTGGCGATGCACGCGTCGCTGACGCCGATGATGCCCAGTTGCCGACTGACCCCGCC
The DNA here is from genome assembly GCF_005938625.1 of Pseudomonas fluorescens. Classification (GTDB taxonomy): domain Bacteria; phylum Pseudomonadota; class Gammaproteobacteria; order Pseudomonadales; family Pseudomonadaceae; genus Aquipseudomonas; species Aquipseudomonas fluorescens_BD. The sequence continues at coordinate 2,840 of NZ_VCNJ01000029.1, forward strand.
GATCGCTGCGCAACCGCTGCCGGGTTGGCGTTTGTTGCAGGCCTGATTGGTGTCGTAGAAGTACGGGCAGCGCGTGCGTTGCAGCAGGTTGCCGGCGGTGCTCGCCATGTTGCGCAGTTGTCCGGAAGCCCCAGCGAGCAAGGCACGGGAGAGCAGGGCGTAGTCTTTTCTGATGCGCGCGTCGGCAGCCAGATCGGTGTTGCGCACCAGCGCGCCGATGCGCAAGCCGCCTTCGGGCGTGGCTTCGATCTGGTCCAGGCCAAGGTGATTGACGTCGATCAGGTGCAGCGGGGTTTCGATGTCGAGTTTCATCAGGTCGAGCAGGTTGGTGCCGCCAGCGATAAACCGCGCACCTTCGACTTGAGCGGCTTGTGCGGCGGCCGCGGCGGGGGAGTGGGCGCGACTGTAATTGAACGGTCTCATGCCGGCACCTCCGCGACTTCGGTGATGGCCTCGATGATGTTCGAATAGGCACCGCAGCGGCAGATATTGCCGCTCATGCGTTCCTGGAATTCTGTGGCGATCAACTGCGGCGCCTCGGTAAGGCTTTCACTGACGTGGCTGGGGATGCCGTCGCGGATTTCCTTGATAACCGCCACTGCCGAGCAGATCTGCCCCGGGGTGCAATAGCCACACTGGTAGCCGTCGTGTTTGATGAACGCGGCCTGCATCGGGTGCAGATTGTCAGGCATGCCGAGGCCTTCGATGGTCGTAATCTCGCTGCCTTCATGCATCACTGCGAGGGTGAGGCAGGAATTGATTCGCCTGCCATCGGCAATCACCGTGCAAGCGCCGCACTGGCCGTGGTCGCAACCTTTTTTACTGCCGGTCAGGTGCAGGTGCTCGCGCAGGGCATCGAGCAGGGTGGTGCGGGTGTCGACGTCAAGCGCACGCGGCTTGCCGTTGACGTTGATCGTCACTTTGCTCATGGCCGGTTGCTCCAGATTGGCCGCGTAGGCCTTGAGGCTGATAAACGGCGGCATCGCGAAGGCGGTTGCGGTCACGGCGCCGAGGATCAGAAATCCGCGTCGGGAAATCGTCATGGTTCGAATCCTTTTCTCTCTTCATCAGGGCAGCAGGGTCGTGGATGGCCCAAGCGGGCAGCCAGCGTCATCGCCGGTCTCGTTAAGGAGTGACTGCCGGGAAGAGGAAAAGGTTTTTGCGGATTTGCGCTATAGAGTTATGCGTGTGGCTCATTAATCGACGGTACGACACAACCCCCCTGTAGGCCTTCGCCTGCTCGCGATAGCGGTGTGCCGGTCGCTATACGTTCACAGGTCTACCGCTATCGCGAGCAGGCGAAGGCCTACAGGGATCTGTGTGGTAACCACCATTTCATTCACAACGTGAACCCTGTGGGAGCGAGCTTGCTCGCGAAGAGGCCGGCACATTCAACCTCTTCACTGACTGAACGGACGCCTTCGCGAGCAAGCTCGCTCCCACAGGGGAATGGCTGTACCTGGCTAATGCGAGCCAACCACCATATGCGTAAACGGCGCCACATACGCCTGCAACGTCACCAGTCCACCGACCAGGATCGCCAGCACAATCGAGTGGAAGAACACGTAGCGCAGAATCTCGCCTTCATGCCCATACCAGCGGGTCGCGGTGGAGGCGACCACGATCGACTGCGCATCGACCATTTTGCCCATCACCCCGCCGGAACTGTTCGCCGCCGCCATCAACACCGGGCTGATCCCGAGCTGTTCCGAGGTGACCCGCTGCAAGCCGCCAAACAGCACGTTCGACGCGGTATCCGAACCGGTCAACGCCACACCCAGCCAACCGAGCAACGTGCCGAACATCGGATAGAAAATCCCCGTCGCCGCAAACGCCAGACCCATGGTCGCGTCGAGCCCCGAGTAGCGCGTGAGAAATCCCAGCGCCAGCATCGCCGCAATGGTGATCAGCGAAAACCGCACCACCCACAACGTGCGCAGGTATTGCTTGATCAGTTGCGGAATCGAGTAGCCCATCAGCAAACCGCCAACAATCGCTGCCAGCAAAATCCCGCTGCCGGTGGCGGTGAACCAGGTGAACTTGTACACCGCCTCTTCCGCTTTCGGTGCGGCAACTACGGGCGGGACTTTCTCGATTTGCAGGTGCAGGGTGGTGAAGGTCACCGCCGGCGCGAAGATCGGATTGGCCTCGTTCACCGGTTTACCCGTGGGGTCGAGTTTGGCCGAGTGCGTGACGGGATCAATCGCTGGCCGCACATCGAAGATGTTCTTGAAGCCCTGCGTGCCCCAGGCGAACACGAACACGGTGAGGATGATCCACGGCATCCACGCGCGCATCACCGCCGGGCGCGCCTGATCGCTGAACGCGGCGCTGGCGGTGACTTTCTCTTCTTCGACTTTGGAGTTATCGACTCGCCCTGAAAGAGCTGCCGAGGTGTGAATGGTCGCCGGTTTCCACACCTTTAAAAACAACGTCAGACAAGCCATGGAAATCAACGCGGCGATCACGTCCACCAGCATCGGCCCGTGATAGTTCGACACCAGAAACTGCGGCACGGCGAAACTCACCCCGGCCACCAGAATCGCCGGCCAGATCTCCAGCATCTTGCGCCACCCGGCGAACGCCCAGATCAGCCAGAACGGCACCAGCACCGAGAAAAACGGTAACTGCCGACCGACCATCATCGACAGCTCCATTTCATCCAGCCCGGTGACTTTGGCCAAGGTAATGATTGGTGTGCCTAGCGCGCCGAAGGCCACTGGCGCGGTGTTGGCGATCAGCGCCAGACCCGACGCGGCCAAGGGCGAAAAACCGAGACCAATCAGAATCGCCCCGGTGACCGCCACCGGCGTGCCAAACCCCGCCGCACCTTCGAAAAACGCACCGAAGCAGAACGCAATCAGCAGCAACTGCAAACGTCGGTCATCGGTGATCCGCGCTAGGGAATCCTGCAGCACTTTGAACGAACCGTTCTCGGTGGTCAGGCGATGCAGAAAGATGATGTTGAGGACGATCCAGCCGATCGGCAGCAAGCCATTCGCCGCGCCAAACAACGCCGCTGAGCCGGCCATGCTCGCCGGCATGCCGAAGGCAATAATCGAAATCAGCAGGGCGGACGCCAGCGCTAGCAGCGCCGCGAGATGCGCCTTGACGTGAAAGAACGCCAGCGCCGCGAGCATCACCACCACCGGTACGGCGGCCATGAGCGTGGAGATCACCGGATTGCCGAACGGGTCGTAGATTTGCTGCCAGACCATGGTCCACCTCTGCTTGTTGTTATTGAGGGCGCAGATCCATTGCGTGGGGCTTGGTTGCAAGGAGTATAGGTGGCATTTCGCCGCCGTTCGGGCGGCGCGGGCGGGGCGACAAACGGTCGCTAGTGGCCACTGAATCAACGGCGGTTTACCCGGTCGTATCTGCGGCTGCGCTCACCGCGTCCTGAAGGCGCGGGCAGCGTCGCCGATTCCGTCGTCAAGACCTTGGTTTTAGGGAAGTGTTGAATGAAGCGCGCTACAACGATGCTGCTGACCGTGACCGCCGCCGTGATGCTCGGTGGCTGTGTCGCGGACTTTGATGATGACCACCGCCATGGCCGGCATTACGACCGCGATCATGGCCGCAACTACGACCATGACCGGCGCTGGGATGATCGCGATGATCGCCGCGACGGGCGTCGTTACTACCGTGATCGCGATGATGATTGACTGAGTTCTGCGCGCTCGATCAGGACAACAGTCGCGCAGACGTAAGGGGATGGACGCAATGATGGCAATTCAGTAGCATCGCCATTTTTTTGTCCCCCTCCCCAAGGATGATCATGTCTGTCGCTTTGCTGTTGCGCCGTTCACCCGTTGTTATCGGTGCTGTTCTGTCGGGCCTCCTGCTGTCGGGATGCACACAGATGGGCACCTATCAGGATTCGGCCGAACCTGATGCCGCTAAGCTGCGCTTTGTCGCCAGCACCGATAACGCCTCGGTGGATTACTACGATGCAGAGCATTGCGATGGCCAGACCACCGGCTTGCTTAACAACCTGTTTATTGTCGACAGCACGCGCCGGGTCGGCATGAGTGTGGCGCCCCCGGAAAAGGCCAAGAGCTACCTGGAAATCAAACTGCCGCCCGACAAGGAAATGTACTTGAAGATCAACACCCAGACTGGTTATGCCGTGTGCGGGGCGGGTTTCAGCTTCAAACCTCAGCGCGATACAGAATATGAGCTGACCTTCGACCTCAAGGGCCGCCAGTGTTCGACGCTGATGCAGCGTGTGCAACGCATCGACGGCAAGGACGTGCGCACGCCGATCCCGATAAAACTCGAGGGGCTGGCGGCCTGTGCCGGGCGCAACCCGATCTTTCCCAAGCCGCCAGTGCTGCTGCCGGATACGCCGGAGCGGACGGTCATGATCGACCGCATCGTCAATGGCAGCCTCTTCGTGGTGTTGAAGTCCGACGCGAAGACGCGCGCCGCGACGACGTTTACGCCGGAAAAACTCGATTCACTGGTCAGCGAGCGCAAGGCGAAAATGGGCTTTGAACTGCCAGACGATTACTGGACGCTGTACCGTCAGAATCTAGACGCGTTCAACATTGAGGGTTCCGCGATTGCCAGCGAGGCAATCACCCGTTCCAGCGACGAGTATCGCAAACGACTGCGCAGTATCGACGACAAGCGCTTGAAAGAATGGTCTGCCGTCGATGGTACTTCCGGCAAGCGTGGCAATGCGGTGCAGGCCGACATGGAAACCGGCATGATCACGTACTACTTCCAGTCGTCCAAGCAGGTCATGGGCGAAACCGTCATACGCCATCTCGACCGTATGGCCAAAATGGATGCGCAGTACAACGTCTGCTCGCGCTACGCCGAGTGCTGGAAGCGCTGAACGGCGCAATTCTGATGTGAAAAAGCCCACTGCGCGGAAATGGCCAGTGGGCTTTTTTGTGCGTGTTGCAATTAAAAGTGAGCGCTCGCCCGGACGCTGGATCGCGCAGGCACGGAGGCCTCGATGTCCAGCAAATGGGTGGCGAGAATGTCGCTCAGAAAACGGAACTGATCGTTGATGCCGACCACTTCATTACTGAAATGATTAGTCGCGGCGGGCATCAGCAGATCTTCGAAATCTTCGTTGAACACCAGTGCCTGCGCTTTATGCGACACAACGTGCTGGTCGTAATAGTTGCTGCCGAACACCGGGAAACTCACGGAGAGTGTGACGTGGGTGTGAATCATGCTGTGAACTCCTCGTTGTGTTTCGGATGGGTCAATCGTGCCTTTGATGGGCGGTGGGCGGAAGGCAATCGTCGCGATGGTGAATATCGATGGCATTGATGGTTGTCGCAGACCACTGTGGGAGCGAGCTTGCTCGCGAAGGCGTCGAGCCAGTCGATTCATATGTGTCTGATACACCGCATTCGCGAGCAAGCTCGCTCCCACAGGGGATCTGCGGAGTTTTCGCGACAGCGGACAAATGGTCCGACGCCCACACCTATACTCAGATCTGCATCCTCCCTGTTTAAAGGAAACCACCACCGTGAACCCGCGTGCGCTGCTCGTCGCCGCATTGTTGTTGCTGGCCGGCTGCGCCACCTCGGCGCGGGCGCCGGTGTCGGCGCCGCAAGCCGTGTTGGTCTCGCCGCAGACCTGGCAGCAGATCGACCGGGAAATCGTCAGCGCCTCGCAGCAGTCCACCGAGCAAGTCAAAGTTTTCGCCCGTGGTTCGATGGAACATTGGCGCACTCGGGTCTATCAGCAAACTGAAGAAAATTTCATCCCGTGGTTCAGCAGCTACTGGACTCAGGAATGGCTGTCGATGAAAGTCAGTTGGTACACGATCAATGCCGGTGGCGAACAGGACGCGTCGGCCAAGCGGTTGGCGGCGTATCTGCTTGAGCAATATCAGGAAAGGGTGCTGGCACCGGTGGCGGTGGAGATCGATCCGGATGCGATTCTCGGCCAGGCGACGGCGTTCTATGCGCAGTTGATGGCGCAGCAGATGCCGCTTATCGCCCAGCGCCATGGTGTGCCCGTTGGTCAGCTCAACGGACGCTTGCAGAAAGTCCCCGCCATCGCACTGGGCCCGCCGCCGGCGCGCGATGCTTCGTTGTTTCAAGTGATCAGCACGGAACCGTTGAACACCTTGCCGGCCTATGCCGCGCTGATCGACAAGATTCACACCGAGGGTGGCTCAAAGGGGATTGCCTCGACGGATGCTGGCATGGCGCCGGTGGCCAAACGCGCCAGCCAACGGATGGAAGCGGAAATGGCCCCGCGCGGCGCGGCCAGCGCAGTAGCCGCTGCGGCCGGGAAACTGGCTGGCGGATTGATTTCGGTGGGTGTGGCCGGCATTCGCGCGATCATCCAGGCCAATGACCGGCCTGACAGTGAAGCGTTGATCCGCAGCAGTCTGGGCAGCACCTTCGACAAGGCCTGGCTGAAACTGGTGCAGAACCCGACCACCGGCGTCATGGCCGGCACGCTGCACATGGCCGGGCAGGTCGAGCGCAATCTGGGTGGGGGCGATGAACCGTCGGTCGGCTTGGGCGTCAATCCTGTCGAATGGCAACCGCCGCAATCGACTAACCAGCAGATCGAACCCAACGTGCAAGGAGAGTGATCATGGCTTACATCGATATTTTCGTAGCGCCGGTGCCGACTGCCAATCGTGAGCAGTACAAAAAGCACGCCGAAATTGCCGCCGTACTGTTCAAGGAGTACGGCGCCCTGAGCGTGGCCGAATGCTGGGGAGACGACGTGCCGGACGGCAAGCTCACCTCGTTCCCGATGGCGGTGAAGCTCAAGGAAGGCGAAACCGTCGCCTCGGGCTGGTTGATCTGGCCGGACAAAGCCACCCGTGATGCCGGCATGGCAAAAATGATGGAGGACCCGCGCATGCAGCCCGATGTGAACCCGATGCCGTTCGATGGCCAGCGCATGATCTACGGCGGCTTCCAATACCTCATCGAACCCTGAAGCCACCGCAAATCTATTGTAGGAGTGAGCCTGCTCGCGATAGCGGTGGGTCTGTCAATGAAGCATTGAATGTGCAAACGCCATCGCGAGCAGGCTCACTCCTACAGGTACGGTGTTCACTCGGTTGAGGGGGTGATTCGGCAGCTTTTTCGGTTGCGGATCTGCTCGTCCGTCGGGCGTTCACGGACGAACTCGAAGCGCGGCTCACCCTCGCTGTAATGCACCAGCCAGCCCCATTCCAGTTCGCTTTCGTCCTGCCCGGGTTGCGGCGGCCGGGCCCACCACGGTTCTTTGCTGAGGACCTCGCGCATGACGGTCTCCGGTTGATGGCAATCCTTGAACTATAGCTACCTGTCACGAGTCGTCAGATCAGGCTGTGTAGAATCCGGCGGAACACTTTGAACAGGGAGCAGGGCCATGACCGATGAAGCGAAGCGACTGTTTTTCGCCCTCGATTGCCCGCCGGCGCAACGCAAGGCGATCGCTCAATGGCGCGGGGAGCTGGGGTTGCGAACCGGTAAGCCGGTGCCGGCGGACAACTTTCATCTGACGCTGCTGTTTCTCGGCGCGGTGCCATTGGTGCAAATCAACGATGTCTGCGAGGCGGCCGGGCAAGTGCGTACGCCAGGAGAGGCGCTGAAGATTTCGCTGGATCGCATGCAGGTCTGGCATCGCGCCGGGGTGTTGTCGCTGGCGCCGGAGCAAGCTCCGCAGGCGTTGTTGCGCTTGGTTTATGCGTTGGAGCAGGCCATGTTGCCCTTTGGTTTGGAAGAGACACCGCGCGAATTTCGTCCGCACCTGACCTTGGCCCGTGATTACCGTGCGCCGGAGCCGGAATCCGCCACGCCGCCTGAGTTCTTCCTGCGTGCCGAACGCTTCGCGCTGTTCGAATCACACAAGGGTCGCTATCGGATTTTGCAAGACTGGCCGCTGATCTGAAGGCGCAAAAAAAGGCGCCCGAGGGCGCCTGAGAATTCACCTGAGCCGAGGGAGCCAGGTGAGGCCGTTCATAGCAGGGTGCAGCGGTGGTAAGGCGCTGCGTGAACGGGAAATTTTTACACTGATCGTTCCCACGCTCTGCGTGGGAATGCCTCTTGTGACGCTCCGCGTCACGCTTTGGGACGCAGAGCGTCCCGGACTGCATTCCCACGCGGAGCGTGGGAACGATCATCGGCTCACTTACCGAGTTTCACCCGCGTCCAGCCGCGGGTCATGATTCGCTGGGTGGCAATCGGCTGATCCGGCACCGCATACAGCGTCGCCATCACCGCTTGCGACGGATACGAACCCGGGTCGTTGCGGATCGCTTCATCCACCAGTGGCGTGGCCGCCGCGTTGGCGTTGCTGTAGCCGTTGCTGTTGGTGATCTCGGCGATGATGTCCGGGCGCATCAGGAAGTCCATGAACAGGTAAGCGTTCTCGACGTTAGCGGCATCGCGCGGGATCGCAACCATGTCGTAGAAGCTGCCGGCGCCTTCCTTGGGAATGCTGTAGTCAATCACCACGTTGTTGCCCGATTCCACCGCGCGGGCCTTGGCCTGCAGCACGTCGCCGGAGTAACCGACCGCCACGCAGATGTTGCCGTTGGCCAGATCGGAGATGTATTTCGAGGAATGGAAATACGCCACGTTCGGGCGGATCTTCATGAACAGCGCCTCGGCTTCCTTGATGTGTGCGGTGTCCTTGTCGTTCACCGGATAGCCCAGGTAGTGCAGGGCGGCCGGGATCATTTCGGTCGGCGAGTCGAGGAAACTGATGCCGCAGGCTTTGAGCTTTTCAGCGTTTTCCGGCTTGAACAGCAAATCCCAGGAATTGGTCGGGGCATTGGCGCCGAGCACTTCCTTGACCTTGGCCGGGTTGAAACCGATGCCGATCGAGCCCCACATGTACGGGAACGCATGGGCGTTGTCCGGATCACTGGCGGCGGCGTTTTTCAGCAGCACCGGGTTGAGATTCTTCCAGTTCGGCAGTTTGGATTTGTCCAGGGTCTGATAGACGCCAGCCTTGATCTGCTTGGCCAGGAAACTGTTCGACGGCACGACCAGGTCGTAACCGGACTTGCCCGCCAGCAACCGCGCCTCAAGGGTTTCGTTGCTGTCGAAGACGTCATAAGTCACGCGGATGCCGGTCTCGTCTTCGAACTTCTTGACGGTGTCCGGCGCGATGTAATCGGACCAGTTGTAAACGCGCAGCACCTTGTCGTTGGCCTGGGCGCCCATGACCATTGCGCCCATTAAGGACAGTGTCAGCAGAGTCCTGCCAAACATTTTCATCGGTACAACTCCATTCTTCTTATTCACATTGCACGAAGCCCCCTCACCCTAACCCTCTCCCAGAGGGAGAGGGGACTGACCGAGGGGCTGACTACATTTGTGTAGGAGCTGTCGAGTGAAACGAGGCTGCGATCTTTTGATCTTTCACATCAAGGTCAAAAGATCGCAGCGTGCCGCAGCTCCTACAGGGTTATGCGGTGGCGGCTTGTTGCGGTTGCTGCCACGACTCGTTCGCGGTCTGATCCATTGCTTCCTGAATCGCTTTTTTGCGGTTGGCTTCTGCCTTGCGGCCGAAGTACCAGACCAGGAAGGTCACCAGGGAAACCGCCAGCAGAATCAGGCTCGCCACCGCGTTGATCTCCGGCTTCACGCCCAGACGCACTGCCGAAAACACTTCCATCGGCAGGGTGGTCGAACCCGGTCCGGAGACGAAGCTCGCCAACACCAGGTCATCCAGCGACAAGGCAAACGACATCATTCCGCCCGCCGCCAGCGACGGCGCGATCATTGGAATGGTGATCAGGAAAAACACCTTGAACGGCTTCGCACCGAGATCCATCGCCGCTTCTTCGATCGACAGGTCCAGCTCGCGAAGGCGGGCGGAGACTACCACCGCCACATAGGCTGCACAAAACGTGGTGTGGGCGATCCAGATGGTGACAATCCCACGCTCCTGCGGCCAGCCAATCAACTGCGCCATGGCCACGAACAGCAGCAACAGCGACAGACCGGTGATCACCTCCGGCATCACCAACGGCGCGGTCACCAGACCACCAAACAGCGTGCGACCCTTGAAGCGCGTGACGCGAGTCAGCACGAAAGCGGCGAGGGTGCCCAGCGCGACTGCAGCAATCGCGGTGTAGCAGGCGATTTCCAGCGAGCGCACTACCGAGCCCATCAGTTGCGTGTTGTCGAGCAAACCGACGTACCACTTCACCGACCAGCCGCCCCAGACTGTCACCAGTTTCGAGGCGTTGAACGAGTAGATCACCAGAATCAGCATCGGCAGATAAATGAACATCAAACCGAAGATCAGCATGAATTTGGAAAAACCGAAGCGTTTCATCCCCGTGCCTCCATCTCTTTGGCCTGGCTGCGGTTGAACAGCAGAATCGGCACAATCAGGATCAACAGCATCACCACCGCCAGCGCAGACGCCACCGGCCAGTCGCGGTTATTGAAGAACTCTTGCCACAGCACGCGACCGATCATCAGTGTCTCCGGGCCACCGAGCAGTTCTGGGATCACGAACTCACCGACCACCGGAATGAACACCAGCATGCAGCCGGCAATAATCCCGTTCTTGGCCAGCGGCACGGTGATTTTCCAGAAGTTGTTGAAGTTGCTCGAACCCAGGTCCTGCGCGGCTTCCAGCAAGCTGCCGTCGTGCTTGACGAGGTTGGCGTACAGCGGCAACACCATGAACGGCAGGTAGGCGTAGACCACGCCGATATACACGGCCGTGTTGGTGTTGAGGATCTCGATCGGGTGATCGGTCAGCCCCGTCCACATCAGAAACGCATTGAGCAAACCGTTGTTGCTGAGGATGCCCATCCACGCGTAAACGCGGATCAGGATTGCCGTCCAGGTCGGCATCATGATCAACAGCAGCAGGACGTTTTGCGTTTCCTTGCCGGTCTTGGTGATGGCGTAGGCCATCGGGAAACCGATCAGCAGGCACATCATCGTGCTCAGCGCCGCGACCTTCAGCGAACCGAGATACGCCGACAAGTACAGCTCGTCTTCGCCGAGCATGGTGTAGTTGCCGATGTTCAGCAGCAGCTGGAATTTCTGTTCGGCGTAGGTGTAGATCTCCGAGTACGGCGGGATCGACAGCGCGGCTTCCGAGAAGCTGATCTTCATCACCAGGAAAAACGGCAGCATGAAGAACAGGAACAGCCAGATGAACGGAATGCCGATCACCAGTTTTCGCCCGCTGGGCACCAGGCGCAGGAATTGCTGATTGAAGGTTTTCATGAGCGCAGTACCACGCCGCTGTCGTCTTCCCACCACACGTAGACTTTGTCGTCCCAGGTCGGACGTGCGCCACGGCGTTCGGCGTTGGCCATGAACGACTGGACGATTTTGCCGCCGGGCAGTTCGACGTAGAACACCGAGTGACCGCCGAGGTAGGCGATGTCATGCACCTTGCCTTCGGACCAGTTGTAGCGGAACTCGGGTTGAGTGGTGCTGACGAGCATTTTTTCCGGACGGATCGCGTAGGTGACCGACTTGTCCTGCACCGAGGTGCTGACGCCGTGACCGACGTAAATCTTTTGCTGCAAGTCCGGGCTGTGGATGATCGCGTGACCTTCAAGGTCTTCTACCACGGTGCCGTCGAAGGCGTTCACGTTGCCGATGAATTCGCAGACCATGCGGCTGACCGGCGCTTCATAGATGTCGACCGGGCTGCCGATCTGCGCGATCCAGCCCAGGTGCATGATCGCGATGCGCTCGGCCATGGTCATGGCCTCTTCCTGGTCGTGGGTCACCATTACGCAGGTCACGCCGACGCGTTCGATGATCTGCACCAGCTCCAGTTGCATCTGCGAACGCAGCTTCTTATCCAGCGCACCCATCGGCTCGTCGAGCAGCAACAGCTTCGGACGCTTGGCCAGCGAACGGGCGAGGGCGACGCGCTGACGCTGGCCGCCAGACAACTGGTGCGGACGGCGTTTGGCGTATTGGGTCATGTGTACAAGGCGCAGCATTTCATCGACGCGGGCATCGATTTCGCTGGCGGGCAAACGGTCCTGCTTCAAGCCGAAGGCGATGTTCTGCGCGACGGTCATGTGTGGGAACAGCGCGTAGGACTGGAACATCATGTTGATCGGCCGCTCGTACGGCGGCATGTCAGTGATGTCCACGCCGTCGAGCAGAATCCGCCCTTCGGTCGGACGCTCGAAACCGGCGAGCATGCGCAGCAGAGTCGATTTGCCCGAACCGGAGCCACCGAGCAGGGCGAAGATTTCGCCCTGATGGATCTCCAGGGACACATCGTCCACTGCCACGGTTTCGTCGAACTTCTTGGTGACACGATCGACTTTCACCAGCACCTTTTTCGGTTGCTGATGACCTTCAAGTGCCTTCCTGTAAGTGCTGGAGGCGTTTGCCATGTGAAACTCCCAACAGGTTTCGTTCGCCTGGCCAATGTGGCCGGGCTTAAGTGGATTGCAAGCCAGGAACAACCATCCCCCTCACACATGTCCCTGTAGGAGCTGCCGAAGGCTGCGATCTTTTGATCTTGTTTTTTACAATCAACATCAAAAGATCGCAGCCTTCGGCAGCTCCTACAGGGGCCACATTTTCAGTGGGTTGTCCTGGCTTGGTCGGCGCCGCCGTCCTGGCTGCCTGGGTCGTACTTGTTGTTATTACGGGTGTTGCTGTTCACGAATGACGGATGCACAAAGGCACACCCGACATTCATGGGGGCAGTAAGTCGTTACGTATTCTTGGCTGATGTCAGCGTTGGTTGCGCCGCGCCGCCCGTTGCCGGCAAGCCTCGCCGAATGCCTGGAAAATCTTCAGGTAGTTCGGGTTGTCGAGCACTTGCCATTCCGGGTGCCATTGCACGCCGAGGGCGAAGGTCGGGCTGTGCTCGACCGAGACCGCCTCGATCAAGCCGTCCGGAGCCACCGCTTCGGCACGCAGGCCGGGGGCGAGGCGGTCGATGCCCTGGCTGTGAATCGAGTTGACCTGGAACTCGCCCGGCAGCTCCAGCGCTTCGAACACGCCGCCGCTCAATACCGTCACGGCGTGGGCCGGTGCGTATTGCACGGCCACGTCAGGGCTGTCGGCTTCGCGGTGATCGAGCATGCCCGGCAGCTCATGCACCTTCTGGTGCAGGCTGCCGCCGAACGCCACGTTCATTTCCTGGAAACCCCGGCAAATGCCGAGCACCGGAACGCCCGCCGCGATGGCTGCACGCAATAAAGGAAGGGTGGTGGCATCCCGCGCCGGATCGTGATCCGTGCCGGGTTCGCTGGCCGGGCCTTGATAGTGGAAAGGCTCCACGTTCGAGGGCGAGCCGGTCAGCAGCAGACCGTCGAGTTGACCGAGCAGGTCTTCGATTTCAGTCAGGTTGCCAAGAGAAGGAATGACCACTGGCAGCCCGTTAGCGCCAACGCTGACAGCACGTACGTACTTGTCGCCGCTGATGTGATAGGGGTGCAGGCCAATCTGTTTGACGCACGCAGTAACGCCGATCAATGGCTTGAATGCCATTTTTATTCACCTCGAAGTTTGACACTTGAACGAGCTTTTCCGGAGCTTAGCCTCGTTGATTTTAATTAACAACTGCCATGTAAAAAATTCTAAACGCCGTTCATCATATCTTCATGATTCTCGGGGCTTTGGCGCCTGTATTGGTACGCAAGTGTTAAAAAAAGCCCGAAAAATAAACCCTGAGCGGCCATCTGTTCGCTATTGACTTCACTTTGCCGTTCGGGTTGACTGGCTCGGCGAAACAGCAGTGAACATAATAATTAACAGCTAAATAGGTGCATCATGTCGGTCCCTCTGCGTACCGTTCAACTCAACGAAGCAAACGCATTCCTTAAGAAATATCCTGAGGTTTTGTACGTCGACCTTCTGATTGCGGATATGAACGGTGTGGTGCGCGGCAAGCGCATCGAACGCACCAGTCTTCATAAGGTTTACGAGAAAGGCATCAACCTGCCGGCCTCGCTTTTCGCGCTCGACATCAACGGCTCCACGGTGGAAAGCACCGGCCTGGGTCTGGACATCGGCGACGCTGACCGCATTTGCTACCCGATCCCCGGCACCCTGAGCATCGAACCGTGGCAGAAGCGTCCCACCGCACAACTTCTAATGACCATGCACGAAATCGAAGGCCAGCCGTTCTTCGCTGACCCGCGTGAAGTGCTGGCCAACGTCGTACGCAAATTCGATGACCTCGGTCTGACCATCTGCGCGGCATTCGAACTCGAGTTCTATCTGATCGACCAGGACAACGTGAACGGTCGTCCGCAGTCGCCACGTTCGCCGGTGTCCGGCAAGCGCCCGGTGTCGACTCAGGTTTACCTGATCGACGATCTCGACGAATACGTCGATTGCCTGCAAGACATCCTCGAAGGCGCGAAAGAGCAGGGCATCCCGGCTGACGCCATCGTCAAGGAAAGCGCCCCGGCGCAATTCGAAGTCAACCTGCATCACGTCTCCGACCCGATCAAGGCGTGCGATTACGCCGTCCTGCTCAAGCGTCTGGTGAAGAACATCGCCTACGACCACGAGATGGACACCACCTTCATGGCCAAGCCGTATCCGGGCCAGGCGGGCAACGGTCTGCACGTACACATTTCGATCCTGGACAAAGAAGGCAACAACATCTTCGCCAGCGAGGATCCCGAGCAGAACGCCGCACTGCGTCACGCGATCGGCGGTGTGCTGGAGACCCTGCCTGCGCAAATGGCGTTTCTGTGCCCGAACGTCAACTCGTACCGCCGCTTCGGCGCGCAGTTCTACGTACCGAACTCGCCGAGCTGGGGCATCGACAACCGCACCGTTGCGGTCCGTGTGCCAACCGGTTCGGCCGACGCCGTGCGTATCGAGCATCGCGTCGCCGGTGCCGATGCCAACCCGTACTTGCTGATGGCGTCGGTACTGGCCGGCATTCACCACGGTCTGACCAATCAGATCGAGCCGGGCGCACCGGTGGAAGGCAACAGCTACGAGCAGAACGAACAGAGCTTGCCGAACAACCTGCGCGACGCACTGCGCGAGCTGGACGACAGCGAAGTCATGGCCCGCTACATCGACCCGATGTACATCGACGTGTTTGTCGCGTGCAAGGAAAGCGAGCTGGCCGAGTTCGAAAACTCGATCTCTGACCTTGAGTACAATTGGTATCTGCATACGGTGTGATTGGCTGAGGCCCTCAAAAGCTGAAGAGCCCCTCACCCTAACCCTCTCCCAAAGGGAGAGGGGACTGACCGGGTTGTCTTGAGATATCCGGCGACCTGATCGATCCAGCCGTTTATGGATTCGGCAAAGATTTTTCAGGTCGGCGGAGATTCTGAGCATCCCCCAATCGGTCCCCTCTACCCCTGGGAGAGGGCTAGGGTGAGCAGCCATCTCAAGCCAGACATCGCAGCCAGACGACAACCCCCAATCCCCCCTTGTCGAGCCACAACAATGACAACGACCCGCAACGACTGGGAACAACGCTTCCAGTCCCTGACCATCGAAGCCCGCGCGTTCATCAACGGTGAATACCGCCCGGCCATCAGTGGCGACACGTTTGAATGCCTGAGCCCCGTCGACGGCCGTTTCCTCGCCTCCGTGGCCAGCACCGATGAAGCCGACGCCAACCTCGCCGTCGAAGTCGCGCGCCAGTCTTTCGAGTCCGGCATCTGGGCGAAAAAAGCCCCGGCCGAGCGCAAGCGCATCCTGATCCGCTTCGCCGATCTGATCCTTCAGCACCAGGAAGAACTGGCGCTACTGGAAACCCTCGACATGGGTAAACCGATCAGCGATTCGATGAGCATCGACATCCCGGCGACCGCCAACGCGATCCGCTGGAGCGCCGAAGCCATCGACAAGATCTACGACGAAGTCGCCACCACCCCGCACGATCAACTTGGCCTCGTCACCCGCGAGCCATCCGGCGTGGTCGCGGCCATCGTGCCGTGGAACTTCCCGCTGATCATGGCCAGCTGGAAGTTCGCTCCAGCGCTGGCAGCGGGCAACTCGTTCATTCTCAAGCCATCGGAAAAATCGCCGCTGACCGCGATCCACATCGCCCAGCTCGCGCTGGATGCCGGCATTCCGAAAGGCGTGTTCAACGTCTTGCCGGGCTTCGGCCACACCGTCGGCAAGGCGTTGGCGTTGCACATGGACGTCGACGTGCTGGCCTTCACCGGCTCCACGGCGATTGCCAAGCAACTGATGATTTATGCAGGCCAAAGCAACATGAAACGCGTCTGGCTCGAAGCAGGGGGCAAGAGCCCGAACGTGGTGTTTGCCGACGCACCGGATTTGCGCGCGGCAGCACAAGCAGCGGCCGGCGCCATTGCCTTCAACCAGGGCGAAGTCTGTACTGCGGGTTCACGTTTGCTGGTCGAACGTTCTATCCGCGAGCAGTTCATTCCGCTACTGGTGGAAGCGCTGCAAGCGTGGAAACCGGGTCATTCACTGGATCCGGCAACCACCGTCGGTGCCGTGGTCGATCAGCGTCAACTCGACAACGTGCTGCGCTACATCAGCATCGGTCGCGAGCAGGGCGCCGAGCTGATTGCTGGCGGTCAACGCACCCTTGAAGAAACCGGCGGCCTCTATGTGCAACCGGCGATTTTCGACGGCGTGACCAATGCGATGACCATCGCCCAGGAAGAAATTTTTGGCCCAGTGCTGTCGCTGATCACCTTCGACACCGCCGAAGAAGCGCTGCAGATCGCCAACGACAGCATCTTCGGCCTCGCCGCCGGCGTGTGGACCAGCAACCTCAGCAAGGCGCACACCTTCGCCCGTGGCCTGCGCGCCGGCAGCGTCTGGGTCAACCAGTACGACGGCGGCGACATGACCGCACCGTTCGGTGGCTTCAAACAGTCGGGCAACGGCCGCGATAAATCGCTGCACGCGTTCGACAAGTACACCGAGCTGAAAGCGACCTGGATCAAGCTCTGATTTTCTACAGCGGTGGTCGCTCTTGATGAGCGACCTTCGGAGAACAATAAAATGAAGCAACAACACGTAAACAGCTACTACGCCGCCACCCGCAACGAAGTCATCGACTTCCCGGTTCTGGAAGAGTCGGTCGAGTGCGATGTCTGCATCATCGGCGCCGGTTACACCGGCCTGTCCTCGGCGCTGTTCCTGACCGAAGCTGGCTACAAAGTGACGGTGCTGGAAGCGGCGAAAGTCGGCTACGGCGCCAGCGGTCGCAACGGCGGTCAACTGGTCAACTCCTACAGCCGCGACGTCGACGTGATCGAAGAGCGCTACGGCGACAAGACTGCAGAAATCCTTGGCAGCATGATCTTCGAAGGCGCCGACATCATCCGCTCGCGCATCAAGGAATACGACATCAAGTGCGACTACCGTCCGGGCGGTATCTTCGCGGCGATGAACAAAAAACAACTCAACGGTCTGGCCGAGCAAAAACGCGGCTGGGAACGTTATGGCAACCGCAATCTGAAGATGCTCGACGCGGCTGAGATTCGTCGCGAAGTCGGCTCCGATGCTTACGTTGGTGGTCTGTTGGACATGCAGGGCGGCCACGTTCATCCGTTGAACCTGGCGCTCGGTGAAGCAGCGGCAATCACGCGTCTGGGCGGCAAGATCTACGAGCAATCGGCGGCCGTGGAAATCAAATATGGCGAGCCTAACGTCGTGCGTACAGCCAAAGGCCAGGTCCGCGCCAAGTACCTGCTGATCGCCGGCAACGCCTACCTGCCGCAAGGTCTGGACAACCGCGTCACCGCGAAAAGCATGCCGTGCGGTTCGCAGATCGTCGTCACCGAACCGTTGACCGAGAAACAGGCGCGCAGCCTGATCACCAACAACTACTGCGTCGAAGACTGCAACTACCTGCTGGATTACTACCGCCTGACTGCCGACAACCGTCTGCTGTACGGCGGCGGCGTGGTCTACGGCGCGCGTGAGCCGGACGACATCGAACAACTGATCCGCCCGAAGATCCTCAAGACCTTCCCGCAGCTCAAAGACGTGAAAATCGATTACCGCTGGACCGGCAACTTCCTGCTGACCATGTCACGCATGCCGCAATTCGGCCGCATCGAGAAAAACGCCTACTACATGCAAGGCTACAGCGGCCACGGCGTCACCTGCTCGCACCTGGCCGGCAAACTGATCTCGGAAATGATCCGCGGCGACGCTGAGCGTTTCGATGCGTTCGCCTCGTTGCCGCACATGCCGATGATCGGCGGTCGCACCTTCTCCGCGCCACTGACCGCCCTCGGCGCCGTCTACTACTCGCTGCGCGACCGCTTCGGCCTCTAAGTTACCTCCCCGGCGGCGGCCCAAGACCCCGCCGGTTTTTTTCATCACACACCACCAATCCCAATGACACACCAAAGATCAAATTGTAGGAGTGAGCCTGCTCGCGATGAGGCCAGCCCAGCCACCATCCCTCCCACAGAAACACCACAAACCCTGTGGGAGCGAGCTTGCTCGCGAAGGCGGCCATCCAGTCAAAAATAATGCTGAATGTGCCACCCAATCGCGAGCAGGCTCACTCCTACAGGTCCGTATTACCAAGGCCAGAAGGACTTTTGCCCCACCGTCCATCGAACCTGCTGAGCAACACCGGCAAACGTGATTTAATAGCCGCCTTTCACGGTTCCGGGACACGGGAGCAACGTGATCCGCGCCCCTCGCGCGGCACCCGCCACCCACCCCCATTACCCGTGGGTCTGCGCGAGAACCGCCGAGCGGCGATCAGGCAAGGCAAAAACAGGCGAGGAAGCGGAGTGTAGGGCCCTACATGAGTATTCCGAGCCTGTTTTTAACGCAGCATGATCGTCGCGCAGGCAGTTTTCGCGCAGAGCCTAAGTACTTCTCACATAAGGCAGTCATGGATACGGGTTCTCGACTCAAACTAGTACGCGAAAGCTACAAACTCTCCCAGCGCGAGCTGGCCCGGCGTAGCGGCGTGACCAATGCCACCATCTCCCTGATCGAACAGAATCGCGTCAGTCCCTCCGTCAGCTCACTGAAAAAGCTGCTCGAAGGCATACCGATGTCCCTGGCCGACTTCTTCACCTTCGACCAACCCCCGCGCGAACACCAATACGTCTTCCGCGCCAACGAACAACCCGACCTCGGCCGCCACGGCCTGCGCCTGCTGCTGATCGGCGCCTCGGTGCCAAGTCGCCAGATGCGCCTGCTGCGTGAGCAATACGCACCGGGCGCGAGTTCTGGGGAAGAGCCGATTGTGCATGCTGAGGGCGAGGAGTGTGGGTTGGTGACCCGTGGCACGGTTGAGTTGACTGTGGATGGGTCGGTGAGTGTGTTGAACGCGGGGGATGGGTATTACTTTCCGACTACGCTGCCGCATAAGTTTCGGAATATCGGGGCGGATGAGGCTGAGATCATTAGTGCGAATACGCCGGCGAATTTTTAAAGGCGATACCGATTAGTTTTGGTGTTAATTGATATGGCCCGGCAGCGGCCTATGTGCCGGGTTCTCAATGCGGATTAAACTGGCTCGATGAACCATCTTCTGTCCAGTTCTCTAATGGTAAGCCCTGGCGTTTTTTTAAGCTCCTTGTGAAAGGCTTCTATTAATTCTCTGTAGTGGGATTCGATGTCTTTTACTTGTCCGCTTGCCATTTTCACGGTGCTGATGTTTGCACCATTGAGAACTCGCCGGTCTAATATTGGCGCTAAATCAATGAGGTGTGCTGATAGCAAGGCAGATGCGTAGGAGGGACCTAGCCCTCTGATTTTGCTTGAGCTTTCTTGTGTTAATTTTATAAAAGCTGTACATGCTGTGGAGAAATCATTCAGTTCTGTCGGGTGCAGCGTTGATAGTGTTTTTTTATTGAAAGTGTCTTTGATTTCTTTTAGTGCCAGACTGTAGTGGTTAAGTTTGTCTTGAAGGGTTGATGCTGGCTCTGTAATTGACGCGTTACCACCTTTAAAGTTACTAACGTATAAGAGATCAATTATGGATAGTTCATGCGGTTGCTTTTTTTCATCTATGTATTTTGTGAAGTGAGCCAGCGCTTCGTTTAACATGTTCCACGTGGTTTCGGGTTTTCTTGCCATTTATTTTTTACCTCTGCATTAGTAGCTGGCTTGTGAAGGAGTTGTTTTTTTGTACTGGATTGATAGGGGATAGACTATTCGCTTTGCTCCGTGAAAGGCAGTGAGGGTGTTTCAAGGTTTTGAATTCTATCTTACTGCTCGTCATCGAGAAAAAATGGGATATCGAAAGACCGTAGTGGAGCTTTTTGTAGACGTCCTTGAAGGTTGAAATGTAACCAGCAACCAGGCATTACTAAAAGATCTTGCTACAGTGAAACTGTGTAGCAGGACTAGAGATTTCTGGTGCTGCTATTTTAGAATCTTTTGATTAGTATTGTTAAAAATTATCTTGGTTTTTGTTTGGTCCTGCTGGATTTTAAGTCGGGCTCTCATGGTGCAATGTGGATAAAATAATTTAATTTATCTCTGTTACGGTCAATGTAGCAGGGTGGAGTTTGGTGATTGCGAGTTGGAAGGTTCTATTGTGCTTGCGGAATTTCCACACTGGCAGAGATTTATCCGCGCTTTTCATGGTTACGATGCTGCTTTCGGAATCTGGTAGTTTTAGTTTAAGTCTTACAGTGTAGTTCGATTCAAATTCGCTGAAGTAGTCGATGCTGATGCGGATGCCTAATTGTTCATCTTGCCAAGGGAATTCGCGAGTCAGTTCTTGAGTTATAGGTTTGAACGGTGAAGGTATTTCATTAATGGTTTTGTTGATTTCTACATATTTTTTCTGTAGGTCATTATATTTTTCGAACGTTACATATTTTTCATCTATTTGAGAGCGAGGTACATAATTTCTTTCAATCTCGTCTTTTTTTAAGTAATCTGAAGAGATAGTTGACCTGGTTATATAGTTTGTTTCGACATCTTTTCGGAGGAGGTATTTTTCGTTGATGTCGGTTTTATATTCTACTGAGTCTGCTTGCACAAGTTTAAAGTCGAAGTATTTGAATACGGCGCCTGCGGCGCTTGTTAATACGACGAGGGCGATTATAAGTGGAGGCAGCTTGATTGTGATTGGTTCGATCCCAGTATTCATTCTTTAGTCCTTCTGGTGGTTGCTTGTATTTTGTTCGCTTCATAACGGTGTTCTTTGTTAACTACAGCGAAACAGAGTCAGATCTATTTTTTAACTTAGTTATAGAGTGGTATTAGAATGCCATTATTTTTACGCAATTGGAAGAGATGCACTTCACGTGTCGCGGGATGCATAGTGAATTGTTACATTCGGTTTAGGGGGATTCATAAGTAAATCGTGAGACAGTTCCTTCGAGCATGGGTATTTCCTTCTGGTGATTCAATCCTCACAGTTGAGGGGCGTCGAGACACAGAATCTGTTCTATTTGTGACCATTCGTCCGCCACAATGCACCTTCGCCTCACACCTTCTTCCAATGCTGTAACTCCCCACACAAAGGAAGAGCCACCATGCTGAACCATAAAATCGCGGTGTTTACCCTCGCGGCGTTGCTTTCCGGCAGTTCGCTGTACGCGATCGCGGCCGGCGAGACGTCCACTCCAACGGCAAACGACGGCACCAGCCAGACTCGTGAGCCGGCGTCCCCAGCCACCAATGCCGATCCGGATGCCGATTCGCTGCCCAAAGGTGGGGATGGCGGCAAGACGGATAACGGACCGGTGCCTTCTGCCACCAAACCCAGTGGTGCTGGGCAATCAACCGGTAGCAGCAGTGGCGGAAGCGGCGGCGGTTGATGGATATCGCGTACTAAAAAGCCCGGTCCTTTTGAGCCGGGCTTTTCTTTGCCTGTCGCTAGCATGGATATCAGTCGTTTACTTCGTTTTCCAATGCCCGCCACCGTTCTCACAATCAATCCGCGCCTGGGCCAAATGCTCCACGTCGTAGTAATACGTGGTTACTTGGGCGTTGTCGGGGATGTTCAATGCCTTGGCATTCTTGTCTTTGCTGGTGGAGTGCGGATTGGCCAGGGATTCCTGGGTTATGGTAGCGATGCACGAGGCCTGGTAATGGTCGGCACAGTGTTCGACCTTGGTTTTAGTGCTGCTGAGCATGTCCTTGCTTTCGTTGCTGCACGACCAGTCAATTGAGTTGATCGGCATGCCTTCGTATTCATAACAACTATGGGTTTCCACCGCTGGCACCGAGGCGCTGGAGGATTGGGTCTGGACGTCGCAGCCTTCGGCCATGACGCAGGTGGGGATGATGGCGAAGGTGGCGAGCAGAAGCAGGAAGCGAATGTTCATCGGGATTTCCTCTTCAGGGGCGCCGGGTCTGATCGATGATTTTGGCGCTCTAAAGTTTCGATGCGGCGTAGAGGAGGGAGGTTCCATCGGGTTTTTGATTTGCTCCCGTGGCGTACACTGCGAAACAATCGGAAACATTCAGCGCCCAAGGAATGGAACATCGCCCATGATCGAAATCGGCAGCCGCAATAACGCGCCCCCCGCACAGCATCCGTTCCACGACATCTATCTGTTTCACATTGACCCTGCAAAGCCAGACACGCCTTTCTGTTTCGAGCAGTCGATGGCCGGCGGGCATATGGAGCATGGCGGTGCTCGGTGGTTGGCGCTGGATGAGCTGGACGCCTGGCCCGGTGAGTGGCGTGAGCATTTGAATAAGGCTGATTGCGCGTGGGTTGCCGAGTTGATCGATGCCCATCCTAAAGCCGATCAGGCTGGTTTGGTGTCGCTGATCCTTCAGCGGCATTGCGGGTCAGCGAAGCCAGTCGGGCGTCTCAAGGCCATCGGCAACTGGCTCAAACGCAACATCCATGTCGGCGGCCGCTACGGCGTTTAACCCTCGGAGAACCCCATGACCCAGACACTCGAACGTGCAATCGCCATCGCCGCCACGGCCCACGCCGGACAGGTCGACAAGGGCGGCGCGCCGTACATTCTGCATCCGCTGAAAGTCATGTTGCGCATGACCACATTGGAAGAACGCATCGTCGCTGTGCTGCACGATGTGGTTGAGGATTGCGGTGTCAGCCTCGATGATCTACGCAAAGAAGGCTTCAGCGGAGACGTTTTGAGCGCTATTGAATCCGTGACCAAAGTGCCGGGCGAATCCTATGAAGACTTCGTCGACCGCGCCGCACAGAACCCGATCGGGCGGGTGGTGAAACTGGCGGATCTGGAAGAGAACAGCGACCTGTCGCGGATTGCCTCGCCAAGTTGGGAAGATCTCGAACGAATCGAAAAATACCGCCGCGCGATTGGCCGGTTGCGCGGGTAAAAACAAATAAATCCCCTGTAGTGTGTCAGGTAAATTGCCAGGAAGGCGACTATGAAATCCATTTTCTGTTTGTTGATTGCCGCCGGTTTCGGCGCACTGTTGCAGTTCGAAGGCGTGCCCCATGGCCTGCTGTTGGGTTCGATTGTTGTTACCGCGTTGTTTGCCAGTAAAACCGGTCTCGCCCCGGCAACTCCCTATGGACTGGGCTACATCCAGGTCACGCTGGGCATCGCCACCGGGCTGATGTTCGAAGCGTGGGACAGTGAGACGGCCTCGACGATGTTGCCGAGCCTCGGCGTGTTGCTGATTTGCCTTACGGTGCAAATCGCATTGGCCGGATGGTGGCTGACGCGCGGCGCAGGCTGGAATCGCACCGATGCACTGTTGGCGGTTTATCCCGGCGCACTGGCGGCGGTGTTCGATTTACTCGAGTCGGAAAAAGCGTCAAGCAAGGTCATCATCGTGCACTTGATGCGCTTGCTGCTCATCACGGTGTTGGTGAGTTTCTTGATTCCCGGCCAAGCGGCCATTGCGGTGGCCGATGGTGATCCATTGACCACAGGCATGGCTTTGACCGCCCTTTCGGTAATCGCATTGAGCGTACTGCTCGGGCGCTTGCTGCTAGTGATTGGTGTACCGGCGCCGTTCATGCTCACCGCGATCATCATCACGGCCGTGTTCGTGAAGTCGGGATGGCTGCACGGTTTTCACATGCCGGATTGGAGTTTGAATCTGGCGGCGCTGATTCTCGGCGTGCGGATCGGATCAAGGTTTCAGGGGCTTGGCTTCGCGGAACTGGGACGTCACGGCCGCACAGCGTTGGTCTCGGTTGGTTTGATGATTGTGGTCGCGGCGGTGTTTGCGGAAGTGGCGGCGCGGTGGTTGGGCAGTGATCCGCTGTCGCTGTGGCTGGCGTACATGCCGGGGGCGATCGAGACGATTGCGATTGTCGCGTTTGGTGGTGGGCTGAATGTGGTGTTTATTCTGACGCATCATTTGAGCCGGATGGTGTTGCTGCATTTTGCCCCGGCGTTGTTGGTGCAGGTGCGGCGGGCGCGCGAAGAGGCCTGACTGGAGCTGATGTCAATGTGTTGCGGTGTGTCAGTTTGATCCATCCCCCTCACCCCAGCCCTCTACCCCAGGGGGGCGAGGGGGAAGGGAGCCGATCTCGGTGTCTTTCAAAAGCTGAGTTCAACTCGAGATATCAGGTCGATGTAATTCGAACATCCAACGCGGTCGGCTCCCTCTCCCTCCGGGAGAGGGCTGGGGTGAGGGCAATGTGGCGCTAGCGGATGTGTGCGTCGAAGCCTTCGCTATCCGGCGCGATATCGCTCTTCAACGTCAAGGCGGGAATCTCATAGTCCCCCCCATTCTGCTGCCGAAACCCAATCGGCCTTGCACTCCACAACTCATCCAGCCGCCGCCCCAACTCATCACAAGTCTCGGCATACCGTCCCTCATCCATCCGACTAGTCCGATACACCACAAACGGTGGCACCACTTCAAAACCGGGGTAGTACAAAATCCCGTGTTGAATCGGAAACAGCAAATCATCAATCGGCCCGTTAATCCCGCGCGGCGCGTAATGCGACTCCCAACCGCCAGTGGTAACCATCAACATCGCCCGTTTGCCTTTCATCTTCCCTTCGCCATAACGCTCGCCCCAACGACTGTCGGAGTGTTCGCCGACGCCGTAGGCAAAACCGTAGGCGTACACCCGATCGACCCAACCTTTGAGAATGGCGGGCATGGTGAACCACCACAGCGGAAACTGCAGAATCAGCGCGTCCGCCCACAACAGTTTGTCCTGCTCGCGAGCGATGTCGGCGGCTTGGGTGCCTTCGGCGTAAGCGATTTTCGAGTCGAGGGAGGCGTGAAACGGTTTCGTCGCATCGCGCTCTGGGGCATCGTCAGCGTCGAGGGTGGCTTTCCAGTTCATCGCGTAGAGATCGGAGACCTGCACGGTGTGGCCGGCGGCTTGCAGGCGCTGCACGCTGAAGTCGCGCAGCGAGCCGTTGAAGGAAGTCGGTTCCGGGTGTGCGTAGACGAGTAATACGTTCATGTTGAAGCTCCGTTAGCTGAGTGACTGCAGGATCGGTGCTCAACCGGTATATTGGAAATGAATGTCTGATATGTCTGGTATAGCCATGAATAATTTGAGACGGCTGGATATCAATCTGCTGCTGACACTCGATGTGTTGCTCTCCGAGCACAACGTCACTCGCGCGGCGCAGCGCCTGAACCTGTCGCAGCCTTCGGTGAGCGTGCATCTGGCCAAACTGCGCGACATCTTTGGCGATCCGCTGTTGTTGCCTGGGCCGCGCGGCATGCGCCCGACGGCGCGCGCCGATGAATTGCGGGAGCCATTGCGCGAGGCGTTGGAGGCATTGGAGAGGGCAGTGGCGCCGGCCAGTGCGTTCGACCCGGCGCTGGCGACGCACACCTGGAAAATCGCCGCGACCGATTACGGCGAGTCGACGGTGGTGTTGCCGGCGCTGGGCGGCTTGCGCGAACAGGCGCCGGGCACGCGACTGGCGGTGATCGATCTGACGCCGGCGCATCTGGTCAAACAGGCCGAGCAGGGCGTCTTCGATCTGGCGCTGCACATCAGCGAAGACGCGCCGCCGGAGTTGCATCGACGGCCGCTGTTTACCGAGCGTTATGTGTTGGCCGGCCGTATCGGCCATCCGGGGCTGAAGTCTGCGCCCACGCGCAAACAGTTCTGCGCGCTGGAGCACGTGATGGTGTCGCGCGAGGGTGGGGGCTTTTTCGGGGTGACCGACCGGGCGTTGGCCGATGTCGGGCTGATGAGGAAAGTGGTGCTGTCGGTGCCGCACTTTCTGATGGCGATGTCGGTGCTGGCCAGCACCAATCTGGTGGCGATGCTGCCGTCACGTCTGGTGCGTGGTAACCCGGCTCTGCAAGTGGTCGACGCGCCGCTGGAAGTGCCCGGTTACGAAATGGCGATGTTCTGGGGCGAACGTTCGCATCGCGATCCGGCGCACAAATGGCTGCGCGAGCATTTGCTGGCGTCGGTTTGAGGCGCAGTCAGGCGTGGCCGAGGGCAATCGCAAACGACACGACGATCATGCAAGCAAACGCAAAATTGAGATTCATGAGGTGTTCATCCTGAGCCTTTTAGAAGTGCGGCCATTCTGAACAGGTTGAAAGCAAAGAAAAAATTCGCCTTGTTGATTCCAATGATCGAAACAATTGATACCCCACCGGTTTGTGTTTGCTGAAGGCTTTCGCTACTCTCGCAAAACCTGCAATTACAAGCACAAACAGGCACAACCATGCGCGATCATTCTGCGGCAGAACTGCCGTCCCTGCGTCGACAGAAAATCCTTTTGCTCCTCGAACGTGACGGCAAGGTCATGGCGTCCGAGTTGAGCCAGCACTTCGCAGTCTCCGAGGACACCATCCGCCGCGACCTCGCCGAACTGGACAATGCCGGGCTGGTGCAGCGCGTGCACGGCGGGGCGCTGCCTCGTCCAAAAGACTCCGGCAAGGACTACTTCACGCGGCTGGACGAGACGGATGAGGTGAAGATTCGCCTGGCGCAACGGGCGGCGCAGGAGATT
The DNA here is from genome assembly GCF_005938625.1 of Pseudomonas fluorescens. GTDB lineage: Bacteria > Pseudomonadota > Gammaproteobacteria > Pseudomonadales > Pseudomonadaceae > Aquipseudomonas > Aquipseudomonas fluorescens_BD. The sequence goes on from NZ_VCNJ01000029.1 coordinate 29,577, forward strand.
GAAGATGGGCAGATTGTGCTGTTCGATTCCGGCTCGACAACGCTGCAGGTGGCGCGCTCGTTGCGTGCAGATATCTGCATCACGGCGGTGACCGCGTCACCAATGACGGCGATTGCGCTCTCGGAATTCAAGGGTGTGAAAGTGATTCTCGCTGGCGGCCAGTTGAACCCGCGCACGATGGCGGCGGGTGGGCATGAGGCGCTGCGGCTGCTGGCTGGGATCAGGGCGGATCTGGCGATTACCGGCGTTTGCGCGATTCATCCGGAGGTGGGAATTACCTCGCTGCATTTCGACGAGGTGCCGGTGAAGCAGGCGATGCTGGAGGGCGCGGCGCGGGTGATTGCGGTGACCACGGCGGACAAGTTGGGGGCGGTGGAGCCGTTTGTGGTGGCGCCGTGTACGCGCCTGCATACGCTGATTACCGAGCGGCATGTGGCGTCGGGGAGTGTCGAGGATTATCGGCGGTTGGGGATTGTAGTCGAGCAGTTGGCGGATTGAGGTTTTGCGGTGGTTTTGATGGCCCCTTCGCGAGCAAGCTCGCTCCCACAATGGATCTTCAGTGAATGATGACCCTGTAGGAGCTGCCGAAGGCTGCGATCTTTTGATTTTGATTTTTAAAAACAAGATCAAAAGATCGCAGCCTTCGGCAGCTCCTACAACTGGAGGGTTTGTCAGCGCAGGCGCTCAAGCATCTGGTAGTACCACATCCCGGCAGCCAGTAACGGATTGCCGAGCAAATCCCCCATCGGCACGCGTATGTGCTGGCACTGGGCAAACGTATCGAACTGCTCCATCTGCCCGGTGATTGCGCGGCTCATGATTTCGCCCATGATGTGCGTCGTCGCGATGCCGTGCCCCGAATAGCCCTGGCAGTACCAGACGTTGTCCGAGAGTTTGCCCAGTTGCGGGATGCGGTTGATGACGATGCCCATTGCGCAGCTCCACTGGTAGTCGATCTGCACGCCTTTGAGCGCCGGGAAGGTCTGCTCGATGCACGGGCGCAGCTCGGCAGCGATGTCCCGTGAATCCTTGCCGCTGTAGTTGGCGCCACCGCCGAACAACAGACGGCCATCAGCTGTGAGGCGGTAGTAGTCGAGGACGAAACGGCAGTCGTAGACCGCAAGGTCTTCGGGGTTGATCTGTTTCGCCAGATCGCCCAGTGGTGCGGTGGTGACGATGCCGCCCATGGCCGGAAAAATCTTGCCCTTGAGCTGTCCCGGTTCGAGCTTGTGATAGACGTCGCCAGCGAGCATTACTTGATTAGCGTCGATCTGTCCGTGAGCCGTGCGCACGCCGGGTGTAGCGCCGTGAATGATCTCCAGCACTTCGCTGTTTTCGAAGATCAGCGCACCGAGACCTTCCGCCGCCCGCGCTTCACCAATGCACAGGTTGAGCGGGTGCAAATGCATGTTGCGCGTATTCTTGATTGCGCCGTGGTAGAGGTCGCTTTGCAGCAGATCACGCACCTGGCTACGGTCGAGCAGGCTGACTTCATCACCTAATCCGCGCCGTACGGCTTCTTCATAATCCTTACGCAAATCAGTCATGTGGCTGGGCTTGTACGCGGCGTGCAAGTGGCCATGTTTTAGGTCGCACTGTATGCCGTATTTCTCGACCCGTCGCTGGATGATTTCATGCCCGCGCCAGCGCAGGTGCCAGATGAAATCATCGACATCATCGCCGAGTTTCGGACGCATCTGTTTGCGCATCGCGCCATCACCGGAAAGGCTGCCGGTGACTTGACCTCCGTTGCGCCCGGTGGCGCCCCAGCCGATCTTGTGGCTTTCGACGATGGCGACTTTCAGGCCTTTTTCAGCGAGTTCGACAGCGGTGGCGACGCCGGTGAAGCCGCCGCCGATGATCACCACGTCGACCTTGTGCCGGCCTTGCAGGGGCGGGTAGTCGGTGTCCTGGTTGAGGGTGGCGGTGTAGTAGGAATTGCAGCGTTCGGTCATGTCAGTGTCCACACAAAATTCGGGAGTTGTACGCGGTCCCCTGTAGGAGTGAGCCTGCTCGCGATAGCGGTGTGTCATTCACAGATGATTTGACTGACATGGCCTCATCGCGAGCAGGCTCACTCCCACAGGTTTGGTGTCGGATCGTTAAGCTTCGGTGAGATACCAACGCCAATCCTGCTCACCCACCTCGGCCATGAACTGCCGATATTCAGCACGCTTCACCGCCAGATACACCCCGAGAAATTCCTGCCCCAAGGCATCCCGTGCCCACACCGAATTCTCCAGCGCCTGCAGCGACGTCAGCCAATCCGTCGGCAGCAACTCTTTCGCCTGCGCATAACCATTGCCTTCAACCGGCGCACCAGGATCAAGCTCTTCACGAATGCCGCGATGAATGCCGGCAAGGATCGCCGCTGCGGCGAGATACGGGTTGGCATCGGCGCCGCAGATGCGGTGTTCGATATGCCGCGTGTTGGCCGGGCCACCGGGAACACGCAGGCTGACGGTGCGGTTGTCGACGCCCCAGGTCGGCGCCAACGGTGCATAGCTGTTGGCCTGGAAGCGCCGATACGAGTTGGCGTTCGGGCAGAACAGCAGCAGCGAATCGAGCAGGGACGCGAGCATGCCGCCAATCGCCGTGCGCAGCAGCGGGGTGCCGGCCGGGTCTTCAGAGGCGAACAGATTATGTCCCGCGCCATCGGCCAGACTCACGTGCATGTGCATGCCGGTACCGGCCAGATCATCGAACGGCTTGGCCATGAAGGTCGCCTGCATGCCGTGCTGATGGGCGATGGCTTTGACCAGACGTTTGTAACGCACGGCTTGGTCCATCGCCTGCAGTGCATCGCCATGTTCAAGGGTGATTTCCACCTGACCCGGCGCGTACTCGGAGATCGCCGTGCGCGCCGGAATGCCGTGGAGTTTGCAGGCACTGTAGAGGTCGGCGAGGAATGGTTCGATCTGCTCCAGTTCGCGCAAACCGTAGACCTGCGTATGTCGCGGTCGGCCTCCGTCGGCATCCAGCGCTGGTTGCGGTCGACCGTTGTGATCGCGTTTGGCGTCGAGCAGGTAGAACTCCAGCTCACACGCCATCACCGGGTGATAACCCTCGGCCTTGAGGCCGTCGATGACCTTGATCAGCAAGTGCCGTGGGTCGGCGATGCTCGCCGGCATGCCCTCGGTCGGGTGCATGCTGACCTGCACCGCGGCGGTCGGAATCTTGCGCCACGGCAGGCGTACCAGACTGCCTTCCAGCGGGTAGGCGCGGCAGTCGATATCGCCGACGTCCCAGACCAGACCGGAGTTTTCGACGTCTTCACCCTGCACGGTCAGGCCGAGAATGGTACTCGGCAGCGGCCGGCCGCTTTCGTACACGGCGAGCAGTTCCTCGCGGTGCAACAGTTTGCCGCGCGGCACGCCGTTGGCGTCGAGAATGAACAACTCGATCATGTCGATATCGGGGTTTTGTTCAAGGAACAGTCGTGCGTCTTCAAGGGCTGCGAATTTCATAATCAATCACTCACGATGGCGCCGCACAGGCGCGCAGATTCGGGCCGGACGCGACGCAGCAATAGGCGTGGCTGTCCTGGCAGGGATATCAAGAAGTAGGGGGCTGTCGCGGTTCTTTAACGGACGCGATCAGACAGACCGGGCGATATCCGGCGGGCGTGCGGAGTGACGCAGCTTGGAGCGGCGCAGGGCCATGGGGAGATTGACGATACGATTCATACGCAGCCCCTGTGAGAGAGGGCGCGCAGGGTAGAGACGTTCAACGATTCTGCTTGTTGTAGTGACGTACTCATAACGCGTGTTTCCGTTGGCGGAAAACGTCGGTGGCGGGGGATGCCCGCCGACCGGTGTGCCCGGATAGTAAGGGGGAATTCGCGGGCGTGTAAACGGGAGATTCACAGGCCAGGGTTCAGCGCATCAGGTGAAAGCCCAGCCCGGCGAGGGCGCAAACGATCAACACACTGATCACGCCGCGTTTGAAAACGAACAAGGCCAATGCTGCCGCAACGGCCAACGCCACGGAAAAAACATCTGTCGCCCCGTTAAAGCCATTCGGCCAGAACACGTGATAGGCGAAGAAACACGCCAGATTCACAATCACCCCGACCACAGCGGCGGTGATTGCTGTCAGCGGTGCGGTGAACTTCAGTTCGTTATGCGTCGATTCCACCAACGGCCCACCGGCGAGGATGAACAGAAACGAGGGCAGGAAGGTGAACCAGGTCACCAGCGTTGCTGCCAGCGCCCCGGCGGCAAAGGCATGCTCGGGGCCGAACGCCGGTTGCACGTAGGCACCGACGAAACCGACAAACGCCACCACCATGATCAGCGGTCCCGGCGTGGTTTCGCCGAGTGCGAGGCCGTCGATCATCTGTGTCGGCGTCAACCAGCCGTAATGCCCGACGGCGCCCTGATAGACGTAAGGCAGCACCGCGTAGGCGCCACCGAAGGTAAGCAGCGCAGCTTTGGTGAAGAACCAGGCCATTTGCGTGAATGTGCCGTCCCAGCCGAACAGCACCGTCAGTAACGCCATCGGCAAACACCAGAGCACTGCGCCGATCAACCCCAGACGCAGCAGCTTCGGCAGGCTGAAGCGGGCATGCTCGGGGGCTGGCGTATCGTCGTCGATCAACGCCGCGCCGAAGGATTGCTCGCTGTTGCGCGCACCCGCGTTGTTGAACCGCTGAGGGGCGAATCGTCCACCCAGATAGCCGATCAGCGCGGCCCCAAGGACGATCAAGGGGAAGGCCACGTTGAAGGCGAAAATCGCCACGAACGACGCCCCGGCAATCGCCCACAGCCACGCATTCTTCAACGCGCGCGAACCAATGCGATGCGCGGCGTGCAGGACAATCGCGGTGATCGCCGGTTTGATTCCGTAAAACACCCCGGCCACTGCCGGCACGTCACCGAAAGCGACGTACAGCCAGGACAACGCGATCAGAATGAACAGCGACGGCAACACAAACAGCGCACCGGCAATGACCCCGCCCCAGGTGCGATGCAGCAGCCAGCCAATGTACGTCGCCAATTGCTGCGCCTCGGGGCCGGGCAGCAACATGCAGTAGTTGAGTGCGTGCAGAAAACGCTTTTCGGAGATCCAGCGCCGTCGCTCGACCAGCTCCTGATGCATGATCGCGATCTGCCCGGCCGGCCCGCCGAAACCGATGCAGCCGAGTTTCAGCCAGAAACGCCAGGCGTGGCGCAGGGTGACGGGATCGGGGCGGGGCAGATTGTTCGGCGCTGTGCTCAAGCGTGACTCCGGATTTGAATCCTGGCGGAGCGGCTATCTAATCAGACTTTCAACCCTCACCCCAGCCCTCTCCCAGAGGGAGAGGGGGCCGACCGAGGTGTCTGGCGTTATCCATCGACCTGAAATACCGAGTCGATTATGGATTTGATGGTCACCCGAAGGGGCCGACCGAGGTGTCTGGCGTTATCAATCAACCGCAAAGATCCCATCGATTATGGATTCACCACAACTCCTTCACGTCGGCGTACTTCTGCAATATCCCCCAATCAGTCCCCTCTCCCTCGGGGAGAGGGCTAGGGTGAGGGGCTTTTGCTTTTCAGGCATGCGCCAGACTCCAGCGCAACGCCGCATTCTGGTCGCTTTCGCGGGCCTCGACCCAATGCGAACCTTGCGGGGTGGTCTCACGCTTCCAGAACGGTGCACGGGTCTTGAGCACGTCCATGATGAACGCGCAGGCCTCGAACGCCATATGCCGATGCTTGCTGCTGACCCCGACAAACACGATCGGCTCACACACCGACAGCGCACCGACCCGATGCACAATCTCCACCCCCAACAGCGGCCAACGCTCGCGGGCTTCTTCGGCGATTTGTTCGAGGGCCTTTTCGGTCATGCCCGGATAGTGCTCAAGAAACAACTCGTTCACCGTCTGGTCAATGTTCAGATCACGCACGTAACCAATGAAGTTCACCACCGCGCCCACCCGTGGATTGCGCGCGTGCAGATCGGCCGTCAACTGGCCGACATCGAAGCTTTTGTGCTGGACTCGAATAGCCATCGATCAACCCCCGGTCACTGGCGGAAAAAACGCGATTTCATCGAAATCTTCAATCGCCTGACTCGGCTGACACAGCTCCTGATTCACCGCGCACATCAGGTTGCTGGCACCAAGCACCTCGCGCCACAGATCGCCGCGCTGCATGAGCATTTGCCGCACGTCCTCAACGCTGCCCAAAGCCTCAGTCAGCGGAATCTTTTCACCGCCCAGATTGAGCCGGTCACGGTAGCTGGCGAAGTAGTTGATCAGGATCATTGCGCGTCCTCCCATTGAAAGTGGCCGGAGCGTCCGCCCTGTTTGCTCAGCAAGCGGATATCACCGATGACCATCGCCCGGTCCACCGCTTTGCACATATCGTAAATGGTCAGCGCGGCGATGCTGGCGGCGGTCAGCGCTTCGAGTTCGACACCGGTCTGGCCGGTGAGGCGGCAGGTGCTGGTGATCTGTACGCGGTCCGGTTCGCAGGCTTTGAGTTCGACGTGAATCGAGCTGAGCAGTAGCGCATGGCACAGCGGAATCAGCTCGTGAGTGCGCTTGGCCGCTTGTATTCCGGCGATCCGCGCCACCGCGAAGACATCGCCTTTCGGGTGACCGTTAGCCTGAATCATCTGCAAGGTCTCCGGACGCATCTGCACCCAGGCTTGCGCGCTGGCTTCACGGCGGGTCGCGGCTTTGTCGCTGACGTCGACCATGTTGGCGCGGCCCTGATCGTCGAGGTGGGTGAGGGTGTGGCTCATGCGGAATACTCCTGGATCGGGCTGTAAATTCGTGGGGCGTTGCGGTGCGGCACATGGATCAGATTGAGCCGGTGCTTGAGCGCCCAACGCACGGTCAACGCGGTAGGCGCGGACAGGCTGACGAGGGTGCCGAGGCGCGCGCGCACGGCTTTGTGGATCAGTTCGAGGCTGCAACGGCTGGTGACCACGACGAAGCCTACACGCGGGTCGATGGCGTCGCTCTGCATCGCGCCGATCAGCTTGTCGAGGGCGTTGTGGCGGCCGATGTCTTCGCGACACAGCAGCGCTTCACCGTTGGCGTCGAAGTACAGCGCGGCATGCAGCGCTCCACTGCTGCGCGCCAGTTGTTGAGCTGATTCGATGCGCTGGCGGATGCCGTCGATATGTTCGGCTGGCGGCAGTGGCGAAGGTTGCAGAATCTGCAGTTGCGGCAGCGCCTGCTCCAGCGCTTCGACGCCACAGATACCGCAGCCGCTGGTGCCGGTCATTTGCCGACGGTGATCCTTCAAGGCCCAGAACGCGCGGCTGGAAATCTGCACGTCGGCCTGACACGCCTGATCGAAATGCGTGAGGCGGATGTCATAAATCTCGTCGACGCTATCGATGATCGCGTTGCTCAGGCTGAAGCCTCGGATGAAGTCTTCGAGGTTGCCGGGCGAGACCATCATCACCGCTTGGCTGAGGCCGTTGTAGCTGATGGCAAGGGCGATTTCCGAGGCTAGCGCGGCGTGGGTGATAGCGGCGTCGGGCAGGTATTCGCGAAACGCCACCTGCGCCGGTTGCGGGGCGGGGGCGTTGGGTTCGCTGGTGGATTCTGTGATGGTTTCGACTTGGCAGAGCATCTTGAAAGTCCCGAGGCGCTGAAGAGTGCTCAGGCTACGGGGGCGTTAAAAGTGCGTCCAATCGCTTGTTCTGATGTGGTGATTGCTTTGGTCGATCAATCAGGATTTGTATCGACTGTTCGGGCCTCTTCGCGAGCAAGCTCGCTCCCACAGGGGAATGCATTTCAATTGTGGGAGCGAGCTTGCTCGCGAAGGCGGTCTGACATCCAACATCAATTATTCAGCGGGCACTTCTACCCCAAACAACTTCCGCGCCTCGGCAAAACACTTCTCGGCAATCGCCGAACGCGGTTCGGTCTTGCGCATCACCAAGCCCAGCGGCGCGAGCACGCTGGCATCCGGCAACTGCATGAACGACAGGTGCTCGATCGGCTCTTCCAGGCCACTGTCCAGCGGCATGATCGCGCAGCAGAAGCCTTGATGAATCGCCTGCAACAACTGATAGGTCGAATCGCTTTCCATGATCGGCTGCGGACTGAGGCCACGGCTGCGGAAGCTCAAGTCGATGGATTTTCGGTAATGCATGCCAGCGGTGATCATTCCCAACGGCAACTCGGCGGCGTCTTCCCAGCTCATTTCCGAGCCTTCGAAATGGAAATGCCGGTTGTCGTAGAGCAGGCCGACACGGGTTTCGCCGATCTCGAAAAACTCGAAGTAATGCGGGTTGACGTGGTCCAGATAGCACACGCCCAAGTCCAGTTGGTTATTGCCCAACCCGGCAATGATCTCGTCAGAACTTAGCGACGACAGGCTGAACTTCAACTCCGGATACGTCCCCGACAACCCCTGAATGTAATTGACCGGGTTGAAGCTGCTCAGCGGCACCAGACCCAAACGCAGACTACCCACCAGTTGCCCGCGACACGCCGCTGCTTCGGCAAACAAACCGTCATGGGCGGCGAGCAAAGTGCGCGCCCAGGCCAGCACGCGCTCGCCGGCCTGGGTGAAACCTTCAAAGCGCTGGCCACGGTTGACCAGCACCAGATCCAGCTCGTCTTCCAGATTGCGCAGGCGCATCGACAACGTCGGTTGAGTGATGTGGCAGCGTGCGGCGGCCTGGCCGAAGTGACGGGTTTCGTCCAGCGCGATCAGGAACTTGAGTTGTTTGATGTCCACGACGGCACCTGCTCGATGGGGAATTTTGAATGGAGTATTGACGCCGATGCGCCAGACGCACGAAAAGCGCAGGGTGCGACGATCTCATCTGAGCGGTTATTCGTCCAATCGGAAGCATTTAAAACACTATCGATCAGCTCTATCAGTCGCGGTTTTACTGGCTTTCAGCGAGATGAAAAGCACCGATAGAGCCGGTCGATAATGTGGTTGGCCAGAGTGATTAGACAGTACTCATAAGTGGCACTTAGGCTGCTCGGCAATGTTGATTGAATGCTGCCGGAGAACTGCCATGAGCGCCAAAGCCGATGCCCTGTTTGTCCCCCTGAATATTGCCGTGCTGACGGTCAGCGATACGCGCGATTACGCCAGCGATACCTCGGGCCAGTTGCTGGTCAGTCGTTTGCTGGAAGCCGGTCACACGCTGAGTGAGCGCAACCTGCTCAAGGATGATTTGTACAAGATCCGCGCCCAGGTCGCTCACTGGATTGCTGACGAAGGCATTCAGGTGGTGCTGATCACTGGCGGTACCGGGTTCACCGGTCGCGATAGCACACCCGAGGCTGTGGCCTGCTTGTTCGATAAACAAATCGATGGTTTTGGTGAGCTGTTCCGGGCGATTTCGATTCTGGATATCGGTACATCCACCGTGCAAAGCCGCGCGCTGGCCGGGTTGTCGAACGGCACGCTGGTGTGCTGCCTGCCAGGTTCGACTGGCGCTTGCCGCACGGCGTGGGAAGGCATTCTTGCCGAGCAACTCGACAACCGTCATCGCCCGTGCAACTTCGTCCCGCACCTGAAAGCCGCGCAAGCCTGCGGGCCACGCGGATGAGCAAGGCACCGCTGATGCCGGTCGAGGACGCCCTCGATCAATTGCTCGGCATGGCCAATGAGCAACGTCTGGCCGACAGCGAACTGCTGGCGCTCGACGATGCGCGTGGGCGGGTGCTGGCCAGTGATCTGGTGGCGACACTCGACCTGCCGCCGTGGCCGAACAGCGCCATGGATGGTTACGCGCTCAATCTCGCTGATCTGCACCGACAGCCGCTGAAGGTCTCACAGAAGGTTTACGCCGGGCTGGCGCCGGACACGTTGCTGCCCGGCACCTGCGCACGGATTTTTACCGGCGCGCCGCTGCCGCCCGGCGCCACCTGCGTCGAAATGCAGGAGAACGTCGAAGTGCTAGAGGACGGCCGCGTGCGCTTCTTGCAGCCGCTGAAGGCGGGGCAGAACATCCGCGCGCAAGGTCAGGAAAATCGCGTCGGCGACATCCTGCTGCCGGCCGGCAAACGTCTTGGGCCGTTCGAACTGGCGGTCGCTGCCGGGCAAGGGCTGGCGCAATTGCACGTGGTGCGTCGCCCGCGTGTGGCGCTGCTGTCGACCGGGGATGAACTGGTCGAGCCGGGCCAGCCACTGCGCCCCGGCAGCATCTACAACAGCAACCGCGTGTTGCTCGGCCACTGGTTGCGGGAGCTTGGCTGCGAAGTGATCGACGCCGGCATCCTCCCTGATCGCCCGGCGCAGACGCGGCTTAAGCTTGAGCAACTGCAAGTGAGCGCGGATCTGATTCTGACTACGGGCGGCGTGTCTGCCGGTGATGCCGATTGTCTCGGACAGGTGCTACGCGACAACGGCAAACCGTTGTTGTGGAAACTCGCAATCAAGCCTGGAAAGCCGCTGACAGTCGGGCATTTCGGCACGGTGCCGGTGATAGGATTGCCGGGCAATCCGACCTCGGCGCTGGTGACGTTTGGCTTGTTGGCGCGGCCGTACTTGTTGCGCATACAAGGCGTCGAAGATGTCACGCCGCTGAGTTTTACGGTCAACGCGGGCTTCGATTGGCACAAGTCCGGCAGCCGTCGTGAATACCTGCGGGTGAAGCTGGAGGCAGGGCGCGCGGTGCTCTATCCGAATCAAAGCTCCGGCGTCCTGCTCGGCGCCACCTGGGCCGATGGCCTGGTGGAAATACCCGAGAACAGCACCCACAACATCGGCGACCCGCTGCGCTTCATCCCCTTCAACGAACTCTTCTGACCTCAGCACCAATCAAACTGTGGGAGCGAGCAGGCTCACTCCTACAATGGTTTTGTGGTGCTCAACAATATCCGCGGTTTACGCAAAACCTGTGGGAGCGAGCCTGCTCGCGAAGGCGTGGTGTCAGTCAACATTGATGTCGGCTGACAGAGCCTCTTCGCGAGCAAGCTCGCTCCCACAATGGCTTTATGGCGCTCATCAATATCCGGGTGTGAATGCAAAACCTGTAGGAGTGAGCTTGCTCGCGAAGGCGGAGTGTCAGTCGACGAAGATGTTGACTGGGCCGGCTCCATCGCGAGCAGGCTCACTCCTACAATGGTTTTGTGGTGCTCAACAATATCCGCGGTGTACGCAAAACCTGTGGGAGCGAGCTTGCTCGCGAATGCGAAGTGTCAGTCGACGAAGATGTTGATGGGCCGGCGCCATCGCGAGCAGGCTCACTCCTACAATGGTTTTGTGGTGCTCAACAATATCCGCGGTGTACGCAAAACCTGTGGGAGCGAGCTTGCTCGCGAAGGCGAAGTGTCAGTCAACATTGATTTTGGCTGATAAGGCCCCTTCGCGAGCAGGCTCGCTCCCACAATGGCTTTATGGCGCTCATCAATATCCGGGTGTGAATGCAAAACCTGTGGGAGCGAGCCTGCTCGCGAAGGCGTGGTGTCAGTCAACATCGATGTTGGCTGACAGGGCCTCTTCGCGAGCAAGCTCGCTCCCACAATGGCTTTATGGCGCTCATCAATATCCGGGTGTGAATGCAAAACCTGTGGGAGCGAGCTTGCTCGCGAAGGCGGAGGGTTAGTCGACGAAGATGTTGACTGGGCCGGCTCCATCGCGAGCAGGCTCACTCCTACAATGGTTTTGTGGTGCTCAACAATATCCGCGGTGTACGCAAAACCTGTGGGAGCGAGCTTGCTCGCGAAGGCGTGGTGTCAGGCAAAATCGATGTTGGCTGATACGGCCTCTTCGCGAGCAAGCTCGCTCCCACTGGTTTTTGGGGTGTCTGGAGAGCTGAGGATCAGCTCAGCACATAGTCCACTGGCTTCAACGCTGGCGGTACTTCGGCGCCAAGCTCGGCGAGGATGTCGCGTTCGATGGTGCGCACCAGTGCATCGGTGGGCAGGTCGTTTTCGTCGCGGCCGAAGGGGTCTTCCAGTTCATCGGCAATCGCATCCAGGCCAAAGAACGTGTAGCTGACAATCGCCGTAAACAGCGGTGTCAGCCAGCCCAGCGGCTCGGCCATGGCGAACGGCAGCAGGATGCAGAACAGGTAGATAGTGCGGTGCAACAACAGCGTGTAGGGAAATGGCAGCGGCGTGGTTTTGATTCGTTCGCACACCGCTTGCGCCTGGGTCAGGCTGGTCAGGTGATTGGCCAATAGCATGTAGCGCCATTCAGTCAGCTCACCGTTCTGATGCAAATCGGAACACTGCTGGCCGACCGTCTGCAAAATGCGCCCGCTGTAATCCGGTGTCTGCGGATCGGGTTTCGGCATGATCCATTGGCTACTGGCGTCCGCTTCGCTTTCTTTACGCAATCGCGCGTTCAACGCATGAGCAAAACCACAAAGATTGAGCAGCAACGGTTTGCGCTCAGCCGACTCACGAATCACATGGGTTTCGCGAATCACCGAGCGAATATGCACGATCACTTCGCCCCAGGCTTTACGCGCCTCATACCAGCGGTCATAGCAAGCGTTGTTGCGGAAATTCATGAAGATCGACAGTGATAATCCGAGCAAGGTAAACGGCGTGGCATTGACCTTGGTGAAGTTGCTCGGATGAAGGATTTCCACCAGCACGATGGCCGAGGCGAGCAGGGTGACCATCAGCGTGCGCAGGGCAATGCGCTTGGCGATCGAACCCTTGAGGGTGAAGAGAATGGCGAACTGATTGACCTTGGGTCTGATGATCATGCTGTGCGGTTCCGATAACCGATGAAACTGGCGGGATCAGCCGCCGGTCATGTTCATGAAGCGCACGACCTGAACATCATCGTTCACTTCGAAATTATGTCGATACGGCTTGAGCTTCATCGCCTCGACAATAGCTTTCTCCAGCCGCTGCGGTTGCCCCGGGTGGGCGCGCAGCACCGCTTTCAGATCCACCGAATGCTCGTTACCCAGACACAGTAGCAGGCGCCCTTCGACGGTGAGGCGCACGCGGTTGCAGGTGCCGCAAAAATTGTGGCTATGCGGTGAGATAAAGCCCAGGCGAATCTCCGGCGCTTCCGCCAGCCGCCAGTAGCGCGAAGGGCCTTGGGTCGACTCCGCCGAGTCGATCAGGGTATAGCGCTCGGCAATCTTTTCCCGCACCTGTGCGCTGGAGAAAAATGACTCGGCACGGCTGTGTTCACTGATGATCCCCAGCGGCATCTCTTCGATGAAAGAGACGTCAAGCTGACGGTCGATCGCGAAGCTCACCAGATCGTTGATCTCCTCATCGTTGCGACCCTGCATCACCACCACGTTGAGTTTAGTGCGGGTAAAACCGGCCTTGCGCGCGGCATCGATGCCGTTGATCACCTGCGCCAGATCGCCGGTGCGGGTCATCTGTTTGAAGCGCTGCGGATCAAGGCTGTCGAGACTGATGTTCAGGCGTTTGACCCCGGCGTCGAACAACGGCGCGGCGAGTTTGCCGAGCTGCGAGCCGTTGGTGGTCATGCACAACTCGCGCAGGCCGGGCAGGGCGGCGATCTGCTCGCACAACTTGACCACGCCCGGACGGATCAGCGGCTCGCCACCCGTAAGGCGAATCTTGCGCGTGCCGAGCGCCACAAAGCTCTGCGCCAGTTGATAGATCTCTTCCAGCGTGAGGATTTTTTGCCGTGGCAGAAACTGCATGTCTTCGGCCATGCAATAGACGCAGCGGAAGTCGCAGCGGTCGGTCACCGACATGCGCAGATAGTCGACGCGGCGGTTGTAACCATCGATCAAGACACGCTCTGACATGACAGCCTCGCAGGAATGAAAACCCCGGTTGAAGGAGTTTGGTCAGCGCAGGTTATGGGCAACTTTCAGTGGTGTCCAATCACTGTTAATGAACGGGTGATTGATCCCGTCGATGATGAATTGTTTTTCTCCGAAAGTTGCTTCGTTAGTTTCGCAAGGCCCCGTAAATAAAGAGTTTTTAGCCGTGATAGATGCTTTCGATAAGGCGGTCATTAATAGCGATTAGACAATGTTTTGTAACGGTTCATATCCTTGCCCCGGCAAACCCAACGACCACTTTTCAACCTTGAAAGTCGGCCGTCGCTGTTTAACCGAATCAGGTTCATGCCTGTGTGCATCGTCATGGAGAAGTCCCATGTCACAAGTCGACCGTTACAAACCCTACAAAGGCGCCGCTGCCGGTTGGGGCGCTGTCATCAGCCTGACCAAGAGCTGGCTGGGCAGTGAAAACGCCCTGAAAAACATCCGTGCCATGCTCAAGACCAACCAGAACGGCGGCTTCGACTGCCCGGGTTGTGCCTGGGGTGAAGCACCCGGCGCGAGCATGTTGAAGTTCTGCGAGAACGGCGCCAAAGCGGTGAACTGGGAAGCGACCGGGCGTTTGGTCGACCCGGCGTTCTTCAAGAAGTACACGGTGTCGAGCCTGGCCGAACAGAGCGACTACTGGCTGGAGTATCAGGGCCGTTTGACCCACCCGATGCGCTACGACGCGCGGGTCGATCGCTACGTGGAAATCAGCTGGGCAGACGCGTTCGCGCTGATCGCCGAGCATCTGAAAAACCTCAAGTCGCCACACGAAGCCGAGTTTTACACCTCGGGCCGCGCGAGCAACGAGGCGGCGTTTCTCTATCAGTTGTTCGTCCGCGCATTCGGCACCAACAACTTCCCCGACTGCTCGAACATGTGCCACGAGGCCAGTGCGGTGAGCATGAACGAGACCCTCGGCGTCGGCAAAGGCACCGTGGTTTACGAGGATCTGCATCACGCCGACGCGATTTTCGTTATCGGCCAGAACCCCGGCACCAACCACCCGCGCATGCTTGAACCACTGCGCGAAGCGGTCAAGCGCGGCGCGCAAGTGGTGTGCATCAACCCGTTGAAAGAGCGTGGTCTGGAGCGTTTCCAGAACCCGCAGAACCCGCTGGAAATGCTCAGCAACGGCTGGGAAGCGACCAACACCGCGTACTTCCGCCCAGCCCTTGGCGGCGACATGGCGATGATTCGCGGCATGGTCAAATTCCTCCTGCAGTGGGAACGCGAGGCCCAGGCTACCGGTGGCGAACCGGTGTTCGATCACGCCTTCATTGCCGAGCACACCTCGGGCCTCGACAGCTATCTGGCTGAAGTCGATGCGACCACCTGGGAGCACATCCTCGAGCAGTCCGGCGTGCCGTTGCATGACATCGAACTGGCCGCGCGCATGTATGGCCGCGCCAAAAGCGTGATCATGTGCTGGGCCATGGGCCTGACCCAACATGTGCACTCGGTGGCGACCTTGCAGGAAGTCATCAACCTGCAACTGCTGCGCGGCAACGTCGGCCGTCCGGGGGCGGGCCTGTCGCCAGTGCGCGGCCACAGTAACGTGCAGGGCGACCGCACCATGGGCATCAACGAACTGGCGCCGAAAGACCTGATGGACGCGCTGGAAAAACGCTTCAACTTTGACGTTCCGCGCATGCACGGGCACAACACGGTGATGGCGATCGGCGCCATGGAACGTGGCGAAGCCAAGGTGTTTGTCGGTCTGGGCGGCAACTTCGCCCAAGCCACGCCGGACACCCCGCGCACCCACGCGGCGATGCGCAAACTCGACCTGACCGTGCATATCGCCACCAAGCTCAACCGCAGCCACTTGGTCACCGGTCGCGATGCGCTGATCCTGCCGTGCCTCGGGCGTACCGACATCGACATCCAGGTTGAAGGTCCGCAAGGCGTGACCGTCGAAGACACCTTCAGCATGGTGCATTTGTCGTTCGGTCAGTTGAAGCCGAAGTCGGCGCAGTTGAAGTCCGAGCCGGCGATCATTGCTGGAATAGCAGCAGCGACGCTAGGCAAACATCCGATCGATTGGGAGTGGGTGGTGGGCGACTACGGGCGCATCCGCAACCTGATTGCCGACGTGATTCCGGGCTTCGAGAACTTCAATGAAAAGCTGTTGATTTCGGGTGGTTTCCACCTCGGCAACGACGCCTCGGATCGGGTCTGGAACACCGAAAGCGGCAAGGCCCAGTTTACCCCGTGCGTACTGCCCGAGCACTTGATCAGCGAGGGCGTGCGCAACCTGCCGGTCAAGCCGCATCTGATTCTGCAAACCATGCGTTCCCACGATCAGTACAACACCACGCTGTATGGCCTCGATGACCGTTATCGCGGGGTTTACGGCATGCGCGACGTGATCTTTGCTAACGAGCAGGACATTCAGCGCTTGGGGTTCGAGCCGGGGCAGAAGGTTGATCTGGTGGCGCTGTGGGATGACGAGCGCGAGCGTCGGGTCAGCGGTTTTACCCTGATCGCTTACGACATTCCGGCAGGGCAGGCGGCGGCGTATTACCCGGAGACCAATCCTCTGGTGCCGCTGGAAAGCTACGGCGACCGGACGTATACGCCAACCTCCAAGTTCGTGGCGATCCGCCTCGAAGCCGCGAAGGTCAGCAACCTGATCCCATCGTCGGTGGCGTAACCCGCAACCCATAAAAACCATAGAAATTTGATTGGCTGCAGGCGTTCGCGCCTGGCGGTGGCCCGGGTTCGTGCTGCCGCTTTTCAGCCTGGATGAGGACATCATCATGTTCAATCTGGAGGCACTGGACCTGGCGCGAATTCAATTCGCGTTCACGGTTTCGTTCCACATTATTTTCCCGGCGATCACCATCGGCCTGGCGAGTTTCCTCGCGGTACTCGAAGGCCTGTGGTTGAAAACCCGCAACGACACGTACCGCGATCTCTACCATTTCTGGTCGAAGATTTTCGCCGTCAACTTTGGCATGGGCGTGGTCTCGGGGCTGGTCATGGCGTACCAGTTCGGCACCAACTGGAGCGGCTTTTCGGATTTTGCCGGTAGCATCACCGGGCCGCTGCTGACCTATGAAGTGCTGACGGCATTCTTCCTTGAAGCCGGGTTTCTCGGGGTGATGCTGTTCGGCTGGAATCGCGTCGGCCGCGGCTTGCACTTCTTTGCCACGGTGATGGTCGCCATCGGCACGTTGATCTCGACCTTCTGGATTCTCGCGTCCAACAGCTGGATGCAGACGCCGCAAGGCTTCGAGATTGTTGACGGGCGGGTGATGCCGCTGGACTGGCTGGCGATTGTGTTCAACCCGTCGTTTCCGTTCCGTCTGGCGCACATGGCGATTGCCGCGTTCGTCGCCACGTCGTTCTTTGTCGGCGCGTCTGCTGCCTGGCATTTACTGCGCGGCAACAACACCGCACCGGTGCGCAAGATGTTTTCCATGGCGTTGTGGATGGCGCTGATCGTGGCGCCGATTCAGGCCGTGGTCGGTGACGCCCATGGTTTGAACACGCTGGAGCATCAACCGGCGAAGATCGCCGCCATCGAAGGCCACTGGGAAAACGCCGACAACGGACCGACGCCGCTGGTGCTGTTCGGCATCCCCGATATGGAGGCGGAGAAGACCAGATACGCATTGGAAATTCCGTACCTCGGTAGCCTGATTCTCACTCACAGCCTCGACAAGCAGATCCCGGCGTTGAAGAGCTTCCCAAAACAAGACCGGCCGAATTCGACCGTGATTTTCTGGAGCTTCCGCGTCATGGCCGGGTTGGGAATGTTGATGATCCTCGTTGGTTTGCTCGGTCTGGCGTTGCGCCGGGGCGGCAAGCTCTACGCTCATCGCGGCTTCCACCGTCTGGTGTTGTTGATGGGGCCGAGCGGTTTGATTGCGCTGCTGGCCGGGTGGATCACCACGGGAGTCGGGCGTCAGCCGTGGGTGGTTTATGGCTTGCTGCGCACTCACGACGCGGCGTCGCATCACTCGGTGGCGCAGATGAGCACCTCGCTGGCGTTGTTCGTGGTGATCTATTTCACCGTGTTCAGCGTGGGCATCGGCTACATGATGAAACTGGTGAAAAAAGGCCCGCAGCCGCACCACGAAAATCCGCCTGCGGGCGATGAATTGCAGACGCCGCGTCGACCGATTTCGGCGGCTATCGCCCCTATGAAGGAGCATTGAGTCATGGGTATTCAAGGTATCGATCTCTCGTTGATCTGGGGAGTGATCATCGCCTTCGGGGTGATGATGTACGTGATCATGGACGGCTTCGATCTGGGGCTGGGGATCCTGTTTCCGCTGATCCCGGATGAGCAGGAACGCGATGTGATGATGAACACCGTCGCCCCGGTCTGGGACGGTAACGAGACCTGGCTGGTGCTCGGTGGCGCGGCGTTGTATGGCGCGTTTCCGCTGGCGTACGGGGTGATTCTCGAGGCGTTGTATCTGCCGCTGATCCTGATGCTTTGCGGGCTGATTTTCCGCGGTGTGGCGTTTGAGTTTCGCTTCAAGTCGTCGGCGCAAAAACGCCATTGGTGGGACAAGGCGTTTATCGGTGGTTCGCTGCTGGCGACGTTCTCCCAGGGCGTGGTGATTGGCGCGTATGTGTCCGGGATTCCCGTGGTCGATCGGCAGTTTGCCGGTGGTGGTCTGGACTGGTTGGCGCCATTTCCGTTGGTGTGTGGCGTGGGCCTGGTGATTGCGTACGCGTTGCTCGGCAGCACCTGGTTGCTGGTCAAGACTGAGGGCATGCTCGAATCACGGATGCGCTTGTTCACCCGGCCGCTGGCCTTGCTGTTGATGGCGATGGTGCTGGTGATTGGCGTGTGGACGCTGCAACTGCATCCAGAACTGGCGACACGTTGGTCGACGCACGGGCATCTGCAGGTGTTTGCCGGGCTGGTGGTGTTGGCCTTGCTGTCGGTGTTCGGGCTGTTGCGCACATTGCGTCAGCGGCATACGCACTGGCCGTTTGTGTTCACGCTGGTGCTGATGTTGCTCGGTTACATAGGCCTGGCGTTGAGCATCTGGCCGAACATCATCCCGCCGTCGGTGAGCATCTGGGCTGCAGCGTCACCGCCGTCGAGCCAGTTGTTTGCGCTGATTGGCGCACTGTTCATCCTGCCGGTGATCCTGATGTACACCTTCTGGAGCTACTACGTATTCCGCGGCAAAGTGAGGATTGGCGATGGCTACCATTGATTCGCGTGAAGTGAAGAACAGCCGCTGGTACAAGCGTCTGGGCTGGTTGCTGCTGATCTGGCTGGGCAGTGTGGTGTCGCTGGCGGTGGTGGCGAGCCTGCTGAAACTGGCGATGTATGCGGCGGGGATGAGGACCCACTGAACATAAAAAACCGGAGCCTGGCTCCGGTTTTTTATTGCCGCCGATCTTGAGGTCACTGACTACCCCCTGTAGGAGTGAGCCTGCTCGCGATAGCGGTGGATCAGTCAATGGAGATATTGACTGTGCCGGCCTCGTCGCGAGCAGGCTCACTCCCACAGGGATTTGTTCTGGTCAGAGAATACGTAAACACCACCGAACACTGTGGGAGCGAGCCTGCTCGCGAAGGCGTCAGTTCAGACGACATTGATGTTGAATGTGCCGGTCTCTTCGCGAGCAGGCTCGCACCCACAGGGATTTGTGCTGGTTGGAGAATATGTAAACACCACCGGACACTGTGGGAGCGAGCTTGCTCGCGAAGTCGGCAGGTCAGACAACATTGATGTTGAATGTACTGGCCTCTTCGCGAGCAAGCTCGTTCCCACAGGGGAGGGTGATGAACTTGATAGCGGCTTATTGGGCGCCAAACATCGCGGTCCAGTAAATGCCGGCGCTGCTTTTCGGGTCGGTCGCGTAGGCGGCGCCGAGTTCCTGGTATTGCGGGTTCATCAGGTTGGCGCAGTGGCCGGGGCTGGCGAGCCAGCCTTGGACGACTTTGTGCACGGTGTCTTGGCCGGCGGCGATGTTTTCGCCAACCTGTTGGCCGCTGTAGCCGGCGAGTTCAGCGCGATCACCCGGGGTGCGGCCGTCGCGGTCCTTGTGATCGAAGTAGCTGTTATTGGCCATGTCGCGGCTGTGATCCTGGGCGATCGTACCCAATGTCGCGTTCCAGGCCAGCGGTGCGGCAGCGGCAAAAGCCTGACCACCACACTGACGTGCCTGACTGCGGGCGACGTTAAGTTCACTTAGCAATTTCTGCCCTTCACTTTGCGCATCGCCCAACTTGGCCGACAGCAGAGGCCGTGCCAGTACAATGCGCCAGTCGCGGTCGTCGCGGCTGACTCCGACATCGACAAACTGCGGATCAAGCACCACCTGACAGAAACTTTCCTTGATCGCCTGCATCGCCGACGCTGCATCGCGCGGGCCGTTCAGTGTGATCGCCTGCACATTGACCATCGGATAACTGGCGCTGGCCATGGCTTGTTGCAGATCGACAGCACCGGTGGCGCGTAATCTCAGCCGTGGATCCGCCGACAGCGGTGACAGTTCATTCGACGCTTGGCTGCCGCAACGCTGCGGTTGGCTGCGGTAGCTGTTGATCGACTCGATCAGTTGCGACTCATCGCCGGCCAGCGCCGGGATGGCAAACATAACGCCCACGGACAACGCGGCAAGACGCAAAACAGATGGCATGAAGCGCATGGAAATCTCCCTTGAGCTGAATGCGCCCATGATGCGCGAAAGGCCCCCGGTGAGTGCAATGTCTTTTTTCTTCATTCAGCCGTTTTTCGGCGCAACTTTGCCGATGGATTTGCCGTCTACACTCACCGAAGGCCCCGGAAACCGGGTGTCTCCCCGACGTAACACCTTGCCCGATTCGGGCGCTGCCGGAAGAACAGACATGGGAATGAAAGGCTGGGCGGGCTGTCTCGTATTCACCCTGTTGGCAGGCTCTGTGTGGGCCACCGATCAGGCCCCGATCAAAGCGAAGGCTGAAGAGAAGGCCCAAGTGCTGGAGGAGAAAGCGGCGGACAAAGTCAGCGCCGCACCGGCGCCGAAAGCCGAAGCCATCACCCCGACCGAAGTGCAAGCGGTCGACCCGGCCGGCGCGGCGCCGCTGGACGATCCGATTACCTGTCTGGCGCGCAGTATCTATTGGGAAGCCAAAGGCAAAGACACCCCGGAAATGGAAGCCGTGGCCAGTGTGGTGATGAATCGCCTCGGCCACGAAGGCTTCCCCGACACGGTCTGCGCTGTCGTCAAACAAGGCTCGGAAACCAAGAGCTGCCAGTTTTCCTGGTGGTGCGACGGGCGTCCTGATCAGGTCAAGGAAGATGCCGAATACACGCTGGCCAAGGATATTGCCCGCAAAGCGCTGAACCGCCAACTCAAGGATCGCACCAACGGCGCGCTGTATTTCCACGACCGCAATGTGCATCCGAGCTGGGCCAAGGAATACCGCAGAACCGCTGAAACGAAAAAATTTCTCTTCTACAAACCTGCCGGTGGCGACGCGCGTTAAGCGCAGACCTGCCGCACGCAATCGCGCAACCAGCGATGCGCCGGATCAGCGTCCATGCGCGGGTGCCAGAGCATCGACACACTGATGTCCGGCATCGCGAAGGGCAGGGCGAAACTGTGCAGGCCGGTGCGCAGTTTGCTCGTATGACGTTGCGGGACCGTGGCGATCAGCTCTGATTCACGCACCAGCGTCAGCGCCGCCGAGAACCCACCGAATGAAGTGACGATGTCTCGCGTCAGGCCGAGTGCGAGTAGCGCCTCATCGACCGGCCCGCTGCTGCGCCCGCGTCGTGAGATCAGAATGTGCTCGCCGCCGGCAAAGCGCTTGCTGGTGATTTTTCCCGAACTCAAGAGATGCCCCTCACGCACTACGCCAATCCACTGATCCTGAAACAGGATGCGGCTGTGCAGCGTCGGGTCGGTGCTGTCGTCGACCACGCCGGTTTCCAGATCGACACGACCTTCGCGCAGCGGCGTGCTGTCCTTGTCGGCTTTCTGCACAAAACGCAGACGCACGCCGGGCGCTTCTTCAGCGATGCGCGCGAGCAGGGCGGCAGCAAAGGTTTCGACAAAACCGTCGGTGTTGCGCAGGGTGAAAGTGCGTTGCAACCTGCTGGGGTCGAGCACTTCGGCAGGGCGTAAAACCGCTTCCGCGTCTTGCACCAGATGACTGACCCGTTCGCGCAACTCTAATGCGCGCGGCGTCGGCACCAGGCCGCGACCCGCGCGCACCAGCAACGGATCCCCGGTGGTTTCGCGCAGACGGGCGAGGGCGCGACTCATGGCCGACGGGCTCAACCGCAGGCATTTTGCGGCGCGGGCGACGCTGCCTTCGCGCAGCAATACGTCGAGGGTGATCAGCAGGTTCAGGTCCGGTGCAGTCATGACGTGGCGTTCCATGCAGGTATCGAGTGCAAAGCATGCGTCTTGCGCCGTGTGTTGTCGAGGCTCAGGCTATGACGCATCACCTTTGCGTTGCGAGCCGTCCATGCCCCGAGAATCCCTGAGCTCTCCCGCCCGTTGGGCGCTGACCAGTCTGGCCCTGTCGATGTTGATGCCGTCGCTGGACACCAGCATTGCAAACGCCGGGTTGCCGATCCTCGCGACCGCATTCGAGGCGACGTTTCAGCAAGTGCAATGGATCGTGCTGGCTTACCTGCTGGCGATCACCACATTGATTGTCAGTGTCGGGCGTCTGGGCGATGGTTTTGGACGGCGTCGATTGCTGTTGATCGGGATCGGCATTTTCACCAGCGCTTCGTTGGCTTGCGCGTTGGCTCCGGGACTCGGTTGGCTGATTGGCGCACGGGCGGTGCAAGGCGTTGGCGCTGCGATCATGTTCGCCTTGACGGTGGCGCTGGTGTCAGAAGCAGTGCCCAAATCGCGGGCGGGCAGCGCGATGGGCTTGCTGGCAACGATGTCGGCGACTGGCACCAGCCTTGGGCCGTCGCTGGGCGGGGTGTTGATGGCGCATGTCGGCTGGCAGGCAATTTTTCTGCTCAACGTGCCGTTGGGCTTGCTCAATGCGTGGCTGGTGTACCGTTATTTGCCTGCGGATCGGGCCGCAGGGCCGCGAGTCGCGTTCGATTATTCTGGCAGCGTGGTGCTGGTGTTGACGCTGGCGGCCTATGCGCTGGCAATGACGCTCGAAGGTTTCACCTTGCCGTTGCTGCTGGCCAGCCTGGTCGGCGCGGTGTTGTTCTTCATGATCGAGAAGAAGGCCAAGGCACCGCTGATTCACTTGTCACTGTTCAGCGACCGGCGCTTGAGCAGTAGCCTGGCGCTGACTTTGCTGGTGACGACCGTAATGATGACCACGCTGGTGGTGGGGCCGTTTTACCTGAGCCGCGGGTTGGGTCTGAGCAGTACCGTTGTTGGCTTGGCGTTGTCGGTCGGGCCGTTGCTGTCGGCATTTGGCGGTGTACCGGCTGGACGTCTGGTGGATCGCTTCGGTGCGCGACGGATCGTGCCGGGTGCGTTGTTCGCCATGGCTTGCGGCTGCGCTTTGTTGGCGCTGTTGCCAATGAGTTTTGGGCTGCCTGGGTATTTGTTGCCGATCACCGTGGTCGCCATCAGTTATGCGTTGTTTCAGGCAGCCAACAACACCGGATTGATGGCCGGCGTTCGTCAGGAGCAGCGTGGTGTAGTTTCGGCGATGCTCGGGCTGGCGCGCAATCTCGGCTTGATCACCGGGGCGGCGGTGATGGGCGCGGTGTTTGCGCTGGCGGCGGGGGATCCGACACAAGCGCCTGCATCGGCGGTTGCCAGCGGCTTGCACATTACTTTCGGCGTCGCGGTGGCATTGATGGCTATGGCTTTGATCATAAGCCGAACGCAGTTCAACGGTGGGAGCGAGCCTGCTCGCGAAGAGGCCGGCACAGCCAATATCTCCGGTGACTGATACACCGCTTTCGCGAGCAGGCTCGCTCCCACAGGGGATCGGGTTGATCAGTAGATCTTCGGCCGAACCGAGATCAAATGTGGGAGCGAGCCTGCTCGCGAAGAGGTCGGCACAGGCAACATCTCCAGTGATTGATACACCGCTTTCGCGAGCAGGCTCGCTCCCACAGGGGAAAAGTGGTGATGTTCAGTCCCGAGATTGCCGGGCGGGGAAAAACAGTTCGAAGCAGGTGATGCCATCGGCACTGCTGGCGCTGTAGCGACCCTGATGCAACTGCATGATGGTCGCGACAATCGACAGGCCCAGGCCATTGGATTGCGCCGAGCGCTCACGGGACTGATCAACGCGGTAGAACCGTTCGAACAGTCGCGCCAGATGTTCCGGTGCAATGGTTGCGCCGTGGTTGCGCACCCGCACATAACTGCCATCCGGCTCGGCAATCGCTTCCACCTGCACCGTCGAATCCGCCGCGCCGTACTTGATCGCATTGGCACACAGGTTGGCCAACGCGCGGCGCAACAGCATCGGCTCGGCCCAGATCACACCGCTGCCGCGCGCCTCAATGCTCACGCCGACATCCGCCGCGAGGCCTTCAAAGTAATCGGCAATGCGCTGCATTTCATCCGCCGCGTCCAGCTCCTGACGCTGACTCAGGGCACTGGCCGGATCGGTGCGCGCCAGAAACAGCATGTTGTCGAGCATCCGCGTCAGGCGTTCCAGCTCTTCGACGTTGGAGGCGAGCAGCTGTTGATAGTCCTCGCTGCTGCGGTTCTGCTGCAGCGCGACCTGGGTTTCGCCGAGCAGATTATTGATCGGCGTGCGCAACTCATGGGCCATGTCGGTGGACACCTGGCTCAACTGCGCAAAACCCTTGGCGAGGCGATCAAGCATGGCATTGAACGCCTCGATCATCGGCTGTAATTCGCGCGGCGCACCGCTGCTGGCAAGGCGTTCGCCAAGGTTGCCGACACCGATGCCATGAGCGTGTTTTGCCAGTCGCCGCAACGGCAGCAAACCGCGATACACCAACAGACAACCCACCACCGCCAGCAACAGCGCCGCCAGCGAGGCCAGGCCATAAACACTCAAGCGGTAATTGGCGAGCATCGCCGTGCGCTCGCTCATCAGGCGCCCGGTGGTGACTTGCAGATTGCCCAGCTCGCCGGAATCGATACTCGCCGCCACCGCTGAAAACGGCACGCCGTCGACGCTCGGCAGATGCTGCACATCTTTCAGCGTCATCGCATGATCGACAGGTACTGCTGGCAACGTCGGCGTGTTCAGGTTGCCCGGGTTGACCACCAGCAGCGGCGGTTGCCCCGGCGCGCCGATGGTCAGCAGTGCTTCGCGGTTGCCGAGCATGTTCTGGAACAGCGCCGGTTTGTTCTTGATCAATTCGAGGGTGTTGCTGTCGTTTAGGAAGGTGCGCAGTTGATCGACGCGACTGACCAGTGAGATGTCATCGCGGCGAATCAGTTGTTGCTCCAGTTCGTTGTACAGCGCGGCACCGAGGCCAGCCAGCGAAGCGAACGCAAGCAGGGCGAACAGCAGCGCCAGACGCAGGGTCAGCGAGTACGGACGGCGGCTGCTCATGGCTGCGTATCGAAGCGATAGCCGATGCCGCGCACGCTGTGGATCAGCTTGAGCTGGAACGGGTCATCAATCTTCGCCCGCAAGCGGCGCACGGCGACATCGACGACGTTGGTGTCGCTGTCGAAATTCATGTCCCACACCCGAGAGGCAATCAGCGAACGGGCGAGAACTTGCCCGGTATGCGTGGCGAACAATTGCAACAACGCAAACTCCTTGTTGGTCAGGGTGATGCGCGCCCCAGCACGGGTCACGCGGCGCTTGAGCACGTCGATCTGCAGATCGGCGACTTGCAACTGTTCGTCTTCATGGATCGGCCCGCGCCGGGTCAGGGTGCGCAAGCGCGCCACCAGTTCGGCGAAGGAAAACGGCTTGATCAAGTAATCGTCGGCGCCCAGTTCCAGGCCTTTGACGCGATCGGCGATGTCATCGCGGGCGCTGAGAAACAGCACCGGCGTGTCGGCTTCCTTGCGCAACCGGCGCAGGACTTCCCAGCCATCCATTTTCGGCATCATCACATCGAGCACGATCACATCGAAACTGTGTTCCAGCGCCAGGTGCAGGCCGTCGGCACCGTCGCGGGCGAGACTGACGCTGTAACCCAGTTCCTGCAAACCGTTGAGCAGGTAGTTGCCCGCCTTGGGTTCGTCTTCGACAACCAGAATATTCATCGATCAGTCTCAATGGTCATTGATGCAGCCGCTGCCTTGTACCTGATAGTCCAGCACATGTTCGCGGCCCTGATGGTCGAGGTAATTCAATTGCGCGGGAACCACGCCACACGCCTGTGAAATATCGGTGCTGGACAGGACTTTGTCGACATCCAGATTGACGTAGAAGCCGGATTTGTCATGAATCACGGCGGTGTCAGGCATGTTCGCGGCGAACGCGGAACCGGTGGCGAGGAGGGCGGTGAAGGCGAGCAGGAGGGTTTTCATGGTCAGTCACTCAGTGGTCAAAGTTGATCGGCATTGGCGCCGGGACAACTTCAGGCTACCGAGCGATCCGCACGGCAAACCGACAGCTGAATGACAAAGTTGTAATGAAAGTGACTGCGAATCTCCCTGTAGGAGCAGCCTTCGGCAGCTCCTACAGGGGATTTGTGGTGGTCGGTCAGCTCGCGTGGGTATTGAGGATGCTCGCCACCTGCTGCGGCTGGCAGTTCAGGTACGGCGAAGACTTCAACCAGCGCTGATCCGGGTACCACGAAAACATGAACTGGCCATTCTTCAACCGGTCGATCACCTGCTTGGCAATCTGTGGTCGCACTGCCGGGCAGCCTTGGCTGCGGCCGATGCGTCCCTGTTTCTTGCTCCACAACGGGTTCACATAGCTGGCGGCGTGAATGACGATCGCACGATCGCGGGCCATGTCATTGAAGCCCGGCTCCAGACCGTCCATGCGCAACGAATAACCGTGGGTGCCGCTGTAGCTTTCTTGCGTGCGGAACAGGCCGAGGCTGGACTGATAGCTGCCTTCGACATTGGAAAACTGAGTGGCGAAGTTTTCCCCGGAATTGGAGCCGTGGGCAACCAGATCGCGCAGCACCAGTTTCTTTTTGCTGAGATCGAAGATCCACAGACGGCGTTCGGTGGACGGTTGCGAATAGTCGATGATCGCCAGGTGGCGGGACGGTTTCGCACCGTTGTTGACCGCGCATTGCATGGCGTTCAACGCACCTTTCAGCGCTTGGGGATTGAGTTCTGGCGCGGCGTGCGCGAGGCTTGTGTAGAGAACCGGCGATGGTTTGCCGGCGGCAAAAACGGGACTGGACACTACGACCAGGGTCGCGGTGGTCAACAGAAGTCGGCGCAAAAACGTCAACATTTTATAAAGTGTCCTCACTTGTTACTTATTTGGCACTTTGGCTCCTGACTCCCAGTCAATACCCGCAAGCCCGTCGATCGAGCCTGACTGTTCAGCGCACCTGATGTAAGGTTGGCCATCATCTGGACGGCCATGGATTGGAGTAAAGCAGTTGTTCAAAAAGTACGCATGCTACTTGAGCATTTGTTTGCTCGCTGCGCCGTTTGTCGCTTGTGCCGATGAGCCGCTGCCGCCGCTGGAGACATTGCCAACGCCACCGGCCGAAATGCCGGTCGAGCCGCAAAGTCCGTTGCAGGCTGTATTAATCAGTCTGGCGCAGTCTTGCCCGGCGATGGCCGCTCAGCTCAACGGCCCGGCGCTGACGCAATTGCAAGCCTTCTACCAGCAGCAGGACTGGATGCCAGTGTGGGCGAATGAATCGGCACAATTGCCGGTGTTGCAGGCGCAGTTGCAGCTGTTGGCCGATGATGGCCTCAATCCAAAACGTTACCCGGTCGCGACCACGGCGCCGCAAGACGGCGAGTTGTGTGCCGACATCGACATCAGTCGCAACTACCTCCAGGCCCTGCAGGACCTGCATTACGGTCGTCTGCTGCAATCGCACTTCGAACCTTTGTGGCACGCCGACGACACCCCGCGCGACCGTCAGGCGGAATTGTTGGCCATCGCTGTTCCGGGCATGCACGACATTTCTGCCGCGTTCGATCTGGCCCGACCGCGTCTGGCGCAATATCAGGACCTGCGGCAGCTCTATGCGGCGCAACGGCTCAAAGCCTTGCCGCAATGGCAATCAGTGGGCAACGGCCCTCTGCTGCGCCCGGCCATGGAAGACAAACGTGTGCCGGAACTGGCTCAGCGGCTGTACAGCGAAGGCTACCTGACTCACGTCATTGGCACGCCTGACAATGCTTATGACGGCGTGCTGGTTGATGCGGTGAAGAGTTTTCAGGCCAACCATTCCCTACAGGCTGACGGTGTGGTCGGGCCGGGAACGATTGCCGAACTCAACATCAGTCCGCTCACCCGTCGTGAACAGTTGCGGGTCAACCTCGAACGTTTCCGCTGGATGGCCCAGGACCTGGAACCCAATGGCTTGCTGGTCAACGTCGCCGCCGCTGAACTGACGCTGTATCAGGGCGGCGTACCGGTGTGGCAGACGCGCACTCAGGTAGGGCGCGCCGAGCGCCAGACGCCGCTGCTCAAATCCCGGGTGACACGACTGACCCTGAACCCGACCTGGACCGTGCCGCCGACCATCTGGAAAGAAGACAAGTTACCGGAAATCCGCAAGGACCAGACCTTCCTCAGCCGCCAGAACCTGCAAGTGCTCGACGCCAACGGTCAGCCGCTGGCGGCAGCGGATATCGACTGGGACAACCCCGGCAACATCATGCTGCGTCAGGACGCCGGGCCGCGTAATCCGCTGGGGCAAATGGTCATCCGCTTCCCCAACCCGTTCTCGGTGTACCTGCACGACACGCCAAGCAAGGCGCTGTTCGAAAAAGGCCCGCGTGCCTTCAGCTCCGGTTGTGTGCGGGTCGAGCATCCGATGCAACTGCGTGATCTGCTGCTCACCGCA
Organism: Pseudomonas fluorescens; assembly: GCF_005938625.1. Taxonomy (GTDB): domain Bacteria; phylum Pseudomonadota; class Gammaproteobacteria; order Pseudomonadales; family Pseudomonadaceae; genus Aquipseudomonas; species Aquipseudomonas fluorescens_BD. The sequence continues at coordinate 58,118 of NZ_VCNJ01000029.1, forward strand.
GCGGAAAAGGCCCGCACCGAAACCCTGCTGGCCACCGGCACCACCCACGAATTTCGTCTGTCGGCGCCGGTGCCGATCCTGATGACCTACTGGACGGCACAGGTCGACAGTAGCGGCCGCGTGCGTTACTCGCCGGATATCTACAGCCGTGACACCGCGTTGCTGGCCGGACTTGATCGGGCGCATTGAGCCTCAGCGGGTGCTTCTGTTCCAGAACACCCGCGCCAGCCACGCATCGACACTCAACTTGCCCGCCCCGGCGAACACCAGCGGCAGCAGTGCGGCCAGGTAAATCGCCGGCAGCTTGAAGTTGCCGAAGCCTTTATTGGTGATCGCATAACCCCGCGCCAGCTCGCTCAGCGACGACCAGTCAGCCGGCCAGTGCACGGCGGCGGTGGCTACGACCGTTACCACGATCAGTGAAATTGCCGAGATACGCGTGCCGAAGCCGACCAGAATGGCCAGCGCGCAGATCAGCTCGGCCCACATCGACAGTTCCCAGTTCAGCGTCGCTGGCAGGTGATCGAACGGGAAGGGGAATTTGTCCTGAATGTCTTCGAACCAGTTCTTCCCGTTGAATTTCTCCAGCCCGGATTCGAAGAATTCCCAGGCGATGAACAGGCGCAGGGTCAGAGGGGCGAGCCAGCTGCCGGCGCGGTCGAGGTTCAGGTGCAGGTGTTTGATGGCGGTTGAAAGGGTGGTGGTCATGGTGCAGCTCCGGTGAATTAGGTGAAATCGACCGGGGCATTTCAGCGTCGGGGTGTATCGGGGATGTGTCGGCGGGAGGGGGGATTATGCTGTTGGTGTGTCTGCGGCTTCGGGGTATACAGTGCGATACAGTCAAAGGCCCCTCTCACGGAGGGAGAGGGGACTGACCGCGGGATATTGAAGAGGTACGCCGACCTGAACCTGTTTTGTTGAGTCCATAATCGACTGGATTTTTCCGGTCGATGGATGACGTAAGACACTTCGGTCAGCTCCCTCTCCCTCCGGGAGAGGGCTGGAGTGAGGGGCAGCAGGGCTGGACGCAGACCTACGGCCCAGTCAGCATGACCCACAAAAAACGGACCACCCCCCATGCGAAGACTTCCCTCACTGGCCGCCCTGCGCACCTTCGAATGCGCCGCCCGCCACGCGCATTTCGGCCGGGCCGCCGCCGAACTGTGCGTCACCGACAGCGCCGTCAGCCATCAGATCCGCCAGCTCGAAGAGCAACTCGGCATCTCACTGTTCATCCGTGAAGGCCGACAAATCCGCCCGACCATCGCCGCCGGGCGCCTGATGCAAAGCCTGCAACAGGCCTTCGAACTGATCGGCGATGCCTGCGATGAACTGCGCGATCCATCCTCACTGGCAGTGCTGAGGCTGGCGGTCACCGCCGAACTGGCGCAGAAGTGGCTGATGACTCGCCTCACCGATTTTTATGCACGCTATCCGCACATCACCTTGCACCTGTACGAACAGCCGATCGACGCCACGGCACCCGGCGAAGACATTGATCTGGCGATCACTTACGGCACCGGCCCGGTGGACAGCAGCGCCTACTTCGTCCGCCCGTTGCCCGACCTGCAATTTTTCCCGGTGTGCAGCCCCGGCCTGTTCAACCAGGGCAGCTTGAAAACCCCGAAGGATCTGGCTCGCCACTGTCTGCTGCACGACGATCAGGACGGCAAGACATGGACCGCCTGGCTGACCAGCCACGCCGGGGATCTACGCCCACAGCGTCAGTTGTATTTCGCCCACGCCGGGTTGGCGCTGGAAGCGGCGGCGCAAGGGCAGGGCGTGGCCATGGGCGACAACCTCACCGCGCAGGAAGACTTGCAGAGCGGCCGGCTGGTACGGCCCTTCGCCTCCAGCATGACTGCCCTCGGCCAGTACGCGCTGGTCTGCGAACGGCTGCGACTGGAGCGCCCGGCGGTGGCGCAGATGCTCGAATGGTTCAACGATCAATTGGCGGATTGATGAGTTGAATTCAACTGTTCCGCAATAATCATCGTTGGCGAGCGTGCCTTCCGCGACCGTACCTTGTGGTCATTCCCATCGCGAACAACGAGGTTTGACCATGGCACGTTTGCTCGACTCCACCCCCAAGCACGACGGCTTCCGTCTGCCCGGCGAATTCGAAACCAAGTCCGGCTGCTGGCTCGGCTGGCCGGAGCGCACCGACGTATGGCGCAACGGCGCCAAACCGGCGCAGAAAGTCTGGGTGCAGATCGTCACCGCCATCTCCCACAGCGAACCGGTCACCGTCTGCGCCTCGGCCGCGCAGTTCGCCACGGCGCGGCGGCAGTTGCCGCCGCAAGTGCGCGTGGTCGAGATGACCTGCAACGACACTTGGTTTCGCGACAGCGGCCCGTGCTTTGTGATCAACGACCAGAGCGGTGAGGTGCGTGGCGTCGACTTCGAATTCAACGCCTATGGCGGCCTCGACGGAGGTCTCTATTATCCGTGGGACAAGGATGATCAGATCGCCAGCAAGATCCTCGAGATCGAGCGTTTCGACCGCTACCGCGCGCCGCTGATTGCCGAACTGGGCGGCATCCAGAGTGACGGCGAGGGCAGCATCCTCACCACCGAACAATGCCTGCTCAACCGCAACCGTAATCAACATCTGGGCAAAGACGAAGTGACCCGACGCCTGACCGATTACCTCGGCGCCGAACAAGTGATCTGGCTGCCTCGCGGCTGCAAGTTCGACGAAACCGACGGCCATGTCGATGACCTCGCCTGTTTTGTCCGTCCTGGCGAAGTGGTGCTGCAGTGGACCGACAACCGCGATGATCCGCAATGGGAAATCTACCAGGAGGCTTACGACATTTTGCGCAATACCCGCGACAGCCGTGGCCGCGAGTTGATCGTGCACAAACTGCCGCAACCGGACGTGCTCGAGTGGACCGCCGAAGAAGCGGAAGGCCTCGATCAGCAGGACAGCACCCACACCCGTCAGGCCGGCACGAAAATCTGCGCGTCGTACATCAACTATTACGCCGGCAACAGCTCGATCGTGGTGCCGCTGTTCGGTGATCGCAACGACAAAGTCGCGATGGCGACGCTGGCCGAACTGTTCCCGCAACACAAAGTCGTCGGCATCGAAAACTCCCGGGAAATCCTTCTTGGCGGCGGCAACGTTGCGTGCATCACCATGCCGCAATACGCCGGCCTGAAAAAAGGAGCCTGAGCATGCGCCTGCACAAACTGACTCAAGCGTTATTGCTGGTGCTTGCACCCCTGTGTGTGCAGGCCGCTGACTCCGCCAAACCGGTGGTTAATCTGTACATCTGGGGCGAGTACCTGGCGCCGGATACGCTGAAAAATTTTGAGGCGCAGACCGGCATTCATGTGGTCGCCGATCACTTCGATTCGCTGGAAACCGTCGAGACCAAACTGCTCACCGGGCGCAGCGGTTACGACCTGGTGTTGACCGCCGGCCAGCACCTGTCGCGGGCCATCGAGAGCGGCGCGATCCAGCCGTTGGACAAGGCCCGGGTGCCGCATTTTGCCGGGGTTGGCGAGGAGTTTCGCCAGCACATGGCGGTGTTCGATCCGGGCAATCGCTATGCGGGGATTTACGCTTGGGGCACCACCGGCGTCGGCTATCAGGAAGAGGCGATCAAGCAGCGTTTGCCGGATGCGCCGACGGACAGTTGGGCGATGTTGTTTGATCCGGCAGTGGTGTCCAAATTCGCCGATTGCGGGGTGAGTCTGCTCAACGATCCGAACGAGGTGTTCGCTGCTGTCATGAAGTACATGGGGCTGGACATCAATCGGCAGAATCTCGATGACTTGAAAATCGCCGAGCAGCAACTGGCGAAGATCCGGCCGTACATTCGTTACTTCGACAATGACCTGAACATCAGCGACCTGGCCAACGGCAATACCTGCGTGGCGATGTCGTGGAACGGTAATGTGGCGATCGCGGCGGGGCAGGCGGAAGCAGCGCAGAAGCCGTTCAAGTTGAGTTACCGGATTCCGAAAGAGGGCACGCTGATCTGGTTTGATGCCATGGTCGTGCCCAAGGACGCGCCGCATCCGCAGGCCGGGTTGGCGTTGATGGATTATTTGATGACGGCGGAAGTGATTGCACCGATCACTGACACCATTCATTACGCCAATGCGATCACGGCGGCGGATGGCTTGGTCGATGCTTCGATTCGCAATGATCCGGGGACGTATCCGTCGGCCGACGTCAGGGCCACGCTGTACAGCAAGAATGACAATGGCAAGGCGTTCAATCGGGCGCTGATCCGGGCGTTCAGTCGGTTGAAGTCCGGGCTGTGAAAAGCTGACCCTCACCCCAGCCCTCTCCCAGAGGGAGAGGGGGCCGACCGAGGTGTCTTGCGTTAAACATCGACCTGAAAGACCGAGTCGATTATGGATTCAGGTCTTGGCGATCATAAGTTCACAGACGCTATTTCGATCATGAATTCAGAGGAGCTATTTCACGTCGGTGTAAATCTCCAATCTCCCCCAATCAGTCCCCTCTCCCTCCGGGAGAGGGTTAGGGTGAGGGCAGCAGTTTCGGCACTCGCCACAAATACCACGCCGCCACCGTCCGATACGGCCGCCAAGCCACCCCAATCTCAACCATCTGCCTGCGTGTCGGCTGCGCCTCCAGCCCCTTCAACCGCCGATAACCCTCGCGCACACCAAAGTCATCCGCCGGCAGAATATCCATGCGCTCCAGGCTGTAGATCAGCAACATCTCCACCGTCCAGCGACCCACCCCGCGCAGGCTGATCAGGCGGTCAATCAATGCTTCATCATCCATCGCCAACGCCGTGGCGTAATCCGGTACCACGCCCTCCAGCGTCGCCTGGGCAATCCCCTGGATCGTCGCAATCTTGCCCGCTGAAAACCCGCAACTGCGCATTCGATCAAAATCCGTCGCAAGAATCTGCTCGGGACGCGGAAACGACTGCCCAGGAAACAACCCCACCAAGCGACCGACAATCGCATCGCCAGCCTTGGCATGCAGTTGCTGATAAGCAATCGCCCGCACCAGCGACTCGTACGGATCACGCGCCGGATGCGGTTGATGCAGGCACGGGCCGACCGCTGCGATATGGCGCTGCCAATCCGGATCGAGCGCGGCCAGAAACTCGCTGGCCGCTTGATAGGCGTCAGGCATGTTATTTCAGCAGGCCGTTGACTTCGCCATAGGTGAAAGCTTTGAGGTCATGGGTATCGAGTTTGCCGCTGGCGAGAAAGCTTTTCACCAGCCCACCCATGGCGCCGTAGAGGAATTCGGCGATGCCGGAGCCCGCGCTCAAGCGGCGTACGCCCAGTGCTTGCAGTTCTTCCGGTGAAGGCAGGCAGGCGAAACCAAGGACATTGACCGGCAGCGTCGTGCCTTTGCAGATGGCCTCGATTTCATAGGCCGATGTGACACCTGCCGCGAACAAGCCATCGGCGCCCGCCGCTTGATACAGCGCGGCACGGTGCAGCGTCTCGGCGACGCGATCTTCGGCCGGAACGAGGCTTTTCAGATAGACATCGGTGCGTGCATTGATGAACAGCTGCACCTCGCGCTTGTTGGCAACCTGTCGCGCCACTTCGATCTTGCGCACCAGCAGCTCAGGATCCGCCGAGCCGTCCTCGATATTGATGCCCACGGCACCCGCCGCGATCACCGCATCCAGCACTTCCGCCACGCGCCCGAGGTCATCGGAGTAACCGGCCTCGACGTCCACGGTCAACGGAATGCTGATCACCCGCGCGATGGATTCCACCGTCGACACCAGACGTTCGAGGGGCAGGGCGTTGCCGTCCGGGTAACCGTGGGCCCAAGCCACCGCCGCACTGCTGGTAGCCACGGCCTTACCGCCCAAGTGCTCGACCAGTCGCGCACCGGTGGCATCGGCGACGTTGGTCAGAATCAATAAGCCTTGCTGGTGCAACTGGTGAAACTGCGTAGCGAGCGCGTTCATCAAAAATCCTTCTTGTCAGTTGATTTGCCTGGTCAGAATGCCAGGGATTGCGTGAGCTGCACGGCGGCATTTTCCAGCCGCAGCAGAAACGCTTTGCGCGGCCGCCCACCACCATAGCCGGTCAGCGAGCCATCCGCGCCGATCACCCGATGGCAGGGCACCACGATCGACAGCCGATTGTGCCCGTTGGCCAGACCGACCGCGCGACTGGCGCCGGGCTTGCCCAAACCGGCCGCGATGGCGCCGTACGTGCTGGTGTGGCCGTAAGGGATTTGCAGCAGCGCCGACCAGACCTGCCGGGCGAACTGGCTGCCGGGCAAGTGCAGCGGCACAGTAAAGGTATTCAACTGGCCGGCGAAATACTGCGCCAGTTGCTGCTCGATCTGCTGCAAATGCGCGTTGTGCCCCGGCGCCACCGCGTAGCCGTAGCGGTTCTGCAACTCTTCGACTTCGCGGGTCAGCGCCGGGCGATCAAGAAACTCCAGCAACACCAGTCCACGGCGTTCGGCCATGGCGATCATCGGCCCCAGCGGGGTGGTCAGCCGGGTGAACAGCAGCGGCTCGCTGTGTTCGGCGCGACCCGGGGTGATGTGAAAGGACTTCTGGAAAGCATCCCGAAAGCCGCTGAGCGATTCATAACCCGAATCAAACGCGGCATGATCAATCGAGGTGCCTTGCTTGATCCCGCCCAGCGCCATGCCCAGCCGACGCGTACGCAGCCACGCGTGGAAGGTCATGCCGAAATGCTGCTTGAACCAGCGCCGCAGCTTCAGCGGTTCGATGCCTTCAGCGAGCAACTGCGCATCACTCCAGCGCACCTCCGGGTCGGCCTCCACGGCTTTTAGCAGGCGTTGCACCCAGTCCGGGGCGATGGCCGCGGCGTCCAGCGGTTTGCAGCGCAGGCAGGCGCGATAGCCCGCCGACAGGCAATCGTCGGCCTGGGCGAAGAACTCGACGTTTTCCGGTTTCGGCTTGCGCGCCGTGCAACTGGGGCGGCAGAAGATCCCGGTGGTTTTCACGGCCGTGAAGAACACGCCTTCATAGGCAGTGTCGCGTTCGAGCATGGCGCGAACCATTTCGGCGTGGGGCGGCAGGACAGCGGTTTGTATGTTCATGGGCTGAGAGTAAAACCAGTTTGTCGATGGCTCCACCGAAAAATCGACAGTGAATTTTTTCGATTCTGCACCACAATGACCGCATTACTGGATCATTCCCACGCTCTGCGTGGGAATGCAGCCCCGGACGCTCCGCGTCCCAACAAGATCGCCGCCACGGGTGGCTACTACACGTTTTCGAGGTGCCGGGCTTATGCATCCGTTTTCCATCCAACATATCGATCACATCGTCCTGCGCGTCGCGGATCTGCAACGCAGCATCGACTTCTACGGTCAGGTGTTCGGCGCAGAGGTGGTCAAACGCAACGAACCGCTGGGCCTGATCCACCTGCGCGCCGGCACTTCAATGATCGACCTCGTCGACCTGCAAGGCGAACTCGGCCGCAAGGGCGGCGGGGCGGCTGGTGCCGAGCGGCGCAACGTTGATCATTTCTGCCTGCGCATCGAACCGTTCGATGAAGCGGCGCTGATTGCACATCTGCAAACCTTCGGCCTGACCGTGGCAAAAGCCGAGTCACGCTTCGGCGCCGAGGGCAAAGGGCTGTCGCTCTACTGCTTCGACCCGGACGGCAATCAGGTCGAACTCAAAGGTCCGTCGGAAGCTTAAGCGCGTTTCGCCATCAACAACACCGAAGCCGCCGCCGACAGCAGGCCCGCGCAGCAACGATTGAAGATCCGCTTGCCGCGCGGCTCGGCGAACCAGCGGCGCATGTGCAGGCCCATCCACGCGTAGGCGCTGATGGCGATCCACTCCAGCAAAAGGAACAGCACGCCAAGTACCGCGAATTGCGCCGGCACTGGCTGCGCCGGGTCGACAAACTGCGGCAGAAACGCGGTAAACAGCAGAATTGCTTTCGGATTACCTGCCGCCACCAGAAACTCCTGCCGGGCCAAGGCAAAGAAGCCAACGGTCGCGCCCGTTACCTGTTGCTCGGCCTCAGGGTTGGCCCGCCATAACTGCCAGGCCAAGTACAGCAGATACGCCGCGCCAATGATCTTGATCGCATGGAACAGCCATTCCGAGGTCTGTAGCACTACCGAAAGCCCGGCACCGGCCAGCGCAATCATCCCGGCGAACGCCAGAATCCGCCCGATACCCGCCGTGCAGGCGCGGCGAAAGCCATAACGCGTGGCGTTGCTGACCGACAGCAAATTGTTCGGCCCGGGGGCCATGTTCAGGGCAAAACAAGCCGGAAGAAACAGGGTAAGGGTGGCGAGATCCATGACGGCACTCCGGTAACGAGAGCGATATTTTTATCACAGCCCCCACGCGCTCAGACCCATACAGTCACGCAGCGCTGTCGCGGTACAGCGCCCGGCGGTGTTGGGCATCGCGGTCGAACTTTTTGCAGATGTCTTCACTCTGTATCAGTCATAGGGTGATGGTTTCGTCAGAAAAAACTATCCATCCGGTCAGAAACGGCGATTGCCGTGTAAGATTTTGCCGACGTTGCACCCACCCCGTTTGGCCCCAGGCGGCCCCACCAAGAGCGATCTACATGCAAGCAAAGGCCCGTGAAGTTTATGTGCCACCGGTGCTGCAAGATCTGCGGGCCGGCACTGCCGAGCTGCACATCGCACTGGAAAAACGCCTACCTTTTTTCTCCGATACCCTTGATACCCAGGCTTTTGTGCGGCTGATGCAGGCTTATTACGGCTTCTATCTGCCGCTGGAGCACGCCTTGCTCCGCAGTGATGCAATTCCTGCCGATTTTGATCTGACGCCTCGACTCAAAGCGCCAACCTTGCGCACTGATCTGCGCGCGCTGGGCGTATCTGCAGAAGCGCTGCAAGGCCTGCCGCAGTGCGAGCAGTTGCCGGTCATCGACTCAAGCGCTGCCTGCCTTGGCGTGCTCTATGTACTCGAGGGTGCGACGCTCGGCGGGCAGATTCTGCGCCGGGAAATCTCTACCCGGTTAGGCCTGGAAGCCGATAACGGCGCGGCCTTTCTCGATATCTACGGTGCCGCCACGGGCCGGCGCTGGCGTGACTTCATCGAATACCTCGGCAGTCGGCCAATGAGCGCCGCCGAGCGCGCCGCTGTGGTCACGGCAGCACAAACCACATTCAGTTGTTTCGAGCGCTGGCTCGAAAGCCGGGAGGTACTGGCATGAACCCGCAAGACAAAGAAGCCTTTGAAGAACTGCTGGCCAACTGTGCCGACGAGCCGATTCGTTTCCCCGGTGCGATCCAGCCCCACGGTCTGCTGCTGACCCTGAGCGAGCCTGACCTGGCGATCATTCAGGTCAGCGCCAACGTCGAAACCCTGCTGGCCCGCGCACCGCAAAGCGTGATCGGCCAGCCGCTGGAAAGTCTGTTGGGCGACGCTGAGGCGGCGCAAGTGCGTAAAGCCTTGCTGCAACCGTCGCTGTCCGACGCACCGCCGCTGCACTTCAGGCTTAATGGCACCGCGTTCGAGGGCTTGCTGCATCGCCATCAGGGCGTGCTGATTCTGGAACTGGAAATCCACTTCGAGAACTTCCAGCCACGCAATGTCGCCGGCAACCAGACCCATCTGGGGCGCATGCTTCAGCGTCTGCAAGCGGCGACCACGTTGCAGGCGCTGTACGACATTAGCGTCAAGGAAATCCAGGCCATGACCGGTTACGACCGGGTGCTGATCTATCGTTTCGAGGAGGAGGGCCACGGTCAGGTCATCGCCGAAGCCTCTGACCCGTCGATGGAAGTGTTCAATGGCCTGTTTTTCCCGGCGTCGGACATTCCCGAGCAGGCGCGCGAGCTGTATCGCACTAACTGGCTGCGGATCATCCCCAATGCCGACTACCAACCGGTGCCGCTGCTGCCAAAGCTACGCCCGGACACTGACACGCCGCTGGACCTGAGTTTTGCCACCCTGCGCAGCGTGTCGCCGATCCATTGTCAGTACATGAAGAACATGGGCGTGCTGTCGTCGATGAGCATTTCCCTGCTCAAGGGCGACAAACTCTGGGGCTTGATCAGTTGCGGCAATCGTCAGCCGTTGCACGTGCCGCATGAGTTGCGTGCGGCATGTCAGACCATCGGCCAGGTGCTGTCGCTACAGATCAGCGCCATGGAAGCGCTGGAGATCAGCCGTCAGCGTGAAGAGAAAGTCGAGGCGTTGGCGCTGCTCAATCAAGCGATGATCGACTCGCCGCAGAATGTCTTCGACGGCCTCGCCAATCAGCCACAGACCCTGATGGCGCTGACCAATGCCGGCGGCATCGCAATCATCGAAGACAAGCAACTGCACCGTTACGGCAACTGCCCGGAGCCGGAAGAAATCCGCGCCTTGCACAAGTGGTTGCAGGACAGCGGTGAGGCGGTGTTTGCCAGTCATCATCTGGCCAGCGTCTACCCGCCGGCCGCGCAGTATCAGCAGGTGGCCAGCGGCGTGCTCGCCATGAGCTTGCCGAAACCGGTGGACAACGGTGTGTTCTGGTTCCGTCCGGAGGTCAAGGAAAACATCAACTGGAGCGGCGATCCGCGCAAGCCGCTGGACCTGGAAAACTCCGATGCCGGCCTGCGGTTGCGCCCGCGCACCTCGTTTGAAATCTGGAAAGTCGAGATGGCCGGGATCTCCACCAAGTGGAGCCACGGCGACCTGTTCGCGGCCAACGATCTGCGGCGTTCGGCACTGGAAAATGATCTGGCCCGGCAAGTGCGCCGTGAGCAGGAAGCGGTGCGCGCCCGCGATGAGCTGGTGGCCGTGGTGTCACACGATCTGCGTAATCCGATGACCGTGATCTCGATGCTCTGCGGCATGATGCAGAAGGCGTTCAGCTCGGACGGCCCGCACACTTCGCGGCGCATCTCCACCGCGATCGACACCATGCAACAGGCTGCCGGACGCATGAACACGCTGCTGGAGGATTTGCTCGATACCTCGAAAATCGATGCCGGGCGCTACTCCATCACCCCGCAAAAACTCGACGTCGGGCAGATGTTCGAGGAGGCGCAGGCGCTGCTCGCGCCGCTGGCGCTGGACAAGGACATCAGCATTTCCTTTGCAGCTGATCCCGATCTGCGCATCCACGCCGACCCGGAGCGGCTGTTTCAGGTGTTGTCCAATCTGGTCGGCAACGCCATCAAGTTCACGCCACGACTGGGCAGGGTGGGCGTGCAGGCCACGTCGGTCGGCGATGACATTGTCTTCACCGTGCGCGACAGCGGCGAAGGCATTCCCAAGGAGCATCTGCCGCACGTGTTCGACCGTTACTGGACGGTGAAAGAGGGCAATCCGACCGGCACGGGTCTGGGTTTGTACATCACCCAGGGCATCGTCGAAGCCCACGGCGGGCGGATCTTCGCCGAGAGCGAACCTGGGCAGGGCAGCGAATTCCGCTTCACCGTGCCGCGCCTGGACTGAGCGTAGATTTTCATGTGGGAGCGAGCTTGCTCGCGAATGGGGTTTTGATCGTTCCCACGCTCTGCGTGGGAATGCCTCAACGGACGCTCTGCGTTCGGCTCTGGAAGGGACGCGGAGCGTCCCGGGCTACATTCCCACGCAGAGCGTGGGAACGATCAGGATCACAGGGAGATTTGCAGTCAGGGGCATTTTCTTCAATACCGGGGACCGGGCGCTCGATACCGTGAGCACCTTGTTCCTCGATTTGAAGCAGGTGTGCGATGAGTCTGATTGTTTCGATGGCGGCGTTTGCATTGGCGGCGTCGATCACGCCCGGGCCGGTGAACATTGTTGCGTTGAGTTCCGGTGCGCAGTTCGGATTTCGCGCCAGTCAGCGACATGTTGCCGGGGCGACGCTGGGGTTTGTGCTGTTGCTGGTGTTGATGGGGTTGGGCCTGCATGAAGTGCTGAAACTCTGGCCGTTCATGACCCGCGTGGTGCAACTGGCCGGGGTGGCGTTTCTGTTGTTCATGGCGTGGAAACTGGCCATGGATGACGGACGGTTGAACGCGAAGGATCCCGGTCGGGCACCGTCGATGCTGTATGGCGCAGTGATGCAATGGCTCAACCCGAAAGCCTGGCTGGCGTGTGTTGCGGGGATGGGCGCGTTTGTCGCCGATGGCGAGGCGCGGCTGGTATGGCAGTTTGCGGCGGTGTATCTGGTGATCTGTTATCTGTCGGTCGGTTGCTGGGCGTATGCCGGGACGTTTTTGCGTGGGTATCTGAGCAACGCGGCGGGGATGCGTTGGTTCAATCGGAGCATGGCAGGGTTGTTGGCATTGAGCGCTATCTACTTGTTGTTCACTTGACCCTGTGGGAGCGAGCTTGCTCGCGAAAGCGGTGTGTCAGTCAATGGATGTGCTGACTGTTCCACCGCATTCGCGAGCAAGCTCGCTCCCACATTGATCGGGCGTCACTGTCGCAGGTTAGTCGAACGGCTGCTTAAAGGCGCCGCCCTCAATGTGATAAACCTTCGGCTCTTCGGCAAAATATTCCTCCAGCCCCAGCATGAACAGCCGGTGGTCCTCACTCGCTTCAAACCCCGGCGTGTGATCCTCAAGGGATTGCCAGCGCACGATCAGATTGAACACCTCCGGTGTTTCGATTCCTGGCGCGAGCAGGTGGCCGCAATAACCCTTGGCGCGTTTGAGCAACGGCTCGACCTCGGTAAACGCATGCCGAAACGCCGCAGTTTGTTCTGTGTGAACGGGCAGTAAAGCGATCTCATAAATCATGGTGTTCTCCTTGCACTGAGTTCAGCGATTGGCGAGTTCGGGCGACGGCGCGACGGCAATCGCGATTTTCCCTTGAACGCCGTTGTTGGGCGTTTCCAGCCGGGCATGGGCCAGGCCGATGTCGGCCAGCGCATAGACCGCGCCAACGTGCGGGTGCAACTGACCGTTCGCGATCAATGCGCTCAGTTCATCGAGCTTGCCGCGATTCTGTCGGGTGAAAACGAAGTGGTAGCTAACGTTCTTGCCCCAGGCCTGAATCAGGTTTTGTGGCTGGGCAAGGTCGACGATCGAAACGACGCGACCCAGTTGTGCGAGCACGTCGGGGCTGCGAGACAAGGTATCGCCGCCGATGGTGTCGAACACGACATCGACGCCGCGGCCATCGGTTTCGCGCAGGATTGCCTCGACGTAATCCTCCTTTTCGTAGTCGATCAGCACATCGGCGCCCATCCGCCGGGCGAACTCGAAATTGCCTTCACGCACGGTGGTGAAGACCTTCGCGCCGATGGCTTTGGCCAGTTGAATCGCGACATGACCGACGCCGCCCGCGCCGCCGTGGACCAGAATGCTTTCGCCGACCCGGAGTGCTGCCCGCACGACCAGCGCTTCCCATGCCGTCCCGCCGACCAGGCTCAGGCTTGCGGCTTCAAGGTGGCTCAGCGTCGCAGGTTTCTTGCCGATAATGCTTGCGGCCGCAACGTGGTATTCGGCGTAGCTGCCCGGCCCGTCGAAAATCTGCGGGGTGTACCAGACTTCGTCACCCGGCACGAACGCCGTCACCCCCGGTCCGACGGCTTCGACAACGCCAGAAACGTCGTGCCCGGTAATGGCGGGAAGGGGCACCAGATCGGCATAGTCGCCACGGCGCACCTGATAATCCAGCGGATTGATGGAGGTGGCGTGCACCCGCACCAGCACTTCGCCGGGTTGTGGCACTGGCTTGGGCACGTCACACAGTTCGAACGATTGCGCGCCGCCAAATGATGTAAGGATCATCGCTTTCATTGCATTGCCTCGTTTCGGTAAAAAGGGATATCGGGAATTCTCGATGTCATGGGGTAAAAAATTACAGCTCGCTGCCGATGATCTCGGCCAGCGCGCTGATCGCTGCTTCGTTGCGTTTGTAGTAAGTCCACTGCCCAATGCGCCTGACTTCGATCAGGCCGGCGCGTTGCAGCGTCGCCAGATAATCAGACACCGTCGACTGCGACAGCCCGACGCCTTCCTGAATACTGCTGACGCAAACGCCCACCGTGTGCACGTCACCCTCATCCTGGGGAGGAAAGTGTTTCTCGGGATCCTTCAGGCCTTTGAGGATTTCCAGGCGTGTCCGGTTCGAGAGGGCTTTGAAGATTTCGAGTAGGTCCATGCCGCGAAGATATCGGAATTTACCGATATGTCAATATCTGAATGTGAAACCGATCAGGCAATCACTCTGACCCTGTGGGAGCGAGCCTGCTCGCGAAGGCGCTGGCACAGTCAATATCCCCGTGACAGATACATCGCTTTCGCGAGCAGGCTCGCTCCCACAGGGGGAAGTGTTGAGTTTCAGATGAGGTGTCAGCCGCGATACTGGCCGGGCGTCGCCGCCAGATGTTGCTTGAACGCTCGCTGAAAATGCGCCTGATCGGCAAACCCGGCCTCAAGCGCTACATCCGCAATCAACTGCCCGCTGCGCAAGCGCTCGCGGGCGAACTGGATGCGCTGGTTGACCACAAAAGCGTGGGGCGTCATGCCGTAATGCTGTTTGAAGGCGCGGATCAGGTACGACGGTGACAGCTGTGCCGCGGCGCAGATGTCGTCGAGGTTCAGCACTTCGGTGCAGTGTTCGCGGATGAAATCCGCAGCGCGTTCCAGTTTGAAATTGGGCTCGCGCAGAGAGGGGCCGGCGGGGTTCAAACGCAGTTGCAGGTCGCTGAAAAACTCCACTGCTGCGCTCTGTTTGCGCAGCACATCCTGTTGCGGGTCGACCAGCGTTTCATAAAGTCCATTCAGCTCATTGAACAGTGCAGCATCGTCGAGGTGAGTGGTAGAAAAACGCCGAAACTCAAGATCACTGGCAAAGCCCAGCTGATGCTGAAAATCCGTCAGCCAGGGCGTCTCGACGTAGAGCATCACGTACGACCACGGCTGATCATCGATCGGATTGCACGCATGCACATCGCCGGGATTCATCAGCACCACGGTGCCCGCCGCGACTTCGAACTGTGCCTGTTCATGCACATAGGTGCTGCGCCCGGCGGTGATCGCACCGATGGAGAAATGCGCGTGGGAATGCCGCGCATAGCAGACCTCGCGGCCATCGGCGATGGCCCGCGCTTCAATGAACGGTAGCGCCGGGTCGCGCCAGAAACGCGGGGCTTTTTCAGGGTTTTTGGCGGCAGCGTGTTTCATCGTTGTTATTCCCGGCAGGCCAGGGCGCCAGTGTATTAGCTCTGGCCGGCAAAGGCCCGCTCGAGTTCGGCGATATCGAGCTTTTTCATTTTGAACATAGCCTGCATGGCGCGCTGCGATTTGCTGGTGTCGGCATCGAGCATCATGTGCATGAACGCCACCGGGACGATCTGCCACGACACGCCGAACTTGTCCTTGAGCCAGCCGCATTGCTGGGCTTCGACGGGGCCACCCTCGGACAGGTTGCCCCAGAAATGGTCAACTTCTTCCTGGTTCTGGCAGTTGACCTGAAACGAGATCGCCTCGCTGAACTTGAACATCGGCCCACCGTTGAGCCCGGTGAAGCTCTGGCCATCGAGCTCGAAACTGACCGTCATCACCGCACCTTCCGGCTTGCCGTGAAACTCCTGACCGACCTTGCTGTAGTGGGTCAGGCCGGTGATTTTCGAGTGATCGAAGATCGAGCAGTAAAACTTCGCGGCGGCTTCAGCCTGATCGTCGAACCACAGGCAGGGCGTGAGTTTCTGAAAGCGTTGCATGGCAGTCATCCTCGGCAGGTTAGACACGCAGGATTTACAGCGTAGTCAGTCCTTGGTCGATTGCCGGTGCCGTAGATCGACAAGTTGCGGCGCGTCAGAAATCCCAGCGCGCCGTCAGTTGCAGGTTGCGCGGTTCGCCGTAGAAACCGGTGCCGAAATTACCAAGGCCCGTGTAGTAGCTCTTGTCGAAGAGGTTCTTGATGTTGAGCGAAGTGCTCAGGTGCTCGTTGAAGCGATAGCGCGCCATCGCATCGACCAGGTAATAGCTGTCCTGAGTGATGCGTACGTTCTGGCCCACTGCTGGCTGAAAGACGTTGCCGAAGAATTCACTCTGCCAACTGACGCCGCCGCCCAGGGTCAGGTTTTGCCAGACACCCGGCAGGCGATAGCTGCTAAACACTCGGACCAATTGCTCGGGCGCGGTGGTTTGCAGAATCGAGGCGTAAACCGGGTCCCCTTTGGCGTCGCGGGTGTGGTTGTAGGCGTAGCCGGCGGAGAGGTTCCAGCCGTCGGCGATTTCACCGGCCAGTTCGAACTCGAAACCCTTTGTAGTCGCACCTTGCACGGCGCGGTACACCGCCTGATTGTCGAAGCCGCTGACCTGTTCGGCGACGTTGTCCTGCTCGATGCGGAACACGGCAAAACTGGCGTTGAGCCGGCCGTCGAAGTATTCGGCTTTTATCCCCGCTTCGTAGCTATCGCCCTGCACCGGGTCGAGTATCTGGCCCGTGGCGTCCTTGCTCAGTTGCGGTTGATAGATGCGCGTGTAGCTGGTGTAGAGCGAGTACGTGTCATCGAGGTCATAGACCGCACCGGCATACGGCGTTACCACCCCGGTCTGGCGATAGCCGTCACGGACATTGGCGGTGTTCGGGTCGCTGTAGTCGAGGTGATCGCTGGCGCTGAAATCGCTGACGCGGCCGCCGAGAATCAGCGCCAGATCGTCGCTGGCCTTGAAGCGCGTGGAGATGTACGCGCCGGTCTGGCGCTGGCGGATGGCGTCCGTGCCGATCTGCGGGATATCCGGTTTGGCGAATTCGCCGTGCCAATCGAAAATGCTGGCGTCCAGCGGCGGGTACACCGAGCCGTAGACCGGGTTGTCCTGGCGCGTGTTCATCGCCATGAAACCTACGAGCAATTGATGCTCGCGGCCGAGCAGGCTGAACGGCCCGCCAAGGTTGATATCGACGTTGTCCTGCACCTCGTCGCCCTTGAATTTGCCCATGTAGAGGAACATGCCATCTCCGGTCGCCGGGTCCGGATTGCCGCCGCTGGCGGAGCCAAGCAGGGTGTCGTGCTCGCGGTGTTTGCGGTCGTAACTGAGCTTCAAGATCCAGTCGTTTGGCAGTTGCCGGATGACGGAGGCGAACAGCGTCTGGTTGATGAAATCGCGGCGGCTCCAGTCGGTTGCCGGGTTGAACGAGCGCGAGAAATTCGTCCGCGAGCCGTCGCTGTAAAACATCGGAAAACCGGTCCAGGTGGCGCCGCGTGAGCGAGTGTTCTGTTGGTCGAAACCGAAGGTCAGCAGGGTGTCCGGGGTCAGGTCGGCTTCGACGACGGCGTAGGCGATGTCCTTGCTGTTCTGGTAGTGATCGGCGTAAGCGCTGCGCTGCTGATGGACGCCGACGAAGCGTGCGCGCAGGTTGTCGCTTAGCGGCCCGGAGACATCGAACTCGCTGCGGTAGTTGTCCCACGAACCAACGCTGCCGCTGAGTGCGGCTTTGAACGCGGAGGTCGGACGTTTACGGATCAGATTGACCGTGGCCGAGGGGTCGCCTGAACCGGTCATCAATCCCGTGGCGCCCTTGATGATTTCGACACGATCGAACGTCGCCATGTCGGTGCTGGTGGTGCCGTAATCGTAGACACCGTCGTAATCGGTATTGACTCCGTCGTACTGGAAATTGGTGATCGGCGTGCCACGGCTGGAAAATTCCCAGCGTTCACTGTCGTAGTTCTGCACGCTGATACCCGGTGCGCGGCGCAGGACGTCGGCGATGCCGTTGGCGCTCTGGTCGTCGAGTTGCTGGCGGGTGATCACCGTGACCGATTGCGGGGTTTCGCGCAGGGACAGCGGCAGGCCGGTGGCGGAGGCGCTGACGCCGGTAGTGTAGGCGTGGGTGTCCTCGGTGATGGCGCCGAGGGTTTTGCCGCTGATGGTGGTGGCGTCCAGTTGCAGTGGGTTTGCATTGGCTGTGTTTCGCAGGACATAACCGCCGCCGCTCAGGCGCTGCGCTTGCAGGCCGCTGCCCTTGAGGAGGATTTGCAGGGCCTGTTGCGGGGTGTAATCACCGCTCAGGCCGGGGCTGCGTTTGTCTGCCGCCAGATCATTGTGCCCGGCGATGAACAGGCCACTCTGCTCGGCAAAGTGGTTGAGCACTGTGACCAATGAGCCGGGAGCCACTGCGTAATGCTGCTTCTGCACATCTGCCAGCGCCATCGACACGCACAACCCCGGCACGGCGGATGCCATGGCCAGAGCAAAACGATAGCGGGCGAGGGTGGCGCGCAACATGGAGTTCCCGAAGGCGATCAACGAAATGAGGGCTGCTGAGGGTTAACCGAATGAATCCGCAAAAAGGGAATCGGGGTGTGAAAAAATCCTCAGGCTTTCGGCCCGACGCTGACCCACCAGTTGAAGGTTTTATTGATGCGGATCGGCAGCGCCGCTTCCAGCAGACGCAAGGCTTGATCGGTGTCCTTGAGCGGGAACGAACCCATCACCGGCAGCGCGGCCACGGCCGGGTCGCAATGCAGATGCCCCGGCCGATATTGGCTAAGTTCTTCGATCAGCTCGCCGAGCGGCAGGTTATCGGCCAGCAACAAGCCCCGGCGCCACGATTCGCGGGATGGATCCGCTGCGGATGCGGTGGATAGCCGCCCGGCGCTGAACAGTAGTTGCTGGCCAGCCTGAACCACTTGGCTTTCGCCCTGACGATTGCTGGCCTCAACGGCACCTTCGTAGACATTGAGCACGGTGTTGCGATCCGTCTGGCGCACGCTGAAACGCGTCCCCAGCGCACGCATCCGGCCCTGTTCGGTCTCAACCAAAAAGGTTCGGCCGAGGTCTTTCGCGGTATCGATCAGCACCTCACCGGCACGTAATTGCAGCAAGCGCTGATGCGCATCAAAACGCACATTCAACGCGCTCAAGGCGTTGAGCCAGATGCGACTGCCATCGCTTAGTGTGGCTTCGCGGGTTTCCCCGGTGCCGGTGGAGAAATCGGCGCTCATGCGTTCGACCGAGTCCAGCAGCGGCGTGTTACGCCCGACTGCCCAACCTGTCAGCCCGGTGGCCGCGAGAATCAGCAAGCCTTTGAGCGACTGACGACGGCTGATCAAAGTGCGCGCGTTGTTGCGCAGGGTGTGGCTGACGGCTTCGCTTTCGTTCTGCAATGGCGCGAAACGCTGCCCAACGCGTTCTACGTAGCGCCACGCCGCCTGATGCTCGGGACTTTGCGCCAGCCACGCCTGCCAGCGCAGACGCTCAGGCTCGGCGACCTGCTCGTCATGCAATTGCACGTACCAGTTGGCGGCCTGTTCAAGGCTGGCATGGCTGAGCTTGTTCTCGGGGCTATTCAATCAGCAAGCCGTCGAGTTCAGCTTCGAGGATCGCGCAATGCATCATCGCCTGTGCCAGATATTTCTTGATCATCCGCTCGCTGACGCCGATCTGTTCAGCGATCAGTTTGTACGGCATGCCGTGGAGTTGCGCGAGGATGAACGCCTCGCTGACCCGTTGCGGCAGGCGCTGAAGCATGGCGTCCACTTCGTGCAGGGTTTCGACAATGATTGCCTGTTGCTCAAGCGACGGTTGCGAGGCAGGTGGGCGGCTGGCGAGGGATTCCAGCCAGGTCTGTTCCAGTTGCCGACGGCGCCAGTGATCGATGCACAAACCACGCGCGATGGTCGCCAGATAGGAGCGCTCGTGAACTTCGCCATTGAACGATTGCGGGCGCTTGAGCACACGGATGAAGGTGTCGTGGGCGAGGTCGGCGGCATCCATCGCGTTGCTCAGGCGTCGACGCAATAGCTCGTGCAGCCAGCGATGGTGGCTGAGGTAGAGATTTTGCA
This sequence comes from Pseudomonas fluorescens, assembly GCF_005938625.1. Classification (GTDB taxonomy): domain Bacteria; phylum Pseudomonadota; class Gammaproteobacteria; order Pseudomonadales; family Pseudomonadaceae; genus Aquipseudomonas; species Aquipseudomonas fluorescens_BD. Next base: position 77,789 of record NZ_VCNJ01000029.1, read on the forward strand.
CGTGCGAAGCATCGGCGACGGTCATCAGCGCAAGCGTCCAGGGCGACCGTTACCGGTCTAAATAGGAATGGGTCGCGATTAAAGCAAATGGAAGGAGGGTGTGCAAATGATATTGGTTTGCTTTTAGGTGGCGGTACGCCTGTGGAAGATTTTTTGTAGTCCTAATGACATCGCGTTGAGTCAAAGTGACATGCTCTTGCTTGTGTCAAATTGACTCGATAGGTCGCAACCTGCTGATTTTACTGGCTGGAAATTCTGGCATGAGAATTGAAATAACTAGCGTACACACTGAATCGCTCAGGAGTACGCCATCATGTTCACCTTCTTCGAAAGCCCGCTGAACGTTCTGCACCTGTCGAGCAAAGTTCTCGTCGCCGGTCTGCTTATGCTGCTGGCCGGCATCTACGGCGCGTATCTCTACAACGGCCAAATGCCGATTGCGCTGCTGGTGGCGATGCACGCCCTGACCATCCTCGGCCCGACCCTGATCAAGATCGGCTACGTCATGCGCCTGCTGGCGCAGTACCGCATCCGTGGTCCCGAAACCACTGTGGGAGCTTGCCTGCAAGCGATTGCGGTCTGATATTCAACATTGATGTCGCCTGAAATACCGTCATCGCGAGCAGGCTCACTCCCACAGGTTTGTATGGTGGTCACAAATTCCTGGCACACCCAAAACCACTGTGGGAGCTGGCTTGCCAGCGATGAGGCCAGCACCTTCAACATCAATGTTGACTGACCCGACGCCATCGCTGGCAAGCCAGCTCCCACAATGATTGGTGGTGTTTCTGAAATCTCAACGGCGCTCGGCAACCATCAGCAACGACTGCGGCAGCGGACTTTGCGGGTGTTGTGGCTCTTGAAGGCTGACCAGTTGGAACCCGGCCATATCCAGCGCATTCAACCAGCTCGACAAGGTGCGGAAATACCACGGCATCGGCTGCCACTGGCCTTTGAATCCGGCAAAGGTTTCTTCGCGCCAGCCATCCTGATAATCGCCTGCCGCGACGGCCCATGGATGCAACGTCTGGATGACCAAAATCCCACCGGGGACAAGCAGCGCATTCATCGCGTAAAGCAACGGGATGATGTCTTGATGCAGCAGTGAGAAGTTGGCACAGATCAAATCGTAATCACGCCCCACGTTGACCTTCGCTTCGACCAACGCGTCATAACTGGCGACATGCACCTGCGCCGCCCCCGCCAAACGCGCCGCTTCAACCAGCCGCGCATCGCCATCCACACCGACGGCATCAATCCCGCGATCCGTCAGCGTTCGCAACAACCAGCCTTCGCCACACCCCAGATCAAGCACACGCTGCGGCTGCCGGCCCATGATCGCCAGCACAATCGCTTGATCGGTAACCTGCTGACGGCTTTCGATGGCACCGCTGCGGATCACCTCGATCCAAGCATCAGCGTTGTCGTGCCAGCTCTGCAAAAGGCTGGATTCGGGGGAGGGCATGGCGGTGTCCCAATTATTGAAAAGCCACAGTATGGACGCTGATCGCAGAAGAGCCGAACTAGGGCTTATAGATCAGCGCATCCACCACAACCCCGAACGCCGACGAATGCTCACGACGATTCGGGTAATAGAGATGATAGCCGGCGAAGGGCTGGCACCAATCCTCCAGCACCCGCACCAGACTGCCGTCGGCCAAATTCCCGGCGACCATGTCTTCGGGCAGAAAGCCCAAACCGCATCCCGCCACCGCCGCGCGCAGGATCGGCACACTGCTGTTGAACGTCCATTGCCCTTCAACCCGGGCTTTGAGTTCGTGACCGTCCTTTTCGAAATCCCATTGCATCAGGCTGCCGTGCGTCGGCAGGCGCAGATTGATGCAGTTGTGCGTAGCCAGATCGCCCGGCACCTTGGGAATCGATCGACCCTTGAAGTACTCAGGTGATCCCACAACTGCGATGCGCAACGACGGGCCGATGGGCACGGCGATCATGTCCTTGGCCACCTGATCGCCCAAGCGAACCCCCGCGTCATAGCGCTGCGCGACGATGTCGGCGAGCGCGTAATCGACGGTGATTTCGACCTTGATGTCCGGGTAGTCGGGCAACACCTTCAGCAGCTTCGGCCAGAGAATATTGTTCGCCGCATGCTCCGACGCCTGGATACGCACATTGCCGGCCGGGGTGTCGCGAAACTCGCTGACCGCGGCCAGTTCCAGTTCGATCTCGTCGAAGCGTGGCGCCATCGATTGATACAAGCGTTGACCAGCCTCGGTCGGGGAAACACTGCGCGTGGTCCGCGTCAGCAAGCGCACGCCCAGCCGGGTTTCCAGTGCACGCAGGGTGTGGCTCAGCGCCGACTGCGAGACGCCCAACTGTGCGGCAGCGCGGGTAAAACTGCCTTCGCGAGTGATGACCACAAAGGCTTGCAGGTCATTGAGATTGGGGCGGGGCATTGATGAGAGCCTCTCATGAGGAGCGCGTGATTATTCCATGTAAGCAGGTCGCGCACGGATGCGCGACCCTCAAAGCGCTCATCAGCGGGGGCGGTTTTTTTTTGAGCAATGGCCGCGTCAGGTCAACTGCACAGTCATTTTTTTGCAGCCGCCAACACTTCATTCAGCGTTGCGTTGGCCCGTTCGGCAGTCTGTGCATCGCCATGTTTTTTCAGCAGCTCGGTAACTTGGCTTAACTGCCCCGCGCTGAGTCCGACGCGCAGGCTTGCGGCCATGTGCGAGCGCAATTGCGATTCCACCCCCGGCGTCGCTGCCAGCGCCCCGACGGTGGCCAGTTCGCGGCTTTGCCAGTCGAGGTTGTCGCGCTCGAAGATGTCGCCGAACAGGTGGGTTTGCAGAAACTGGTTGGCCACCGGGGCGAACTCGAACACCGGGCCTTTGACTGGCGCGCCGGAGATTTTCGTTTGATTCGCGGTGCCGGCGGCCAGCAGCTCATCACCGACTGGGATCGCCCGGCTCGGCTCACGCCCCGGCGCATCTTCGATGCCGCGTTGTTTGCGCGCCTGCACCACGGTCATCAGCTCGTTCAAGGCGTTTAGGCTGCGCGGGAAACCGACGTAGGCGTAAAGCTGCACGAGAATTTCCCGGGTTTCGCTGATGCTCAGGCCAGCATCAAGACCTTGATTGAGGGCTGCGTTGAGGTTGGGCATGTCGCTGGTCGCCATGAATGCGGCGATCAGTGGAATGGTTTGTTGTTTGCTCGACAGGGTTGCTGTACTGGTTGGTGTGCTGGTCATGGTTTGCGATGCCTCGGCTGCTTGATTGATAACGCTGAACATCGCCCCTACGCTCAGGCAGAGCGCCATGAGTGCGGGGAGGGCAGTGCTGTTGCGTCGGTCAGTGGTCATCGTGATGCGCGACAAGGCAACAAATGGCGCAATCAATCGATTCATTGGATGAACTCCGGTCAGACAGTGAAGTGATCCGTGCAGGGAACCGCCGTGGCAGGGCAAGTGATCGCCTAGCCCTTGAGAGGGTTATCCGGTAGCCAGCCGTTCACGCGTTCCATGGTTCTGCGCTCCTGCTCGCCCTCCATTACAAAACCTTCGATCAGCCTGGCATTGGGCGCGTGCTTTTCGAGAACTCTGCGGCTGTTGCCCAAGCCATAACCGCCATGGGTGTTGAAGGGGATGAGGGTCTTGCCGGTCAGGTCGTGGGTGCTGAGAAAGGCACGCACGATCGGCGGGGCGGTTTCGCCCCAGATCGGAAAACCGAGATAAATCGTGTCGTAGTCGCTGAGGGCATGAACCGTGTTTTGCAGCTCGGGTTCGAAGCCGCTGTCTCGCTCCTGACGTGCCTGCTCCACGGTTTGCAGATAGTCCTCGGGGTAGGCGTGGGCCGGGCGAATCTCGAACAGATCGGCACCCAGTCCACGTTGAATCAGCCCTGCAACCACGCGGGTATTGCCCGAGCGCGAGAAGTACGCGACCAGAATCCGCGAGCCTGAGCGCGGTGTTTCACTGGCACTCTGCGTGTCGGCGAGCGACAGCAGTGGGGCGCTGGCCAGTGCGGCGATTACCGTGCGCCGCAGCGGATCGTGATCGTGGCTCATCGGCCGACGCGCGCCTTGAGGGCTTCGGGATAACGCTCGCCTTCGATGCGGATTTGCGCCAACGCGGTGTCAATTGCCTTGAGTTCAGCAGCGTCGAGGGTGATGTCCGCGCCGCCGAGGTTTTCTTCCAGGCGATGCAGTTTGGTCGTCCCCGGAATCGGCACAATCCACGGTGCCTGTGCGAGCAGCCAGGCCAAAGCGATCTGCGCCGGGGTGGCTTGTTTCTGCGCGGCGATCTGACGGATCAACATGACGAGGCCCTGATTGGCTTGCAGCGCCGACTGGCTGAAACGCGGGACGATGCTGCGGAAGTCATCGCTGCCGTAAGTGGCCTCGGCCGACACCGTGCCGGTGAGAAAACCTTTACCTAGTGGGCTGAACGGCACGAAGCCGATGCCCAGTTCCCAAAGCGTCGGCAGGATTTCCTGCTCGGGCTCGCGCCACCACAGCGAGTATTCGCTTTGCAGCGCCGTGACTGGTTGCACTGCATGGGCGCGGCGAATGGTTTGCGCACCCGCTTCCGACAGGCCGAAGTGCTTGACCTTGCCTTCGCCAATCAGATCTTTCACGGCACCGGCGACGTCCTCGATCGGCACGTCCGGATCGACGCGGTGTTGGTAGAGCAAGTCGATGTAATCGGTTTTCAGTCGGCGCAACGAACCCTCGACGGCCATCCGAATGTGCTCGGGGCGGCTGTTGAGAATCTGCTGCTTATTGTCGTCGCCGAAGGTGAAGCCGAACTTGGTGGCGATGACCACTTGATCGCGCACCGGCGCCAGTGCTTCGCCGACCACGTGCTCGTTCAGGTAAGGGCCGTAGACCTCGGCGGTGTCGAAGAACGTCACGCCTCGGTCAACGGCTGAACGGATCAGTGCGATGGCTTGTTGGGTATCCGTGGCCGGACCGTAGCCGTGGCTCAGGCCCATGCAGCCAAAGCCGAGGGCGGATACTTCGAGTGAACTGTTGCCGAGTGTGCGCTTGTGCATGTCGATCTCCCGTTGGGCGTGGGGAGAACAGTAAGCGAGGTGACTGGTGAGGACTAGATAGGTAAATCGGGATGGCTTGATGAGTTCTGTTCATTAATCGACGGAATGAGTGAGGGGTAACCTCTCACTCATTCGGTCTGGTGATTATTGCGGTACGCGCAGCTTGTCCAGCAGTCGATTGACCAACAGCTCGTTCAGCATGATCACCTGTTGCAGCGCCAGCAGCGGTTTGCGCTCCGGGCCGCCTATTGAGTTGGCGATGTTACCGGCCATGGAGTGGGCGTAGGAAAGCGACTCACAGGCTTCGACCAACAGGGTTTCTTCATCCAGCGTGGGGTCGACAAGGTAGACGGGGCGAAACGGGGGCGAGCTTGGTGGAGCGCCCAGTGCTTCGGGTCGCAGGTAGTAGTCGAGGGCGCGGTCGGTTGCCTCTTTGACCTTTTGCGGGTTGGGCGCGGGGTCGTGAGGGATTGGATCGGTGGGCGGTGGATTTGGCGTGATTTTGAACATAGATAAAGCTCCAATTTGAAAAATGGGAGCCATCACCCTCGCTACCAAACGGCGGGTGGCGGCCATGCGCGGGTTGGTAGACCGGTCAAATTGGGTAACCCGGCGCTCACGGATGAGCCCCACGCATGCCCACCATACAAAGCCATACCTCAAAAAAGGAGACAGCATCGACGGTGTCGCAACAACGACAATTTAAAGCGGGCTACCAAACCCGATCACTGTTTTGCAGTGACAGGCAAACGATATAGCCCGGCCCATAGCCGTGTAAGCCGGCGGATTCTGGCGTACGCGTAGGTAACGACGCAAGGTGTTGTAGGGAGGAGGGCGTAACGGGTTGTGTTATTTAAACGTATCCGCTTAATCGTGTTTATGTACGCCAGACGAGGTGAACTGCCGGGTATTTGGACTGCGACACCGAGGGGCGTGTAGGTTGAGCAATTTTGTATCTATTAGCACCACGTCAAACGCTATGAGCGCCGAGTAACTGTATGATGGCGCACTTTATTCAAGGGCCTTAGCAAGGAGCACCCATGATCACTGAGCTGTCGCTCGAAAATTGGAAGAGCTACGAGAAAGCCACCCTTTATATCGATCCACTGTCAGTGCTTGTGGGCACCAATGCCAGTGGTAAGTCGAACGCCTTGGACGCGCTCCTGCTGCTCAATCGCTCCGCGTCCGGGATTATGCTGACTTCAGCCTTGCAGGGTGATGGCGTCCAGATCCCACTGCGAGGCGGCATCGAATGGGCGGCTAGGCGGCCGGGTTCTATTTTCGCTTTGGCGGTCACCTGTCGTGCCGACGACCTGACGGATTACGAATACCGTCTCGAATGCAGCATTCGAGAGAATCGTTGCGAGTTGCAGGCAGAACAGCTCGTTCGAGTGAAGTATCGACTGGGCAAGGACGGTATTCGAAAATCGCCAGCTGGCAACATCAAGTTGTTCCGCACGGATGCTGGTGCAGAGGACTCGCCGACAATCGTCGCGCGTCTTTACAATGAAAGAAAGGGCTCTCCACGCCAGTTGAGTCGGACCAACTCAGTCCTTTTTCAGTTGGTTGGGCAGAAGTTGAGGCAGGAAATCCAGGATGGCGTCAACCTGGTCATTTCTTCGCTCAGAGATATTTTTATTCTCGACCCCATCCCCTCGCACATGCGGGGTTATTCCTCTCTTTCGGAGCGACTGGAGTCAGATGCGCGCAATATCGCTGGTGTGCTGGCGGCATTACCTGAAGAAAAGAAAGAAGAAATTGAAGCAGTACTGACCCGATACGCAAGCAAACTACCCGAGCGAGACATTCGAAGGGTATACGCAGAAACGGTAGGGAAATTTAACTCTGATGCAATGCTTTATTGTGAAGAGTTTTGGCGAGACCAAGGCGAAACCCCGACTGTTGATGCTCGTGGTATGTCAGATGGCACACTGCGGTTTCTTGCGATCCTGACTGCTTTGCTCACTCGCCCACCCTCAAGTTTGCTGGTCATTGAGGAGGTGGATAACGGCCTACATCCATCGAGGGCGCGCTTACTCCTGGACATGCTTAAAAGTGTAGGCACTCAGCGCGGCGTAGATGTTTTGGTGACTACTCACAATCCGGCGCTCCTGGACGCCATGGGCAACGAGATGGTGCCTTTTATTACTGTAGCCAATCGAGATCCGTCTACAGGTCATAGTGTACTCACCTTGTTGGAAAGCCTTGAGCAGTTGCCGAAACTATTAGCTCAGGGGCCTATAGGGCGCCTTTCTAGCCAAGGACTGATTGAGGAGAGTATTTCCAACGCGCAAACCGCATTGGCAGAAGGAGTTGCCGAATGAGTAAGCGCATTTTGATCATGGACACCTCAGTACTGTGTTGCTGGCTACAAGTTCCGGGGAAAGCAGAAGCAGGTCCGGCAGCGGATCGCTGGGACCATGAGCGAATCAGTAAGTTGATCGCTTTGGAACTTGAGTCAAAGAGCACGTTGGTTCTGCCTTTAGCGACTCTGATCGAGACGGGTAACCATATAGCCCAAGCCCCTGCTGAGCGGTTCGAGTGCGCCACAGCCTTGGCGGGTTATCTTCGCGAAGCCGCAAGTGCTACATCGCCTTGGGTGGCATTCACAGAGCAAACAGTCTTGTGGCAATCGGAGAACCTTCACGCCCTCGCTGATGCATGGCCAAAGCTTGCTGCCGAGAAACTGACCATCGGTGACACCACCATCAAGGACGTGGCGGAGTACTATGCCAAGGCCGGGTACTCAGTTGAAATTCTGACCGGGGATGCTGGCTTAAAAGCGCATGAACCAGCACAGCCTGTAAATGTTCCTCGGCGCCGTCGCTGAATGTCAATGCAAGTGGCTGGTCTAGCTGAAAAAACAAGACTGCCTTGATGCTGACGTGATTGAGAAAAGGCCGTTTTTTAAAAGCGGCCTTTTTAGTACTTCAAGGATAGCTGCCGAGGTTTGCACAACTGCTATGTTTCAACGGTGAAACAGGTAAACAGAGGACCGGGACTATGAACCGAGTTACCGGCGGATGCCTATGCGGCGATGTCCGTTTTGAAGTGGCAGGTCAGCCTTACCGAATCGGCATCTGCCACTGCCTCGACTGCCGCAAACGCCACGGCGCGCTGTTCGGTACCTCGGCCATATTCCCCGAGAATGCGTTGAAGGTCACCGGCGAAACCCGCGACTATAACGGGCGCTTTTTCTGCCCGCGCTGCGGCTCTCCGGTGTTCGCGCGTTCCGAAGATGAAGTAGAGGTCAACGTCGGATCGCTCGATGAGCCTAATCAGTTCAAACCCACCTACGAACTCTGGACCATTCGCCGCGAGGCGTGGCTGCCGGCGCTTCCACTGGCTCACCACTACGAGCGTGATCGCGAAAACACTGGCCGAACCGAAGATTAATTGCAGCCCACAATCTGCCTGTGTAGGAGCTGCGGAACGCTGCGATCTTTTGACGTTGATTTTCAAGGCGCAAAATCAAAAGATCGCAGCGTTCCGCAGCTCCTACATTGTTCAACCGCGAATAAAGGCCAACAGATCCGCGTTGATCGTTTCGGCCTCCGTCGTCGGCATCCCGTGCGGGAACCCCGGATACGATTTCAACGTGCCGTTCGGCAGCAACTTGGCCGACAACGGCCCCGAATCCGCATACGGCACAATCTGATCATCCTCGCCATGCATCACCAGCACCGGCACCGTGACCTTCTTCAAGTCCTCGGTGAAATCCGTCTGCGAAAACGCCACGATCCCGTCGTAATGCGCCTTCGCCCCACCGATCATGCCCTGACGCCACCAGTTGGCAATAATCCCTTCCGATGGCGTGGCGCCCGGTCGGTTGTAGCCATAAAACGGACCGGTCGGAATATCCCGATAAAACTGCGCGCGATTCGCCGCCAGTTGCGCCTGAAAGTCATCGAACACCGATTTCGGTAGCCCACCCGGATTGCTCTCGGTCTGCACCATCAACGGTGGCACCGCGCTGATCAACACACCTTTGGCGACGTTGTCCTGACCATGCCGGGCGATGTAATGAATCACCTCACCGCCACCGGTCGAGTGACCGACATGCACCACGTTCTTCAGCCCCAGATGATTAACCACGGCCAGCGTATCGTCGGCGTAATGATCCATATCGTGCCCGTCCCAGACCTGGCTCGAACGCCCATGCCCACGGCGATCATGGGCAACCACCCGGAAGCCTTTGCCGAGAAAAAACAGCATCTGCGCATCCCAATCGTCGGAACTGAGCGGCCAGCCGTGGTGGAAGTGGATCACTGGCGCGTCTTTCGGGCCCCAGTCCTTGTAGAAAATCTCGACGCCGTCTTTGCTGGTGACAAATCCCATGTTCGCAACTCCAGACCAATCTGATGGATAACCCGCGCGGTAATCGCGGACCGGTTTCGCTCATGACGAGTTTTCTACTGTGCAGGCTCGGTGAGAGCCGTTATCAACTGTAGGATTAAAGTCGACATCTGCATGACCGGTGGTCGCAACGTCTGGCTTCGTGCGCAAATTAGGCTTTGCTGAAAGGGATAAGCCGAGGCGCGCGTAGGCATCGATGGCCACAGCGACGCCCCTTCAGAACACCGTGAGTCTGAGGAATTTCCCCGATGCTGACCTTGAATATCAATGGCAAGGATCAGGAGCTCGATGTCCCCGCGGACATGCCGTTGCTCTGGGTCCTGCGCGATGTCGCGCACCTGACTGGCACCAAATTTGGCTGTGGCATGGCCCAGTGCGGGGCCTGCACCGTGCACGTTGACGGCGCGCCTTTGCGTGCCTGCATTACCCCCGCAACCGCCGTGGCCCACGGCCAGAAAATCCTCACCATCGAAGGCCTGTCCACCGACGGTTCGCACCCGGTGCAGCAAGCCTGGGCCGAGCTCGATGTGGTGCAGTGCGGTTACTGCCAGTCGGGGCAGATCATGTCTGCGGCGGCACTGCTGGCGAAAATCCCCAAGCCCACCGACAGCGATATCGATCAGGCGCTCTCCGGCAACATCTGCCGTTGCGGCACCTATCCCAGGATCCGCGCAGCTGTGAAGCGTGCGTCGGAAATCGGCTGATTCAATCTGTGGGAGATGGGTGATGAACAGTCCTGTATCGCGTCGGGGTTTTCTCAAAGGCAGCGCCGTGTTGGGCGGCGGGTTAGTGGTGGCGTTTGTCGTCCCTGGCGGCCACAAGTTTGCCTATGCAGCAGAGAATGAAGGCAAGGTGTTTGCGCCGAACGCATTTTTGCGAATAGCGGCGGACAACAGCGTCACTGTGCTGCTCGGGCATTCGGAAATGGGCCAGGGCATCTGGACCGGCCTGACCATGTTGATCGCCGAGGAGCTGGACGCTGACTGGTCGAAGATCCGCGTCGAACACTCGCCGGCGTCAGCGGCGGATTACGGCATGCCGGGGTTTGGCGGCATGCAGATTACCGGCGGCTCGACGTCGACGTGGATGGAGTTTGACCGCTATCGACTGGCAGGCGCGACCGCTCGGCAAATGCTGGTGGAGGCGGCGGCGAAACGTTTTGAAGTGGCGCCGTCAGCGATTCGCACCGAATCGGGCGTGGTCATCGCAGGCGATAAACGTGCGACGTACGGCGAGCTGGCGGACGCCGCCGGGCAACTGCCGGTGCCGGATCCGAAGTCGATCACTTTCAAGGAAGCCAAGGACTGGAAAGTCATTGGCAAACCGACCAAACGCCTCGACACGCCGGAGAAAATCACCGGCCGCGCGAAGTTCGGCATGGATGTGCAGTTTGAAGGCCTGATGACCGCGATGGTCGCGCGCCCACCAGTATTCGGCGCCAGCGTTAAATCCTTCGAAGGGGCTGAAGCGCTGGCGGTGCCGGGCGTGCACAAAGTGCTGCAAGTGCCGACGGGCGTTGCGGTGATCGCTGATCATTACTGGGCGGCGAAACTGGGTCGCGATGCGCTGAAGATCGATTGGGACCTGGGGCCGAATGCGGACCTGAGTAGCGAAAAACTGCTGGCGAGTTTCCGCAAGCTGGCCACGACACAAGGCACTTCAGCCAGTCAGGCCGGGGATGCCAAGGGCAGTTTTGGCAAAGCGGCGAAGAAGATCGATGTCGAATACAGCGTGCCGTATCTGGCCCACGCGCCGATGGAACCGCTCAATTGCACGGTGAAAATCAGCGCCGAGAAATGCGAGATCTGGACCGGTACGCAGTTTCAGACGCTCGATCAAATGGTCGCCGGCAAGATCACCGGGCTGAAGCCGGAACAGGTCGAAATCCACACCGAATTCCTGGGCGGTGGTTTCGGGCGCCGCGCCAATCCGACATCAGACTTCGTCGCCGAAGCGGTGCAAGTGGCGAAAGCCGCCGCCATGCCGGTGAAAACCGTGTGGTCGCGCGAAGATGACATTCGTGGCGGTTATTACCGTTCGATGTTCCTGCATCAAGCCAAGATCGGTCTGGGCGCTGATGGTTTGCCGTCGAGTTGGCAGCACGTGCTGGTCGGGCAGTCGATCATGACCGGCACGCTGATGGAGGCGACGATGGTCAAGAACGGCATCGATCCGACCTCGGTCGAAGGCGTTTCCGACAGTCCTTACGTCAAAGGCCTGGCCAATCATCAAGTCGATCTGCATTCGCCGCAGACCGGCATCAATGTGCTGTGGCTGCGTTCGGTGGGCCATAGCCACACCGGGTTCGTGATGGAATCGCTGATCGATGAAATGGCCACAGCGGCGGGCAAAGATCCGGTGGAGTACCGACGAACCTTGCTCAAGGATCATCCTCGGCATTTAGGTGTGCTCAATCTGGCGGTGGAAAAAGCTAACTGGAAAGCCCCGTTGCCGGATGGCCATGCGCTGGGGGTGGCGGTGCACGAGTCGTTCGGCAGTTACGTGGCGCAGGTCGCCGAGGTGTCACAGGACAATCTGAAGATTCGCGTGCACCGCGTGGTTTGTGCGGTGGACTGCGGCATCGCCGTGAATCCGCAGAGCATCGCGGCGCAAATGGAGTCGTGCATCACTTTCGGTCTGGGCATGGCGCTACACAGCAAGCTGACGCTCAAGGACGGCGCGGTGTTGCAGTCCAACTATCACGATTATCAGGTGCTGCGGCTCAACGAGATGCCGGTGGTGGAAGTGCACATCGTGCCGAGCAGCGACAAACCCGGCGGCATCGGCGAGGCCGGTGTGCCGCCGACCGCGCCAGCCGTGGCCAACGCGGTGTTTGCCCTGACCGGGCAGCGCTTGCGCGAGTTGCCGCTGCAACTGTCGGGGGTGTGAGATGAAACGACATCTAGTGTTGGGCACGGTGATTTTGCTGGGGCTGGGTGGTTATGCCTCGGACTTGTTTGCCGATGATCAAGAGGCGTTGAAGGCCTTCGGCACGGTGCAGAAAGTCTTTCAGAGTCCGCGTTGCCAGAATTGCCACATTCCCGGTGATTCGCCATTGCAGTTTGACGCCGGCATCCCCCACGCCATGAATGTGGTGCGCGGCATGGACGGCAAGGGTGCCGCCGGTTTGCCCTGTGCAACCTGCCATGCGGAAAACAATCCGCCGGCCAGTTATGGCCCGCATGCGCCACCGGGTGCGCCGCACTGGAGCCTGCCACCGGCGGCGCACAAAATGGCCTGGATCGGCCTGCCACCGGACAAACTCTGCGCGATGATCAAAGACCGTTCGAGCAACGGTGATCGCGACTTTGCCGCGCTGCTCAAACATGTCAGCGAGGACAAACTGGTGCTCTGGGGCTGGAACCCCGGGGCAGGGCGCGCACCGGTGCCGGTGCCGCACGATATTTTTGTCACGCAATTCAAACTCTGGGCCGATGCCGGCGGGCCGTGTCCGGTGGCGGGTATCTGACGGGGTGAAGCCTCGCTGATTTGCGCTACGCTCAAGTGCATTGATGACAACGGAGTGTGCGAATGCTGGTTCCAGGAAAACCCGCTAATGAAGCTGCGCGGATTCAGGTGTTGCACGGCCTCGATCTTCTTGATTCGGCGCCCGAGGAGCGTTTCGACCGCCTCACGCGGTTGGCCAAGCGCCTGTTCAATGTGCCGATTGCGCTGGTGACGCTGGTCGATAAGGATCGCCAGTGGTTCAAGTCCTGTGTGGGGCTCGATGCCACGGAAACGTCGAGGGATGTGTCATTTTGCGGCCACGCGATCCTTCAGAACGACCTGTTGCTGGTGCCCGATGCCCGTGAGGATGTGCGTTTTCACGACAATCCGCTGGTCACTGGCGCGCCGAATATTCGCTTCTATGCCGGTTATCCGCTGACCGTGCCCAACGGCAATAAAATGGGCACGCTGTGCCTGATCGACACCAAGCCCCGTGACCTCGACGAAGAAGAGCGCGCGCTGTTGCGTGATCTGGCAGAGATGGCCGAGCAAGAGCTGACCGCCGTGCAGATGGCGAGCATGGACGAGTTGACGTTGCTGTCCAACCGTCGCGGCTTCAAGCAACTGGCGCAGCATGCGCTGGACGCCTGTGCACGGCTGGAGCGGCCAGCGACGTTGTTGTTTTTTGATCTCAATGACTTCAAGCAGATCAATGATCTTTATGGCCATGCCGAGGGTGACAGTGCGCTGAAGACCTTTGCCGATGTGCTGCGCATTGCCTTTCGCGAGAGTGATGTGGTCGGACGCTTGGGCGGGGATGAGTTTGTCGCGTTGCTGACGGGGTCGAGCCACATCGAAACCACGGCGATCATGGCGCGGCTCAAGGAAATTCTCGAGGAGCGTAATGCCACGTTGCACCGCGGGTATGCGATTCGCTTCAGCGTGGGCCAGATCGAATACGACGCCAAACGCCATGAAACCGTGGATCGCTTGCTGGCGGACGCCGATGGGGCGATGTATGCGCACAAGCAGTCCCTGAAGCGTTGTTAGTGAATGCACCGCAGATCCCCTGTAGGAGTGAGCCTGCTCGCGAAGGCGTCCGGTCAGGCAACATCTCTGTTGATATGCCGGCCTCTTCGCGAGCAGGCTCACTCCTACAGTGGTGTCGGGTGTTCTCAAAATCCCGGTTCACCACAAATCCATGTGGGAGCGAGCTTGCTCGCGAAGGCGTCCGGTCAGGCAACATCTCTGTTGAAGGTGCCGGCCTCTTCGTGAGCAAGCTCACTCCCACAGGAGGCGGGGTTGCAGGCATAAAAAAACCCGCCTGAACAGGCGGGTTTTTTATCGGCTAAGCGAAGATCACTCTTCGATGTTGCCCATGGCGGTGGTGTTGAAGCCGCCGTCGACGTACATGATTTCGCCGCTGATGCCCGACGCCAGGTCGGAGCACAGGAAGGCGCCGGCGTTGCCGACTTCGTCGATGGTGACGTTGCGACGCAGCGGGGTTTGCGCTTCGTTGGCGGCCAGCATCTTGCGGAAGTTCTTGATGCCCGACGCTGCCAGAGTACGGATCGGGCCAGCCGATACGCAGTTGACGCGGGTGCCGTCCGGGCCCAGGGAGCCGGCCAGGTAACGCACGCCAGCTTCCAGCGAAGCCTTGGCCATGCCCATCACGTTGTAGTTCGGCATGGTGCGCTCGGCGCCCAGGTACGACAGGGTCAGCAAGCTGCCGTTGCGGCCTTTCATCATTTCGCGGCCGGCTTTGGCCAGGGCCACGAAGCTGTAGGCGCTGATGTCGTGAGCGATGCGGAAACCGTCACGGGTGGTGGCTTCGGTGAAGTCGCCGTCCAGTTGGTCGCCCGGGGCGAAACCAACGGAGTGGACGATGCAGTCCAGGCCGTCCCACTTCTTGCTCAGTGCTTCGAAGACCTTGGCGATTTCTTCATCGCTGGCCACGTCGCACGGGAAGCACAGCTCAGGGCTCGAACCCCAGCCTTGGGCGAATTCTTCAACACGACCTTTCAGTTTGTCGTTCTGATAAGTGAAGGCAAGCTCAGCGCCCTCGCGATGCATGGCGGCAGCGATGCCGGATGCGATGGACAGCTTGCTGGCGACACCGACGATCAGTACGCGCTTACCGGCGAGAAAACCCATGTGTTGCTCCTCTTTCAGGTTATTGCGCAGTGGCTGGTGCCAAAAAAGCGGCTTCCAGCAACTGCTGTGTATACGGATGTTGGGGGGCGGCAAAAATACTTTGCGCGTCTCCCTGTTCGACCACTTGGCCATGCTTGACCACCATCAACTGGTGGCTCAGCGCTTTGACGACAGCCAGGTCATGGCTGATAAACAAATACGTCAGGTTGTACTTGGCTTGCAGTGAACGCAACAGCTCCACCACTTGCCGCTGCACCGTTCGGTCGAGCGCCGACGTCGGCTCGTCCAGCAGGATCAGCGCCGGTTTCAGCACCAAGGCCCGGGCAATGGCAATTCGTTGCCGTTGCCCACCGGAAAATTCGTGGGGGTAGCGGTGCCGGGTTTCCGGATCCAGACCTACCTCCTTCAATGCCGCAATAATCGCCGCTTCCTGTTCCTCGGCGGTGCCCATCTTGTGAATCCGCAGGCCTTCGCCAACGATGTCACTGACACACATGCGCGGGCTCAGGCTGCCAAACGGGTCCTGAAACACCACCTGCATCTCCCGCCGCAACGGGCGAACCTCGTTCTGCGTCAGGCAGTCTAGCTGCTTGCCTTCAAAGCGGATCGCGCCTTTGCTGCCGATCAGGCGCAAAATCGCCAGACCCAGCGTGGATTTGCCGGAACCGCTTTCCCCGACAATCCCCAGAGTCTGACCCTGAGGCAGGCTGAAATTGATGCCGTCCACTGCCTTGACGTGATCCACCGTGCGCTTGAGCAGGCCTTTCTTGATCGGGAACCAGACTTTCAGGTCCTCGACCTCAAGCAGCGGCGCGCCGATTTTATTGCTTGCCGGGCCTCCGCTGGGCTCCGCGCCGAGCAATTCCCGAGTGTACGGATGCTGCGGCGAACGGAACAGCTCTTCGCACGATGCCTGTTCGACGATGCAACCGCGCTGCATGACACATACGCGATGCGCAATTCTTCGCACCAGGTTCAAATCGTGACTGATCAGTAACAGCGACATGCCCAATCTGGCCTGCAATTCCTTGAGCAAATCGAGAATTTTCAGCTGAACGGTCACGTCCAGCGCCGTGGTCGGTTCGTCGGCAATCAACAATTCCGGCTCGTTGGCCAAGGCCATGGCGATCATCACGCGCTGGCGCTGACCACCGGACAATTCGTGGGGCAGGGCCTTTAGGCGCTTGTGCGGCTCGGGGATGCCGACCATCTCCAACAGCTCCAGCGTGCGCTTGGTCGCGACTTTACCGGTCAGGCCCTTGTGGATGCCGAGGACTTCGTTGATCTGCTTCTCGATCGAGTGCAGCGGGTTCAGCGAGGTCATCGGCTCTTGAAAGATCATCGCGATGCGGTTGCCGCGAATGTGGCGGATGGTTTTTTCGCTCAGGCCCAGCAGGTTTTGCCCGGCGTAGTTGATGCTGCCGGCCGGATGGCGGGCCATCGGGTAGGGCAGCAAACGCAAGATCGAATGCGCAGTCACCGATTTGCCCGAGCCGGATTCGCCCACCAGCGCGAGGGTTTCGCCACGCTTGATGTCGAAACTCACGCCTTCAACGACCCGGTGCACGCGCTCGCCGAAACCGAATTCGACGGCGAGGTCGCGCACTTCGATCAGATTGTCCTGATTCATTTCACTTCCTCGGGTCGAAGGCATCGCGAGCGGACTCGCCGATAAACACCAGCAAACTCAACATCAATGCCAGCACGGCGAAGGCACTCATGCCCAGCCACGGCGCTTGCAGGTTGGATTTGCCCTGGGCGACCAGTTCACCCAGCGACGGACTGCCGGCCGGCAAACCGAAACCGAGAAAGTCCAATGCGGTCAGGGTGCCGATGGCGCCGGTAAGGATGAATGGCATGAAGGTCATGGTCGAGACCATCGCGTTGGGCAGGATATGGCGGAACATGATCGCGCCGTTCTGCATACCCAGCGCCCGCGCTGCGCGTACGTATTCAAGGTTGCGGCCACGGAGGAACTCGGCGCGCACCACGTCGACCAGGCTCATCCACGAAAACAGCAGCATGATCCCCAGCAGCCACCAGAAATTCGGCTGGACGAAACTGGCGAGAATGATCAGCAAATACAGCACCGGCAGCCCCGACCAGATCTCCAGGAAACGCTGCCCGGCCAGATCGACCCAACCGCCATAGAAACCCTGCAACGCCCCGGCAATTACGCCGATGATCGAACTCAATACAGTCAGTGTCAGCGCGAACAGCACGGAAATGCGGAAGCCGTAAATCACCCGCGCCAGCACATCGCGACCCTGATCGTCAGTGCCCAGCAGATTGTCCGCCGAGGGCGGCGCCGGCGCCGGGACTTTCAGGTCGTAGTTGATGCTCTGGTAGCTGTAGGGAATCGGCGCCCACAACACCCACGCGTCCTTGGCCTTGAGCAGTTCGCGGATGTACGGGCTCTTGTAGTTGGCTTCCAGCGGGAACTCGCCGCCGAAGGTGGTTTCCGGGTAACGCTTGATCGCAGGGAAGTACCAGTTGTTGTCGTAATGCACCACCAGCGGCTTGTCGTTGGCGATCAGCTCGGCGCCGAGGCTGGCGCCGAACAGAATCAGAAACAGCCACAGCGACCACCAGCCACGCTTGTTGGCCTTGAACAGTTCGAAGCGGCGGCGGTTGAGAGGGGATAGGTTCATCTCAATGCTCCCGGCTTTCGAAGTCGATGCGTGGATCGACCAGGGTGTAGGTGAGGTCGCCGATCAGTTTCACCACCAGCCCCAGCAGGGTGAAGATGAACAGGGTGCCGAACACCACCGGGTAATCGCGGTTGATCGCCGCTTCGAAACTCATCAGGCCGAGACCGTCGAGAGAGAAAATCACTTCCACCAGCAAGGATCCTGTGAAGAAGATGCCGATGAACGCCGACGGGAATCCGGCAATCACCAAGAGCATGGCGTTGCGGAACACATGGCCGTAGAGCACACGATTACGCGTCAGGCCTTTGGCCTTGGCGGTGACCACGTACTGCTTGTTGATCTCATCGAGGAAGCTGTTTTTGGTCAGCAGGGTCATGGTCGCGAAGTTACCGATCACCAGTGCGGTCACCGGCAGCGCCAGGTGCCAGAAGTAATCGAGAATCTTGCCGCCGAAACTCAGCTCATCGAAGTTGTTCGAGGTCAGCCCGCGCAACGGGAACCAGTCGAGATAACTGCCGCCGGCGAACACCACGATCAGCAGGATCGCGAAGAGGAACGCCGGGATCGCGTAGCCGACGATGATCGCCGAACTGGTCCACACGTCGAAGTGGCTGCCGTGTCGCGTGGCCTTGGCGATCCCCAGCGGGATCGACACCAGGTACATGATCAGCGTGCTCCACAGCCCCAGCGAGATCGACACCGGCATCTTTTCCTTGATCAGGTCGATGACCTTGGCGTCGCGGAAAAAGCTGTCGCCGAAATCCAGCTGCGCGTAGTTCTTGACCATGATCCACAGACGTTCCGGGGCCGATTTGTCGAACCCGTACATGTGCTCGATTTCCTTGATCAGCGCCGGGTCCAGACCTTGCGCGCCGCGATAGGACGAGCCGGCCACGGACACCTCGGCACCGCCGCCGGCAATCCGGCTGGTGGCGCCTTCGAAGCCTTCGAGCTTGGCGATCATCTGTTCCACCGGGCCACCGGGCGCGGCCTGGATGATCACGAAGTTGATCAGCAGGATGCCGAACAGGGTCGGGATGATCAGCAGCAGTCGCCGAAAAATATACGCCAGCATCTGATTACTCCGTGCCCACAGGGTCGGTTTGCAGTTTGGTTTCGACTTCTATTGCCTGTTTTGCGTTCGGCTTGACCCACCAGGTGTTAATCCCGATGTCGTACTTGGGCGAGACTTTCGGGTGACCGATGTGGTTCCAGTACGCCACGCGCCAGGTTTTGATGTGCCAGTTGGGGATCACGTAATAACCCCATTGCAGCACACGATCCAGCGCACGGGCGTGGGCCACCAGGCTTTTGCGCGAATCGGCGTTGATCAGATTCTCGACCAGTTGATCGACGATCGGATCCTTCAGACCCATGGTGTTGCGGCTGCTCGGTTTATCGGCGGCGGCGCTCATCCAGTATTCACGCTGTTCGTTGCCCGGCGAGTTGGACTGCGGAAAGCTGCCGACCATCAAGTCGAAATCACGCGAACGCACGCGGTTGATGTACTGCGAAACGTCGACGCGGCGGATCACCAGATCGATGCCAAGGTCGCTGAGGTTGCGCTTGAACGGCAGCAATACGCGTTCGAACTCGGTCTGCGCGAGTAAAAATTCAATCACTACAGGCTTGCCTGTGGCGTCGACCATTTTGTCGTCGACGATCTTCCAGCCGGCCTCTTGCAACAGTTGATAGGCCTCGCGCTGTTGGGTGCGGATCATGCCGCTGGCGTCGGTCTTGGGGTTTTCGAAGGCTTCGCTGAACACTTGCGCCGGCAGTTTGCTGCGGAACGGTTCGAGGATCGTCCGTTGATCGGCGTCAGGCAGGCCGGTGGCGGCCATTTCCGAGTTCTCGAAATAGCTGCGAGTGCGGAAGTAAGCACCGTTGAACAGCTGTTTATTGGTCCATTCGAAGTCAAACAGCAGGCCGAGCGCCTGACGCACCCGCGCGTCCTGGAACACCGGACGGCGCAGGTTGAAGACGAAACCTTGCATGCCGGTCGGGTTGCTGTTGGCGATCTGTTCCTTGATCAAGCGACCTTCGGTGACCGCCGGGATGTTGTAGGCGTTTGCCCAGTTTTTCGCGGTCATTTCCAGCCAGTAATCGAACTGGCCGGCCTTCAGCGCTTCAAGGGCGACCGTGTTGTCGCGGTAGTAATCGGTGGTCATCGTGTCGAAATTGTAGAAACCACGGTTGACCGGCAGATCCTTGCCCCAGTAATCCTTGACCCGCTCATAGCGTACCGAACGTCCGGCCTTCACTTCGGCGACCTTGTACGGGCCGCTGCCCAGCGGAATTTCCAGGTTGCCCTTGGTGAAATCGCGATCAGCCCACCAGTGTTTTGGCAGCACCGGCAACTGGCCGAGGATCAGTGGCAACTCGCGGTTGTTGCTGTGCTTGAACTTGAACAGCACTTTCAGCGGGTCTTCGGCTATGACTTCGGAGACGTCGCTGTAGTAACCGCGAAACAGCGGCGAGCCTTCTTTGGTCAAGGTATTGAAGCTGAACACCACGTCGTCGGCGCGAACCGGGTGGCCGTCATGGAAACGTGCTTCAGGGCGCAGATAGAAACGCACCCAACTGTTGTCCGGGGCTTTTTCGATTTTGCCGGCGATCAGGCCATATTCGGTGAACGGCTCGTCGAGGCTGTGCTTGGTCAGGGTGTCGTAGATCTGCCCGACGTCATCGGCCGGCACACCTTTGCTGATAAACGGGTTGAGGCTGTCGAAGCCGCCGAACCCGGCCTGACGGAATATGCCGCCCTTGGGCGCATCGGGATTCACGTAATCGAACTGCTTGAAATCGGCCGGGTATTTCGGCGGCTCGTTGTACAGGGTCACGGCGTGTTGCGGGGCGGCAAAGGCCAGCCCGGCGAACAGCAAGCCGCTGGCCTGGACGAGCAGGGCGCGGATCGGTTTCATTGATCTTTCTCCGAAGACTTCAGCCACCATGCGCTCAGGCCCAGGGTGTAGGGCGGCGTGGTGACGAAGGCCAACCGGTTGCGGTAGGCCAGACGGTGATAATTGAGGTACCAGTTGGGAATGCTGTAGTGCTGCCAGAGCAGTACGCGGTCGAGCGCCTTGCCGGCGGCGACCTGCTCATCGCGGGTGCGCGCGGCGAGCAGTTGTTCGAGCAGGTGATCGACCACCGGGTTGGCGATGCCTGCGTAATTCTTGCTGCCCTTGACCCCGACCTGGCTGGAGTGGAAGTACTGCCACTGCTCAAGGCCCGGGCTTAGCGTCTGGTTGAGCGTCATCGAGATCATGTCGAAATCAAATTGATCGAGGCGCTGTTTGTATTGCGCCCGATCCACGGTACGCAGGCGCGCGTCGATGCCGATGCTGTTGAGGTTCTCGATGTAGGGCTGGTACAGGCGCTCCAGGTTCGGATTGACCAGCAGCAGTTCGAACCGCAGCGGTTGGCCGTCAGCGTTTTGCAGGCGCTGGCCGTTGAGCTTCCAGCCGGCTTCGGCGAGCAATGCCAATGCCTTGCGCATGGTTTCCCGGGGAATGCCGCGACCGTCGGTTTTCGGCAGGGTGAACGGCTCGGTGAACAGCTTGGCCGGCAGTTGCTCCTTGTACGGCTTGAGCATCAGCCATTCATGACCGACCGGCAGGCCGCTGGCGCTGAATTCGCTGTTCGGGTAGTAACTGGTGGTGCGTTTGTAGGCGTCGCTGAACAGGGCGCGATTGGTCCACTCGAAGTCGAACATCAGGCCGAGCGCTTCGCGGGTTTTCACGTCCGAGAACGTCGCGCGGCGGGTGTTCATGAACAGGCCCTGACTCTGGGTCGGGATCTGATGCGGAATCTGTGCCTTGATCACGTCGCCACGGCGTATCGCGGGGAAGTTGTAGCCGTTGGCCCAGTTTTTCGCCTGATGCTCGATGTAGATGTCGAACTCGCCAGCCTTGAACGCTTCGAAGGCGACATCGCTGTCGCGGTAGAACTCGACTTCCATGCGATCGAAGTTGTACTTGCCGCGATTGACCGCCAAGTCCTTGCCCCAGTAATCCTTGACCCGTTCGAAGATCAACTGCCGACCCGGCGTCACCGAAGTGATGCGATAGGGGCCGCTGCCCAGTGGCGGTTCGAAAGTGGTGGCCTTGAAGTCGCGGTCCTTCCAGTAGTGCTGTGGCAGCACCGGCAGTTCACCGAGACGCAGGATCAACAGCGGATTGCCCGAGCGCTTGAGTACGAAGCGGATGCGCTGTTTGTTGAGAATGTCGACCCGCAGCACTTCCTGTAAGGCCGTGCGGTACAGCGGATGGCCGTCCTTGAGCAGCGTTCGATAGGAAAACGCCACGTCATAAGCGGTGATTGGGGTGCCATCGTGAAAACGCGCTTCCGGGCGCAGATTGAACACCACCCAGCTGCGATCTTCGCTGTACTCCACCGATTGCGCGATCAAGCCATAGCTCGACGCTGGTTCGTCGCCGGACGGCGAATACTGGCCGGTGCCGACCATCAGCGGCTCGTTCAGCTCATTGATGCCGTACTGGAGGAAATTCGCTGTAGTGACCGGGCTGGTGCCCTTGAACGTGTACGGATTGACCGTATCGAAGGTGCCGAAAGCCATCACCCGCAACGTACCGCCCTTGGGCGCTTGCGGGTTGACCCAGTCGAAGTGGGTAAATCTGGCCGGGTACTTGAGCGTGCCGAACTGCGCATAACCGTGACTTTCGGTAATCGTCGCGCTTGCGGTTGAGCTCAAGGCCAGGCTGATCAGGAGCAGGAGGAGGGGACGCTTCAAGTCAGATCCGATCCAGGCGGCTTGGGCTTTGTGGGCCGTACAGTAACAGCTTGTCTGGGCAGGAAAAAGATGCGGGTTAATGCGGGGTTAATCGTTTGCGCGAAGAGCCCCTCACCCTAACCCTCTCCCAGGGGGAGAGGGGACTGACCGAGTTGTTTCTTCGAGCTACGCCGACCTGAACTGTCGAGCCGAACTTACGTTTTGAAAAGCCCCTCACCCTAACCCTCTCCCGGAGGGAGAGGGGACTGATCGCGGTGCTCTGGAGGGTTGTACCGACGTGCGATACCGAGTCGAACCCGGATTTTGAACAACACGGAGATCGGCTCCCTTTCCCCCTCGCCCCTTGGGGAGAGGGCTGGGGTGAGGGGGATCGATCTAAAGCACGCCACAAAATCCGAACCAAAAAAAAAGCCCCTGAAACTCAGGGGCTCTTCATCAGTGCGGCTGATAAACCGTAAGCATCTGCCCCGGCTTCAACGCTTTACCCGCACCCGGATTCCAGCGCTTGAGATGCTGCATCTCAACGTTGAATCGCTTGGCCACCACGTACAGCGTGTCGCCGCGTTTGACCTTGTACTGGGTCTGCTGCTCGCTGTCGCTCTTGCCTTTGCTCTTGCTGTTGGCCGCAACCACGGTGTTGACCCGGCCAGACTTGCGTGCCGGAGCGCGCTTGCTGGTGTCCTGCATCACCAAAGTCTGGCCAACCTTGAGGTTCTTGCCGGTCAGCTTGTTCCAGCGTTGCAGGTCCTTGACTTCGACCTTGTTGGCCTTGGCAATCGAACCGAGGTTGTCGCCACGTTTCACGCGATAGGCACGCTTGAGTTTTGCCACTTCGGAAGGATCGGCGCCTTCGAACACCGGTTTCAGCGAACGCGGGCTGATCAGTTCGTCAGGTCGCATGGTCTGCAAACTGGCAGTCAGCAACTGCGCCTTCGACGTCGGTACCAGCAAATGCTGAGGGCCGTCGATGGTGGTGCGTTGCTTGAACGCCGGGTTGAGCTGGAACAGTTCGTCTTCGTCGATGTTGGCAACGGCTGCGACCTTGGACAAGTCCATGCGCTGGTTGATTTCGACGACCTGGAAGTACGGTTCGTTGGCAATCGGGTTGAGGTTGACGCCGTAAGCTTCCGGCGCCAGCACCACTTGCGACAGTGCCAGCAACTTCGGTACGTACGCCTGGGTTTCCGCCGGCAGCGGCAGGTTCCAGTAGTCGGTTGGCAGGCCAAGCTTTTCGTTGCGTTCGATGGCGCGGCTGACCGTGCCTTCACCGGCGTTATACGCCGCCAGGGCCAGCAACCAGTCACCGTTGAACATGTCGTGCAGACGGGTCAGGTAGTCCATCGCTGCCGTGGTCGAAGCGGTGATATCGCGACGGCCATCGTAAAAGCGGGTCTGACGCAGGTTGAAGTAACGCCCGGTGGAAGGAATGAATTGCCACAGCCCCACAGCATCGGCCCGGGAATAGGCCATCGGGTTATAGGCGCTTTCAATTACCGGCAGCAGGGCCAGTTCCAGCGGCATGTTGCGTTCTTCGAGGCGTTCGACGATGTAGTGAATATAGAGACTGCCGCGTTCGCCGGCGTTCTCGAGGAAAGAGGGATTACTGGCGAACCACAGGCGCTGTTGCTCGATGCGCGGGTTCACGCCAAGGCCTTCCTGCAACTGGAAGCCCTGGCGCATGCGTTCCCAGATATCCTGGGGAACCTGTGGGCTGGGCTTCTCGGTCAGCCAGATCGGCTTCTGCTTGGCTCGCGCAGCAATGTTCGGCGTATGGGTCGCTTCAGTCTGCGGAGCATGGCTGGAACAGCCCGCCAGCGTGGCGGACACAGCCACCGCGATGGCTTGCGCCAGGCGGGTCAATGCGTCTGAATTGACGGACTTACGTATGGATGACGACATTGGCTGGAAGTAAGTTCCGGGCAAAAATGTCGGGCGATTCTAGAAAGCGCACCCCCCTAGGTCAACCATTCAGAATTTTTGTACCAAGTGGCGGGGCACTTAGAACTTATCTTTCCAGGCACGCAGAGCCGCAAATACCTCACTCGGCGCCCGGTTTTGAGCGCCTGCCCGTTCGTCCACTTTTTGTGTAACCAATGTTTCACTGGTGCGCAAAAACGGATTTGTGAGCTTTTCCAGGGCGAGGGTCGAGGGCAGGGTCATCACACCGTTTTGCCGTTGCTGGGTAACTTTTTCCAGACGGGCGGCAATGTCCGGGTTACTCGGTTCGACGGCAGCGGCAAACTTAAGGTTGCTCAGGGTGTATTCATGGGTGCAGTAGACCAGCGTATCTTCGGGCAAAGCGGCGAGGCGGCTGAGCGAGTGGTGCATTTGCTCCGGCGTACCTTCGAACAAGCGACCGCAACCGGCGGCGAACAGGGTGTCGCCGCAGAACAGCAGGCCGTGGTGGTAATAGGCAATGTGGCCCAGGGTGTGACCGGGTACCGCATAGACATCGAAATCCCAGCCGAGCACGCTGACCGTGTCGTTATCCTTGAGCGCCACATCGCGCCCCGGAATGCTTTCGCTGGCCGGACCGTAGACTTTCGCCCCGGTCAGCGCTTTCAGGCGTTCGACGCCGCCGACGTGATCATGATGGTGGTGAGTGATCAGAATATCGCTCAATACCCAGCCTGGATGCGCTTCGAGCCATGCCTGCACTGGCGCGGCATCGCCCGGATCAACCACCGCGCAGCGCTGGGTGCGGTGATCCTGTAACAACCAGATGTAGTTGTCGGTGAACGCGGGCAGGGCACTGATCTGTATCATCGTCGGAATTCGCCAAGCGGAAAACATTGGCGCATCTTAGTAGTTCCTGGCGCTTTGGAGAATGCGATGAGTGATAAAGCGTTCGCACAGGCTGATCCTGACTGGCTGGCCCTGATCGGTGCAGCCCGTGAATGGCTGTCCGGCCCGCTCGGGCAATTTCTGCTCGATGAAGAGCGGCGCATGCTCGAAGACGAGTTGGGCCGGTTCTTTGGCGGCTATCTGGTGCATTACGGGCCATCTGCCGAAACCCCGCCGGCCGCGCCGCAAGTGCAGCGCAATGTGCGCCTCGGTGCGCCATTGCCCGGCGTCGAAATCGTCTGCGAAGAGCAAGCCTGGCCGCTGAGCGAGCATGCTGCCGATGTGGTGGTGATGCAGCACGGTCTGGATTTCTGCCTGTCGCCCCACGGTTTGCTGCGGGAAGCGGCGAGCAGCGTGCGCCCCGGCGGGCATTTGCTGATCATCGGCATCAACCCGTGGAGCACCTGGGGCCTGCGTCATGTGTTCGCCCACGACGCCTTGCGCCAGGCACGCTGCATCTCGCCGTCGCGGGTTGCCGACTGGCTCAATCTGCTGGGCTTCGCGCTGGAGAAACGCCGCTTCGGGTGCTATCGTCCGCCGCTCGCGTCACCCAAGTGGCAGGCCCGCCTGGCCGGCTGGGAACGCAAGGCCGGTGACTGGCAACTGTCGGGCGGCGGCTTCTATTTACTGGTCGCGCGCAAGATTGTGGTCGGGCTAAGGCCGCTGCGTCAGGAGCGTCGCGAGCCGATGGGCAAGCTGATTCCGCTGCCCATGGCCAAGGTCAATCGTCGCCGCATCGAACCGTAAACCTTCTTTTATTTGTGGCCGGGTTTGTCCCGGCCTCGGTCATTGTCGATCCGTGATCGGCAAGACAGGCATTTTTCTGGATAGATTGGCATGAGCGAAAGCGTTGAAAGCGTCGACACCGTAGAACTGTTCACTGACGGCGCCTGCAAAGGCAACCCCGGCCCGGGCGGCTGGGGCGCCTTGCTGGTGTGCAAGGGCGTTGAAAAGGAACTGTGGGGCGGCGAAGCCAATACCACCAACAACCGCATGGAACTGCTCGGCGCGATTCGTGGCCTCGAAGCTTTGAAGCGCCCGTGTGAAGTGCTGCTGGTGACCGACTCGCAATACGTGATGAAGGGCATCAACGAGTGGATGGCCAACTGGAAAAAGCGTGGCTGGAAAACCGCCGCGAAAGAGCCGGTAAAGAACGCTGATCTGTGGAAGGAGCTGGATGAACAGGTCAACCGCCACAAGGTCACCTGGAAATGGGTGCGTGGGCACATTGGCCATCACGGTAACGAGCGGGCGGACCAGTTGGCCAACCGTGGCGTAGACGAAGTGCGCGGTTACAAGCAGAGCTGATTTCGCTTCTGAACGGTGTTGCTGCCATTCGCGAGCAAGCTCGCTCCCACACTGGATCGTGTTCACAACACAAATCCACTGTGGGAGCGAGCTTGCTCGCGAATGGGACGCCCCGGTCCACCTGAAACACCCCGCCGAGCGTGTTAACATCCGCGTTTTTTGCAAGATCGACCCGTTGAGAGCTGAGCACTGATGGCCACCAGATCCGTTGTACTCGATACCGAAACCACCGGCATGCCGGTGACCGATGGTCACCGGATCATTGAAATCGGTTGCGTCGAACTGATCGGCCGACGCCTGACCGGCCGGCATTTTCACGTTTATCTGCAGCCGGATCGCGAAAGTGATGAAGGCGCCATCGGCGTTCACGGCATCACCAATGAATTCCTGGTCGGCAAGCCGCGCTTTGCCGAAGTGGCCGATGAGTTCTTCGAGTTCATCAAGGGCGCGCAGCTGATCATCCACAATGCGGCGTTCGACGTTGGCTTCATCAACAACGAATTCGCGCTGATGGGCCAGCAGGATCGCGCTGACATCACCCAGCACTGCTCGATCCTCGATACCTTGATGATGGCCCGGGAACGTCACCCGGGGCAGCGCAACAGCCTCGATGCGTTGTGCAAACGCTATGGCGTCGACAACTCCGGCCGTGAATTGCACGGCGCTTTGCTCGACTCGGAGATTCTCGCCGACGTCTACCTGACCATGACCGGTGGCCAGACCAGTCTGTCGCTGGCGGGCAATGCGTCTGACGGCAATGGCACGGGCGATGGCGCGGACAACTCGGCGACCGAGATTCGTCGTTTGCCAGCGGATCGCCAGCCTGCGCGGATCATTCGTGCGACTGAAGATGAGCTCGCTGCGCATCTGGTGCGGCTGGAAATTATTGCCAAATCGGCGGGCGGCCCGGCGATGTGGACGCAAATCGCCGAGGCCGACGCTCAGGCCTGAAAGATCAAAAGATCGCAGCCTGCGGCAGCTCCTACAGGGGATCACATTCCAATGTAGGAGCTGCCGCAGGCTGCGATCTTTTTGTTTCTGGAAATACTGACAACTGGCCACCCTCGCCACATTCGCTGCAACCCTCTACCCTGAGTGCATTGGCAGATTCAAACCTGCCGCCTCAGGACACTGAGCCTCATGTACAAAGATTTGAAGTTTCCGGTGTTGATCGTCCATCGCGATATCAAGGCCGACACGGTCGCCGGTGACCGTATCCGTGGCATCGCCCGGGAGTTGGAGCAGGAAGGTTTCAATATCGTTTCGGCCATCGACTACACCGAAGGGCGGTTGGTGGCGTCGACTCACCATGGCCTCGCGTGCATGCTGATTGCCGCCGAGGATGCCAGCACCAACTCGCATCTGTTGCAGAACATGGCCGAACTGATCGGTCTGGCGCGGGTGCGTGCGCCGGATCTGCCGATCTTCGCCCTCGGCGAGCAGGTCACCCTGGAAAATGCTCCGGCGGATGCCATGGCCGAGCTCAATCAGCTGCGTGGCATTCTCTATCTGTTCGAAGACACCGTGCCGTTTCTGGCCCGCCAGGTCGCGCGGGCGGCGCGCAAGTATCTGGACGGTTTGCTGCCACCGTTTTTCAAGGCGCTGGTGCAGCACACCGCCGATTCCAATTATTCCTGGCACACCCCCGGCCATGGCGGCGGCGTGGCTTATCACAAAAGTCCGGTGGGGCAGGCGTTTCACCAGTTCTTTGGTGAAAACACCCTGCGTTCGGATTTGTCGGTGTCGGTGCCAGAGCTTGGTTCGCTGCTCGATCACACCGGGCCGCTCGCTGAAGCCGAAGCGCGTGCAGCGCGCAATTTCGGCGCCGATCACACCTTTTTCGTGATCAATGGCACCTCGACCGCCAACAAGATTGTCTGGCATTCGATGGTTGCGCGCGACGATCTGGTGCTGGTCGATCGCAACTGCCACAAGTCTGTTTTGCACGCGATCATCATGACCGGCGCGATTCCGTTGTACCTGTGCCCGGAGCGCAACGAGCTGGGGATTATCGGGCCGATTCCGCTGAGCGAATTCAGCCGCGAGTCGATTCAGGCCAAGATCGATGCCAGCCCGCTAACCAAAGGCCGTGCACCGAAAGTCAAACTCGCCGTGGTCACCAACTCGACCTACGACGGCCTCTGCTACAACGCCGAACTGATCAAGCAAAGCCTCGGCAACAGCGTCGAAGTGCTGCATTTCGATGAAGCCTGGTACGCCTATGCGGCGTTTCACGAATTCTTCGCCGGGCGCTATGGTATGGCCACCTCGCGCAGCGCAGACAGCCCGCTGGTGTTCACCACGCATTCCACGCACAAACTGCTCGCCGCGTTCAGTCAGGCCTCGATGATTCATGTACAGGACGGCGGTGCGCGGCAACTGGACCGCGACCGTTTCAACGAAGCGTTCATGATGCACATTTCGACTTCGCCGCAGTACAGCATCATCGCCTCGCTGGATGTCGCGTCGGCGATGATGGAAGGTCCAGCCGGGCGCTCGCTGTTGCAGGAAACCTTTGACGAAGCGCTGAGCTTCCGCCGCGCGCTGGCCAATCTGCGTCAGCACATTGCCGCTGATGACTGGTGGTTTTCAATCTGGCAGCCGCCGGGTGTCGAGGGCATCGACCGCGTGCAGACCGCAGACTGGTTATTGCAACCGGATGCCGAATGGCACGGCTTTAGCGAAGTCAGTGACGATTACGTTTTGCTCGATCCGATCAAGGTCACGCTGGTGATGCCAGGCTTGAACGCTGGCGGTGCGCTGAGCGAGAAGGGCATTCCGGCGGCGGTGGTCAGCAAGTTCCTCTGGGAACGTGGGCTGGTGGTGGAGAAGACCGGGCTGTATTCATTCCTGGTGCTGTTCTCGATGGGCATCACCAAAGGCAAATGGAGCACGCTGCTCACCGAATTGCTCGAATTCAAACGCAGTTACGACGCCAACGTGCGTCTGGAAACCTGTCTGCCGTGTGTGGCGCAAGAAGACACCGGGCGTTATCGCGGCATGGGCCTGCGCGATCTGTGCGATCAGTTGCACGCCTGCTACCGCAGCAACGCCACGGCCAAACACCTTAAACGCATGTACACCGTGCTCCCGGAAATCGCCATGAAGCCGGCCCACGCCTACGATCATCTGGTGCGTGGGGAAGTCGAGGCAGTGCCGATCGATGAGCTGGAAGGGCGCATAGCAGCGGTGATGTTGGTGCCGTATCCACCGGGCATTCCGTTGATCATGCCCGGCGAACGCTTTACCGAATCGACCCGCTCGATTATTGATTACCTGAAATTTGCTCGCACGTTCGATAGCAGCTTCCCCGGTTTTGTCGCGGATGTGCATGGATTGCAGCACGAAGATGAAGGCAATGGACGGCACTACACCGTCGATTGCGTCAAGGAATGAGGAGCTTTGCGAGCATGCGACCGGTCATGAATCCGAAATACCCAGGGCTGTCGGTGCGGGTCGCCGATGAAGGCTTTGCGCCGTATATCTGGGGCAGCGACTTCAGTTTCGAAGTTGCAGCCTATGGCGCCGCCGTGATTGGCCAGCCTGTCGAGCAATGGCGGGTGACGCCGATCGTCCCGTACCGCAAGTGCTACGGCATCGACCCCGAGGAATTCAGCGCTTTCCACAACGCGCCGGACAGCGCGATTTTCATGGCCTATCTCGACGATGAGCCGGTCGGTCATCTGGTGATCAGCACCAACTGGAATGGCTTCGCGCATATCGATGAGCTGGCGGTGCATGCGCCGGCGCGTCGGCATGGCGTGGCCAAGGCGTTGCTGGATGTCGCACAGTTCTGGAGCCGCAAGAAAAAGCTGCCAGGGATCATGCTGGAAACCCAGAACAACAACCTCGGTGCATGTCGGTTGTATGAGCGCTGCGGCTACGTGATTGGTGGTGTGGATCAGTTGCGCTATCGCGGCATTGATCCGAACACCGCCGAAGTGGCGCTGTTCTGGTATCGATTGTTCGATAACCCGCTGGAGAACTCGCTCAGCTCGCCAGCATCGCCTCGGCTTGTTCCGTGATGATCGTCAGTAACGTCTGAATCGCCGATGCCGGTGCGGCGTGCTTGAAGGTCAGGGCATAGAGGCTGATCGGCACGGCCGGCGATAGCGGGCAGGCATCCAGCCCGGCGGCGCGTGCACCCAGTGCGGTGAACGGGTCGACGATGGCCAGGCCTTCGCCGGCCTCGACCATGCTGCGCATCATCTGATGGGTTTGCACGCGGGTCTGGATGTTTGGCGCCGGACGTAGCGCTTGGAGTTTGTTTTCCAGCGCCGGGCTCAGCGGGTCCTGGCCTTCGAGGCCGACCATGGCCTGACCAGCGAGATCTTGCAGGGAAATGTATTTCTGTTTCGGTTGCAGCCAGCCGTGGGGCGCAAGTAATTGCAGCTTGCCTTGGGCCAATGGGCGGCAATCAATGTCGGGATGTTCGGGATCGTGCAGGCTCAAGCCGAGATCGCTTTCGCGCAACAGCAGGCTGCGGACGATATCGCGGGTCGGCGCGCTGAGCAGGCTGCATGGTGCATCCGGCAGACGTCGGCGCAGGGCGGCGAGACTTTGTGGCAATAATTGCTGCGCCAAAGGCGGGGTGCCGATGATGCGCAAGGGCGGGGCGAGGTATTGCCTGAGGCTGCTGGCCAGCCGTTGCACCGGCTCCAGCGCTTCATAGACGTGGGCGATTTCGACCTGCAACGCCCGCGCTTCGGGCGTCGATTGCAAGCGCCCGCGCACGCTGGCGAACAGCATGAACCCCAACTGACTCTCGGCTTCGCGCAAACGCTCTTCGACCTCGGCCACCGGCAACTGCAACCATTCGGCGGCGGTGCCCAGGTGACCGGTCTGCAAGAGCGCCTGAATCACTTCGATATGACGTAAACGCATGCGTGAAGTCCATGTTCAGCAGGTGGGGTCAGTGGCTGAATCCTACCCCAAGTCTGCGCATATGACTTCTGCTCATAACGGCCAGTTATGAAGCGACGGTTGGCTCAGGCTCGCGGATCAGGGTGATGCCGGACTGAACCAGTTCGAATGTCTGGTCGTCGATCTTTTTAATGCGATCGCCAATGGCCAGTCGGTAAATCGGCTCCGAGCCAGTGAGACCGTCGTCCGACGGGTTGGATTCCTGGAACTCATGCACGGAATAAACGCGGCCTTCCGCATCTCTTGCATGGAACTGACCGACGAGTACTGCTGCCATCTGCTTAGAACCTCTGGAGATAAAACGCTTGATTTGCGGCTTGGTAGACCGCCATCAAGGCCTGTAAGTTTTCCTACAGGAAAAAAATATTCAGCACGGGGGAATTTCCCCTCGTGTGCTGGTGGAATCGTCACCGGATCATCTATAACTACTGGCTCCTCCCACGGACCATCGAGAGTCTTCCATGAGCAATGTCTACAACGTCGCTGTAGTGGTCGGTAGCCTGCGCAAAGCATCGATCAATCGCAAGGTCGCCCTGGCACTGGCAGAGCTGGCCCCGGCCAACCTCAAGCTTGAGATTGTCGAAATTGGCGATCTGCCACTTTATAACGAAGACATCGACGGTGATTCACCGCCGGCAGCCTACAGCACTTTCAGGCAAAAAGTGGCTTCATCCGACGCGGTGCTGTTTGTCACGCCCGAATACAACCGTTCGGTGCCGGCGCCGTTGAAGAATGCCATCGACGTTGGTTCGCGGCCTTATGGCAAAGCTGTCTGGAGTGGCAAACCGGGGGCGGTGATCAGCGTATCGCCTGGTGCCATTGGTGGTTTCGGCGCGAATCAACATCTGCGCCAGTCGTTCGTGTTTCTCAATGTGCCGTGCATGCAGCAGCCGGAAGCGTATCTGGGCGGTGCGGGTTCGGCGTTTGATGAGGCGGGCAAGTTGAGTGAGTCGGTGAAACCTTTTCTGCAGAGTTTTATCAATGCCTACGGACAGTTCGTAGAGCAACACAAGAAGTAACCTGTACACGGAACAATGTAGGAGTGAGCCTGCTCGCGATAGCGGTGTGTCAGTCGACCAATTGGTAACTGACAGTCCGCTATCGCGAGCAGGCTCACTCCTACAGGTTTTGTGTTGGCTTCATAACCCCATTTCAATTTAAGGCTGTTGCGGATGCTCGCTGCGTCACTGATTTTCCTGCTGACCATTACCCTTGTCATCTGGCAACCCAAAGGCCTCGGCGTCGGCTGGAGTGCAACGCTTGGCGCGGTGCTGGCGCTGATCTTTGGCGTTGTGCACCTCAGCGACATTCCGCTGGTGTGGCAAATCATCTGGAACGCCACCGGCACTTTCGTCGCGCTGATCATCATCAGCCTGTTGCTCGACGAAGCCGGTTTCTTCAACTGGGCCGCGCTGCACGTGGCGCGTTGGGGACGCGGCAATGGGCGCAAGCTGTTTGCCTTCATGGTGCTGCTCGGCGCGCTGGTGTCGGCGTTGTTTGCCAATGACGGCGCGGCGCTGATTCTCACCCCGATCGTGATTTCGATGCTGCTGGCGCTACGGTTTTCCCCTGCGGCGACATTGGCCTTCGTCATGGGCGCGGGGTTTATTGCGGATACCGCGAGCCTGCCGCTGGTGGTGTCGAACCTGGTCAACATTGTCTCGGCGGACTTCTTTCACATCGGTTTCAACCGCTATGCAGCGGTGATGGTGCCGGTGAACTTCGTCAGCGTGGCGGCGACGCTGGGCATGCTGCTGTGGTTCTTCCGTCGCGACATTCCATCGACGTACGACCCTGAGCAACTCGAACATCCCGAAACCGCGATCCACGACAAAGCCACGTTTTATGCGGGCTGGGCGGTGTTGGTGATTCTCCTGATCGGTTGTTTTGCGCTGGAGCCGCTGGGCATTCCGATCAGTGCGATTTCCGCCGTGTGCGCCGCGCTGTTGCTGGGCATCGCCGCCCGTGGCCACAAGATTTCCACACGCAAGGTGATGAAAGAGGCGCCGTGGCAGATCGTGATTTTCTCGCTGGGCATGTATCTGGTGGTGTATGGCCTGCGCAATGCCGGGCTGACCGGGTATCTCGCCGGTTGGCTGGATGTGTTCGCAGGTCACGGCGTGTGGGGCGCGGCGATGGGCACCGGGGTGCTGACGGCGTTGCTGTCGTCGATCATGAATAACTTGCCGACGGTGTTGATTGGCTTGTTATCGATCGATGCGAGTCAGGCGAGCGGGGTGATCAAGGAAGCGATGATTTATGCCAACGTGATTGGCAGTGACCTGGGGCCGAAGATTACCCCGATTGGCAGTCTGGCCACGTTGTTGTGGCTGCATGTGCTGGAGCGCAAGGGCATTCACATTGGCTGGGGGTATTACTTCCGGGTCGGGATTGTGTTGACGGTGCCGGTGTTGTTGGTGACGTTGGCGGCTTTGGCTGTGCGGCTTTCCCTTTAGACCGAGGTGGCCCATTCGCGAGCAGGCTCGCTCCCACAGGGGAATGTATCTCATCTGCCTACATTTGAAATGCAATCCAAATGTGGGAGCGAGCTTGCTCGCGAAGGGGTCATATCAAACACCAAAAATCTCAGGCCTGGCCGGGTACATTCGGCCAAAGGTCCGACACCAGAAACAACCGCTCAGCCTCTTCCCATTCCCCCCGCGCATTCTCGATCAGGCGCACCATCAACTGCGCCGGAGCCAGCGGCTCAAGATCCTCCAGCCACATCCGTAAATGCTCCAAAGTCCAGGTCTGGTCCGCCGGATAATGCGCCGGTGCCAGCCAGGCATGCCGGGGCAGGGGTTGCCAGCGCCCGGCCGGGCGTTGCGCGACAAACGCCGGCCAATCCTTCTGATGCAACCAGCTGCCGCGCAAATGCTGCGGATGCGCACCGTTCGGTGATTCAGCCTGCCCGGGCCACGGATACAACAAATAACCACCGAGCCACAGCTGCGCGCTGAACACCTCGATATCCAGCGCCGCCAGCACTTCGCGGCTTTCCGGGCGCGCCGAGATTGGCAATTGATGTTCGGCCAGATGCGCCAGTTTACGATCCAGCCGATCATGACAACCCGGCCCCAGCCACTGCGCCGGATCACGACCGTCACCATTCTGCGGGCCGAGATAAAGCTTGATCGCCAGTTCCAGGTGATGCACACCGTCGCGATCACGCAGCAGCATATCCAGTTCGCCGAGGGTGTGGCCCTCACGGCGGATCGGCAGGTTGGCGGCAATCAGCTCAATGCCCGGCGCCTGCTCCACGGCAAACTGCCATAGACGCTCGTAATACAGGCCCAGCCGCCGTGTGCGCGCCTGCGACAACCAATGCAGCAAGCCATAACTGTCGCGGTCGAGCTGGCGCAACCAGTGTTCCAGTCGCTCTGGATCGTGCACCCAATCGCTGCCCGCCAGCGGATGGCGCTGCGGCCACGGTGTGGTGGCGAGCATCGGCGGGGCGAGGATCACCCACGCCAGATCCCGCACTTCCGGGTGGCGTAATTGATGGGGCAACTGCAGCAAGTCGGGAAATAGGATCATCTTGCGAGCATAGCCGTAAACACGAGCACACCCTTGAGGCTGAAAGGATTTTGTCTAACCGGCGCTTTCGCCCATAATCGGGTTTTTCGCGTTTTCGATTGTCCGCAGAGGTCCCATGGAGCAATTTCGTAATATCGGCATCATCGGTCGCCTGGGCAGTTCCCAGGTGCTGGATACCGTCCGCCGACTGAAACGGTTTCTGCTCGACCGGCACCTGCATGTGATCCTCGAAGACACCATCGCTGAAGTGCTGCCGGGCCACGGCCTGCAAACGTCGTCGCGCAAGATGCTCGGTGAAGTCTGCGACATGGTCATCGTCGTCGGCGGTGACGGCAGCCTGCTCGGCGCCGCGCGGGCGCTGGCCAAACACAATATTCCGGTGCTGGGGATCAACCGGGGCAGCCTCGGTTTCCTCACCGACATTCGCCCGGACGAACTGGAAGTCGAAGTTGCCAAGGTGCTCGACGGCCACTACCTGGTGGAAAACCGCTTCCTGTTGCAAGCCGAAGTGCGCCGGCATGCCGAGGCCATCGGTCAGGGCGATGCGCTCAACGATGTCGTGCTGCACCCGGGCAAATCGACGCGGATGATCGAGTTCGAGCTGTACATCGACGGCCAGTTCGTCTGCAGCCAGAAGGCCGACGGCCTGATCGTCGCGACGCCGACCGGTTCCACCGCGTACGCGCTGTCTGCCGGCGGACCGATCATGCATCCCAAGCTCGACGCCATTGTGATTGTGCCGATGTACCCCCATATGTTGTCGAGCCGGCCAATTGTGGTCGATGGCAACAGTGAGCTGAAAATCGTCGTGTCGAAAAACATGCAGATTTACCCGCAAGTCTCCTGCGATGGGCAGAACCACTTCACCTGCGCGCCGGGCGACACCATCACCGTCAGCAAGAAAGCGCAGAAGCTGCGGCTGATTCATCCGCTCGACCACAACTACTACGAAGTCTGCCGCACCAAGCTCGGCTGGGGCAGCAAGCTGGGCGGTGGAGGCGACTGATGCTCGATCCCGCGCGCAGTTATGACTTGATTGGTGACGTGCACGGATGCGCCCTGACCCTCGAACACTTGCTTGACCGCCTCGGTTATCACAAGCAGGGCGGGGTCTGGCGACATCCATCGCGCATGGCCGTGTTCGTCGGCGACATCATCGACCGTGGCCCGCGCATTCGCGAGGCGCTGCACATCGTCCATGACATGGTCGAGGCCGGTCAGGCCTTGTGCATCATGGGCAACCACGAATTCAATGCTCTGGGTTGGAGCACCCCGGCGCCACCGGGCAGCGGCAAGCAGTTCGTGCGCGAACACACGCCGCGCCACGCGCGCCTGCTGCAGGAAACCCTGACACAGTTCGAAGACCATCCTGGCGACTGGCACGATTTTCAGCGCTGGTTCTATGAGCTGCCGCTGTTTGTTGACGCCGGACGCTTCCGCGTTGTGCATGCCTGTTGGGATGCCGGTCTGATCGAACCGTTGCGTGCGCAATTTGCGAACGGCTGCATTGATGAACACTTTCTTCAGGCGTCCGCCGTGCCCGGCAGTTTTGCCTGCACCGTGTTCGACCGTTTGCTGCGCGGCACTGACATGCGCTTGCCGGATGGTCTGACCATGACCAGCGGCGACGGTCTGGTGCGTTCGTTCTTCCGCACCAAGTTCTGGGAAGACGATCCGAAAACCTACGGCGATATCGTCTTCCAGCCCGATGCTCTGCCGGAACCGGTCGCGCAGACGCCGCTGACCTCCAGCGAAAAAAACAACCTGCTGCGCTACGGCGTCGATGAGCCATTGCTGTTCGTCGGCCACTATTGGCGCAGCGGCAAACCGGCGCCGATCCGCCCGAACCTCGCGTGTCTGGATTACAGCGCGGTGCTCTACGGCAAACTGGTCGCCTATCGTCTGGATCAGGAAACGCGTCTGGATCCGCATAAATTTGTCTGGGTCGATGTCGAGCGGCCGGAGGTGCTGCAATGAGTGCGGTAGCGGTATTGCGTCTGCCGTTGGCAGTCGATCTGAGCGGTTTCGTCAAACTGCTGCAACGCATGCAGGTCCCGCATCGGGTCAGCGAAGAGGCCGGCGAACAAGTGCTGTGGGCACCGGCGGAAATCAGTGAAGACGTGCGCTCGCTGTATGAGCGTTTCCCGGCCGGCGATCCCGATCAGCAAATGGACATCCCTGTCGCACCAACCTTCAAGCGCCCGAGTTTCGCCGAGCAACTGAAATACGCCAAGGCCACCGGGTTCATCCTGTTGCTGTGCCTGATTGTTGGCGGGCTGACGTACCTCGGCGAAAACCTGCAAACCCTGCGCTGGCTGACCTTCCTCGATTTTCAGGTGGTCGGCGAGTACATCCATTTCACACCGTTGGCCGACAGTCTGGCGGCGGGGCAGTGGTGGCGTCTGGTCACGCCGATGCTGATCCACTTCGGCATCCTCCACCTGGCCATGAACGGCATGTGGTACTGGGAGCTGGGCCGGCGCATCGAGTCGCGGCAGGGCAGCATCAACCTGATCGGCCTGACGCTGCTGTTCAGCCTGGTGTCCAACTACGCGCAGTTTGCCTGGAGCGGCGCGACCTTGTTTGGCGGCCTGTCGGGCGTGCTTTACGGTTTGCTCGGGCATTGCTGGATCTTCCAGCTGCTGGCGCCGAACCCGGCCTATCGTCTGCCGCGTGGCGTGCTGGTGATGATGCTGGTGTGGTTGCTGGTGTGCATGTCCGGGCTGATCTCGATGATCGGTTTCGGCGAAATCGCCAATGCCGCCCACGTCGGCGGGTTACTCATCGGATGCTTCACCGGTTTGTTGGGTGGTTTGTATAACCGCCGTAAACTGGCCGCCTAAAATTTTCTGTAGATAAAGAGCACGGAGACCCTGATGTCCTCTTTTAACGACATGATCAACAACATTACCCCGGACATCTACGAGAGCCTGAAGCTGGCCGTGGAAATCGGCAAGTGGTCGGACGGTGGCAAACTCACCGCCGAGCAGCGCGAGCTGTCGTTGCAGGCGATGATCGCCTGGGAAATCCAGAACCTGCCGGAAGACCAGCGCACCGGTTACATGGGCCCGCAGGAATGTGCATCGAAGTCGATCGAAGTGCCGAATATCCTGTTCAAGTCGGATGCCATCCATTGATCGAGATTGGCCGCGGTGCAATCAGCAAAATGTCGGCGCGCCTGGACGGGCCGAATGTGCAATACGCGTTTCGTCTGGATGACGTCGAGGTGCCGGTCAATCCGTTGATCGGCACTACGGTGCGTCTGGAATACCTGGGGGCGATCCACTGCACCCATTGCGGGCGCAAGACCAAAACCAGTTTCAGTCAGGGCTATTGCTATCCGTGCATGACCAAACTGGCGCAGTGCGACCTGTGCATCATGAGCCCGGAGCGTTGCCACTATGACGCCGGCACCTGCCGCGATCCAGCGTGGGGCGAGCAGTTCTGCATGACCGATCATGTGGTTTACCTGTCCAATTCGTCGGGCATCAAGGTTGGCATCACTCGTGCTACGCAACTGCCGACTCGCTGGATCGATCAGGGTGCGTGTCAGGCGTTGCCGATCATGCGCGTTGCAACGCGGCAGCAATCGGGCTTTGTTGAAGATCTGTTCCGCAGTCAGGTGGCCGACAAGACCAACTGGCGCGCGTTGCTCAAGGGCGATGCGGTAGCGGTCGATCTGGCGCAAGTGCGCGATCAACTGTTCGAGAGTTGCGCTGAAGGTCTGCAAGGCTTGCAAGAGCGATTCGGCCTACAAGCCATTCAGACGATTGCCGATGTAGAACCGCTGGAAATCCGCTACCCGGTCGAGCAATACCCGGCCAAAATCGTTAGCTTCAACCTGGACAAGAACCCGATTGCCGAAGGCACGTTGTTGGGGATCAAGGGCCAGTACCTGATCTTCGACACCGGCGTGATCAACATTCGCAAGTACACGGCCTATCAGCTCGCCGTGCATCAATAAGGACGCCAGCATGCGCACCGAACAACCGAAGATGATTTACCTGAAGGACTATCAGGCGCCCGAGTACCTGATCGACGAAACACACCTGACCTTCGAGTTGTTCGAGGATCACAGCCTGGTGCACGCGCAGTTGGTCATGCGCCGCAACCCGGCGCGTGGCCCGGGCCTGCCGCCGCTGGTGCTCGATGGCCAGCAGCTGGAATTGCTCTCGGTGACCCTGGCCGATAAAGAGCTTGGCGCTGCTGACTATCAATTGTCCGAGAATCATCTGACCCTGCAGCCGACCGCCGAAACCTTCACGGTCGACACCAGCGTCAAGATCCACCCGGAAACCAACACCGCGCTCGAAGGCCTGTACAAGTCCGGCACGATGTTCTGCACCCAGTGCGAAGCCGAAGGTTTCCGCAAGATCACCTATTACCTCGACCGCCCGGACGTGATGAGCAAGTTCACCACCACCGTGGTCGCCGAGCAGCACAGCTATCCGGTATTGCTCTCCAACGGCAACCCGATTGCCAGTGGCCCCGGCGAAGACGGCCGGCACTGGGCGACCTGGGAAGACCCGTTCATGAAACCGGCGTACCTGTTCGCGCTGGTGGCCGGTGACTTGTGGTGCGTCGAAGACACTTTTACCACCATGACCAACCGCAACGTTGCACTGCGCATCTATGTCGAGCCGGAAAACATCGACAAGTGCCAGCACGCGATGAACAGCCTGAAGAAGTCGATGCGCTGGGACGAAGAGGTCTACGGTCGCGAGTACGATCTGGACATCTTCATGATCGTCGCCGTGAATGACTTCAACATGGGCGCGATGGAGAACAAGGGCCTCAACATCTTCAACTCCAGCGCCGTACTGGCCCGCGCCGAAACCGCTACCGACGCCGCGCATCAGCGCGTTGAAGCGATCGTCGCTCATGAATACTTCCACAACTGGTCGGGCAACCGCGTGACCTGCCGCGACTGGTTCCAGCTGTCGCTGAAAGAAGGCTTCACCGTATTCCGCGATTCCGGCTTCTCGGCCGACATGAACTCGGCCACGGTCAAGCGCATTCAGGACGTCGCCTATCTGCGTACCCACCAGTTCGCTGAAGATGCAGGTCCCATGGCTCACGCCGTGCGCCCGGACAGCTTCATCGAAATCTCCAACTTCTACACCCTGACCGTGTACGAAAAGGGTTCGGAAGTGGTCGGCATGATCCACACCTTGCTCGGTGCCGAAGGCTTCCGTAAGGGCAGCGATCTGTACTTCGAGCGCCATGACGGTCAGGCAGTCACCTGCGACGATTTCATCAAGGCCATGGAAGATGCCAACGGCGTCGACCTGACCCAGTTCAAGCGCTGGTACAGCCAGGCCGGCACGCCGCGTCTGGCGGTGAGCGAGTCTTACGACGCTGCCGCAAAAACCTACAGCTTGACCTTCCGTCAGAGCTGCCCGGAAACCCCGGACAAGGTCGAAAAACTGCCGTTCGTGATCCCGGTCGAGCTCGGCCTGCTCGACAGCAAGGGCAACGAAATTGCCCTGCGTCTGAGCGGCGAAGCGGCGGCGCAAGGCACCACTCGCGTGATCTCGGTGACCGAAGCCGAGCAGACCTTCACCTTCGTCGACATCGCTGAGCAACCGCTGCCATCGTTGCTGCGCGGCTTCTCGGCGCCGGTGAAACTGAGCTTCCCGTACAACCGCGATCAGTTGATGTTCCTGATGCAGCACGACAGCGACGGCTTCAACCGCTGGGATGCCGGTCAGCAGCTGTCGGTGCAAGTGCTGCAAGAGTTGATCGGCCAGCAGCAGAAGGGCGAGAGCCTGAAGCTTGACCCGCGTCTGGTGTCGGCACTGCGCACTGTCCTGTCGGACGAATCGCTGGATCAGGCGATGGTCGCGGAAATGCTCTCGTTGCCGGGTGAGGCGTACCTCACTGAAATCAGCGAAGTGGCTGACGTCGATGCGATTCATATCGCCCGTGAGTTCGCTCGTCAGCAATTGGCAGAAGGTTTGTTCGAAGCGCTGTGGCTGCGTTATCAGGCCAATCGTGACCTGTCGAAGCAAACCCCGTATGTGGCCGAGGCCGAGCACTTCGCCCGTCGCGCGCTGCAGAACATTGCGCTGTCGTACCTGATGCTCAGCGGCAAGCCGGAAGTCCTGGCGGCGGCGCTGGAGCAGTTCGAGAGCGCCGACAACATGACCGAGCGGTTGACGGCGCTGGCGGTGTTGGTCAACTCGCCGTTCGAAGAGCAGAAGGCATTGGCGCTGGCCAGTTTCGCCGAGCACTTCAAGGACAACCCGTTGGTCATGGATCAGTGGTTCAGCGTGCAGGCCGGCAGCACCTTGCCGGGCGGCCTGGAGCGGGTGAAAGCGTTGATGCAGCACCCGGCGTTCAACATCAAGAACCCGAACAAGGTGCGTGCGCTGGTCGGCGCGTTTGCCGGGCAGAACCTGATCAACTTCCACGCGGCGGACGGCTCGGGTTATCGCTTCCTCGCGGATCTGGTGATTGAGCTGAACGGCTTCAACCCGCAGATCGCTTCGCGCCAACTGGCGCCGCTGACCCGCTGGCGTAAATATGACGCGGCGCGGCAGGCGTTGATGAAGGCTGAGCTGGAGCGGATTCGGGCGTCGGGGCAGTTGTCGAGTGACGTGTATGAGGTGGTGAGCAAAAGCCTGGCTTGATGGTGTTTTGGCGTCGGTGTTCCAGCTTTGGAGCGGCCCTCACCCTAACCCTCTCCCAGTGGGAGAGGGGACTGACCGAGGTGTCTTTGCGCTATACACCGACCTGAAAGTGCGGAGTCGAGCTCAGATTCTGAAACAGATCAAAAGCCCCTCACCCTAACCCTCTCCCAGTGGGAGAGGGGACTGACCGGGGTGTCTTTGCGCTATACGCCGACCTGAAAGTCCGGAGTCGAACTCAGATTTTGAACAGCATGAAGATCGGCTCCCTTTCCCCCTCGCCCCCCTGGGGGAGAGGGCTGGGGTGAGGGGGTAAGATGTAAGCCTCACCACAAAGCCCAAGCCATATACATAAAAAACGCCGCATTAATCAATGCGGCGTTTTTTTTTGACTGAAAGTTACTTCACGTCAAACCGGTCCAGGTTGGTGACCTTCGTCCAAGCCGCGACAAAGTCCTTAACAAACTGCTCCTTCGCATCCGCACTCGCATACACCTCGGCCAATGCGCGCAATTGCGCGTTGGAACCGAATACCAGATCCACCCGGGTCGCCGTCCATTTCACGCTGCCGCTTTTGCGGTCGCGTCCCTCGAACTCGTCAGCATCCCTTGAAGTGGGCTTCCACTCCACGCCCATGTCCAGCAGGTTGGTGAAGAAGTCGTTGGTCAGCGCTTCAGTTTGCGAAGTGAACACACCATGCCGGGTTTGCCCGACATTGGTATTCAGCACCCGCAAACCACCCAGCAACACAGTCATTTCCGGCGCGGTGAGGGTGAGCAATTGTGCCTTGTCGATCAGCAGCGCCTCGGCCGACACGGTGTATTTGCCTTTGCTGTAGTTGCGGAAGCCATCGGCAATCGGTTCAAGGAAACCGAACGAGTCGACATCGGTTTGCTCTTGGCTGGCGTCCGTACGCCCCGGATTGAACGGCACGGAGACGGAGTGCCCGGCGTTTTTCGCCGCTTGTTCGATCCCGGCATTCCCGGCCAACACGATCAGGTCCGCCAGCGAGACTTTCTTGCCAGCGCCGCCGCCATTGAACTCGTTCTGAATGCCCTCAAGGGTTTGCAGCACTTTGGCCAACTGCTCCGGCTGATTGGCCTGCCAGAATTTCTGCGGTGCCAGACGCAGACGTCCACCGTTGGCGCCACCGCGTTTGTCCGAACCACGGAACGTTGACAGTGCCGCCCAAGCCGTCGAGACCAGTTGCGAAACGGATAGGCCCGACTCAAGGATTTTGCTTTTCAGTGCCGCGGCGTCGCTGTCGTCGATCAGCGGGTGCGTGACGTCTGGAATCGGATCCTGCCACAGCAGTTCTTCGCTCGGCAGTTCCGGGCCGAGGTAGCGCGACAGCGGGCCCATGTCGCGGTGGATCAGTTTGTACCAGGCGCGGGCGAAGGCGTCGGCCAGTTGATCCGGGTTGGCGAGGAAGCGCCGGGAGATCTGCTCGTAGGCCGGATCGAAACGCAGCGCCAGGTCGGAGGTGAGCATGGTCGGCGAAAGCTTTTTGCTCGGATCATGGGCGTGGGGAACGGTGCCGGCACCGGCGCCGTTTTTCGGAATCCACTGGTGGGCACCGGCCGGGCTTTTGCTCAGCTCCCACTCGAAGCCGAACAGGTTTTCCAGGTAGTTGTTGCTCCACTTTGTTGGCGTGGTCGTCCAGGTCACTTCGAGGCCGCTGGTGATGGTGTCCGCCCCCTTGCCGGTACCAAAAGCGTTGCGCCAGCCCAGACCTTGCTCTTCAAGCCCAGCGGCCTCCGGTTCGGCGCCGACATTATCGGCAGGCCCGGCGCCGTGGGTTTTACCGAAGGCGTGACCGCCAGCGATCAGCGCCACGGTTTCTTCATCGTTCATGGCCATGCGGCCAAAGGTTTCGCGGATATCGTGGGCCGAGGCCACCGGGTCCGGATTACCTTCAGGACCTTCAGGGTTAACGTAGATCAGGCCCATTTGCACGGCGGCGAGGGGGTTTTCCAGATTGCGTTCGCCCTGGTCGGTGCGGCTTTCCTCTTTACCGTGCAAGTCCGGCTCGGCCACCAGTGTGCCGTCACCGGGCTCCTGCATCGGCGCCTTGTCCTTGCCATAGCGACTGTCGCCGCCGAGCCATTCGTGTTCCGAACCCCAGTAAACGTCCTCGTCCGGTTCCCAGACATCGGCGCGGCCACCGGAATAGCCGAAGGTTTTGAAACCCATCGATTCCAGCGCGACGTTACCGGTGAGGACAATCAGATCCGCCCAGGAAATGTTGCGGCCATATTTCTGTTTGATCGGCCACAGCAGGCGCCGGGCCTTGTCGAGGCTGACGTTGTCCGGCCAACTGTTCAGTGGCGCAAAACGTTGCTGACCGGAGCCGGCGCCACCACGGCCATCGGCGGTGCGATAGGTGCCGGCGCTGTGCCAGGCCATGCGCACGAAGAGAGGGCCGTAGTGCCCGAAGTCGGCCGGCCACCAGTCCTGAGAGTCGGTCATCAATGCGGTGAGGTCTTGTTTCAGCGCCTGGAAATCCAGGCTCTTGAAGGCTTTGGCGTAGTCGAAGTCCTTGCCCAACGGATCGGACTTGGGCGAGTGCTGAGTCAGGATTTTCAGGTTGAGTTGATTCGGCCACCAGTCACGGTTCGTCGTACCACCACCGGCGGCGTGGTTGAACGGGCATTTCGATTCGTTTGCCATGTTCGGGTCCTTATCAGGTCTGCTACGGCCGGCTCGTGCCGACTTCGGACTAGTAAGGCTAGACCCGACTTGGAGAGTCAGCTAATAGGCCGACTATTGGGCGCCGATAGGTAAAGTCTTTCAGCGTTTTTCGGAGCGCTTCACGGATGAGCCGAAAGCGGCTGCATGCTGGAAACACGCGTTGTTGAGCCTCTGCAAAAAAACAAAAGTGAAAATCGTGATGACAGGAAGAAATGTTATTGTATAACATCAAATTCGTTTCATTCTGTTTCTGTCAGTGTTTTCTGCAAGCGCTGCCAGCGATCTTCACTTTTCAGCGCATGGAAATTCTGCAATGCCTGCCCGTTCTAATCCCCTGCAACGACGCCTCAATCCGTTGGCCGCCGCGCTGCTTTTTGCATCCCCTGTGTTTGCCGCCGACACTCTCGAACTGCAACCGCAAGTCATCACTGGCAATCCACTCGGCAGCCAGACACTCGCTTCGCCATCGACCGTGCTCAGCGGCGATGACCTCACGTTTCAACAGAAGGGCAGCCTGGGAGAAACCCTGAACAAGCAACCCGGTGTGTCTTCGTCGTACTTCGGCCCGGGTGCGAGCCGACCAATCATTCGCGGCCAGGACGGTGACCGCATCCGCA
This sequence comes from Pseudomonas fluorescens, assembly GCF_005938625.1. Lineage (GTDB taxonomy): Bacteria > Pseudomonadota > Gammaproteobacteria > Pseudomonadales > Pseudomonadaceae > Aquipseudomonas > Aquipseudomonas fluorescens_BD. The sequence continues at coordinate 122,711 of NZ_VCNJ01000029.1, forward strand.
TCTTGCGCAACGGTGTCGGCGCGCTGGATGCCTCGTCGCTGTCTTACGATCACGCGGTGCCGCTGGATCCGGTCAACGTCGAGCGCGTTGAAATCGTCCGTGGCCCAGCGGCTCTGCTGTACGGTGGCAGCGCCATTGGCGGGGTGGTCAACACCTTCGATAACCGCATCCCGACTGAGGCCATCGATGGCATTCATGGCGCTGGTGAGTTGCGTTATGGCGGTGCCGATACCACACGCAGCAGCGCCGGCAAACTGGAGGCCGGTAACGGCCAATTCGCTTTGCATCTGGACGCTAGCGCCCGCGAGTTCAATGACCTGAAAATTCCCGGTTACGCGAGAACCAGCCGCGAACGCGCAAACGACGACGGCGATTCGAAAAAGCATCGCCTGGGCAACAGCGATGGTCGACAGGACGGCGGCGCGGTCGGCGGGTCGTACACCTGGGACGACGGTTATGCCGGCCTGTCCTACAGCAACTACGACTCCAACTACGGTTCGCCCGCTGAACAAGATGTGCGCATCCGCATGCAACAAGAGCACTACGCCTTCGCCTCGGAGATACGCAATCTCGATGGGCCGTTCAGTTCGATCAAACTGGATGCCGGTTACACCGATTACGAACATCGCGAAATCGAAGGCGGCGAGGTCGGTACGACGTTCAAGAACAAAGGTTACGAGGCACGGGTCGAGGCGCGGCACCAGCCGTTGGGGCCGTTCAATGGCGTGATCGGTGCGCAGGTCAGCCGCAACGAGTTTTCGGCACTCGGCGAAGAAGCGTTCGTGCCGCAGACCGATACCGATGCCGCTGCGTTGTTCATTCTTGAAGAATTGCAAGCCACCGATCGACTGCTGTTCACCCTCGGCGGACGCCTTGAGCACACCACAGTTGACCCGGATGCCAAGGGTAACGAGCGCTTCGCCAGCGCCGACCGCACCAGCAGTTTCACCGCGGGCAGTCTTTCCTCTGGCGCGGTGTACACCCTGACGCCGATCTGGTCGGTGGCCGCGACGCTGGGCTACACCGAGCGCGCACCGACGTTCTATGAGCTTTACGCAAACGGTGCCCACGTAGCGACCGGCACCTATGAAGTCGGCGATGCCGGGCTGTCGAAGGAAAAAGCCGTGTCCAGCGACCTCGCGTTGCGTTTCGATAACGGCACGCACAAGGGCAGTGTAGGGGTGTTCTACAGCCACTTTTCCAATTACATCGGTTTGCTCGGCACGGGCCGAACGCTGAATGATGAGGGCGAAGAGGACGCTGACGGTATTCCTGAATACACCTATTCCGGCGTGCGGGCGCGCTTCAGCGGCATTGAAGCGCAGGATCACTGGAAGCTTGGCGAAAGCGCCTACGGCAAATTTGCCCTGGAAGTGTCTGGCGATTACACCCGAGCGAAGAACCTCGACACCGGCGAAGACTTGCCACGCATCGCACCGCTGCGGTTCAACACCGGGCTGCTGTGGGAACTGGACAAGTGGCAGGCGCGCATCGATATCGAACACGCCAGTTCACAACATCGCGTGCCGGACAATGAAAGCAGCACTGACGGTTACACCACGCTCGGCGCCAATGTGGGCTATCACTTCGATGTCGGCCAGAGCCAATGGCTGGCCTTCGTCAATGCCGAGAACCTGACCAATCAAACCGTGCGTTATGCCAGTTCGATCCTGCGCGACATTGCGCCGGCGCAAGGGCGCAGCATTCAGGTCGGGTTGCGTACGACGTTCTGACAAACACTGATTGCCGCTGAAGGAGTTGCCGCAGGCTGCGATCTTTTGATCTCTATTTTAAAAGCGAAAGATCGTCCGATCGCGGCCCGAGCCTGCGGCAGCTCCTACACGGGCGTGATCAGGTGGATTGAGCCGTGTCGTCATCCGGCACGTCGTCAAGGATGTCCTCTTGCCCCGGCAACTCAGTGATCACACTGAAATCCGTCACTTCAACCGCACCCAATCCATACCCCAGCAAATGGAAAGAAAACGCTTTGCGCTCTTGCGGGTTGTCGAAGCTGAAGTTCATTTCCAGTGGCTGGTCGGCGGTTGCCACCATCTCCTGTGGCAAACCGATCTGCACATCCTGTTCAAACTCCTTGGCCTTGAGTTGAATATACGCGGCCTGTTGCGGGTCAACCGAACGCACGGTCAGGCGTACGCGGGTGTGCGAGCCTTTGGGCATTTCCAGGTATTGCGCGCCGATCAGGTTATCGGCCCAGTCATCCTTGATCTGCGCTTGCAGCGGGATGACGTTGGTGCTGCCGAATTGATAGCGATGATTGAGTGGCGTGCGCAGCAGTGACAGGTCGAGGGCATTGGCGCGGGCGGCGATTTGCCGGGCCGGGTGGCCGCTGTAGTTGCCTTTATAAGTGGCGCTTTCAGCGATGAAACCGGCGCTTTCGTAATAGCGGCAGCGACGCGGCATGTCGCACTCGGAAAAGATCCCCTGACCGTTGTGATAGCGCAGCTTGCCGTTGGTGAATGACATGATTTCGCGGCCGCTGTCATAGTCGCGAAACAGCGAGCGACCGCTCAGCGCGGAGGGCACCGGCAGGTCGAAGTAATCGAGAATCGACGTACTCAGATCGACGTGGCCATACACACCTTTGTTCAGCCGTGGCAGTTGTTCATGTTCCGGCGCCAGGGTCAGATTGAAGCCCCATGAAGACGCGAGGCGCACGCCGTCGATGCCGTGGGATTCGTCCGAGGTGATCACCACCAGCGTGTCTTTCAATACGCCCTGACGTTCGAGGCCGCGGAGGAACTGTTCCAGCGCATCGTCGAGATAACCGACGGCCGCCTGTTTTGGCGTTTCGTAGCGCTCCAGATATTCCTCGGGCGCGGAGTAGGGCTGATGCGTGCCAACGGTCAGCAATGTCAGCATCCAAGGTTTTTTCTGCTTTTTCAGTTGGCCGACATAGTCCAACGCGCCTTCGAAAAACGCCTTGTCATCCTTGCCCCACGGGAACTCCAGATAGTTGCTGTTGGTGAACCATTCCAGACCATGAGTTGCATCGAAACCGATGTGCGGCATGATCTTGTCTTTGGCCATGAAGCGCAGCCCGGCACCTTGCAGATAGTGCGTGCTGAAGCCGTGTTCACGCAGTTGCGCCGGCAGGCAGGCCTGATTGCGCTCGTTGAGGGTGAGCATTTCCACACCCTTGGGCGTGCCGTTGTTGAGCTTGTCGTAATCGCCGCAAAGCATCGCGTACAGACCGCGAATGGTCTGGTGGGTATGCAGCACGTAATCCGGGGTGTTCATGCCGCGCTCGGCCCAGCGGCTGAGGTTGGGCATCAGGTCTTCCTGATAGTGGCTACCGATCGCCTCGCGGTTGGCGCGAATGTAGGCGCCGGGAATGCCTTCGAGGGCGATGATCAGCACATTGCGCGCTTGCCCCGGCGCGGCCAGCAGTTTCTGCCCGTTGAGGTCGACGTCGGTGAGCCCGGCCATGGCCGGCGCGGTTTCTTCGACATCACCGTCCAGCCATTCCTCGCCCCGAATCTGCAGATCGGCGACCTCGGTGGCGAGCAACTGGTGCGGCAGGTTGTACTGGCGCCACGGGTCTGCTTCGCTCGGCCACAGGTTTTGCGCACCCCAGTGTGCGGCGAACAGCACCAGCGGCGCGCCCCAGACAGCACGGGGGAGGGCCGGACGCGGCATGCCATGGCCGGCAAACTGGGTCAGCAGCCAGAACACCAGAGCCAGCAGCAAAGTGATGCCCAATGCCGGATGCGCCAGCCCGCCACCCGTGGAGTTCTCCACGAACTGCGGGTCGATCAGATAATGAATGTCGGAAGGCGTAGGCAGACGACCGACAGCGCTGACCAGTTCAGCGGTTGCCACTGCCAGCAATCCCCAGAACAGCAGCGCCGGCAAGGCCAGCCACCAGGCACGACGATGCAGCAAAACCACCAACAGACTGCCGATGGCCAGATCCGACAAATAACCCAGCGGTGCCGACCAGCCCAGTGCCGCACGCAGGCACACCGGCACCACCAGCACCAGAACAATCAGCGAAAAGAGGCGGGCATGCGGCTGCCGCAACCGGTTAAAAAGAGCGCTCACAAAAAAGACCTTCCAGCCATTAAATCGTCATAAAAGTGTGCGCGATGATACCAAGGGTGAGCTGTCTGATCGCCCTTTAAAACGCACAGCTGATGCGCTGGTGCGGCGGTTTCTGAAGGAGATGGAATGTCTGCAGCCCTGACCGGGCCTCGTGTGGCAGGGCAATCGGCGATATTGCTGTTGGTGGATTTATTGTTTCAGGCTGTTTACCCCGTCATCCGCCAACGAATGCCAATGCAGGAGCTGCGGCACGCTGCGATCTTTTGATCTTGGTATCGAAACCCGGAATCAACAGATCGCAGCCTCGTTTCACTCGACAGCTCCTACATCTGATTTGTGCAGGCCACAATCGAAGGGGGCCTTTGATCCGCAAAAGCTGCACTTGCGAAACGTTACGATTTACAATGCCCGACCTCTGATGGAGATCAGCCTCCGTGGATGTTCTCGCGCAACTCTATGTTCACCTCGATCGGTGGATCATCGCCCCGGTCAGCGGGCAGTTCATCGGTCTGTTCGATCTGAATGGCCGCCTCGGCGTAGCTTTTATTGTCGCGTCCTACAGCGTCGCTTACGTCCTGTTCCGCTACAGAAAATCCCGACAACTCACCGCATCCAGCTCCTTCTGGCATTTCATCGGTGGCAGTCGCGTGTTCGGGCATCGCTCGGCGTGGCTGGACTATCGCTACTTTTTCATCAAAGCCATTCTCAAAGTCGTCTGGGTGCTGCCGATCGTGGCGCTGATCGATCCGTGGATCCTGCGCTCCGGCGACTATCAGCAGTTTTTTACCCAGCTGTGGGGCGCCCGCGAGCAAGTGCCGAATCACCCGATGACTGCGCTGTTTTACGGATCGGGCGTGTTCCTGCTCAGAGACTTCCTGCATTACTGGATTCATCGCGCCTTTCACTCGCGCTATCTGTGGGACTTTCACAAGGTTCATCATTCCGCGCCGGTGCTGGTGCCCGCCACGGCGAGCCGGATTCACATCGTCGAAACGCTGGTGGAACGACTGGTGATGACGGTCGGCCTCGGGGCATTTGCCGGTGTGGTCTGGTACGCGTGCGGAGGGGCGATCAGCCGCTACACCTTGTTCGGCGTGACCTGGCTGGTGCTGATCGTCAACAGCCTGGCGGCGAATCTGCGCCACAGTCACGTCTGGTTATCGTTTGGCCCGACGATCGAGCACGTGCTCAACAGCCCGGCGCAGCACCAGATTCACCACAGCGATGCGCCACGCCACCACAACAAGAACTTCGCCACCAATCTGTCGATCTGGGACTGGATGTTCGGCACGCTCTATCTCACCACTTCAACACCGGAACCGTTGCGCTTTGGCACGGGCGAGGCCGATCGCGGGCGCTACCTCACGCTGTACGACTTGATCGTCACACCCTTCGTCGACAGCGCGCGCCGCTTTCTGTCTGCCTTACGTCCTCGTGCTATCGATATGCGATAAAGATATTTAAGTTCTGTTTTTTATATCTATAAAGTCAGTCCTTTCAGCAAACCACCCCATGCTGCGAGGTTGTCATGGCCACACCGTTCAAACGTTCCGCACTGACTCTGTTGGCCGCTTCTTTGGCCGCGAGTGCGTTGTTCAGCACCGGCGCTCAGGCCGAAGGCAAGATCAGCATCGCTCAGCAGTTCGGCATCGGTTACCTGATTCTCGATGTAGTGCGTGACCAGAACCTCATCGAAAAACACGGCAAAGCGCAGGGCCTCGACATCAAGGTCGACTGGAACAGCATTTCCGGCGCCACGGCGATGAACGAAGCGTTGCTCACCGGCTCGCTCGACGTGGTTTCCGCCGGTGTACCGCCGATGCTCACCGTGTGGGATCGCACCAAGGGCAAACAGAACGTCAAAGCCATCGCCGCACTGGGTTCGATGCCCAACTATCTGCTGACCAACAATCCGAACATCAAGACCCTCAAGGACTTCACCGACAAGGACCGGATTGCCGTGCCGGCCGCCGGTGTCGGCTTCCAGTCGCGCACCTTGCAGATCGAAACCGCCAAGCAGTTCGGTGACGCGCAGTACAAGAAATTCGACGATATTTCAGTGAGCCTGCCGCACCCCGATGCGACGGCCGCGCTGATTGCCGGCGGCTCGGAAATCAACTCGCACTTCTCCAGCCCACCGTTCCAGTATCAGGCGTTGCAAAATCCCAACGTGCACAAAGTGCTGAGCTCTTATGACGTGCTCGGCGGGCAGGCGACATTCAACGTGCTGTACACCACGGAAAAATTCCACGACGAAAACCCGAAAACCTACAAGGCGTTTTATGACGCGCTGGCCGAAGCCGAGAAGATCATCAAGGCTGATAAGCCGGCGGCGGCTCAGGCGTACATTCGTGTCGAGCAGTCGAAGTTGCCGCTTGCGCTGGTCGAGCAAATCGTCAAGGACCCGGAAATCGATTTCACCGTGGTGCCGCAGCGCACCTTCATCTACGCCGAAAAATTGCAGGAGCTGGGCGTGCTGAAGAACAAGGCTGACAGCTGGAAGGATTACTTCTTTGAAGAGGCGCATGGTGGCGCGGGGAGTTGATAGAACAGGGGCAACGTCTGTTGCCCCTTTTTCCATTCAGGATTCGCCATCATCGAAGATGCTTTCAATCGGCATCTCGAACGCCCGGGCAATCTGAAAGGCCAGTGGCAGGCTCGGGTCGTAGCGTTCGTTTTCGATGGCGTTGATGGTCTGGCGCGACACGTTCAGGCGTTGCGCCAGATCGACTTGCGACCACTTGCGCTCGGCGCGCAATTCCTTGAGGCGATTTTTCATTGGTAGCGGCGTCGCGCAATTTGCAGGCCGACAATCCACATCAGCCCCATCACCGGCCACACACACGTCCACGGAATGTGCGGAGCGCCGACGTTTTCCAGAAAACCGTAGCTGAAGGTCAACAGTGCCGAGGCGGCGAAGGCAAACCCCAACGCTTCGAACTGGATGCGCAGATGCATTTCGTCCATGCGCCGCATGTTGCGCACGATGGCCCAGCACATCAGTCCCGCCGGAATGACCGGCGTCAGTGCGACGGCCGAGCGCAGCACGATGGGGGCGTCCATCAGGTATTGCGAGGCAATCAATGAAGCTGTCAGCACCAGCATGTAGATGATTAATGCTGCGCCCAATTCGAGGTAATACCGGTTCATTCTTTACTTCCTATGTAAAAGACCCTTTACATGGTCACCGAAGATTTATCCGCTGTAAAGCACGCTTTCCATCATGACTGGTAGCCTCGAACAGACTCATGCCGGAGGATTTTCGCTTAGGTCTGCAGCTTAGGGCACGCTTTCTGGACAGCGTAATAGCCACTCAGTAGCATTCGACTCCAACGGATTATCCCTTCGCACGTCGTCCGACGTGGAACGCTCAAGGAATCGACATGCGCGACACCCCCATTGACCAGAAACGAACGGTCGTGACCCAGGTCAACGGCGAGATTCGCTACGAAACCCAGATCAGTTTCAGCTCCACGTCGCTCGTCGATGGCGAAATTCGGGTGCATCGTGCTGAAGGCAATCAGCTAGACATTCCGGTGGCCGGGGCGGACTTCGCTTGGCGCATTGATCTGGATGGGGTGCATAGAGTACCGGTGACGCAGGCAGCGGTTGAACCGGTGGAACCGCTGCCTGTCACAGCTTGAAGTTATTCACCTCGAAAACCGTGTGGATCACCCTTGGGCTGTGGTTCTTCGTCAGTTCGGTGTTCGGTTGGCTGGGGATTGTGGCGGCAGGCGGATATCTCGGTTACCAGTGGCGTGAGGTGGAAAAGCGCAAGGAGCAGTTGGCCAAGGCAACCGTCGTTGAAGCCGTGCCCCGTTCCGGCTCGGGGATGTCACGGGAAAGCGTGCGCAGGGCTTTGGCTCGCAATCGTTAATTCGGCACACATCAAAAACAAAAAAGGGGCGGTCTGATCATCGATCAGGCCGCCCCTTTTTATTGCCGCTCAGTCAGATCAGTGCATTTTGCTGTGATCGTGACCTTCCATGTTGGTCAGCGCGCGAACCGGCGCTTTGACTTCGATGGTCTCTTTCTCGCCTTTGGCGTTTTCCACGGTCAGGGTCAGCGGCACGCTTTCGCCTTCCTTCAGCTGACCGGTCAGGCCCATCAGCATCACGTGGTAGCCGTTCGGATCAAGCTTGACCGCTTTGCCGGCTGGCAGCTCGACGAACTTCACCGGGCCCATGCTCATGACGTCGTTCTTCATGGTCATTTCGTGGATCTGCACGTCTTTGGCCACGGGTGTCGCGACGCTGAGCAACTTGCTGTCGCTATCGGCGGTCAGGGTCATGAATGCACCGCTGGCGGACTGGGTCGGCACGGTGGCACGGACCCAGGCATCGTCGACTTTGGTCGCTGCGGTCGCCTGGAAGGCCAGACCCAGCAGAGAAAAACCGATGACAGCGTGTTTGATGTGGTTCAGAACAGGTTGCATCAGCAAACCTCCATAACAGTAAGCAAATCTTCCGTGCATTGTTCTGCCGAAAGCGAGGTGGACAGACCCAGGCGCAAGCCGCCGTTGGAGTCGTAAACGTAACTGGTGGCGGTATGCGAGATGGTGTACGTGTCGCCGGCCGGGACTTTTTCGTAGAACACGTCGAATTCCTTGGCCGTGGCTGCCGTTTCCTCCAGCGTGCCGTACAGCGCAACGAAGGTCGGGTCGAAAGCCTTCATGTAGGCGTCGAGGATTTCCGGGGTGTCGCGCTCGGGATCGAGGCTGATGAAGATCACCTGCAAACGATCGCCATCGGCGCCCATCAGCTTCTTGATTTTTGCCGCGCGGGCGAGGGTTGTCGGGCAGACTGCCGGGCACTGGGTGAAGCCGAAGAAGACCATCGGCATCATGCCGCGAAAGCTCGACAGCGTCATGGTTTCGCCGTCGGTGTTCTTCAGTTTGAAGGTGCGCCCCATGATCTTGTTACTCAGATCCTTGCCGTACTTGTACGACAGTTGGCCGCGGGTGTCGCAGCCGGCGAGCAGGCCTAGCCCGAGCACGCCCATTCCCGCAAGCACCTTGCGGCGAGTCAACAAAGCCGTCATCTAATACCGCCTTTTGCAGCCCGTCAGTCGGCAGGACTGGCGGGGGGTTAACCGTAAAAGCGGCGCATGATACCAAACTGAAGGCAGACGCCGGCCACGGATCGCCGCACGGCACAGGATCGAGCGACAAAAGGTGTAAGAAAAAGTGACGACAGACTCACTGCACCCGTGACTCCTCAACGCTCCAGCCGCCGCCCAGCGCGGTGTACAGATTGACCTCGGCGACCAGTTGCGCAAGGCGATCGGTGATCAGACCTTGCTGCGAACTGAACAGCGAACGCTGCGCATCGAGGAACGTCAGGCTGCTGTCGACGCCGTTCTGATAACGGTTGTGCGCCAGGTTGTAGTAAGTCTGCGTGGCCGCGACCAGATCGCGTTGCGCCTGCAACTGTTGCTGATACGTACTGCGCGCGGCGAGGCCGTCGGCGACTTCCTGAAACGCGGTTTGAATGGATTTTTCGTATTCGGCCACCGCCACGTCTTTCTGCAACTTCGAATAATCGAGGCTCGCGCGCAGGCTGCCGGCATTGAAAATCGGCAGGCTGATCTGCGGCTGAAACGTCCACGCCCCGGAGCCGCCGCCGAACAGTCCGGACAGATCGCGACTCGACGTCCCGGCATTGGCAGTCAGGCTGACACTGGGAAAAAACGCCGCCCGCGCTGCGCCGATATTGGCGTTGGCCGCTTTCAGTTTGTATTCCGCTTGAAGAATGTCCGGCCGCCGTTGCAGCAGATCTGAAGGCAGCCCGGCGGGCAGTTGCTGCACCAGATCGCTGGCCAGCGGACGGGCGGGCAGGGCGTCCGGCACGGGTGCGCCGACCAGCAAGGTCAAGCTGTTCAAGTCCTGCGCGACCTGACGCTGATAGCGCGCCAGATTGGCCCGTGAGCTGTCGACGCTGGTCTTCGCCTGCGCCTGCTCCAGTGCCGAAGACTTGCCGGCTTCGCGGTTGCGCGTGGTCAGGTGCAGGCTCTGCTCATCGGCGGCGAGGGTATCGCGGGTCAGTTCCAGCAGCTCCTGATCGGCACGCCAGGTCAGGTAGGCGTTGGCGACGTTGGCGACCAGACTCAGTTCGGCACTGCGCCGTGCCTCTTCGGTCGAGAGCCAGGTCTGCAATGCCTCCTCGCTGAGGCTGCGCACGCGCCCGAAGAAATCCAGCTCATAGGCACTGATGCCGAGGTTGGCCGAGTACGTCGAGTTGATCAGCGCTTTGCCCTGGGTCACGCTCGGCGGCATGCGCTGGCGCAGCTCATTGGCATTGGCCGACACCGCCGGGAACAGGTCGGCGCGCTGAATGCGGTACTGCGCCTGGAACGCTTCGACGTTGAGTGCCGCCACGCGCAGGTCGCGGTTGTTAACCAGTGCGCTTTCGATCAACTGTTGCAGTGCCGGATCGGTGAACAGCGTGCGCCAGTCCTCGCTGTCCGTTGCGGCCTGCGTCGCTGTCGGATACTGCGCGGCCGTGGGTGACGCGGGCCGCTGATACTCGGGAATCAAGGAACAACCGCCCATCAGCACCGCGATGGACAGCAGGGAAAGTCGCAACGTCAACATCGAACTGCCTCATGCAATAAAAGAGCGTTGTGCTCAGGCGCCGGCCATCCATTTCGCCAGACCATGGCGACCACTGACCCCGAGTTTGGCCGTGGCGCGTTTGAGGTAAGTCTCGATCGAGCTGTTTTTGACCCGCAGCTTTTCCGCCATTTGCGGCACGGTGCCGCCGGTCAACAGGCCCAGGCAGACTTCTTTCTCACGCACCGACAAGGCGATGTCGCTGATCGCCAGGCGTTCGTCGAACACCTGCGCCAACGGTGCCTGGTCCAGCTCGGCCAAGGGCTGGCGGGGTTGTTTGGCGAGGATTTGCCGGTTGATCTGAGCGTGGCGTTCGATCAGTGGCAGCAAGGTGTCGGACAGGCGCTTGAGAAACGATAGCTCGGGCAGGGAAAACACCCGATGAGTGCTCGGTCGGTAAAAAGAAATGACGCAGCGGCGATTGGACGTGCGCGAGACCAGATTGCATTGGTGAGCACTGTGTTGCGGATGGCGGGGCTGGAGCGAGGCTTTCAGTTGAATCAGCAGCGAGTCGTTCATCTCGATCATCTTCTGCAGCAACGGATGATCATCGGGACTCTCCAGCGGATCGGCTGGCGAACACGTCTGTGCCAGGCCGGCGCTGCCCAGCGGTTTGATATCGACCACGCTGGCCTGACGCTCATCCAGCGTCCACTCACTCAGATCCACCCGATTGACCGGCACCAGCGTGTCGACCAACTGGAACATGTTCGTGGCGAAGTGATCATCGCCGGTGCTGGCAATCAGCTCACCCAGTTGCCAATAGAAATGCGGGTTTTCCATATTGCGAATACTGCCGGTCAGATTCATATCCTTGTCATCCCTGGTTCAGAACCTTCACTGAATCGTCTGCCGTCTATGCAAAAGCCGCCCACGCCGTCATTTCTCCTTGAACACGATCTGGAGCGGGATTTAAGCCTATGGATTTGTCCTACGTCTGTAGGGGAAAACAGGGACACAAAGTGCCACTATTTCTGATTGTTGGCGCCGGGGTTCTGACGGTGTTGATCACCGGCGTAACGGCAAGAGTGACTGTTCAGTCACGCTCAAGCCCCGAAAACCCGGGCGATGGTGATTTCTGATCGGCAGCGCTCGGGTGAATGGCGGCGCTGGTATGTGGTTTTTTTCCTACAAGCTTTTCAGTATTTCCTCTCCGAATTTTTAGACAGAGCCTGCGATAAACACGCCCGTAACGTCAGACAGGCGCTTACGAGCCTGGTGATTGTCCGGGTTTCAGGTGTCATGTCGGCGCCGGGGCCGATGCTTGAATACCGGCAAAATCACATGAGAAGGATCTTATGCAGCCTACTTCTGCCAACGTGGCGGACGATCTGTCCGTGCCTGTCGAGACATTCCCGCTGACCGCCGCTCAACGGGATATCTGGCTGGACCAACTGAGCCGTGGAGATTCGCCGCTGTATAACATTGGCGGTTACGTCGAATTGACCGGGCCGCTGGATCCGGCATTGCTGCAATCGGCGCTTGAATATCTGGTTGAAGCCAATGATGCCTTGCGCATTGTTCTGCTCTCGGACGTTGGTCACGATGGGTTGCCGTTACAAGGGTTTGCCCAGGCGCTGCCGGTGGTGATGTCGCTGCATGATGTCAGCGGCCAGACTGATCCACAGTCGGCTGCCCGGACACTGGTCGAAGCGCAGATGGCGCAGGCCTTTGTGTTGAGCGGGCAAGCGTTGTTCCGCTTCAGTCTGATTCGCCTCGATCGCCATCGCCACTGGCTGGCGGCACAGGCTCACCACTTGATTATCGATGGCTGGGCGTTCGCGCTGCTGTTCAAGTCAGTGGGCGAAATCTACAGCGCGTTGTGCCGTGGCGAGCATCCGCGCAGGGCCGCGCCGTCCTATGTCGGCTTTATCGAAGATGACGCGCGCTACCATCAGTCACCCCGCTATGAACGCGATCGACGCTACTGGCTGGACAAGTACCGTAGCCTTCCCGAGCCCTTGTTGACGCCCCGCCATCACGAATCCCTCGATGCTGAATCGGCGCCAGGCCGCATCCACGTCGAGGCTTTTCCAGCCGTGCTGCACGAGCGCATGAAAGACTGCGCGCGACGATTCGGTGGCTCGGCCTTTCATGTGTTGCTGGCGGCGCTGCATGTGTATTTCAGTCGTACCGAACAGCGTGACGAGTGGGTGGTCGGTTTGCCGATTCTCAATCGCTCCGGTGCCCGCTTCAAAAGCACTTTGGGCTTGTTCACCCAGGTCAGTGCAATGCGCATGGGCTTCGGCCGAGCGTTGTCATTCGCTGAATTGATCAAGGCAATCGGCGATAGCCTGAAGCAGGATTTTCGCCATCAACGCTATCCGCTGAGCGAGATGAACCGCGCGCTGGGCCTGTTGCGTGAAGACCGTGCGCAACTGTTCGAGCTGTCGGTGTCCTACGAACAGGACGACCATGACTACCGTTACGGTGAGGCGTCGGGACACGCGGTCAAGGTCTCCAACCAGCACGAGGCGACACCGCTGGCCCTTCACCTGCGCAGCAACCGTTACACCGACAAGGCCTGGCTGCATCTGGTGTACTCGCCGGCCTATTTCACGGCAGACGAGATGGCGTCGTTGACCGAGCGCTTGTTGCTGATTCTGCAGCAAGGCCTCGAATGCCCGGCACTGGCGATCGCCGATTTCAACCTCAATAGCCCGGCAGAACTCGTTCTGCTCAATGAGTGGAACGACACCCGCGTCAGCTATCCGCAAGACCAGATGATTCATCAGCGCTTCGAGTCCCGCGTATCCGAGCAGCCGGACGCGGTGGTCGCCACTTGCCAGGGACGAGCGCTGAGTTATGGCGAGCTGAACCAGCAAGCCAATGCGTTGGCCCATCATCTGCTGGAGCTTGGTGTGCGGCCCGATGACCGCGTGGCAATTGTCGCGCGCAGAAGCCTGGAGACATTGGTCGGGCTGCTGGCGATTCTCAAGGCTGGCGCCGCTTATGTGCCGATTGACCCGGCGCATCCGCCCGAGCGCCTGAGTTATCTACTCAGCGACAGTGCTCCGGTGGCGCTGCTGACGCAAAGTGATTTGCGTGATCGTTTGCCCGCCACTGCGCTGCCAGTGATTGAGCTTGATCGGCGCGAATGGTCGCTCGACAACTTGGCCGATCCCGACGTGCCGGAGTTGAACATCAGCCACCTCGCCTATGTGATTTACACCTCAGGTTCAACCGGCTTGCCCAAAGGCGTGATGGTCGAGCACCGTACGCTGGGCAATCTGGTCGACTGGCACTGCGCGGCATTCGGACTCGGTCCTGGGCAGCACACCTCGAGCCTGGCCGGCTTCGGTTTTGACGCGATGGCGTGGGAGGTCTGGCCGGCGTTGTGTGCCGGGGCGACGCTGCATTTGTCACCCGCGAGCGAAGGTAACGAAGACATCGACGCGCTGCTCGACTGGTGGCGGGCGCAGCCGTTGGACGTGAGCTTCCTGCCAACACCGATTGCCGAATATGCCTTCAGCAAACAACTCGACCACCCGACCTTGCGCACCTTGTTGATCGGCGGTGATCGTCTGCGCCAGTTCAACCGTGCGCAATCTTTTGCGGTGGTCAACAACTACGGCCCCACCGAGGCCACGGTAGTCGCCACCTCGGGGTTGATCATGCCCGGGCAGGCGTTGCACATCGGCAAACCAGTGAGTAATGCCACGGCGTATTTGCTCGATGATCAGCAGCGCCCGGTGCCGATCGGCATCATCGGCGAGCTGTATGTCGGCGGCGCCGGGGTTGCCCGGGGTTATCTGAATCGCCCGGAATTGACCGCAGAACGCTTTCTCGACGACCCGTTCAGTGCACAGCCTGAGGCGCGCATGTACCGCACCGGCGACCTCGCACGCTGGCGCGCCGACGGCAATCTTGAGTACATCGGTCGCAACGATGACCAGGTGAAAGTCCGTGGCGTGCGTGTCGAACTGGGTGAAATCGAAGCGGCACTCGCCAGCCATGACGCGGTGCAGGAAGCCGTGGTGCTGGTGCGCGACGGTCAACTGTTGGCATGGTTCACCGAGCGTGAAACGCTGGACATCCTGCAACTGCACTCGCACCTGACATCGCGCTTGCCGGCCGCCATGCTGCCGGCCGCTTACATCCGTCTGGCGACGTTGCCGCTGACGGCCAACGGCAAGCTCGATCGCCAGGCCTTGCCGGCACCGGGGCCGGAAGCGTTGATCCGTCGTGAGTACGAGGCCCCGCAAGGTGACGTCGAAATCGCCCTGGCGCAGATCTGGGCCGAGGTCTTGCAGGTCGAACGGGTAGGGCGTCACGACCATTTCTTCGAGCTGGGCGGCCACTCCTTGTTGGCTGTGGGCCTGATCGAACGCATGCGCCAGATTGGCATGAGCAGCGATGTTCGCGTGCTGTTCAGCCAACCGACCCTGGCCGCGCTGGCAGCGGCGGAGGGCAGCGGCCGCGAAGTCGAGGTGCCGGCCAATCGCATTGCGCCCGATTGCACGCACATCACGCCTGAGCTACTGCCGCTGGTGCAACTGGATCAGCCGATGATCGATCGCATCGTCGCAACCGTGCCGGGCGGTGCCGCCAATGTGCAGGATATCTACCCCTTGGCGCCGTTGCAGGAAGGCATTCTCTATCACCACATCACCGCTGCGCAGGGCGATCCGTACCTGCTGCAATCACTGCTGGCGTTCGACAGCCTCGAGCGGGTCGAGGCCTTCGCCGTTGCGCTGCGTCAGGTCATTGCACGACACGACATTCTGCGTACGGCGGTGGTCTGGGAAGGGCTGGCGTCACCGGTTCAGGTCGTTTGGCGCGAGGCCATTTTGCCGGTGCAGGAAGTCGAACTTGACCTTGCTGGCGGCGCAATCATCGATCAGTTGCACCAGCGTTTCGACGCGCGGCGTTTTCGCCTCGACGTCAGTCAGGCGCCGCTGCTGCGCCTGATGGTTGCCCGAGACCCGGCGCATAACCGGGTGGTCGGTATCTTGTTGTTCCATCATTTGGCGATGGATCACATTGCGCTGGAGGCCATGCGCGAAGAAATCCACGCCTGCCTGTCCGGGAGCGGCGAACCGCTGGCGGCACCGGTGCCATACCGCAACTATGTGGCGCAGACGCGATTGGGTGTCAGTGAACAGGAGCATGAAGCGTTTTTCCGCCAGATGCTCGCCGACATCGATGAGCCGACTTTGCCGTTCGCTTTGCAGAATGTGCAGGGCGACGGCAGCAACATCGAGGAGGCCGAGCAAGCGCTGACGAGCGATCTGTATCAACGTCTGCAACAGCAGGCGCGTCTGGCTGGCGTCAGCGTCGCCAGCCTGATCCACCTCGCCTGGGCGCAAGTGCTGGCGGCGACATCCGGCCAGCAAAGCGTAGTGTTCGGCACGGTGTTGATGGGGCGCATGCAGGGCGGCGCGGGTGCCGACCGGGCATTGGGGGTGTTCATCAATACCTTGCCGCTGCGGGTCGATGTCGGCGAAGGCGCGCGCGCAGCGGTGAAATCCACCCATGCGCGCCTGACTGCTTTGCTCGCCCATGAACACGCTTCTTTGGCGCTGGCTCAGCGTTGCAGTGGCGTCGCTGCGCCAGCGCCGTTGTTCAGCGCCTTGCTCAACTATCGGCACAGCGATGATGTTGAGCAAAACAACTCCCGGCAAACCTGGCAAGGCATCGAAACGCTGGCCAACGAGGAACGCACCAATTACCCGTTTACCCTGAGTGTCGATGATCTCGGCACAGGCTTGCGTCTGACCACCAGAACGTTGTCGAGCATTGGTGCGCAGCGGATTGGCGCATACGTGCAAGCAGCCCTGAATGGCTTGGTCGCGGCGCTGGAAACCGAGCCGCAGCGGCGGCTGAATAGCCTGCCTTTGTTACCCCGGGAAGAACTGCAACGGCTGCTGATCGAGTTCAACGATACGGCAGTCGATTGCCCGATGGACCAGCCGCTGCAGGTGCTGTTCGAACAACAGGTGCAGCGCCAACCGGATGCCATCGCCGTGCAATTTGCCGAGCAGCGCCTGAGCTATCGCGAGTTGAACGAGCAGGCCAACCGTCTGGCCCATTATCTGCGCGGGCTCGGCGTACAGCCGGATTCTCGGGTCGCGATCTGCGTCGAGCGCGGGCCGGAACTGGTGATCGGTTTGCTGGGCATTCTCAAGGCGGGCGGTGCTTATGTGCCGCTCGATCCCGATTATCCGCTGCAACGCCTGAACTACATGTTGCAGGACAGCGCACCGGTCGCGCTGCTGGTGCACGCGGCGACGCGCGATCTGCTTGGCGAACCCGGCGTACCGCTGATCGATCTCGACCTCGGCACCTGGCAGGACCAGCCGCACGACAATCCGCAGGTGCCGGGCCTCGGCGCGACGAATCTGGCCTACATGATCTACACCTCCGGCTCCACCGGTACGCCAAAAGGCGTGATGATCGAGCACCGCAGTGCCTGCAACATGGTGCACTGGGGTTCGCAACTGGCGCCGCCCGGCGAACACGGGGCGTTGCTGCAAAAGGCGCCGTACAGTTTCGACAGTTCGGTGTGGGAGATCTTCTGGCCGCTGTGTTCGGGCATGCGCCTGGTGCTGGCGCGGGCCGATGGCAATCGCGACTCGGCCTATGTCACACAAGTGATCCGCGAGCAGAACATTACCGTGGTCAAGTTCGTGCCGGCGTTGTTGCAGCAATTTATCGAACAAGACGATGTCAGCCAGTGCACCAGCCTCACCGACGTGCTTAACGGTGGCGGCGAGTTGACCGTTGCGCTGGCCCGGCAAGTGCGCAAGCGCCTGCCGTGGGTGCGCCTGCACAACGTCTATGGGCCGACCGAAACCACGGTCGACAGCAGTGGCTGGACCCTGGAGCCCGGCGAACCGGTGCCGCAGACGCTGGCGCCTATCGGCAGGGCCCTGAGCAACACGCGGCTGTATGTCCTCGATGCCGGCGATCAACCGGTGCCGTTTGGCGTCAGTGGTCATTTGCACATTGGCGGGGTGGGCGTGGCGCGCGGCTATCTGGGCCTGCCGCAATTGCAGGCCGAACGCTTTATCGACAGCCCGTTCGTGACCGGTGATCGCTTGTATCGCACCGGCGATCTGGTGCGTTACGACGCTGATGGCAATCTGGTGTTCCTCGGTCGCAACGACTTCCAGGTCAAGCTGCGCGGGGTGCGCCTTGAGTTGGGCGAGATTGAAGCGCGCCTGCTGGAACATCCAGCGATCCGCGAGGCGGTGGTGCTGGTGCGCGATGAGCGCCTGGTGGCTTATTACAGCGTGCGGGCCGAGGTCACTGCGCCCACGCTTGAAGCGTTGCGCGCGCATGTATTGGCGCAATTGCCGGAGTTCATGGTGCCCGGCGCCTACGTGATGCTGGCGGCGTTGCCTTTGACGCCCAACGACAAAATCGACCGCAAGGCGTTGCCGGAGCCGGGGGCGGAGGCGTTGCTCAGTCGTCCTTACGAGGCACCCGAAGGCGACGTGGAAACAGCCTTGGCGCAGATCTGGGCGCAGGTGCTCAACGTCGAGCAGGTCGGGCGGCATGACAACTTCTTCGAGCTGGGCGGGCATTCGTTGCTGGCGGTCAGTCTGGTCGCGCGCATGCGTCTGGCTGGGCTGCATGTCGACGCGCGCACGCTGTTCAGCCAGCCGACGCTGGCCGCGCTGGCGGCACAAACCTCACGGCAAGCCAAGCAGGTCGAGATCGCCCCGACCACCATCCCGAGCCTCAACCGCAAACGCCGCCTCTGACGGCGCACACAAACCCTGTAGGAGCTGCCGAAGGCTGCGATCTGTTGATCTTGTTTTTAAAAGCAAAATCAAAAGATCGCAGCCTTCGGCAGCTCCTGCAGAGGCGAACAGCGGGCAGGGTGGCTTGTCCCCGCTTCCCATGTCAGACACCCACGCCCCGATGTTTTAGTTTTTCCAGGCTGCGCGCCGCGTGCACGGACTCGCTGCTGCGCGCTCCTTTTTTCCGTATTTACAGCAGGTTACCTCATGCATTTCAGCGAACTGATGGCTGCCATTTCCACCCATGCGATCCGCCTTCAACAGGAAGATGAAGACCTGGTCATTCTGGGCAGCGACGACGCGCTGGATGACGCGTTGTGGGACAGCCTCGCGGCGCACAAGACGCAACTGCTGGAACTGGTTGCCCAACACGGCGGCGACTGGCTGAGCCCGGCCTTTCGCATCACCCCGGACATGCTGCCGTTGGTGAATCTGCAGCAGGATGCCCTCGACCGCATCGTCGCCACCGTGCCGGGCGGCGCCGCCAACGTGCAGGACATTTATCCGTTGTCCGCGTTGCAGGAGGGCATGCTCTATCACCATCTCTCGGCCGCTGCCGGTGACCCTTACATCTCGCAGGCGCGCTTCGTGTTCGACAGCCAGGAGCGGCTGCGCGCCTTCGCCGACGCGCTGCGCTGGGTGGTCAAGCGTCACGACATCCTGCGCACTTCGTTCGTCTGGGAATACCTCGACGAGGCGGTGCAAGTGGTCTGGCGCGAGGCGCCGCTGGTGTGTGAGGAAGTCAGCGTCGACCACGGCGCCGATGTGCTGACGCAACTGCTCGCACTTCACGACCCGCAGCACTTTCGCCTCGACATGCAGCAAGCGCCGCTGTTGCGCATGGTCTATGCGCAGGATCCTGCGCAGGGCCGTGTCGTTGCGCTGTTGCTGTTTCATCACATGATCATGGATCACGTGGCGCTGGATGTGCTGCGCCGGGAAGTTCAGGCCTGCCTGCTCGGGCAGACTGCGCAAGTGCCAGCGGCGGTGCCCTATCGCGATCACTTGGCCAAGGCACGCGGTGCCGGCAACGAGCAGGCGCAGGAAGCATTTTTCCGCGAAATGCTCGCCGACATTGACGAGCCGACACTGCCATGCGGCTTGCAGGATGTGCAGGGCGATGGCCACGCCATCGAAGAAGCCTCGCTGATGCTCGACAGCCGCTTGAGCCAGCAGTTGCGCGAGCAGGCGCGGCAGCTCGGCGTGAGCGTCGCGAGCCTGACGCATCTGGCGCTGGCACGTGTGCTGGGGCAATTGTCCGGGCGTACGGCGGTGGTGTTCGGCACCGTGCTGCTGGGGCGCATGGACGCGGGCGAGGGCGGCGAGCAGGCGTTGGGCATGTTCATCAACACCTTGCCGCTACGCGTTGATGTCGGCGAGCAAAGCGTGCGCGCCGGCGTGCGGACGACCCATCAGCGTCTGACGGCGTTGCTGGCGCATGAGCAAGCTTCGCTGGCGTTGGCGCAACGCTGCAGCGCGGTCGCGGTGCCGACGCCGCTGTTCAGCGCGATCCTCAACTACCGGCACAGCAGCGTCGAAGAAGTCGCTGATGTGGTCGATATTGCCCCCGGTGTGCAAGTACTCGGCGCCCGCGAGCGCACTAACTATCCGCTGACCATCAACATCGATGACCTCGGCGTGGACTTGCGCATCACCGCGCTGGCGGACGCAGCGCTGGGTGCCGAGCGCATGGCGGCATATCTGAATGCGGCGCTGGAAAATCTGGCGGCGGCCTTGCAAGACGCTCCCGACGCCGCGTTGCACACGCTGCAAATCCTGCCCGCCAGCGAACGCGAACAACTGTTACGCGGCGGCAATTCGCCGTTGGCGCAGTACCTCGACACCCCACTGATTCACCAGCAATTTGAAGCTCATGCGCAGGCCCGACCAGACGCCACAGCGCTGATTTTCAACGGTCAGACGCTCAGCTACGGCGAGCTCAATTGTCGTGCCAACCAAGTTGCCCATCACTTGCTGGCATTGAACATCCGCCCGGATGACCGCGTCGCCATCTGCGTCGAACGCGGCCCGCAAATGATCATCGGCCTGCTCGGCGTACTCAAGGCCGGCGCCGGTTACGTGCCGATCGATCCAGCCTATCCGCTCGACAGAATCAGCTTCACCTTGCAGGACAGCGCCCCGGCGGCCGTACTCATGCAAGCGGCAACACGTGGTCGCGTGGCCGATCTCGACGTGCCGCAAATTGACCTCGACAGCGGCCACCTCAAGGCCGAACTCGACAGCAATCCGCAGATCCCCGAACTGACATCAGCCCATTTGGCCTACGTGATCTACACCTCCGGCTCCACCGGTCTGCCCAAAGGCGTGATGGTCGAGCACCGCAACGTGGCGCGGCTGTTTTCTGCCACCCACGACTGGTTCCAGTTCAATCAGCAGGACATCGGGGCGCTGTTCCATTCCTTTGCGTTCGACTTCTCGGTCTGGGAAATCTGGGGCGCGCTGGCGTTCGGCGGGCAATTGCTGCTGGTCCCGCAAGCCGTCAGCCGCTCGCCGGACGATTGCTATGCATTGCTGTGCGAAGCCGGCGTGACCGTGCTCAACCAGACGCCGAGCGCGTTTCGCCAACTGATCGCCGCGCAGGGCCGCAGCACGGTGCAGCACTCCTTGCGCGAAGTGGTTTTCGGTGGCGAAGCGCTGGAGCCAGGCCTGCTCAAACCGTGGTACGCGCGGGTCGGCAATGCCGGTACACGGCTGGTGAATATGTACGGCATCACCGAAACCACGGTGCACGTGACTTATCGACCGCTGCAAGCTGCCGACGCGCAATTGGTCGGCGTCAGCCCGATTGGCGTGCGCATTCCCGACCTGCAACTGTATGTCCTCGATGCTCAGTGCGAGCCGGTTCCGGTCGGCGTGATTGGCGAGTTGTACGTCGGTGGCGCGGGGGTGGCGCGCGGTTATCTGAATCGCGAAGCGCTGACGGCCGAACGCTTTATCAATGATCCGTTCGGCGAAAACGCCGAGGCGCGGTTGTACAAAACCGGCGACCTCGCACGCTGGGCCGCCGACGGCAGCCTCGAATACCTGGGGCGCAATGACGATCAGGTGAAGATTCGCGGCTTCCGTATTGAACTGGGCGAGATCGAGGCGCGGTTGTCTACTTGCGAAGGCGTGCGCGAAGCCGTGGTGATTGCTCGCGAAGACAGCCCCGGTGATCAGCGTCTGGTTGCTTACTGGCTGGCCGACGCCGGTGCCGCGCCTGATGTGGCGCAATTGCGTGATCATCTGCTGTCTGTGCTGGCAGACTACATGGTGCCAAACGCCTTCGTGCGTCTCGACGCTTTGCCGCTTACCGCCAATGGCAAGCTCGACCGCAAAGCCTTGCCGGCACCGGACAGCGAGGCCTTCGCCCGGCGTGGTTTCGAAGCGCCGATCAGTGCCGTGGAAAATCTGATTGCCGAACTCTGGCAGACCTTGCTCGGTGTCGAGCAGGTCGGCCGTCATGACAATTTCTTCGAACTCGGTGGGCATTCGTTACTGGCGGTGAAGCTGATCGAGCGCATGCGCCAACAGGGTCTGCACTGCGACGTGCGGGTACTGTTCGGTCAGCCGAGCGTGGCGGCGCTGGCGGCGACCTTGAGCAGCGAACGCGTCATCATCGTTCCTGACAACCTGATCGAGGCGGGTTGCACGCGCATTGCTCCGGCGATGCTGCCGCTGGCCAATCTCGAGCAAGCCGCGATCGACCGGGTCGTTGCAACTGTGCCGGGTGGTATCGCCAATGTGCAGGACATCTACGGTCTGGCGCCGTTGCAGGCGGGGATTCTCTATCACCATCTGGCCACCAGCGCCGGCGATCCGTATGTGTTGCAGGCGCAATTTGCTTTCGACGGTCTGGCGCAGATCAAAACCTTCGTCCGCGCTTTGAACGGCGTGATCGCGCGCCATGACATTCTGCGCACCGGCATTGTCTGGGAAGGCCTGGAAGAGGCGGTGCAAGTGGTCTGGCGTGAAGCGCCACTGGCGCTGGAGCGCGTCGATGCCGATGAACTCGACGGCGACGTGCTGGAGCAGATGCAGGCGCGTTTCGATCCACGCCACTATCGACTCGACCTCAATCGCGCGCCGCTGATGCGCTTTGTTTACACCGAAGATCAGCCGCACCAGCGCTGGATCGGCATTCTCCTGCTGCACCATATCGTCCTCGATCACACCGCGCTGGACGTGCTGGTCGCGGAAATGAACGACGTCATGCTCGGCCGCAGCAGCGACCTGCCGCCGCCGGTGCAATACCGCCACTTTGTCGCGCAGGCGCGGCTCGGCGCCGATGATCAGGCCCACGAAGCGTTCTTCCGCGAGATGCTTGGCGATATCGACGAGCCAACCGTGGCTTTCGGCTTGCAGGACGTGCACGGCGACGGCAGCGCCATCCTCGACAGCCATGCCGAGTTGGACGCCGGCCTCGGCCAACGTCTGCGCGAGCAGGCACGGCGGTTGGGTGTCAGCGTGGCCAGTCTGGTGCATCAGGCCTGGGCTCAGGTGTTGGCGCAGGTGTCCGGCCAGCAGGACGTGGTGTTCGGCACCGTTTTGCTCGGGCGCATGCAAGGTGGGGAGGGCGCTGATCGGGCGCTGGGCATGTTTATCAACACCTTGCCGTTGCGCGTCAGCGTCGCTGCCGACTCGGTAGAAAACGGCGTTCGTGCCACGCATGCACGTCTGGCGCAATTGCTCGGCCATGAGCAAGCCTCGCTGGCACTGGCTCAGCGTTGCAGTGGTGTCGGTGGTTCGCAGACGCTGTTCAGCACCTTGCTCAACTACCGCCACAGTGCGCCTGAGTCGGCCGCTGTAGCGTGGGACGGCGTGCAGATTCTCAGCTCGCGCGAGCGCAGCAACTATCCGCTGGTAGTCAGTGTCGACGACCTCGGCGCAGGTTTCCGTATGAGCGTGCAAGCCGTGCCGCAAGTGGACGGCGCGCGGGTCTGCGATTACTTGCAAACTGCCTTGCACAGTCTGGTCACGGCGCTGGAGTACACGCCGACGGCGCCGTTGCAGCAACTGACGATCGTGTCGCCAAGCGAGCGGCAACGGGTGCTGGTCGGCTTCAACATCAGCGGTCGGGAATACCCGCCCGCGCAAACCGTACCGCGTCTCTTCGAAGCACAAGTGGCGGCGCATCCCGACGCGCTGGCGGTGGTGCAGGCTGAGCAACAGCTCAGCTACCGCGAACTGAATCAGCGCGCCAATCGTCTCGCTCATCACTTGATCGGCCTCGGCGTTCAAGTCGACGACCGTGTTGCGCTGTGCCTGCGACGCGGGCCGGACATGCTCGTCGCGCTGCTGGCGATTCTCAAGGCCGGCGCGGGTTATGTGCCGATCGATGCGGATTATCCGGCAGAACGCATTGCCTACCTGTTGCAGGACAGTGACCCGATCGCGGTGCTGGCGCAGGCATCGACACGCGACCTGCTCGGCAGGGTGCCGGTGATTGATCTGGACGCCAGCGACTGGCAGAACTTGCCTGACCACAATCCGCAACTGCCGAAGTTGACCCCGGCGAATATGGCCTACGTGATCTACACCTCAGGTTCCACCGGGCAGCCGAAAGGCGTGATGGTCGAGCACCGAACTCTGGAAAACCTCGTGCACTGGCACGCCGAAGCTTTTGATCTGCACGCCGGCAGCCACACCGCCAGCGTTGCCGGTTGCGGTTTCGATGCCATGGCATGGGAAGTCTGGCCGGCGTTGTGCGTCGGCGCGACCGTGCATCTGCCACCGCCCACGATCGGCAATGAACACCTCGACGAACTGCTCGAGTGGTGGCGCGCGCAGCCGTTGCAGGTGAGCTTTCTGCCGACCCCGGTCGCCGAATACGCGTTCAGCCGTGAACTGGGCCATCCGACCCTGCGCACGCTGCTGATCGGCGGCGACAAGTTGCGCCAGTTCCCACGGGATCAGACGTTTGATGTGATCAACAACTACGGGCCGACCGAAGCCACGGTGGTGGCGACGTCCGGGCGCATCGAGCCCGGGCGGGTTTTGCACATTGGCCGGCCGATTGCCAATGCCAAAGTCTATCTGCTTGACCGCCAACAACAACCGGTGCCGACCGGTGTGCAAGGCGAGTTGTATGTCGGTGGCGCCGGGGTTGCACGCGGCTATCTGAATCGTCCGGAACTGACCACTGCGCAGTTCCTCGACGACCCGTTCAGCGACGAGCCGCACGCACGCATGTACCGCACCGGTGACCTCGCGCGTTGGCTGGCCGACGGCAATATCGAATACCTGGGACGCAACGACGATCAGGTGAAACTGCGCGGTGTACGGATTGAGCTGGGGGAAATCGAAGCGGCGCTGAACGCTCACGATTCGGTCCAGGAATGCGTGGTGCTGGTGCGTGACGGGCGCCTGGTGGCGTGGTTCACCGACATCGAGCCGGTGGAGATCGGCGAGTTGCACCAGCATCTGCAAGCACGACTGCCTGACACTCTAGTGCCGGCGGCGTACGTGCGACTGGACAGCCTGCCGCTGACCACCCACGGTAAACTCGACCGCAAAGCCTTGCCCGAACCGGATCAGCACGCATGGCTCAGCCGTGAATATGAAGCGCCGCAAGGCCCGGTCGAAACAGCGTTGGCGCAGATCTGGGCCGACGTTCTGAACATCGAACAGATCGGCCGCCATGACAATTTCTTCGAACTCGGCGGCCATTCGCTGTTGGCGGTGAGCCTGATCGAACGCATGCGTCAGGCCGGTTTGAGCGCCGATGTGCGCGTGCTGTTCAACCAGCCGAACCTGGCCGCGCTGGCGCGCGCCTTGGGCAGTGGACGGGAAATCGCAGTGCCGGCCAATCTGATTGCCGACGATTGCACGCACATCACCCCGGACATGCTGACCCTGACAACGCTGGATCAGGCCAGCATTGATCGTATTGTTGCGACGGTGCCGGGCGGTGCTGCCAATGTGCAGGATATCTACCCGCTGGCACCGTTGCAGGAAGGCATTCTTTATCACCACCTCAGTGCCGAACAGGGTGATCCGTACCTGCTGCAATCACGTCTGGCTTTCGACAGCCCCGAGCGTTTGCAAACCTTCGCCGAGCACTTGCAGCAGGTCATCGCCCGCCACGACATTCTGCGCACCAGCGTGGTCTGGCAAGGCTTGCCCAACCCACAGCAAGTGGTCTGGCGCGAGGCGCAGATGGTCGTGCAGCAAGTGCCGCTTGATGCAGAGGACGGCGACATCCTCGAGCAGTTGCACGCACGTTTCGATGCCCGGCATTACCGCCTCGACCTGAATCAGGCACCGCTGATCCGCATGGTCTACGCCGAGGATCCGGCGCAACAGCAAGTCGTCGCCATCGTGCTGTTCCATCACTCGATTCTCGACCACACCGCCATGGACGTGATCGGCCGGGAAATGCACGCGTTGATGTTCGAACAGATCGACACGCTGACGCCGCCGATGCCTTATCGCAATTACGTGGCGCAGGCACGCTTGGGCGCCGATGAGCAGGAACATGAAGCGTTTTTCCGCGAGATGCTCGGCGACATTGACGAGCCGACCTTGCCCTTCGGTCTGCAGGATGTGCAGGGCGACGGACGTGGCATCCAAGAAGCGCTGCAACCGGTCGATGCGGCGCTCAATCTGCGTCTGCGCGAACAGGCCCGGCAGTTGGGTGTCAGCCCGGCGAGCCTGATGCACATGGCCTGGGCGCAGGTGCTGGGCGTGGTTTCCGGCCGCCGCGACGTGGTGTTCGGCACCGTGTTGATGGGGCGGATGCAGGGCGGCGAGGGCGCCGACCGCACGCTCGGGGTGTTTATCAATACCCTGCCACTGCGGGTTGATCTCGCTGAAAGCGTACGCGCCGGGGTGAAGTCCACCCATACGCGGCTGACGGCGTTGCTCGGCCATGAGCACGCCTCGTTGGCGCTGGCCCAGCGGTGCAGCGCGATGGCCGGTTCGGCACCGCTGTTCAGCGCGTTGCTCAACTATCGACACAGTGCCGCCGAGCAGCAGCCGCATGACGGCCAGGGTATCTGGCAAGGCGTGCGCATGCTCGGCGGCGAGGAGCGCAGCAACTATCCGCTGACCCTGTCGGTGGATGATCTGGGTGAAGGTTTTGCCTTGGACGTGCTGGCAGTCGCCGAGATCGGTGCGCAACGGATTTGCAGTTACATGCACACCGCACTCGAACATCTGGTGACGGCACTGGAAGAAGCACCGCAACGTCCGCTCAACCGTTTGCCGGTGCTTTCGGTGGCGGAATACGAACACTTGCTGGTCGGCTTCAACCAGCACTCAGCAGCCTATTCGCGTGGCGCGACGATTCAGCGGATGGTCGAGGCTCAGGCCGAGCAGCAGCCGGATGCACTGGCCGTGGTGCAAGGCACGCAGCACCTGACCTACGCTCAGCTCAACCAGCGGGCCAATCGCCTGGCCCATCACTTGCTCGGGCTCGGCGTGCAGCCCGATGACCGTATCGCCGTGTGCCTGCGCCGTAGCCCGGATATGCTCGTCGCGTTGCTGGCGATCCTCAAGGCCGGCGCCGCTTATGTGCCGGTCGATCCAGCGTATCCGGCGGAACGCATCGCCTATCTGTTGCAGGACAGCGCGCCGATGGCGGTGCTGGCGCAGGCTGCGACGGCTGATTTGCTCGGCGCCGTGGCGCTGATTGATCTGGACAATCCCACCTGGCAACAGCTGTCCGACAACAATCCGCAATTGCCGACGCTGACCCCGGCACATCTGGCCTACGTGATCTACACCTCTGGCTCCACCGGCCAGCCGAAAGGCGTGATGGTCGAACACGCGACGCTGGAAAACCTGGTGCACTGGCACTGTGAGGCCTTTGATCTGCGCGCCGGCAGCCACACATCGAGCGTCGCCGGGTTCGGTTTCGACGCCATGGCGTGGGAGGTCTGGCCGGCGTTGTGTGTCGGCGCAACCCTGCATCTGCCGCCAGAGTCGGTGAGCAACGAGCATTTGGACGAGCTGCTTGAGTGGTGGCGCGCGCAGCCGTTGCAGGTGAGTTTCCTGCCGACGCCGGTCGCCGAATATGCGTTCAGTCGCGACCTCGGTCATCCGACCTTGCGCACGCTGTTGATCGGTGGCGACAAACTGCGCCAGTTCCCCCGCGAGCAGACGTTCGCGGTGATCAATAACTACGGCCCGACCGAAGCCACGGTGGTCGCCACCTCCGGCGCAGTCGAGGCCGCGCATGTGCTGCACATTGGTCGGCCAATGGCCAACGCGAAGATTTACCTGCTCGACGACCAGCAGCGCCCCGTACCGGTCGGCGTCGCCGGCGAGTTGTATGTCGGCGGTGCCGGTGTGGCGCGCGGTTATCTGCATCGCCCCGAACTGACTGCCGAACGCTTCCTCGACGACCCGTTCAGTGACGAACCGCAGGCGCGCATGTACCGCACCGGCGACCTCGCACGCTGGCTCAGCGACGGCAACGTCGAATACCTGGGGCGCAACGATGATCAGGTCAAACTGCGCGGCGTGCGCATCGAACTGGGCGAAATCGAAGCGGCGTTGAGCGCTCACGAAGCCGTGCAGGATTGCGTGGTGCTGGTGCGCGACGGCCAGTTGCTGGCGTGGTTTACCGAACGCCAGAACGTCGAGATCGAGGATTTGCGCAGTCATCTGCAAGCGCAGTTGCCGCAAGCCCTGGTGCCCGCCGCTTACGTGCGCCTGCAATCGCTGCCGCTGACCGCCAACGGCAAACTTGACCGCAAAGCGCTACCGGAGCCGGATCAAACGGCGTGGCTGAGCCGCGAATATGCCGCGCCGCAGGGTTCGGTGGAAATTGCGCTGGCGCAGATCTGGTCGGATGTCCTCAAGGTCGAACAGGTCGGCCGTCACGACAACTTCTTTGAATTGGGCGGGCATTCGTTGCTGGCGGTGACGCTGATCGAACGCATGCGTCAAGTCGATCTGAGCACCGACGTGCGCGTGCTGTTCAGCCAGCCGACGTTGGCCGCACTGGCGGCGGCGGTGGGCAGCGGTCGCGAGGTCAGCGTGCCGGACAACCTCATTCCGGCCGATTGCACGCACATCACCGCGGATATGCTGACGCTGGTGCAACTGGATCAGGCCAGCATCGAGCGCATCGTCGCCACGGTGCCGGGCGGCGCGGCCAACGTGCAGGATATTTATCCGCTGGCGCCGTTGCAGGAAGGGATTTTGTATCACCACCTCAGCGCCGTGCAGGGCGATCCGTACCTGCTGCAATCGTGTCTGGCATTCGACAGCCTCGAACGTGTTCAGGCGTTTGCTGCGGCACTAAGGCAGGTCATGATGCGTCACGACATCCTGCGCACTTCGATTGTCTGGCAAGGGCTGGCGGCGCCGGTGCAAGTGGTCTGGCGGCAGGCGGAGCTACCGGTCCAAGCCGTGGCGCTGGAGCCTGCGCAGGGCGAAGCCATCGATCAACTGCGGGCGCGCTTCGATGCGCGGCACTGGCGTCTGGACCTGGATCAGGCACCGCTGCTGCGTCTGGTGTATGCCCTCGACCCGGACAATCAGCGCGTCGTCGCCATGCTGTTGTTCCACCACATCGCCATGGACCACACCGCGCTGGCGGTGGTCAGTGAAGAAATGCAGGCAATTTTGCAGGGTGATGAGCGACTGCCGGTGGCCGCCGTTCCTTATCGAAATTATGTGGCGCAGACCCGCCTTGGTGTCAGCGAACAAGAGCACGAAGTGTTCTTCCGCGAGATGCTCGGTGACATCGACGAACCGACGCTGCCGTTCGGTTTGCACGATGTGCACGGCGACGGTAATGACATCGAGGAAGTCTGCCAGCCGCTGCCAATAGCGGTGGCGCAGCGTCTGCGCAGTCAGGCGCGCTTGCTCGGCGTCAGCGTTGCCAGCCTGTTCCATCTCGCTTGGGCGCAAGTGCTGGCGGCAACGTCCGCGCAGGAACGGGTGGTGTTCGGTACGGTGCTGCTGGGCCGTATGCAGGGCGGTGCGGGCGCGGATCGCGGGTTGGGCATGTTCATCAACACCTTGCCATTGCGCGTGGATGTCGATGAATCCGCCGTGCGCGCCGGGGTCAAGGCAACCCATGCGCGGCTCAGTGCGTTGTTGGCTCACGAACATGCTTCGCTGGCGCTGGCCCAGCGTTGCAGCGATGTCGCGGCGCCGTCGCCGCTGTTCAGCGCAATGCTCAACTACCGCCATAGCGACAGTGACGTCCGACAAGACGCCAAACGTGAGGCTTGGCAAGGCATCGAATCCCTGGCCGGCGAGGAGCGTACCAATTACCCGTTGACCCTCAACGTCGATGATCTGGGCAACGGTTTTGAACTGACCGTAATGACCCCGTCGCGCATTGGTGCGGCACGCCTCGGTCAGTACATGCACAACGCGCTGATCGCACTGGTTGAAGCCTTGGAGCACACACCACAGCAAGCGTTGAATCGCCTGACGGTGTTGTCGGACGAAGAGCGGCAGACGTTGCTGTTCGGCCTCAACGACACCCACGTCGATTACGATTTGCAGCAGACGCTGCACGGCTTGTTCGAAGCGCAGGTGCGGCGTACGCCACAGGCTGTCGCCGTCGTCGCCGGCGATCAGGCATTGAGCTACACGCAACTGAACGAGCGCGCCAACCGCTTGGCCGGGCACTTGATCGGCCTCGGCGTGCAAGTGGATTCACGGGTGGCGATCTGCGTCGAACGCAGCCTGGAAATGGTCATCGGCCTGCTGGCGATCAACAAGGCCGGCGCCGCTTATGTGCCGCTGGACCCGGCCTATCCGCCGGAGCGCCTGGCCTACATGCTCGAGGACAGCGCACCGGCCGTGGTGCTGGTGCACGGGACGACCCGCACGCTGCTGGGAGAAATCTCCGCAACGATGGTCGATCTTGACCAGAACACCTGGCAATCCCTGTCTGGCGACAATCCGCAGATCCCGACGCTGACGCCACAACACAGCGCCTACGTGATCTACACCTCCGGCTCGACCGGCCAACCGAAAGGCGTGGTCAACGAACACGCCGGGGTGGTCAACCGCTTGTTGTGGATGCAGGACGCCTATCGCCTGACCGCTGCCGATTCGGTGTTGCAGAAAACCCCGTTCAGTTTCGACGTGTCGGTGTGGGAGTTCTTCTGGCCACTGATGACCGGCGCGCGACTGGTCATGGCAAGACCGGACGGGCACAAGGATCCGCAGTACTTGAGCGAAGTGATCGAGCGCGAACACATCACCACGCTGCACTTTGTGCCGTCGATGCTCGACGTGTTCCTCGCTAACAGCGACACCACACGCTGCGACAGCCTGCGGCAGGTGATGTGCAGCGGTGAGGCGTTGCCGGGCAATGTCGTGCGGCGCTTCAAACTGCAATTGCCGGGCAGCGGTTTGCACAACCTGTACGGCCCGACCGAAGCGGCCGTCGACGTCACCGCGTGGGATTGCGCCGGGTCCATCGAGCAGACCCCGGACAACACACCGATCGGCAAACCGATCGCCAACACCCGCATGTATATCCTCGATGCGCAACAGCAGCCGGTGCCGCAAGGCGTGGTCGGCGAACTGTATATCGCTGGTGTGCAGGTGGCGCGCGGTTATCTGAACCGGCCGCAACTGACGGCAGAACGCTTCCTCAAGGATCCGTTTCATCCGCACGGGCGCATGTACCGCACCGGCGACGTCGCGCGGTATCGACCGGACGGCAACATCGAATACCTGGGGCGTAACGATGATCAGGTGAAGATCCGCGGTCTGCGTATTGAGCTGGGCGAAATTCAGGCACGCCTGGCCCAGATCGAAGGGGTGCAGGAAGCCGTGGTGGTGGCCCGTGAAGACGTGCCGGGCGACAAGCGTCTGGTCGCGTATTACACCGGTCAGCGTTTGGAAATCGACCTGCTGCGCGGTCATTTGCTCGAGCACTTGCCGGACTACATGGTGCCCGCCGTGTTCGTGCATCTCGATGCTTTACCGCTGAGCCCCAACGGCAAGCTCGACCGCAAGGCGCTGCCGGCGCCGGATCAGCAAGCGCTGAAAACACGCGAATACGAAGCGCCGGTCGGCGACGTCGAAATCACCCTCGCACGGCTCTGGGCCGAGTTGCTCAACGTCGAGCGAGTAGGGCGCCACGACCACTTCTTTGAACTGGGTGGTCACTCATTACTGGCGGTCAGTCTGATCGGCCGGTTACGTCAGGAAGGCATGGAAGCCGATGTCAGGGCGTTGTTCGAACAACCGACCCTGGCCGGCTACGCCGCAATTACGGAAAGAATGGAGATCGTCCTGTGAATGTGCTCGAACTATTGGCAACCCTGAAGGCAAAAGACATTCAGTTGGCGGTGACCGATGAGCAATTGCGCGTCAATGGCAACAAACAGGCGTTGAGCGACCCGGCGCTGCTGGCCGCGTTGCGCGAGCACAAACCAGCGCTGATCGAACTGATCAAGGCCGGCCAATACTCAGCCACCCGTGTCGGCCAGATCGACGTTCCGGCTAACGGCATTCTCCCCGGCAGCACGTACATCACGCCAGCGATGGTGACCCTGGCTGAAGTGGATCAGGCGACCCTTGATCGCTTGCTCGCCGAGGTACCGGGCGGCGCCGCCAATGTGCAGGACATCTACCCACTGGCGCCGTTGCAGGAAGGCATTCTCTATCACCACGCGAGCAACGAGCAGGGCGATCCCTACGTCATGCAATCGTACTTTGCGTTCAACAGCCGTGAGCGTCTGCAGGATTTCGCCCAGGCGTTGCAAAAGGTTATTGATCGCCACGATATCCTGCGCACAGCGGTGCATTGGGAGGGGCTGGACGTGCCGCTGCAAGTGGTCTGGCGTCAGGCACAGTTGCCGATGGAAGAGGTCGTGCTGGCAGACGGCGAAAGTGATGCGCTGCAGCAAGTGCACGAACGTTTCGATGCACGGCATTTCCGTCTCGACGTGCGGTGTGCGCCGATGATGCGTCTGGCCTACGCGTGGGACGAGGACGCTCAGCGCGTGGTCGCGACGTTGTTGTTCCATCACATGGCCCTGGACCACTCGGCGCTCGACGTGGTGCGTCACGAACTGCTCGCCTGCCTCACCGGCGACGATCAATCGCTCGGGCGCCCGGTGCCGTTTCGCAATTACGTCGCGCAAGCGCGGCTGGGCATCAGCGAAGCCGAACACGAGGTTTTTTTCCGCGAGATGCTCGCTGACATTGCCGAGCCGACGCTGCCCTACGGGTTGCAGGATGTGCAGGGTGACGGCCTCGGCATCACCGAGCTGAGCCTGCCGATCAACCCGTTGCTCGGCCAGCGTCTGCGGGCGCAGGCGCGGCAGCTCGGCGTGAGTGCCGCGAGCCTGTTTCATCTGGGCTGGGCGCAGGTACTGGCGGTGCTCACCGGTAAACAAAACGTCGTGTTCGGTACGGTGCTGATGGGCCGTATGCAAGGCGCCGAAGCCACCGAACGGGCGCTGGGGATTTTCATCAACACCTTGCCGCTGCGGGTCGATGTCGATGCGCAGGGCGTGCGTGCGGCGGTGGAGGCGACGCACAAACGCCTGACCACGCTGATGCGCCACGAGCACGCGCCGCTGGCATTGGCCCAGCGTTGCAGTGGCGTGGTCGCGCCGACGCCGTTGTTCAGTGCCTTGCTCAATTACCGGCACAGCCACACGGCGGCAACGGCCAGCGCCGAGACGCTTGCCGCCTGGGAAGGCATCAGCACGATCAGTTCCGAAGAACGCACCAATTATCCGCTAACCCTGAGCGTCGATGATTTCGGCGATGCCTTCAGCCTGACCTTGCTGGCGACCACCGAGGTCGATCCACAACGCATCTGCGCTTACCTGCATTGCGCCCTGGAAAGTCTGGTGTTGGCGCTGGAGCAGGCGCCCGATACCGCAATCAACCAGTTGCCGATTCTGCCGGCGGCCGAGCGCGAGCAGGTGCTGTTGGCATTCAATGCCACTCAAGCCGACTACCCGGCGACGTTGACCATCGCCCAACGTTTCGAGGCGCAAGTGGCGCAGCGGCCCGAAGCCGTGGCCGCGCAATACCTCGGTGAGCAACTGAGTTATGCCGAGCTCAACCGGCATGCCAATGCCTTGGCCCATCATCTGATCGCACTGGGGGTCAAGCCCGATGATCGCGTCGCCATCGTCGCCCGTCGTGGCCTCGATACGCTGGTCGGGCTAGTGGCGATTCTCAAGGCGGGCGCCGGTTATGTGCCGGTTGACCCGGCGCACCCGGCCGAGCGTCTGCATTACTTGCTCAGCGACAGCGGCCCCGTCGCCGTGCTGACCCAAAACAATCTGTGTGGGCGCTTGCCGGCGCTGGCGGTGCCGGTGATCGATCTCGACCCGCTGACCTGGCCGCTCAGCGAAACCTCTGATCCGCAGGTGCCGGGCCTGACCGCCGCACATCTGGCCTACGTGATCTACACCTCCGGTTCCACCGGCCTGCCCAAAGGGGTGATGGTCGAACACCGCACCTTGTCGAATCTGGTCGACTGGCATTGCTCCGCGTTTGATCTGTGCGCCGGTCGCCACACCTCCAGCCTTGCCGGGTTCGGTTTCGACGCCATGGCCTGGGAAGTCTGGCCAGCGTTGTGTGCCGGCGCGACCCTGCATCTGGCACCGACGCACGAGGGCAGCGAGGACATCGATGCGCTGCTCGACTGGTGGCGCGCGCAGCCACTGGACGTGAGTTTCCTGCCGACACCGGTCGCCGAATACGCGTTCAGCCAGAACCTTGAACACCCGACGCTGCGCACGCTGCTGATCGGTGGCGACCGCTTGCGCCAGTTCAGCCGCAACCAGCAATTCGATGTGATCAACAACTACGGCCCGACCGAAGCCACCGTGGTCGGCACCTCTGGCCGCATCGAGGCGGGCGACGCCTTGCACATCGGTAAACCGGTGGCCAACGCCACGGTGTACCTGCTCGATGAACAGCAGCGGCCGGTGCCGATTGGTGTCATGGGCGAGT
This sequence comes from Pseudomonas fluorescens, assembly GCF_005938625.1. GTDB lineage: Bacteria > Pseudomonadota > Gammaproteobacteria > Pseudomonadales > Pseudomonadaceae > Aquipseudomonas > Aquipseudomonas fluorescens_BD. The sequence goes on from NZ_VCNJ01000029.1 coordinate 157,037, forward strand.
TGTACGTTGGCGGCGCCGGGGTCGCTCGCGGCTATTTGAACCGTGCCGACCTGAGCGCCGAACGCTTCCTCCACGACCCGTTCAGCGCCTTGCCGAATGCGCGCATGTATCGCACCGGCGATCTCGCACGCTGGCGTGCGGACGGCACGATCGAGTACCTGGGGCGTAACGACGATCAGGTGAAAATCCGCGGCGTGCGCATCGAGCTCGGCGAAATCGAAACTCGCCTCAATCAGTTGCCCGGCATTCAGGAAGCCGTGTTGCTGGCGCGCGAAGATGAACCCGGCCAGCCGCGCCTGGTGGCGTATTTCACCGAGCAGAGTCAGGTCGAACCGCTGGCCGTGGCCGAGTTGCGCGCGCACCTGTTGACTCAGTTGCCGGAGTACATGGTGCCGGTGGCCTTCGTCAAACTCGACGCACTGCCGTTGACCGCCAACGGCAAGGTCGACCGCAAGGCCCTGCCAAAACCTGAGCGTGCGGCGCTGTTCACCCGCGAATACGAGGCACCGCACAACGAACTGGAAAGCGCCTTGGCGCAGATCTGGGCACAGGTGCTGCAGGTCGAGCGAGTAGGGCGTCAGGATCACTTCTTCGAGCTCGGCGGCCATTCGCTGTTGGCCATGCGCATGGTGTCCCAGGTTCGCCAGCGCCTTGGCGTGGAGCTGGCACTGGGCGATCTGTTTGCCAATGCCGAACTGGCAGCGGTTGCCGAGGCGGTGGCGCAGGCCGGGCGCAGCACGCAACCGGAAATAGTTGCGGTGGCCCGTGACGGCGCCTTGCCGTTGTCGTTCGCTCAGCAGCGCTTGTGGTTTCTCGCACAAATGGAAGGCGCCAATACCGCGTACAACATTCCCATCGGCCTGCGCCTGCGTGGGCAGTTGAATGAACCGGCCCTGCAACAAGCCTTGGCGTGCATCGTCGCGCGGCATGAAACCCTGCGCAGCCGTTTTGCCCAGTTCAATGACGAGGCGCAAGTGCTGATCGCCCCGGTCGACAGCGGTCTACTGTTGCGCGTTGAAGATTTGCGCCAGCACCCGCAACCCGACGAAACCTTAGCGGCGCTGATTCAGGGCGAAGCCTCGGGGCCGTTCGATTTGCAGGACGATGCACTGATTCGCGGTCGGTTGGTGCGCCTCGCCGACGATCATCACGTGCTGTTGCTGACCTTGCACCACATCATCTCCGATGGCTGGTCGATGGGGGTTCTGACCCGTGAACTGATGGCGTTGTATCAGGCGTTCAGCCTCGGTCAGCCGGATCCGCTGCCGCCCCTGGCGTTGCAATACAGCGACTACGCGGTGTGGCAGCGACGCTGGCTCAGTGGTGAGGTGTTGCAGCGCCAAAGTGAATACTGGCAACAGACCTTGGCCGGTGCGCCAGCGCTACTGACCCTGCCGACTGACCGCGTGCGCCCGGCACAGCAGGATTACGCCGGCAACACCGTCGATGTGGTGCTCGACGAACGCTTGAGCGCCGCACTCAAAGCCTTGGCTCAGCGACATGGCGTGACGATGTACATGCTCATGCTCAGTGCCTGGGCGAGCCTGTTGAGTCGTTTGTCCGGGCAATCGGAAGTGGTCATCGGTTCACCGGTGGCTAACCGTACCCGTGCCGAGATCGAAGGCTTGATCGGCATGTTCGTCAACACGCTGGCCCTGCGCATCGATACCTCTGGTGAGTTGAGCACTGAAGCGCTGCTGGCAAGGGTCAAGGCGCGCACGCTGCAAGCGCAGGCGCATCAGGATTTGCCGTTCGAGCAAGTGGTGGAAATCACCCGGCCGCTGCGCAGCATGGCGCACAGTCCGTTGTTTCAAGCGATGTTCAGTTGGGACAGCGGCCACGGCGCCAGCCTGAGCCTGGGCGAGCTGACGCTGGAAAGCGTCGCCGAGCCGAGCCACTTTGCCAAATTCGATTTGTCGCTGACGCTGGCAGACGCGCCGGGCGGGATTCGCGGTGTGCTGGAGTACGCCGTTGCCCTGTTCGACGAATCGACCATTGAGCGTTATGTCGGTTACTTCCAGCGACTGTTGCAGGTAATGGTCAACAACGATCAAGCGGTACTGGAGCAGGTGGCGCTGTTGGCAGATGACGAGCGTCAGCATCTGCTGTTCGATCTGAACGCAACCGCCGTCGCCCACGATCTCGAGCAGACCGTTCATGGTCGCTTCGAGGCGCAGGTGTTGCGCACGCCTGACGCTGATGCCGTGGTGGCCGGTGAGCTGCGTTTGAGCTACGCCGAGTTGAACCACCATGCCAACCAACTCGCTCATCACTTGCGCCAGTGCGGTGTCGATCGCGATTCGCGGGTGGCGATTTGCGTCGAGCGTGGGCCGGAGTTGTTGGTCGGTCTGCTGGCGATTCTCAAGGCCGGCGGCGCTTATGTGCCGCTCGACCCGGGTTATCCCGCCGAACGTCTGGCCTACATGCTTGAGGACAGCGCGCCCGTGACGGTGCTGGTGCATGCGCCGACGCGTGCGCTGATCGGCGAGTGGGCGGGCGTGCGGGTCGATTTCGACCAGTGCACCTGGCAAGACCTTGCGCAGAGCAATCCGCAGGTGCCGGACTTGAGCGCGGCGAATCTGGCCTATGTGATTTATACCTCCGGCTCCACCGGCACGCCGAAAGGCGTAATGGTCGAGCACCGTAACCTGGGCAATCTGCTGCACTGGAGCGCCGGGCTGTGCCCGCTTTCTACCGGCGCCGCGCTGCTGCAGAAAACCCCGTTCAGTTTCGACGCCTCGGTGTGGGAGCTGTTCTGGCCGTTGAGCTGCGGCATGCGCCTGGTTCTCGCCGGCCCGGATGACCACCGCGATCCAGCCGCGCTGGTGCAACTGATTCGTGAGCAACAGGTCAATGTCATCCAGTTCGTACCGGCGTTGTTGCAACAATTCCTTGAGGTGGAAGAAGTCGTTGAGTGCAGCAGCCTGAGCGATGTGTTCTGTGGTGGCGGTGAGCTGACCGCCGCGTTGGTGCGCAGCGTCCGCGAGCGTCTGCCGCAGGTGCGCCTGCACAACGTTTATGGCCCGACCGAAGCCACCGTCGACAGCACCGTGTGGACGCTGGAGGCTCATTCGCCGGTACCGCAAGGCGCGCCGCCGATTGGCAAACCACTGTGCAACACCCGCGTGTATATCCTCGACGCTCACCAACAACCGGCTCCATTGGGTGTGGTCGGCGAGATGTACCTGGGCGGCGTGCAGGTGGCGCAGGGTTATCTGAATCGGCCTGAGCTGACGGCCGAGCGCTTCCTCGACGATCCGTTCAGTGATCAGCCTGGCGCGCGTTTGTACCGCACCGGCGACGTCGCACGGTATCTGGCCGATGGCAACATCGAGTATCTGGGGCGCAATGACGATCAGGTCAAGATCCGTGGTTTGCGCATTGAACTGGGCGAGATTCAAGCGCATCTGGCGCACATCGACGGCGTGCGTGAAGCGGCGGTGCTGGCCCGTGAAGACGTGCCGGGCGATCAGCGGCTGGTGGCGTATTACAGCGGCGAGCTAATGGAAACAGATCAACTGCGCAGCCAATTGCTCACGCATCTGCCGGATTACATGGTGCCTGCCGTGTTTGTGCATTTGCAGGCCTTGCCGCTGAGCCCCAACGGCAAACTGGATCGCCAAGCCTTGCCGGCTCCTGACCAGTCGGCATTGCTGACCCGCGAGTATGAAGCCCCGATCGGTGAAGTCGAAACCGTGATTGCCGGTATCTGGGCCGAGTTGCTGAAGGTCGAGCGGGTCGGGCGCTTTGATCATTTCTTCGAGCTGGGCGGCCACTCGCTGCTGGCGGTCAATCTGGTCGCGCGCATGCGCCGGGCCGGACTGTCGGTGGATATTCGCGTGCTGTTCGGCCAACCGACGCTGGCCGCATTGGCAGCGGCGGTGGGCGGAGAGCCTGAGGCAGCGGTGCCGGCCAATCTTGTTCCGGCCGATTGCACGCGCATCACGCCCGAACTGCTGCCACTGGTGGCGCTGGATCAAGCGACGATTGACCGCATCGTTGCGAGTGTCCCCGGCGGTGCGCGCAACGTGCAGGACATCTATCCGCTGGCGCCTTTGCAGACCGGCATCCTGTTCCATCATCTGTCGGCCGCGCAGGGCGATCCGTACGTGTTGCAGGCGCAGTTTGCCTTCGCTGACGAACAGCGTTTGCAGGCCTTTACTGTCGCCCTGCAACGGGTGATTGAACGGCATGACATTCTGCGTACTTCGCTGTTCTGGGAAGGCCTTGAAGAGCCGGTGCAAGTGGTCTGGCGTCAGGCTTCGCTGAGCTGTGAGGCCTTGGAGTTGGACAACGAAGCGGGCGATGCGCTGAGCCTGTTGCGTGACCGCTTCACCATCGACAACTACCGCATGCCCGTCACCGAGGCGCCGCTGATGCGCGTGGTGTACAGCCGCGATGCCACCAATCAACGGGTGGTGGCGTTGTTGCTGTTCCATCATTTGGTCATGGATCACGTGGCGCTTGAGGTGTTGCAACATGAGATGCAGGCGTTTCTGCTGGGCAACGCCGCTCACTTGAGCGAGCCGGTGCCGTATCGCAATTACGTGGCGCACACCCAGGCCGGTCTGAGTGAGCAAGAGCACCAAAGCTTCTTCCGCGAAATGCTCGGCGCGATCGATGAACCGACCTTGCCCTACGGTCAGAATCTGGCCCATGACGGTCCCGCGCAAGAAGCCCGGTTGACGCTGGAAAACACACTCAGTCACAGCGTGCGGCAACAGGCACGGCGCTTGGGTGTCAGCGCCGCCAGCCTGATGCACCTCGCCTGGGCGCAGGTGCTGGGGCAATTGTCCGGGCGCGACGCCGTAGTGTTCGGCACGGTTTTACTCGGCAGATTGCAGGGCGGTGAAGGCTCGGAGCGCGCGCTGGGTGTGTTCATCAACACCTTGCCGCTGTGCATCGAACTCAATGCACACAGCGTCAAAGGCGCCGCACTGGCGACTCATGAACGCTTGAGTCAGTTGCTCGCTCACGAACATGCGCAACTGGCGCAGGTGCAGCAATGCAGCGCGATGCCGGCGGGCACGCCGCTGTTCAGCACATTGCTCAATTATCGTCACAGCACCCCGATCGGGCCGATATCCGCAGAGGTGCAAGCGGCATGGCACGGCATGCAATTGCTTGAGGCCGAGGAACACACCAACTATCGCCTGACCCTCAGCGTTGATGATCTTGGCGAAGACTTCAGCCTGAAGGTATTGGCCGGGGCGGGGATTGATGCACAGCGAATCTGCGGGTACATGCAAGCTGCGTTGAGCGTGTTGCTTGATGCGCTGGAGCACACGCCGCATGTGGGTTTTGATCGGTTGTCGATCCTGCCGGTGCACGAGCATGAACAGTTGCTGGCGAGCTTCAACGCGACCGCGGCTGACTACCCGCGCGGGCTGACGATTGCACAGCGCTTCGAAGCGCAGGTCGCCGAGCGTCCGCAAGCCGTGGCAGCGGTGTTTGCCGGGCAGCCACTGACTTACTTGCAGCTCAATCGCCAGGCCAATGCGTTGGCGCATCACTTGATTGAATTGGGTGTGAAACCCGATGATCGGGTGGCCATCGTCGCCCGTCGCGGTCTGGATACGCTGGTCGGTCTGGTGGCTATTCTCAAGGCTGGCGCCGGTTATGTGCCGATCGATCCGGCGCATCCCGTCGAGCGGATCAGCTATTTGTTGAGCGACAGCGCGCCAGTCGCAGTACTCACGCAAAGCGATCTGCACGAGAGACTGCCACTGCTGACCGTGCCAGTGATCGATGTCGACCTGTGCGCATGGCCAGCGCAGGCGCAGCACAACCCTGCGGTGCCGGGCCTGAGCGCTGTGCATCTGGCGTACGTGATCTACACCTCGGGTTCGACCGGTCTGCCCAAAGGGGTCATGGTCGAGCATCAGACGCTGTCCAACCTGGTCGACTGGCACTGCGAAGCGTTCGATCTGCGCGCTGACAGCCACACCTCAAGCCTCGCCGGGTTTGGCTTCGATGCGATGGCGTGGGAAGTCTGGCCGGCGCTGTGTGTGGGCGCGACCTTGCACTTGGCGCCGGTGCACGAAGGCAGTGAAGACATCGACGCGCTGCTCGATTGGTGGCGCGGGCAACCACTGGATGTGAGCTTCCTGCCGACGCCGATTGCCGAATACGCATTCAGCCAGAACCTCGACCATCCGACTTTGCGCACCCTGTTGATCGGTGGCGACCGCTTGCGTCAGTTCAACCTCGACCAGCGCTTCGCCGTGATCAACAACTACGGCCCTACCGAGGCCACCGTGGTTGCCACTTCGGGCCGCATTGAAGTCGGCGCGGCATTGCACATCGGCAAACCAGTGGCTAACGCCTTTATTTACTTGCTCGACGAGCAGCAACGTCCGGTGCCAATGGACGTCATGGGCGAGTTGTACGTAGGCGGGGCGGGGGTGGCTCGGGGTTATCTGAACCGCGCCGATCTGACTGCCGAACGCTTCCTGCACGATCCGTTCAGCCGCACGCCGAATGCGCGCATGTACCGCACCGGTGACCTTGCCCGCTGGCGCGAAGACGGCTCGCTCGACTATCTGGGGCGTAACGACGACCAGGTAAAAATCCGTGGCATGCGCATTGAGTTGGGTGAAATCGAAACCCGGCTCAATCAGCTCCCCGGTATCAACGAAGCGGTGCTGCTGGCCCGTGAGGACCAACCCGGTCAACCGCAACTGGTGGCGTATTTCACCGAACGGGCGGGGGCCGAGCCACTGGCGGTGGCTGAATTGCGCGCGCAGCTGCTCATGCAGTTGCCGGATTACATGGTGCCCGCCGCGTTTGTCCGGCTCGAGGCTTTACCGCTGACCGCCAATGGCAAGGTCGACCGCAAGGCGTTGCCGAAACCGGATCTGGCCGCGCTGCCGACTCGCGAATACGTGGCGCCGCAAGGCCAACTGGAAACCGCACTGGCACAGATCTGGGCCGACGTGCTGCAAGTCGGGCAGGTCGGTCGTCACGATCACTTCTTTGAGCTCGGCGGTCATTCGCTGTTGGCGATGCGCATGGTCTCGCTGATCCGTCAGCGCCTCGGGGTGGAACTGGCGCTGAGTGATCTGTTTGCCGACGCGCAATTGAGCGCAGTCGCCGAAGTATTGAATCGCGCCGGGCGCAGTGTGCTACCGGACATTGTGCCGGTGCCGCGTGATCAAGCGTTGCCAATGTCCTTCGCCCAACAGCGCCTGTGGTTCCTGGCGCAGATGACGGGTGGCAACTCGGCGTACAACATTCCTCTCGGCCTGCGCCTGCGCGGCCACCTCGACGTCGACGCCCTGCAAGCGGCACTGGCACGGATCGTTGCCCGCCATGAAACCCTGCGTAGCCGTTTCATCAGCCTCGACGAGAGCGCGCAGGTGTCGATTGCCCCGGTCGACAGCGGTTTGCTCTTGCGCGTGGAAGACCTGCGCGAAGACTTGCAAGCTGAGCACTCCGTGCAGGAATTGATGGTGCAGGAAGCCTCGACAGCGTTTGATCTGCACAACGATCCGTTGATTCGCGGGCGGTTGGTGCGCCTGGCCGACGATCACCATGTGTTGCTGTTGACAGTGCATCACATCGTCGCCGACGGCTGGTCGATGGGCGTGCTGACCGCTGAGTTGATGGCGTTGTATCGAGCGTTCAGCCACGGTCAGCCTGATCCGCTGCCGCCACTGACCCTGCAATATGGCGACTACGCGGTGTGGCAGCGTCAGTGGCTCAGCGGTGAAGTGCTGCAGCGGCAGAGCGACTACTGGCAGCAGACTCTCGACGGCGCGCCGGCCTTGTTGACGCTGCCCACCGATCGCCCGCGACCGGCACAACCGGACTATGTCGGCAGCCACGTCGAAGTGCTGCTGGACGAGCGCCTGAGTACTGGCCTCAAAGCGCTGAGCCAGCGTCACGGCGCGACCCTGTTCATGACCCTGATGAGCGCCTGGGCGATGCTGATGAGTCGCCTGTCCGGGCAGTCCGATGTCGTGATCGGCTCGCCGGTGGCCAACCGCAACCGCGCTGAAGTCGAAGGCCTGATCGGCATGTTTGTCAATACGCTCGCCGTGCGCATCGACACCTCGGGCGCACCGAGCGTCGAAGCGCTGCTGGCACGGGTCAAGGCGCGGACGCTTGAGGCGCAGGCGCACCAGGATCTGCCGTTCGAGCAGGTGGTGGAAATCACCCGGCCGGTGCGCAGCCTGGCCCATAGCCCGCTGTTCCAGACCACGCTGAGCTGGGACAGCAGCGTTGGCCCGCAACTGGCGTTGGGTGATCTGACGCTGGAGGGCGTTGCCGGCCCGGGCGAGGTCGCCAAGTTTGACCTGACGCTGACACTGGGTGAGGTCAACGGGGTGATTCGTGGCACGCTGAACTACGCCACAGCGCTGTTCGAAGCGCCGACGATTGCGCGTTACATCGGTTACTTCGAGCGCCTGCTCGAAGCAATGATTGCCAGTGACCAAACGCTGCTGGAACGCGTGCCGTTGCTGGCGGCGGATGAGCGCCAGCGCTTGCTCAGCGACTTCAACGCCACCGCGCGTGACTACCCGCAAACGCTGACCGTGCACGGGATTTTCCAACAGCAGGCCGCCGCACATCCCAAGGCTGTGGCGGCGGTGCATGGCGCACATTCGCTGAGCTACTTTGAGCTGAACGCTCAGGCCAACCGTCTGGCCCATCACCTGATCGTCGAAGAGGGCGTGCAACCGGGCGATCACGTGGCGATTCTGCTGCCACGTTCGCTGGAACTGCTGGTCGCGCAACTGGCGATTGCCAAATGCGCGGCGGCCTATGTGCCGCTGGACATCCATGCGCCGAGCGAGCGTCAGGCGTTCATGGTCGAGGATTGTCAGGCGGTGGCGCTGTTAACCCTCAGCAGCGAAGTCATCGACTACGCCGCACCGCGTATCGACCTCGACACGCTGACCCTCAACGGCCAGCCGACACACAACCCGAATCTTGTGCAGTCGTCGCAGACGCAGGCGTACATCATGTACACCTCGGGTTCCACCGGCACACCGAAAGGGGTGATGGTGCCGCACCGGGGCATCGGCCGCTTGGTGCTTAATAACGGTTACGCCGATTTCAATGCGCAGGATCGTGTGGTCTTCGCCTCGAACCCGGCGTTCGATGCGAGCACCATGGACATCTGGGGGCCGCTGCTCAATGGCGGTCGCGTGGTGATCATTGACCATCAAACCTTGCTCGATCCGAATGCCTTTGGCCGCGAACTGAGTGCCAGTGGCGCGACGATCCTGTTCGTCACCACTGCGCTGTTCAACCAGTACGTGCAACTGATTGCGCAGGCGCTCAAAGGCTTGCGCATCCTCTTGTGTGGTGGTGAACGTGGTGATCCGGCGGCGTTCCGTCGACTGTTGGCCGAAGCTCCCGCGCTGCGTATCGTGCATTGCTACGGCCCGACCGAAACCACTACCTACGCCACAACCTTTGAAGTGCGCGAAGTGGCAGAAAACGCCGAAAGCGTGCCGATTGGCGGGCCGATCGGCAACACGCAGGTGTACGTGCTCGATGCGTATCAGCAACCGGTGCCGATGGGCGTCACCGGCGAGCTGTATATCGGCGGGCAGGGCGTGGCGCTGGGTTACTTGAACCGGCCGGATCTGACCGCCGAGAAATTCCTCCGCGATCCGTTCAGCGACAAGCCCGGCGCGTTGCTCTATCGCACCGGCGACCTCGCGCGCTGGCTGGCGCCGGGGCAACTCGACTGCATCGGGCGTAACGATGATCAGGTGAAGATTCGCGGTTTCCGTATCGAGCTGGGAGAAATCGAGAATCGCCTGCTCAATTGCCCGGGCATCAAGGAAGCGGTGGTGCTGGCGCGCCGTGACGGTCAGGACACCCCGCGTCTGGTGGCGTACTACACGGCGCACGCGGGACTGTTGGACAGCGCCGCACTGCACGCGCAATTGCATGCCCGCCTGCCGGAATACATGCTGCCGACGGCGTGGGTGCAACTCGAGGTATTGCCGCTGAACAACAACGGCAAGGTCGACCGCAAGGCACTGCCGGCACCGACCCAGGAGGCGCTGCTCAGTCGGGTCTACGAGGCGCCGGCCAATCCACTGGAAGCCAGTCTGGCCGAGGTCTGGGCCGAGGTGTTGCAGGTCGGGCAGGTCGGTCGCCACGACAACTTCTTCGAACTCGGCGGCCATTCATTGCTGGCCATGCGCATGCTCTCCCAGGTACGCCAGCAATTGGGCGTGGAACTGGCGCTGGCCGATCTGTTTGCCAACCCGGAATTGGCGGCGGTCGCGGAGGTGTTGAGTCAGGCCGAACGCAGCCGCTTGCCGGAGATTCTGCCGGCACCGCGCGATCAGGCGCTGCCGTTGTCCTTCGCCCAACAACGCTTGTGGTTCCTCGCGCAGATGGACGGCGGCAACACCGCCTACAACATTCCTTTGGGCCTGCATTTGCGTGGCCGCCTCGACGCTGTGGCCCTGCAACGGGCATTGGCGCGGATCGTCGCGCGTCACGAAACCCTGCGCAGTCGTTTCGCACAATTACACGACGAAGCGCAGGTGCTGATTGCCCCGGTCGACAGTGGCTTGCCGCTGATTGTGGAAAACTGGCGACAACAGCCGCAGACCGAGGAGACCTTGCGTGCTTTGGTCGAAACTGAAGCGCGCGGACCGTTCAATTTGCAGGACGGTCCATTGATTCGGGGACGGTTGGTGTGTCTGGCCGATGAGCACCATGTGCTCTTGTTGACGATGCACCACATCATCTCCGACGGCTGGTCGATGGGCGTGCTGACCCGCGAACTGATGGCGCTGTATCAGGCGTTCAGCCACGGCGAGGACGATCCGCTGCCGCCGCTGGCCTTGCAATACGCCGACTACGCGGTATGGCAACGGCGCTGGCTCAGCGGCGAGGTGTTGCAACGCCAGTGCGATTACTGGCAGCAGACCCTGGCCGGTGCCCCGGCATTGTTGAGCTTGCCGACCGACCGTCCACGCCCGGCGCAACAGGATCATCGTGGCGCGAGTGTTGAGATAGTGCTGGACGCGCAGACCAGCGCCGGCCTGAAGGCGTTGTGTCAGCGTCATGCCGTGACACCGTACATGGTGCTCATGAGCGCTTGGGCAATGTTGCTCGCGCGCCTGTCCGGGCAGTCCGATGTGGTCATTGGCTCGCCGGTGGCCAACCGTACCCGCGCCGAAATCGAAGGGTTGATCGGCATGTTCGTCAACACCCTTGCGTTGCGCATCGATACCTCGGGCGATCTGACCGGTGCAGCGCTGCTGGCACGGGTCAAGGCGCAGACGTTGGCGGCGCAGGCGCATCAGGATCTGCCGTTCGAACACGTGGTGGAAATCACCCGGCCGCTGCGCAGCCTTTCCCACACACCGTTGTTCCAGACTCTGGTGAGCTGGGACAGCAGCGTCGCGCCCGCCCTGGCGTTGGGCGGGCTAACGCTGGAAGGTCTGGCCGGGGAAAATCACTTTGTGAAGTTCGACCTGTCGCTGAGCCTGGGGGAAAACCCGCAAGGCATCCGAGGCGCGCTGCGCTATGCCACGGCGTTGTTCGATGAGTCGACCGTGCAGCGTTTTGTCGGTTACTTGCAGCGCTTGCTGACGGCGTTGGTCAGCGATGATCAAGCGGTGTTGGCGCAGGTCAATCTGCTTGCGGCGGATGAACAGCAGCGCCTGCTCGGCGACTTCAACGCGACGCAAGTCGATTGCCCGGTCGAACAACCGATCCAACGCCTGTTCGAAGCGCAGGTGCAGCGTCAGCCTGACGCCATCGCTGTGCAGTCGGGCGAACACAGCCTGACCTATCGCGAGCTGAATGCCCGTGCCAACCGTCTCGCGCATCACCTGCGCGAGCAAGGCGTGGGGCCGGATGCGCGAGTGGCGCTGTGCGTCGAGCGTGGACTCGATCTGGTGGTCGGGTTGCTCGGCATTCTCAAGGCCGGTGGCGCCTACGTGCCGCTGGATCCGGCTTACCCGGCGGAGCGCCTCGACTTTATGCTCAGGGACTGCGCGCCAGTGGCGGTGCTGGTCCACACAGCCACCCGATCATTGTTCGTCGAGAGTGAGGTGGCGTTGATCGACTTTGATCAATGCACCTGGCATGAGCAGTCGCAAAGCAATCTGCAGGTGCCCGGCCTGAGCCCTGCGAATCTGGCCTACATGATCTACACCTCGGGTTCGACCGGCACACCAAAAGGCGTGATGCTCGAACACCGTGGCTTGTGCAATCTGATGCATTGGGGATCGCAGATCTGCCCGCCGACCGCGGACGGCGCGCTGTTGCAGAAAGCGCCGTTCAGTTTCGATGGTTCGGTGTGGGAGTTCTTCTGGCCGCTGACGGCCGGTGTGCGCCTGGTGCTGGCACGGCCCGGCGGCCATCGGGAACCGGCGTATCTGGCGCAAGTGATTCGTCAGCAACGGATTACCGTGGTCAAGTTTGTGCCGGCGCTGTTGCAGCAGTTTGTTGAACTGCAGGAGGTCAGTGAATGCACCAGCCTCAGCGATATTTTCTGTGGTGGCGGCGAGCTCACCGCGGCGCTGGCCGCTACTGTGCGCCAGCACCTGCCGTGGGTGCGCCTGCATAACGTGTATGGCCCGACCGAAGCCACGGTCGACAGCACGGCATGGACACTGGAACCGCACATGCCGGTCCCGTCCACTGAATTGCCGATCGGCAAAGCCATCTGCAACACGCGCCTGTATGTGCTCGATGCGCATGACCAACCGGTGCCGCTGGGCGTTATTGGCCAGTTGCACATTGGCGGTATCGGCGTGGCGCGAGGGTATATGGGACTGCCGCAAATGCAGGCCGAGCGCTTTATCGAAAGTCCGTTTGTGGCGGGAGATCGCTTGTACCGCACCGGCGATCTGGTGCGTTACCGCGCTGACGGCAACCTCGAATTCCTCGGTCGCAACGACTTCCAGGTCAAGCTGCACGGCTTGCGTCTGGAACTCGGTGAAATCGAAGCACGCTTGATCCAGCACCCGCAGGTGCGCGAGGTGGTGGTACTGATGCGCGACGACCGTCTGGTCGCGTATTTCACTCTGCGCGAGGGCATTGCTGCGCCCGCTATCGACACATTGCGCGCATTCATCCTCGAGCAGTTGCCCGAGTACATGGTGCCAGGCGCGTTTGTCGCGCTCGAGGTTTTGCCGTTGAGTCCCAACGGCAAGATCGACCGGCAGGCGCTGCCGGTGCCGGGCCTGGATGCGGTGCTCAGCCGCCGCTACGAAGCACCGCAAGGCGAAGTCGAAAGCTTGCTTGCGCAGGTGTGGGGCGAGGTGTTGAAGGTCGAGCAGGTCGGCCGCCACGACAACTTTTTCGAATTGGGCGGGCATTCGTTGCTGGCGATTCGTCTGGTCAACCTGCTGCAACGTGCGGGGCAGCAGGTGACGCTGGCAGAGCTGTTCCAGCGTCCGAGTGTCGAGTCGCTGGCCGCGCTGCTCAGGCAACGCCATGCCGTGCCCGCGCAGCCGGAAGGACTGGTCGTGGTGCGACCGGGCGAGGGCGGCAATGCGCTGTTCCTGATCCATGAATTCAGCGGTCGAGACGTGTATTTCCCGGCATTGGGGATGCACATCGAGGGGCAGTTTCCGATTTACGGTTTACCCGGCGTGCCACTGGGGCAGCCGCAACTGCGCACCTTGGAGTGCATGGCCACGCGGATGGTCGGGATTATCCGCGCGGTGCAGCCGCATGGGCCGTATCGTCTGGCCGGGTGGTCGTTTGGCGGCTTGCTGGCGTACGAAGTCGCGCAGCAATTGCTCGGTCTCGATGAGGCGGTGGCGTTTGTCGGCCTGCTCGATACCTACGCGCCACATCCTGCGAGTCAGGATAAAACCCGCTGGAGCGGCGAGCATCGCGACAAGCGTCAATTGCTTGAGCACTGCCGCGCGCGTTCGCAGATGCGTGGAGAAGAAGGGCTGCCAGCGTTGGCTGAGGTCGAGCGGCTGGAGGCTGAAGTCGAACTCATCGCGTTCGATGAACTGTTCCAGCGCTGCTGCGAACAGCAATTGCCCGACCCGGAACTGGCCGCACTGACGGCGGCGCAGGCCTGGAGTTACTTCGATCGTGAGGCCGCTCATGGCCTGGCGCTGGCGCATTACCGGGTCAGCCCGGCCAGCCAGCCGGTGCACTTGTTCCGCGCGCAGGGATTGATGCCGGGGCAGGCACAGCCGAGTCCGACCCGTGGTTGGGAGAACAAGGTCGGTACAGGTTTGCTGCGCTGCATCGATGTGCCGGGGGATCACCGCAGCATGATGAAAAACCCGGATGTCCAGGCACTCGGCCAGGCCTTGAGTCAGGCGATGGCCGCTGCGCAGGCTTCGCAACCACAGGCTTATCAACCCGTGTTGACGATCCAGGGCGGGCACGCCGGGCATGCCCCGATCTTCTGCGTGCCGGGGGCGGGCGACAGTGTCACCGGGTTCATTCACTTGACCGAAGCGCTTGGCCCGGAATGGCCGATCTACGGCCTGCAACCGCGTGGCCTGGATGGCAGCGGCGTGCCGCACAGTCAGGTGGAAGCGGCGGCGAGATGTTATCTGCAAGCCGTTGAGCAGTTGTATCCGCAAGGCCCGGTGCACCTGATCGGCCATTCGTTCGGCGGTTGGGTCGCGCATGCCATGGCCGCGCTGTTGCAGGCGGCTGGGCGGGAGGTGGCGTCGCTGACCCTGATCGACAGCGAATCCCCAGGCGGCAACGGCACAGCGGGCAAACCGTACACAACGACCGCTGCGCTGGTGCGTTTGATCGAGACGCTGCAACTGTCCAGCGGCAAGTCGTTGGGCATCGATCCGCTGGTGTTCGCCGAGGCTGACGACACCACGCAAATGCGCCTGTTGCACGAGGGCATGGTGCGCGCCGGTGTGTTGTCTGCGCGTTCGTCAGCGCAGGCCATGCACGGCCCGGTCCGCACCTTCGCCACGGCGCTGCGCACGGTCTATCAACCACAACTGGCCTACACCGGCCCGGTGCGGCTGGCGCTGGTCGACGACCCGACGCTGGATGCCTGGGGCAATCAGCGCGAGCAAGCGGCGATGGTCGAGGGTTGGCAACGGCAGGTTGCGGATCTGGCGGTGTGGTACGGGCCGGGCAACCACTTCACGATTCTCAAGGCGCCTAACGTCTTCAGTCTCGCGGCGTGGTGGCATGACGGCCTGAAAGTGCCGGCCGGCCAAGTGTTGTCGTGAATGTTGTTTTCAATTGGAGCCCGGCGTTAAGCCGGGCTCACCCCTGAACGGACTTGTGGTCATTTATGGAAAAGTCGAAGTTGCGCAAAGTCGGTATGGGTTTGGCGTTAGTGGCAGTAGCGGGATTGGCGTTCTACGCGGTGCAGGCACCGGCCGAGGCGCCGCAATACCTGACCGCGCCGGTTGAACGCAGTGATATTGAAAACGCGGTGCTGGCCACCGGGTTGCTTGAAGGCATCAAACAAGTGGACGTCGGCGCGCAAGTGTCCGGGCAATTGAAGTCGCTCAAGGTCAAGGTCGGCGACAAGGTGAAGAAAGGGCAGTGGCTGGCGGAAATCGATCCGCTGGTATTGCAGAACACCCTGCGTCAGGCCCAGGTCGATGAGGAAAACCTCCAAGCGCAAAAGCGCGCCACGCAAGCCCAGCTCCGGCAAACCAAGGCAATCTATGAGCGCTACAAAAACCTGCAGGACGACGCGTCGATCTCGCGCCAGGATTTCGAAAACGCCGAGTCGAACTATCAGGTACAACAGGCCAATCTGATGTCGCTGGACGCGCAGATCAAAAGTGCGCACATCCAGATCGACACCGCCAAGGTGAATCTGGCGTACACGCGGATTGTCGCGCCGATCGATGGCGATGTGGTCGGCGTGGTGACACAGGAAGGGCAAACGGTGATCGCCAGTCAACTGGCGCCGGTCCTGCTGAAACTGGCGGATCTGGACACCATGACGGTGAAAGCGCAGGTGTCCGAAGCCGATGTGATTCACATTGCGCCGGGGCAGGAGGTGTATTTCACCATTCTTGGCGAGGACAAACGCTACTACGCGAAACTGCGCGGCACGGACCCGGCGCCGCAGAACTTTCTTGAAACACCGCCCGCCGGTACACCGAAGCAAAGCAGTGCGGTGTTCTACAACGCTTTGTTCGAGGTGCCGAACCCCGACCATCGTTTGCGCATTTCGATGACCGCGCAGGTGCGCATTATCCTCGACACCGCGAAGGCTGTGTTGACCGTGCCGGTGGCGGCGCTCGGCCCGCGCAATGCCGATGGCAGTTTTCCGGTACGGGTGCTCGACGCCAAGGGCCACGCGCAGTCGCGCAATGTGCAGACCGGGATCAACAACAACGTCAAAGTGCAGATCAACGACGGTCTGGCCGAAGGTGATCGCGTGGTCATCGGTGATCCGCTGACGAATGTGGCGGGGGCCTGAGCATGAGTGAGCCACTGCTACAGCTGACCGGCATCACCCGCAGTTTTACCGCCGGTGACCGCGAATTTCTCGCGCTGAAAAACATCAACCTGACGATCAATGCCGGAGAAATGGTCGCGATCATCGGCGCCTCGGGCTCGGGCAAATCGACGCTGATGAACATCCTCGGTTGCCTTGATTACGCCACCGCCGGCAGCTACAGGATCAACGGCCAGGAAACCCGCGATCTGGACAATCAGGCCTTGGCCGAGCTGCGCCGCGACTACTTCGGCTTCATCTTCCAGCGTTACCACTTGCTGCCGCATTTGAGCGCGATGCACAACGTCGAGATGCCGGCGATTTACGCCGGCACACCGCAGCTTCAGCGCCATGCCCGCGCCCGTGAATTGTTGGCGCGACTGGGGCTGGAAGGACACCTGACGCATCGGCCGAGTCAGCTTTCCGGCGGTCAGCAGCAACGGGTGAGTATCGCCCGGGCGTTGATGAACGGCGGCGAAGTGATCCTCGCCGACGAACCGACCGGCGCTCTCGATACGGCTAGCGGCAAGGAGGTCATGCGCATACTGCTGGAGCTGCACGCGGCGGGGCACACAGTGATTCTGGTCACCCATGACCCGAAAGTCGCGGCCAACGCCGAGCGCATCATTGAAGTCAGTGACGGCGAAATCCTCAGCGATCGCGCCAACGAACGCGACACCACGCACCTGCTCAGCGATGAGCCGGTGACCCCGAAAGCCGCTGCGTCGCGGCGTTTGGTCGCCAGCCTCGGGCTATTCAAAGAGGCCTTCAGCATGGCGTGGGTGGCGTTGATTTCCCATCGCATGCGCACCTTGCTGACCATGCTCGGCATCGTCATCGGCATCACTTCGGTGGTGTCGATTTCGGCGGTCGGGGAGGGCGCGAAGAACTACGTGCTCAAGGACATCGCGGCGATTGGCAGCAATACCATTGATGTCTATCCCGGCAGCAGTTACGGCGACAAACGGGCCGCCGCCATCGAAACCCTGACACCGGCCGATGTCACCGCACTGAATCAGTTGTACTACGTCGACAGCGCCACGCCGATGATTGGCCGCAGCCTGTTGCTGCGCTATCGCAATATCGATCTGGATGCGCAGGTCAACGGTGTCAGCGATCAGTACTTCAAAGTGCGCGGAATCAAGATGGCCGCCGGTATCCCGTTCAGCGAAAGCGATGCGCGGCGCCAGGCGCAGGTGGTGGTCATCGATCACAACACCCGTCAGCGTTTGTTCGGGCAGGATGTTGATCCATTGGGTCAGGTGATTTTGATCGGCAACCTGCCGTGCACGGTGATCGGCGTGGCCGCGCAGGATAAAAGCCTGTTTGCCTCGGGCAAGACCCTCAACGTCTGGGTGCCCTACGAAACGGCGGCCGGGCGGGTGTTGGGTCAGCGTTATCTGGACAGCATCAGCGTGCGCATGAAGGACGGCCAGCCAAGCAAAGTGGTGGAAGAGCACGTTACCCAACTGTTGCTGCAACGCCACGGCACCAAGGATTTCTTCACTAACAACCTCGACAGCGTCTTGCAGACCGTGCAGAAAACCAGCCGCTCACTGGCGTTGCTGCTGTCGCTGATTGCGGTGATTTCTTTGGTGGTCGGTGGTATCGGGGTGATGAACATCATGCTGGTGTCGGTGACCGAGCGGACCCGTGAGATTGGTATTCGCATGGCGGTGGGCGCGCGGCAGTCGGATATTCGTCAGCAGTTTCTGGTGGAGGCGGTGATGGTTTGCTTGTTGGGCGGAGCGATCGGGATTTCTCTGTCGTATGCCATCGGGCATCTGTTTTCGGTGTTTATCAAGGAATGGGAGATGGTGTTTTCGCTGGCGTCGGTGCTGACGGCGGTGGTGTGCTCGACGTTGATCGGCATTGTGTTTGGCTTTGTGCCGGCGCGGAATGCTTCGCGGCTTGATCCGATCGAGGCGTTGGCGCGGGATTAAGGGCCGACCCTCATCAAACCTGCTGGGCATTGCACAGGTCGTGATGTTGGGGGAATTGCCGGTGAATCAGGCATTGGAGCACGTCGCGGGATTGCCCTCACCCTAACCCTCTCCCAGAGGGAGAGGGGACTGAACGCAGTGTTCTTTCGAGTTGCACCGACGTGGGATACCGAGTCGAACTCAGGTTTTGAACAGCACAAAGATCGGCTCTCAAGTCAAACTCAGGCTCGAACCCAACCGAGATCGGCTCCCTTTCCCCCTCGCCCCCCTTGGGGGGAGAGGGCTGGGGTGAGGGGGGGAATCTCACTGACACACCCAAAAAACCAAAACCCTCACTATCCAGGTGTATCACGCCGCACTCGACGCCAACGCCTCCAACGGCGAATACATCCAGCGCATCAACGAATGCCGCCCACTGATGCCCAGCTTGATCGCCGCCCGTTTCAGATAACTCTCCACGGTGTTGACCTTCAGCGCCAACTGCTCGGCCAGTTCCGGCGCCGTGCGACCGGCGAGCAGGCCGACGCACACTTCGGTTTCGCGGTTCGACAGGCTCAGTCCCAGTTGCTCAAGGCGCTCGTCAAAGCGCAGGCGCAACGTTTCCAGGCCGCTGCCTTCGGCGGCCTCGGGTGGGCTTTGTGGATCAGGGCTGGCCGGTTGCAGGGCGTTGATGTGTTTTTCCACCATCGGCAGCAGCACCGGGGAGATGTCCTGCAACAGGCTGCGTTCCTGCGCGGAGAAGCGCTGCGACTCGCCGTTGCGGTACACCGAAATCACGTAGCGGTAGCCGTCCTTGCGCCGGGTCAGGTGCAGTTGCGATGCGTCCGCGCTGGTGGCGGCTGGCGGGTTCTGCAAATGATGGGCGGGCGCCGCACTGTGTTCGGAAAACACCGTTTCGGCGAGCAGGGCCGGCTCTTTCAGCGGCTCCGGCTCGCTGCGGTTCGACGCGCGGCCTACTGGTTCGACGCGCATCTGCCGGATGTGCGTGGCGTCTACCGCCAGTTGCGTCAGGATCAGGTCATGCAGCATCCGCGGAAAGTGCCGGCTGCCGGTGCTGGCGATGACCTTGCCGATGTGGGGGAACAAGTGTGAATTCATATGCGTGTCATCCCTGAGAGGCGTTAAGTCATAAACGTCTGCCGCACTGTCGTCGATCTCCTTGGTCGACGAAATACGGCAGACTTGGATCCTATCCTAGTACAACGTTTGAGCGACGGTTTAATGAAGGTGTTATTAGCTAATAACCACGACTCTGCTGGCTTGGAGGTGAAAGCGCTGAGGGTCCTGTCGCTGAATTGTCCTGTTCAGGTTGACGGTGAAACGCGTTTCAACCGATTTATCCCTTTTCAATGCGTCAGTAACCTGTACACAACTTGAACGCAACAACAACTTCCAACATTGAAAAGGGACGCACGCCATGACTACTCCAACCTACAACCGCCTCAACAAAGACGACGCCATCGTGCTGCTGGTCGACCACCAGACCGGCCTGATTTCTCTGGTGCAGGACTTCTCGCCAAACGAGTTCAAGAACAACGTGCTGGCCCTGGCCGATCTGGCCAAATTCTTCGAACTGCCGACCATCCTCACCACCAGTTTCGAACAAGGCCCGAACGGCCCATTGGTGCCAGAGCTGAAAGAGATGTTCCCGGATGCTCCGTACATCGCTCGTCCAGGTCAGATCAACGCCTGGGACAACGAAGACTTCGTGAAGGCAATCAAAGCCACCGGGCGCAAGCAGATCATCATTGCCGGTGTGGTGACGGATGTCTGCGTAGCGTTCCCGACTTTGTCGGCGCTGGCGGAAGGGTTTGAGGTGTTTGTGGTGACTGATGCGTCCGGCACCTTCAACACCACGGTGCAGCAAGCCGCGTGGAGCCGCATGACTCAGGCCGGCGCACAGATGATGAACTGGTTCTCGGTAGCGTGTGAGCTGCACCGCGACTGGCGCAACGATATCGAAGGACTGGGTAACTTGCTGTCGCAGCGCATCCCCAACTATCGCAATCTGATGAACAGCTACTCGGCGCTGACCGCTCAGCAGAAGTAAGCCTGCGAGATACAAACGAAAGCCTGCCCTGAAAAGCAGGCTTTCTGTTTTTGCGATTAACGCCGACCTCAAAATTCGGGCGTGTACTTCACACTGAACATCACATTGCGTGGATCGCCAAAGTTGTTGTTGCCGTTGAGCTGGTTGTACGCGGCGGTGTAGTAGCGCTTGTCGAACAGGTTGTTGGCGTTCACCGCCAGGCCGATTTCCTTGCTCAACTGGTAGCCGAGGCGGGCGCTCCACACGGTATAACCGCCGACATCGTAGGTGTGTTCATAACCCAGCGTATGGCTCTGGGTGGTGAAGCCTAAACCTGTGCTTACGCGTTCCCAGTCGCCGCTGAACTGGTAATCGCCCCAGACCCGCAGCATGTGTTTCGGCGTCCAGGTGCTGAAGACTTTGCCTTGGTTGTCCGGGTCATCCAGGTATTTGGTGGTGTTGTAGGTGTAGCCAGCGAACAGTTGCAGGTTGGTCAGCACTTCGCCGCTGATCTCGGCTTCGATGCCCTGACTGCGGACTTTGCCGGCGGCGTTGGAACAATACCAGCCGTCGCAGATCATGCCCGACTTCAGATCGTTGACGGCGCGGTTCTCCTGGTCGTAGCGGAACAGCGCCAGCGAGGTGTTGACCCGGCCATCCATCAATTCGCCCTTGAGGCCGACCTCGTAGTTGCTGCCAACCACCGGTTTCAGTGTTGCGCCGCTGGCGTCGCGGTTGGTCTGTGGCTCGAACACATCGGTGTAGCTGGCGTACACCGCCCACTCACGGCTCAAGTCGTAGACGATGCCGGCGTAGGGCGTGACCACGCCGGTTTCCGTTACGGTGCTGTCCGGCTGCGCGATCGCCGCGTTGAAGGCTCTTTGCGTCGCGTACTGATAGCTGTAGTCATACCAGCTGACGCGCGAGCCGAGCACCAGGGTCAGTGGATCGATCGGCTTGATCCGCCAACTGCCATACAAGCCTTTCTGACGAATCTCGTATTTGCTCGGGGTGGCTTGGCCGCCCGCTGTGTTGAGAATCCCTTCGTAGCTGATGTCCGGTCGATCGTGATCGATGTCGAAAATGGTATCGGTGGTGTTGTTGTTGAAGGTTCGGGCGAGTTTGTCGTCGCTGGTATATTTCGAGTAGTTACCGCCGAGCATCACTTCATGGGCCATGGACAAGGCGTCGAAGTGGCCGGTGACATTCATGTCGAGACCGAGCTTGGTCGCGTCGAAATCGGTGACGAAATCGGCGTACTGAATGCCGCTGCCGTCGGCGTTGATTCCGTCGCCACTGGTTTGCAGGCGCTGGCTTTTGCCTTTGTTGGTTTCGTCCATGCGCACCGCGCCGACCTTGAACGCCCAGTCGTCGTTGAAACGGTGTTCCAGATCGGCGTAAAGCGTGATGACGTCGATGTCCAGATGGTTCCAGCGCGCGCCGCCGTAGGTCGAGCGCGGCACGTTCAGCGGCTTGCCATCGGCGTAGCGGGGCAGGCCACGGATCATCGGGCGGGACTCGCCATCGGAGTTGCTGATGGCCAGGCCGAGGGTGGTGTCGTCGCGCAGATCGAAGTCCATTGCGCCGTAGAGCGAGTGGGTCTTACTCCATTCGTAGTCGACGAACGATTGGCTCTGGTCTTCGTCGGCGACAAAGCGGCCGCGTACCGTGCCGCTGCTGTTCAGCGGGCCACCGGCATCCAGTTGCAGGCCGTAGTGATCCCACGAACCGGCCTTGCCGGTGATGGTTACGGTGGGCTTGTTCTGACCGCGCTTGCGCACCAGATTGATCGCGCCACCGGGGCTGCCGGTGCCTTGCAGCAGGCCGGAGGCACCGCGCAGGATTTCCAGGCGATCGAAGAAAATCAGGTCCTGTGTGGCCCAGTTGCCCAGCGCGTAGGTGTTGCGCGGGATCGGTACGCCGTCGTACTGCCAGTCGTCGATCTGAAATCCGCGCGAGGTAATGATCATGCCTTTGCCGACGCCCTGCAGGCCGACCAGTCCGGTGGTCTTGTTGACCGCGTCTTTGAGATCGACGAGGTCCTGATCGTCCATCTGCTTGCGGGTCATCACCGTGACCGATTGCGGAATTTCCTTCAGCGTGTGCGTGCCTTTGCCGATGGTCACGGCCCGCGCGGCGTAAGAGCCCGAGCCTTCGGTGGTGGCGTCGAAGCTGCGTTCAACGATGTTGGTGGCCTCCAGTTGCAGCGCCGCACTGTTGTCGATAGCCGGTTCGACACTGAAGTTGCCTTGCCCCGTGACCCGTAGTTGCAAACCGCTGCCCGCCAAGGCTTTTTGCAGCGCTTGCTCGGCCGGCATTTGCCCGATGACCGCCGGCGCGCGTTTGCCCTGCACCAGCGCCGGCTCCAGCGAAATGATTTGCCCGCTCTGGCCGGCAATGGCGTTGAGCGTGCTGGCCAGAGGGCCGGCCGGCAGGTTGAAGGTGAGGTCTTGCGCCAGCGCTGAAGTGGTCAGCGTTGCCAGCGCAACGGCGACGGAAAGGGTACGGGGCCACGTGTTGAACACAACATTCTCCTGTTTTTGTGCAAGTGTCAGGAGATAGGTCGGATGAGAAATGAAAACCGGACACAAACAAGAATGGTTTTCATAAAATATTTTTTGCCCATCACTTTTTACCAATCAGCGTCAGCCACGGGCTGTAGCGATCCACGCGAATCGGCAGGGTTTCGGCCAGTGCAGCGAGGGTTTTTTGCGGGTCGTCGAGCGGGAACACACCTTGTACGCGCAGGCTCCGCACTTCGGGGGCGACGCGCACGAAACCGCGACTGTATGGGCGCAAGGCATCGACCACTTTTTCCAGGGACTCATCCAGCACGTTCAATCGGCCGTCCAGCCAATCGGCGCGGCGACGCTCGTCAGCGCTGGCGAAGGCAATGTGGCGCGAGGAGAGGACAACTGACTGACCTTCCTTGACCACCTGCGTGGTGCCGTCGAACAGGCGTGCTTCGACTGAGTGTTGCAACACGACGAGGCGACTGGCGTCGGGTTCCTGAGCAACGAGGAATCGTGTACCCAACGCGCGCATTTCGCCCTCGGCGGTGCGTACGATCAGCGGGCGGTGCGGGTCGGGGGCGACATCGATGATCAACTCACCATGACGCAGAATGACCACGCGTTGCTGACCATCGAAACGCAGATCCACGGCGCTGTCAGCGTTCAGGCTCAGGCGACTGCCATCGGCCAGATTGAAGGTTTGCCGCTGGCCGCGTCCGGTATGCAGATCGGCCAGCAGCGACTCGCCGAACTGGCTTTTGCTGCCAAGCCACAGACCGCCACCGAGCAGACTGATGCCGGCGAGCACGCGCAGTGCGTCGCGGCGCGAAGCGTGTGGCTGCAAAAGCACTTGGCGAGCCTCACCGGCCTGACCGGGCAAACGTCGGTCCAGCGCGCGAACCGTGTTGAACGAGCCACTCAGACGTTCCTGCAGTTTCTCGAAAGCCTGACTGTGCGCCCGGTCCTTCGCCAGCCACGCATTGAAGCGTTCTTGCAACGCCGCATCGGGCGTGCCGGCGCGAAGTCTGACCATCCAGTCGATGGCTTGCTCGCTGACGGCATCCAGGCGCGGCTTGCTCATGGCGCCACCTCGCACAGATAACACTGACGCAACGCCTGTTTCATGTAGCGGCTGACCGTACGCTCCGAAAGCCCCAGTTTCTGTGCGATTGCCACGTAGCTCAGACCATCCAGTTGGCTGTAGAGAAAGGTGGTTTTGACGATCAATGGCAAACCGTCGATGGCGCGGTCGATGGCGACCAGCGCTTCGATCAGTTGCAGTTGTTCCTCGGGCGAGGGCGCCAGTGCTTCGGGCAGCGCCGACAAGCGTTCGAGGTAGGCCAACTCCAGCTTGCGCCGCCGGTGGCGGTCGAATATCAGCCGCCGGGCAATGGTCGACAGATAAGCACGCGGTTGCTCGATGCTGTCCGGATCGACGCGCGCCACCAGCAACTGGCAAAACGTGTCGGCAGCCGTGTCCTCTGCGTCCGCGTGATTGCGCAGATGTCGATTGATGTGCTGCAGCAGCCAACGATGGTGATCGCTGAAAAAGAATCCCAGCTTGCTGGACGGAGGAGAGTGCACGGGTGGGCTTTCCGGATGTTAGTGAGAATACATCTCAATAGTACTCGCGGGCAGAGCGTCAGTGCAATCGGGCCTCAGGATTCAGCGTTGACTACCACTGCGCCGCTTTCAGGCTGACGGCCACTGCGCAGGGTCTCTGGAACCCCGATCCCGAGCAGTACAACAGCCACTGCGGCAATCGCGGCCAAGGTCAGAAACGCCGCGCTGTAACCAGCCTCCTGCACAACGAACCCGGCGAGGCCGTTGCTCAGTGCCGCGCCGAGTCCGAAGGCCGTGGTCAATGCACCGAGGCTGATGTTGAAGTGGCCGGTGCCGTGGGTGAGGTCTTTGACCATGATCGGAAACAAGGCGCCGAACAGGCCGGCGCCGACGCCGTCGAGCATCTGCACCGCGACCAGCCAATAAGCATCGTCCGACAGCGTATAGAGCACACCGCGCAATGGCAGGATCAGGAAACCGGCCAGCAGCAGCGGTTTGCGTCCCCACAGATCGGCTTTCGCTCCGACCAGTAATGCCGCTGGCACCATCACCAGTTGCGCCGCGACGATGCAGGCCGAGGTCAGCGGGGTGGCCATCTGCAAATTGGCTTGCGCAAGTTTTTGGCTCACCAACGGCAACATCGCTGCGTTGGCGAGGTGGAACAGCGCACAGCAAATGGCGAACAGCAACAGCGAGCGGTTACCCAGCAGCACCGACAAACCGGAAGGCTGGCGATGCCCGGCGTCGGCCGGATCCAGTCCGCGTGCCAGATCATGGTCGATGGCGGCTGGCGACACGCAAGCAATGGCGATGACGCTGGCCAGGGCCATGGCCGCCATCAGGTAGAACACCGCCACCGGGCCGAACAGATAAGCGAACACGCCGGCCAGCAGCGCGGCGCAGGCATTACCGGCATGATTGAAGGTTTCGTTGCGTCCGGTTCGGCGGGTAAACGCTCGCGGTCCGGTCATGCCCAGGGTTATCGCGCAAATCGCCGGGGCGAATATCGAAGCGGCCATCGCACTCAGGGTTTGCGTCAACGCCACCAATGTGAAAGACGTCACGAACGGCAGCAGCAGGCAACTGCCGGTCACCAGCAGGGCCGCGATCGCAATCAGCGCACGCTTGCGCCGGCTGTTGTCGACCCAGGCGCCGGCGGGTGTCTGGGTGATCAGCGCGGCGACCCCGGCGATGGTCATCACCAGGCCAATGCTCGCCGGTTCCCAGTGATGCACCGCCAACAGGTAGATGGCCAGATAGGGGCCGAGGCCGTCGCGCACGTCGGCGAGGAAAAAGTTCAGGCTGTCCAGTGACAGGTTGTTGCGGCGATCGAGGTCAGCGGCCACGGCGGTGTCTTCAATGTTCGAGGTTTGCGGATGGATTCAACCTCAGCAAGCCTAATGACCTGCGGCCACGAATATAAGTTGCAGGCCGTCGCCGTGTCGTTGCGAAACAACGCCAAGGGGTTGAAAACGACGTTCCGTCACACGGTTGCTGCGCGTTCGACGCGCTACTTGTATCCTTGCGCCGGTCGAGGACATACGACCGCTGTTATTGCCTTGAATCAGTAACGGCCGGAACGGGAAACCGGACTTTCCATTAGGTGCTTTCGTGAAGCGTGATACCCACCTCGTCATCCTCTTGCTGCTGGTCATCGGCTGCTCTCTGGCGTCGCTGACCATCTGGAAAGTGCTGTCCTCACGCGATCGCGCGCTGGAAGAGGTCAACGTGCACGGGTTGAACCTGACCCAGGCACTCGAGACCTATTCCGAGGGCATTGTCCGGCAAAGTTCGCTGCTGCTACTCGGGCTGGTCGAACGCCTGGAAACCGAAGGCAGTGGTGCCACGCAAATCCAGCGCCTGAGTGCGCTGATCAACCGCCAGCAGCCGTTGATGCCACAAATGAGCGGGATCACCATCTACGATCGTCAGGGCCATTGGCTTATGTCGTCGAACCGGCCGATTCCGGCGGGGGCCAACAGCAGTGATCGGGTCTACTTCATTCATCATCGTGACGACCCGAGCCGCGAACCTTTTATCGGGCCACCGATACGCAGCCGCTCCAATCAGGAGTGGGTGATCACCGTCAGCCGCCGTTTCAATGATGATCGCGGCGAGTTTGCCGGGGTCGTCGCCGTGACGCTGGGCGTGGAAAACTTTCTGCGCCTGTTCGGCAAACTCGACATCGGTCAGGAGGGCGCCATCGGCCTGTCGTACACCGACGGTACGTTGCTGGTGCGCTACCCCTTCCGCGAGCAGGACATGGGCCGCAATTTTTCCAAGTCGCCGATCTACGCCAAGTACCTGGTCGATCAATCGGTCGGCACCGCGTCTTATACCTCCAGCCTGGATGGCGTCGAACGCCTCTACGCCTTCCGCAAAAGCGAGAAATTGCCGCTGATCACCACGGTCGCCATCGGCAAGCGTGAAGCGCTCACCGCGTGGCGAACCGAGGCGCTGCTGTCGGCGGTGGTGGTGGCGGGGCTTTTGGGGCTCACCGGTCTGATTGGCTGGTGCTTGATCCTCGATATCCGTCGCCGGACCCAGGTTGAAGGCGAACTGCGCATCGCTCAAAAGCAGTTGCTCGGCTCGAACCGACAGTTGGAGTTGTTGGCCATGAAGGATGCACTGACCGGTCTGGCGAATCGGCGCTGCTTTGATCAGACCTTGGCTTCAGAGGCGCGGCGGGCACAGCGCGACGGCTCGTCGCTGGCCTTGCTGATGATCGATATCGACTATTTCAAACGGTTCAATGATGCGCTCGGGCACGTTGCCGGTGACGCCTGTCTGCAAACCGTCGGTCACGTGCTGGATGAGTGTGTGCGGCGGCCGTCGGACCTGGTGGCGCGCTACGGCGGCGAAGAGTTCGCGGTGATCATGCCCGACACCGATATTGACGGTGCCGAGGTGGTGGCGCAGCTGATAATCGAGCGCTTGCAGCACGCCAACATTGCCCACCCCACCAGTCCCGAGACCCGCGTGAGCCTGAGCATCGGCATCGCCGCCGCGCGCGGTGCGCACCTGGATCCGGTGAGCGCTCTGATCGAGTGCGCCGATCAAGCGCTGTATCAAGCGAAAACGGCAGGGCGCAACAGGTTCATGACATCCACTGCGCAACCCTCATTCGACGTCAATGGACAGCAGGCCACTAACCCGTGACACCAACGTGTCGACGGCAAACGGTTTGGTCAGCACCTGCATGCCCGGGCCGAGTTGACCGTTGCCGATTACTGAGTTTTCCGCGTATCCGGTAATGAACAAGGTCTTCAGCTTCGGTCTGATTTGCCTGCCCGCATCAGCCATCTGCCGGCCGTTCATGCCGCCCGGCAAACCGACATCGGTGATGAGCAGATCGATGTGCGCACTGGAGCGCAGTGCTTCCAGACCTTCAACGCTGTCGGCCGCTTCGAGCAGGTTGTAGCCGAGGTCGTTCAGCACGTCTTTGAGCAGCGTGCGAACGGTGGGTTCGTCGTCGACAATCAGGATGGTCTCGCCGGTCTTTGCCTGCAGGGTTGCCGAGCTTTGCGTGTCATCGTGATTGCGCTGCGTTTCGCCGAGGTAGCGCGGCAGGTAAACGCACATGGTGGTGCCTTGACCCACGGTCGATTGCACCCGCACCTGTCCGCCTGATTGCTTGGTGAAACCGTAGATCATCGACAGCCCGAGCCCTGTGCCCTGGCCCAGCGGTTTGGTGGTGAAAAACGGGTCGAAGGCCTTGGCGATCACTTCCGCACTCATACCAGTACCGGTGTCGGCGACCGACAGGCACAGGTATTGCCCTTCGGGCATTTCCCGTACGCGAGCTGATTCAGCATCCAGGGTTCGATTGGCGGTTTCGACGGTGATGCTGCCGCCATCGGGCATCGCGTCGCGGGCGTTGATGCACAGATTGAGCAGGGCGTTTTCCAGTTGGCTGGCATCGACCAGCGCCGGCCACAAATCGGCAGCGACGACCGTTTTCAGGCGAATACTCGGGCCGACGGTGCGCTGGATCAGTTCGGTCATGCCGGCAATCAGTGCGTTGACTTCAGTTGGCCGTGGATCGAGTGTCTGACGGCGAGAGAAGGCCAGCAGACGGTGGGTCAGGGCGGTGGCGCGTTTGGCGGCGTCCTGAGCGATCAGCATGTATTTGTCGATGTCGTTCAGGCGGCCTTGGCCGATGCGTTTTTCCATCAACTCAAGGGAGGCGCAAATGCCGGTCAACAGGTTGTTGAAGTCATGGGCCAGACCGCCGGTGAGTTGCCCGACCGCTTCCATTTTCTGCGATTGGCGCAACTTTTCTTCGGCCTGCATCAAGTCTGCAGTGCGTGCCGAGACCCGTTGTTCCAGTGTGTCGTTGAGCGATTTCAGGGCGGCGGTCACCCGGTCGCGTTCGGCTTCGACGTTACGCCGGTCTTCGACATCGATAAGCACGCCGGGAAAGCGTAAAGGTGTGCCGTCTTCGGCGCACTCGACGCGGCCGTTGGCTTCAATCCAGGTGTATTTGCCAGCCGCGCCGCGCACTCGGTATTGGTGCGAATAGGCACCTCCACGGGCAATGACTTCGTTGATCGAGGTTGTGAGTCCTTCTCTGTCGTCCGGGTGCACGGTCATCACCACTTGTTCCAGGCTCAGACCGTCGAGACCCCAGGCCGGATCAAGGTTGAACACCCGCGCGAAGGCCTCATCGACGCTGAAGCGATCGCTGGGCAAGTGCCAGTGCCAGGTGCCGATAATGGCGCCGGCGGCCAGAGCGAGCTGGACGCGTTCGACGTTTTCCCGGGCGACGGCCTCGCTGATGCGCAAGCGTTCTTGCGCGTCGCGGCGTTCGGTGACATCGCTGAAGAAGATCGCAATCTGCCGATCGGCCGGGTCGCCGACACGCACGGCGCGCACATCGAACCAGCGCTCGAAGGTATTGGCGTAGTTCTCGAAGTTGGCCGGCTCGCCGGTCTTGGCCACATGACCGTAGGTTTCGAACCAGAATTTCTCCAGGTTGGGCGCAAATTCGGTGACCCACTTGCCACGCAGGTTGACCCCGGCCTGACGCTCGAACGCCGGGTTGGCCTCGACGAAGTAATAGTCGATGGGGTGGTCGTCGGCGTCGAATTTGACTTTGACGATGGCGAACGCCGCCTCGATGGTTTCCAGAATGGTGCTGAAGCGCTCTTCACTCTGGCGCAATGCGGTTTCGGCGCTGCGCGAACGGGTCAGGTCGAGCATCGCACCAATCATGCGTTCGGCCTTGCCATCGGCATTGCGGATCAGATGCCCGCGATCAAGCACTTCGGCGTAGGAACCATCGTGGCAGAGGAAGCGGTACTCCGCGCTCCAGGTCGTCCCGGAGCCGTCAATCGCCGAGCGAATCGAGGTTGTCACGCGCGCGCGATCCAGGGTGTGAATCTGCGCAAATCGCCAATCACACGTCGGCTCGATGGCTGCTGTCGCGTAGCCATACGCCTGTTGCAGCGAGTCGTTCCAGATGACCTGGTTGGTTTTCAGATCCCAGTCCCAGACGGCGTCGCAGGTCGCCTTGACGGCCAGACGCAGGCGCGTGACCTCAGACTCAAGCTCCTCGCGAGTAAGCTGTTTCAGGATGTTCACCCTTCATGCGTTGATGGTTGGCTTGCGTTCAATTGGCGTGTTTCAAGCCATCGGCTTCACATGCTTTGTGAGCCATTGACCCGGGCCGTCATGTTTAAGTTGCACGAGGATCAAGGCTCGCGCGCTTTCATAGCGATTCGCCGTGATCCAGTCTGTCGAGCAGCCCTTGCCCGCGTTGCCACAAAGCCTGCTGTTTTTCCAACGGCATGCGATCGAGGTTTTTGTACATCATACCCATGCGCTGATTGCCGCGCAGAAGGTCACCGTGGCGCATCAGGAAATGCCAGTACAACGCGTTGAACGGGCAGGCGTTGTCGGCCGTGGTTTCACGCACCGAGTACGCACAGTCGCGACAGTAGTCGGACATCCGATTGATGTACTGGCCGCTGGCGCAATAAGGCTTCGAACCGAGGTAACCGCCGTCGGCGTGCATGACCATGCCGAGGGTGTTGGGCAGCTCGACCCAATCGAAAGCGTCCATGTAAATCGCCAGATACCATTCACAGATCTGCTTCGGCGCGATGCCGGCGAGCAAGGCGAAATTGCCGGTCACCATCAGGCGCTGGATGTGATGGGCGTAAGCATGTTTGAGGCTCTGACCGATCGCCTGCCGCATGCAGTTCATCTGCGTCTCGCCGGTCCAGTAGAACTCTGGCAAGCGCCGCGTATTACCGAAGGCATTGCCCTCGGCGTACTCGGGCATGTGCAGCCAGTAAACGCCTCGAACATATTCGCGCCAGCCGATCAGTTGGCGGATGAAGCCTTCAGCAGCATTCAGCGCGATGCTGCCGGACCAATAGGCCGACTCCACATCGCTGCAGAGTTGGCGCAGGTCGAGCAAGCCAATGTTCAGCGCAGCGCTGATACGGGCATGGAACAGAAACGGTTCGTTACTGGCCATGGCGTCCTGATAATCGCCGAAGCCCGCCAGCCCATAGTCGAGAAAGTACGCCCACAATGCCTGGGCGTCGGCGTGGGTCACCGGATAGTTGAAATCATCCAGGCTGCCGTAGTGACTGGCGAAGCGATCCTTGACCAGTGCGAGAACTTCGAGGGTGATTGCATCGTTGGTAAAACCCGCCGGGTAGGGCGCCTTGACGGTTTTGGGCAGGGCTTTGCGATTGTCGGCATCAAAGTTCCACGCGCCGCCGACTGGCGTGCCGTCACCGTTGAGCAACAAACGACTTTTGCGGCGCATCTCGCGATAGAAAAACTCCATGCGCAGCTGCTTTTTGCCAGCGGCCCACGCGCGGAATTCGTCGCGGCTGCACAGGAAGCGGTTGTCGGCGTGCCAGTGGATCGGCAAGCCACATTCCTTGAGCGATTGCTCCAGACGCCAGTCGCCGCATTCGGTCAGGTGCAATTCGTTGGCCTGCAGCAGCGCCTGCCAGCGCTTTAATTCGCCGGGCACCGAGCCGCTGTTCTGCGGGTCGTCGAGGGTCACGTAATGTACGCAGAAGCCTTGGTCTTTCAGTGCCTGCGCGAAGTGACGCATGGCGCTGAAGATCAGGGCGATCTTCTGTGGGTGATGGGCAACATGGCTGGCTTCCTCCATGACCTCGACCAGCAGCACGCGGTCGTGTTCGCGATCCAGCCCCGCCAATGAAGCCAGATCAAACGATAACTGGTCACCCAGAACGAGGCACAGCCGATGGGTTTTGTTCATTTCACGGATTCAGCGTAAAGAGCAGCAGGCTGCCGAGTGGACGTTTAAGTGCTAAGTCCAGATAGTTGTACAGATTGTAGTTGGTGTATAGGTTTTTGTGGCGGATTGGGGGAAATATGAGCGCTCCTGATGTTTCAGGAGCGCGTGCCTGGAATGATGTTTAAGGATTAGCCGGGATAAACGGGGTAGTCGGTATAGCCCTCGGCGTTGCCGCCATACACCGTCGCCGGGTTCAACGCATTCAACGGCCAGTCATTGGCAATCCGCGCCGGCAGATCAGGGTTGGCCATGAACGGGCGGCCGAAAGCGACCAAGTCTGCCAGCCCGGATTCAAGCAGTTGCGCGCCGGATTCTGCGGTGTAACGCCCGGCATAAATGATCGCGCCGCTGAAGGTGTCGCGCACCGCCTGACGAAACGTGAGGGGCATCGCCGGCGCGTTGTCCCAGTCGGCTTCGGCAATCGACAGATAGGCAATGCCCACGTCCTGCAGCACTTTGATCGCTTCGATGTAGGTGGTGTGCGGATCTTCCTCGACCATGCCCAGGTAAGTGCGCGCTTCATCAGTGGTGGTGAACAGCGGCGCGAACCGCACGCCGACCTTTTCCTTGCCGATGCACTCGGCGACACCGGCGACGACTTCCTTGAGAAAGCGCAGGCGATTTTGCAAGGAACCACCGTACTGATCGTTGCGCAAATTGCTGTGGGCGGAGATGAACTGGTTCACCAGATACCCGTTGGCGCAGTGCAATTCGATGCCGTCGAAGCCGGCATCCATGGCGTTGCGTGCGGCTTGGATGTACAGCTGAACCAGTTCCTGTACTTCATCGGTGCTCAGCGCGCGAGGTGCCGACGGTGGCACCAGTTCACCGGCGCCGGGCGCGGTTTCGATAAACACGCTGACCCGATCGGTGGCCACGGCAGAGGCGGAAACCGGCGCCGCGCCGTCGGGTTGCAACGCGGTATGCGAGACGCGGCCGACGTGCCACAACTGGGCGAAAATCACCCCGTCCACGGCATGTACGGCGTCGGTGACTTTGCGCCAACCGGCGATTTGCTCAGGCGTATGAATGCCCGGCGTCCACGCGTAACCCTGGCCGCGAGGCTCGATCTGCGTGCCCTCGGTGACTAGCAAACCGGCACCGGCGCGTTGCTGGTAATACTCGGCCATCAGTTCATTGGCAATGTTGCCCGGTTGAGTGCTGCGCTGGCGGGTGAGGGGTGGCAGGACGATACGGTTTTTCAGGGTGTGATGGCCGAGTTTGGCCGGGGTGAAGAACGGGGTGCTATTCATGGATTACCTTGTCTTGGTGCTTATTAGACCAGTCGACTATTGATTGGATGAAAAATAACGCCGAGCAAGACGCACCCGGCGTTAGGAAGGTTGGACGCGAGGTTTTAGCCCAACATCTCCAGCAGTTTTTTCGCGACAGCGGCAGAACTGGCCGGATTCTGGCCAGTGACCAGTTGCCCGTCGGCGACCACGTGAACCTGCCAGTCAGCGACTTTCGAGTAATAACCGCCGAGACGCTGGAACTCGTCCTCGATCAGGAACGGCACCACGTCCGTCAGGCCAACGGCCTCTTCTTCAGCGTTGGTGAAACCGGTGACCTGGCGATGCTGGACCAGCGGTTTGCCGTCAGCGGTGAGGACATGACGCAACACACCCGGTGCATGGCAAACAAAACCGTGGGGCTTGTTAGCGCGGTCAAATGCTTCGATCAACGCGATCGAGTGCTTGTCTTCGGCCAGATCCCACAGCGGGCCGTGGCCACCCGGGTAAAACACGGCATCGAAGCCCTCAGCGCTGACGTCGGCCAAGCGCCCGGTGTTGGCCAGTGCCTGCTGTGCGGCCGGGTCTTTGCGGAAGCGATCGGTTTCGGCGGTTTGCGCATCGGGCTCATCGCTTTTCGGGTCCAGCGGCGGCTGACCTCCAGCGGGGGAAACCAGCGTGACCTCGGCGCCGGCGTCCTTGAAGGCGTAGTAGGGCGCGGCGAACTCTTCCAGCCAGAAGCCGGTTTTCTTGCCGGTGTCGCCGAGTTGATCGTGGGAAGTCAAAACCATCAGGATTTTCATAGAGCACCTTGAGTCGATCAGGTGTCTTCGATTGAGCGAAGGATTCGCACATCGGCCACACCGGTCAGAAAACGTTTGTCGGGGCGCAGCATAGATTCCAATTAGACCAGTCGTCTAGTAATTTTTTATCCGCAGGTTTTTCATCGACAGGTATGGCAAACTTCCGTTCCTCCGAAAATACGACTGGTCTATTGCCTGGTAATGTGCGCCCGATGAAACCGACCTACGACGACACCCGCCAACACTTGCTCGACACCGGCCACCGGATGATGGCCGAGAAGGGCTTCACCAGTGTCGGCCTCAACGAAATCCTGCAAACCGCCGGTGTGCCCAAGGGTTCGTTCTATCACTACTTCAAATCCAAAGAGTTGTACGGCCAGGCGTTGCTTGCGGATTACTTCGTCGGCTACCTCGCGGACATGGAGCGACGCCTGACGCTGCCAGGCTTGAGCGCCTATGAGCGGCTGATGGATTACTGGCAGGGCTGGCAGAACCGCTGCACCCTCGAAGGGCATGGCGATGAGTGTCTGGTGGTGAAACTCAGCGCCGAAGTCGCCGACCTGTCGGAGTCGATGCGCCTCACCTTGCGCGATGGCGCCGAGCAAGTGGTGGCGCGCATCACCCTGTGTATCGAGCAGGGTCAGGCTGAAAACAGCCTGCCCACAGGCGATGCCCGGCATCTGGCGGAAACCTTGTATCAGCTGTGGTTGGGTGCCAGTTTGCTGAACAAATTGCAGCGTACCGGGCAATCTCTGGACACTTCGATGGCAATGACAAAGCAGCTTTTGCACGTTTGACCAGATTTTTTGTGCGACGCAATGGATGACATGTGTACCGGCACGCGGTCAGCTTAAACATACGAATGGGAATAAGTTTCAATAACAGGATGCTTTGGTATACCATCCGCAGCGCTTTGCTGGCGGTTTTACCCTTCGTTCTGGCCTATTCGTAAGGTTCTCATTTCATGCGTCGTACTCTACTTTCCGTGTGTGTACTGCAAGCGTTGTCTTCTTCTTCGTGGGCCGACCAGGCCGATTCAACATCCGCAGCGCTTGAGCTGGACGCAACCGATGTGGTCGGTACAGCGGATTACGAACGGGCCGACGGCCCGGTGCAGGGTTATCGCGCGACGCGTTCTGCCAGTGCCACGCGCACCGACACCGCCATCCATGAAACCCCGCAATCAATCAGCGTAGTAACCAAGGATGCGGTCGAAGACCTCGGCGCCACGCGACTGCAAGATGCACTGGACTACGCGGGCGGCGTGGGCCGGGCGAACAATTTCGGCGGGCAGGGACTGACCACATTCACCGTGCGCGGCTTCACCACCGGCGAGTTCTACCGCAACGGCTTCCCGATCAATCGCGGCTACCCGAACATGCCCGACGCCAACACCATCGAGCGTCTGGAAGTGCTGCGCGGGCCGGCGACGATGCTCTACGGCCGTGGCGATCCCGGCGGCACCTTCAACGTTGTTTCCAAGCAGCCGTTGGCTGAGCGCACGGTCACCTTGGGCAGTCAGTTGAATGACCAAGGCATGAAGCGCGGCACATTGGACGCCTCTGGCCCACTGGATGAAGAAGGGCGCCTGGCCTATCGACTGAACGTGGTGGGCGAGGGCGGCGATACCTTCCGCGATCACGTCGAGACCGAGCGCTACGGCATCACGCCAGTGCTGACCTGGCAGGCCAGCGATGCCACCCGGGTGATCTTCGAGGGTGATTTCATGCGCAACAATCATCCGCTGGATCGCGGCGTGACGCGTTACGCCAAGCAGATCGGCACCGCCTCGCGCGACACGTTTTTCGGCGAGAAAGACGCTGGCAAATTGCACAACGACAACAACATGGCGCAGCTTCGTTTCGAACATCTGCTCAATGATGACTGGACGTTGGGCGGTGGTTTCCAGTGGCTCGACGGCTCCCTCGCGGGCAATGCGATCGAAGCCAACGGCGTTGCCGATGACGGTCGAACCCTTGGACGCAACTTCAACTACCGCAAGCTGGAATGGACCGACAAGGATACCCAGCTCAATCTGACCGGGCATTTCAGCACCGGTGGCCTGCAGCACACCTTGCTGACTGGCATTGAGTATGAAGATTACGATTACAAGTCGATCATTCAGCGCTCCAGCGGCGCGGTCGGTGCCTACCCGATCGACATCTTCGATCCGGTCTACGGCCAGCCACGGCCGGCATTGACCCGCACACCGACCCACGACAAGGAAAACCTCAAGACCTATGCCGCGTTCGTGCAGGATCAGGTGGCGTTGACCGAGCGTCTGAAGGTCCTGGCCGGGGCGCGTTTCGAACGTTTCGAGCACGACTATGAAACCTACGTGCCCGGCGGCAAAAACTGGCAGGCCAGCGACAACGCGGTGACCCCGCGCATCGGCGTGACCTACGACCTGACCGAGACGCTGGCGGTCTACGCCGACACCGCGCGCTCGTTCAAGCCCAATACCGGCGCGAGCCGCGTGGGCGGAGGCTTCGCCCCGGAGAAAGGCAAATCCTACGAAATGGGCGTCAAATGGGAAGCGCTTGATCATCAGTTGAGCGTCGATGCGGCGATCTATCAGATCGAAAAGCGCAACGTGCTGACCACCGACCCGATGGACTCGACCTTCAGTGTGGCGGCCGGGGAAGTGCGCAGCCGTGGTTTCGACCTGAACGTCGCCGGCAACCTGACACCTGAATGGCGCGTCATCGGCGGCTACGCCTACGTGGATGCCGAAGTGACCAAGGACAACGTGATCCGCTCGGGCACGCGGCTGATGAACATCCCGCAAAACAGCTTCAGCCTGCTCAACGTTTACGAGTTTCAGGACGGCGCGTTCAAAGGCCTCGGCCTGGGCACCGGACTCAAGTACGTCGACGAACGCGCCGGGCAAACCGCCAATACTGCGTTCTCGATGGACAGCTACACGGTTGTCGACTTGCTCGGCTTCTACAAGGTCAACGACAAAGTGCGGCTCAATCTAGACGTGAAGAATCTGTTTGACCGGGATTATGAAGAGGGCGCGTTTGGTAATGTCTACGCCTATCCGGGCGCGCCGAGAACGGTGCAGGTCGGGATTTCCTACACGTTGTAAGTCGGTGCACAGGCAGCCCCTCACCCCAACCCTCTCCCTGTGGGAGAGGGAGCCGACCGAAGTGTCTTGGGTTATGCATCGACCTGACAGATCGCGTCGATGATGGGTTCATCCGCAATGCTTGGCGGTATTGAATTCACAGGCGCTATTGCAGGTCGGCGTTCATCGCCAATATCCCCCAATCGGTTCCCTCTCCTGGGGGAGAGGGCTAGGGTGAGGGCAGCTGCTTCGGCACCCGCCACTTAGCCAGCGACACAACCCTGCGGCGTCTTCCCGGCAAAGCTTTCCAGCAAACTCGCCACCACCATCGGCGGGGGGCTTTTCGGTGTCGCAGGCAACGTTATCCATGGGTCTTTCGCCAGATGATTACAGGCAGGCAACTATTTGATCTGCACGATTACCTTGCCTTTCGCACGGCCCTGTTCGACGTAAGTCAGGGCTTCGCCCGCTGACTCGAAGGCGAAGGTGCGATCCAGCACGGGCCTTATTACACCGGCTTCAATCAGGGAGGTGATTTCTTGCAGTTGTGTACCGCTCGCCCGCATAAACAGGAAGCTGTAACGGACATCCTGCTTGCGTGCCTTGCGCCGAATGCTCAGGCTCAACAAGCGCATGACTTGCCGCAGCGGCCAGGCCAGGCCCTGTGCCTTGGCGAACTCGGCAGTTGGCGGCCCTGAAATGGATATCAGCTGGCCGCCTGGCTTGAGTACCTTGAGCGAGTTTTCCAGGACGTCGGTGCCGAGGCTGTTCAGCACCACGTCGTAGTCGCGCAATTCGCGCCCAAAGTGCTGCTGTTTGTAATCAATCACCACATCTGCGCCCAGCGCTTTAACCCATTCGACATTCGCGGTGCTGGTGGTGGTCGCGACAACAGCGCCGAGGCGCTTGGCCAGTTGAATGGCGATGGTTCCGACACCGCCGGAACCGGCGTGAATCAGGACCTTCTGACCCTTTTGCAAGCGGGCGATGTCGACCAGCGCTTGCCAGGCTGTCAGGGCAACCAAGGGAATGCCGGCGGCTTGCTCCATACTGAGGTTGACGGGCTTCAACGCTACGGCGTTTTGCTCGACGGCGATTCGCTCGGCGAATGTGCCGATTCGTTTTTCGGCCACGCGCGCATACACCGCATCGCCGGGCCTGAAACCCTTGACCGCTGCGCCAACCGCAATCACCACGCCGGCACAATCGTTGCCCAGTACCAAGGGGAATGAGTACGGCAGAATCAGTTTGAATTCGCCGCTGCGAATCTTCGAATCAAGCACGTTGACGCTGGCCGCATGGACTTCAATCAGCACGTCATGGGCGCCCGGCACCGGTTCTGGCACGTCGCCAATACGCCCGTTCTGCTTGCCGTAGCGATCGATAAAATAAGCTTTCATGGTGAATACGGCTCTCACTGTTTGGGAAGGGGCTGCGTTGCCTGAGCCGATGGCCTCAGTGGTCAAGTACCGCGCCCCAATGATTGAGCAGGATCAGCGGCACCGCCGATTTTGGGCCGAAGTCTCGATAGGCGAAGGCCGTGCCGCCAACCAAAATCGATTGGTTGGCGGCTTTGACGAAAGGCATTTGTTCCACTGCAATCACGCCAGGTAGCGCTGCGCGACTGCGGACTGGCGAATCTGCGCCAGCAGGCCTTGCCGCGCGGTTTGCAAGGCATCCCAGCGCTCACCTTCATGCAACGGCGGAATGGTCACCGGTTCACGACGATCGAAACCGACCAGCGCCGCATCGACCAGATCGGTGACTTCCATGATCTCGCTCAAAGTGTTGATGTCGATGCCCGCGCGATCCCAGATTTCCGTGCGGGTAGCGGCCGGCAGTACGGCTTGCACGTAGACGCCCAGTGGCGACAGTTCCAGGCTCAACCCCTGAGACAGGAACAGGACAAATGCCTTGGTCGCGCCGTATACCGACATGCCGAACTCCGGCGCCAGTCCGACCACTGAGCCAATATTGATAATGGCGCCGTCACCGGCCTTCGCCAGACGGGGAGCGATGGCGCTGGCGAGCCGCACCAGTGCCGTGGTGTTGAGGGCGACCAGATTGGCCACTTTGTTGGTGCTCTGCTCGATGAAGTTGCCGGACTGCGCGGCGCCCGCGTTATTGACGAGGATGCCAATGCGCGCATCGTCGCGCAGACGCGTTTCGACGGTGTGCAGATCGCTGAGTTGGGTCAGGTCGGCCTGCAGCACATCAATGGCGACGCTGTATTCGCTGCGCAACTTCGCGGCGAGCGTTTCCAGGCGCTGAAGATCGCGGGCGACCAGCACCAGATCATGCCCGCGTTGGGCGAAACGTTCGGCGTAAACCGCGCCGATGCCGGTAGAGGCGCCAGTGATCAAAACAGCAGGGTGGGCGTTCATAGGGTCATCTCTTTGTCAAAAAATCGATTAGGGACTGATGCATGAAGCAGCAATTACGGCGAAGTTCGACTTACTGAGCGGCAGCGCTTCGTATCTATGGGTGCAGCCGTAAGCTCTGCATTTAGGATGATGATCGAAATCTAAACTGTCAACGGTTTTGATTATGGCTGACATCTATGTATCATCGGCGCATGATTTTTCAGCGGAGGTATTGCACGTGAGAGTCACCAAAGCCCAGGCGCAGGCAAACCGCGAGCACATCGTCGAGACCGCTTCGGTGCTGTTTCGTGAGCGAGGTTTTGACGGTGTCGGCGTCGCGGATCTCATGGCGGCAGCCGGATTCACCCACGGCGGTTTCTACAAACACTTTGGCTCGAAGGCCGACCTGATGTCTGAAGCCTCGGCCAACAGCCTTGCGCGCTCGTTGGTCGGTGCCGAAACCCTCGATGTTCAGGGTTTCATCGACGCCTATGTGTCGAGAGAGCATCGGGACGGGCGGGGCAGCGGTTGCACCATGGCGGCGTTGTGCGGCGACGCAGCGCGCCAGTCTGACGAAGTGAAAACGGCGTTTGCCGACGGCATCGAGCGCACGCTGCAGACGCTCGGCGACAAGTACCCGACAGGGCCCGACGCGGCATCTGACGCGGGGCGAGTGAAAATGATCGACATGCTGGCGCGCGCAGTTGGCGCGATTATTTTGTCGCGGGCCTGCCCGGATGATTCTGCCCTGGCCGATGAAATACTCGCGGTGTGTCACGCTGAAATGACCGCGTCATTGCTGATGTCTGCCGACAGTGCAGAAGTATCTGGTTGATCGGTATTGTCCTTTTTGAGTGGACGGTGAAACGCTTTTCAGCCGATTTATCCCGTCCCTGTGCGTCAGTAATCTGTACCCAACTTGAACGCAACAACAAATTAAAAAACTCAAAAGGGAAGCAGACCATGACCACTCCAACCTACAACCGCCTCAACAAAGACGACGCCATCGTGCTGCTGGTCGACCACCAGACCGGCCTGATTTCTCTGGTGCAGGACTTCTCGCCAAACGAGTTCAAGAACAACGTGCTGGCCCTGGCCGATCTGGCCAAATTCTTCGAACTGCCGACCATCCTCACCACCAGTTTCGAACAAGGCCCGAACGGCCCGTTGGTGCCAGAGTTGAAAGAAATGTTCCCGGACGCGCCGTACATCGCTCGCCCAGGTCAAATCAACGCGTGGGACAACGAAGACTTCGTCAAAGCGATCAAGGCCACCGGTCGCAAGCAGATCATCATTGCCGGAGTGGTAACGGATGTCTGCGTAGCGTTCCCGACCTTGTCGGCGCTGGCGGAAGGGTTTGAGGTGTTTGTGGTGACTGATGCGTCCGGCACCTTCAATACCACTGTGCAACAAGCCGCGTGGAGCCGTATGACTCAGGCCGGTGCGCAGATGATGAACTGGTTCTCGGTGGCGTGTGAGCTGCACCGCGACTGGCGCAACGATATTGAAGGGCTGGGTAACTTGCTGTCGCAGCGGATTCCTAACTATCGCAATCTGATGAACAGCTACTCGGCGCTGACCGCTCAGCAGAAGTAAGCCGATGCGACCAAACAAAGGCCTGCCATGAAAAGCAGGCTTTTTGTTCATCGCGAAGTCAGACCCCGGAATTCAACAGCGACACCACGGCGAGCGCGGATCATTCAAGAGGCGTTGCTCGATACACTTTATAAAGTCGCTGAACCTCGGGATCATCCAGGCTCCTATAGATGATCCCTTCCTTGTCCAGTCCATCCAGACCCTTTATTCCGCCAATCATTGCCGGCCATTCATCGCGGCTGGAAATATCGATGACGAAGGGGACCAGATAACCATCCAGATGGCCTGCGAAAGGTTCTCGAGTTTCGTCGGCGAGTGCTCGCAGGTAGTCGTCTTTGTTGGTTTTTGACCAGTCGATGGCGAACCGGGTCCGATAGCACAACTCCATGTAGATGAGCAGGATTGTGCGGCCATTGCCATCCAGAAACGGGTGGGCGGACGCCAACTGGCCCATTACTTCGCCGGGGCGCTGACGAAAACGTTTTTGTTTGCTGCGAGTTCGAAGGCTTATTCCACGGATCTTTTGATCAGGTCAGGACGTTCGAATATCGTGTGATGCGGATCATCTTTCGACCCTTTGAATACTGCGAGGTGGGGGACCAGTTCATTTCAGTCTTTTCCTGCCCACGGATAAAAACCGGAGAACAGGATTTCGTGGGTCTTGAGGACCGCTTTGTAGTCGATGGGTTTTTTCTTGGCGAGATAGGCAAGGGCATCTTCGATAATGGCTTCGAAGGAGAGATGCTCGGACTCTTTGATTTCAAGAGGGTCTTTCAGTTTGAGCGAGTTTTGAAGATAACCTTCAGTCTCGAAATCGCCGAAGGGGTCGAAAGTCATGCGCTAAGTTGTCTCTTGCAACGCCTTTTCTCTTGGAGGTAGCGTCCTTGAAGGGCCATGATTTCTGCTTTGTTGAGAACACCTTTACGTTTGAGATTGACGAGCAATTGCTCAATCCCATCCAGCTCGACAGCATCGCCTGCCAGACGAGTAATGGTCACAGCCATGCAGCTCATGCTGTCACGCTCAGCGGTAACCTTATGCTTTTGGGCGAGTTTGCGAACTTCGCTCGCAACGTCGCCCTTGGCTGGACTAGTCATTTGAACCCCTCGTTTTCTCTCTCAAAGCACAGCATGGCGCCGGCTCTGTAAGTTTTCCAGCAGGCCCCGGCTGTCAGCACGAACATTTCGGGTTGACTGCGAAACGCCTTTCAACCGATTTACTACTTGTTCAGCGTTACACCAGCGCCCAATCATCACGAAACTGCAACAGAAAATCGACAAACGCCCGCACCCGTTGCGGCACATACCGGCCGTGCGGGTAGAGCAAGGTGTAAGGTCGCGAGCGCCCGGCGTACGGCTGAAGAACCTCGACCAGGCTGCCGTCGGCCAGCTCTTTTTCGACAATGAACTTGTACGTCTGGAAGACCCCGGCACCATGTTTGGCCAGGGTGACGCCGCCGAGCACATCATCGGAGCAGGAATAACCTCCGTCGGAAATCACTTCCCGATCATCGCCGTTTTCCTGGAACAGCCAGGAGATCCGCCGTCCGCTGCTGGGCAGTTCGAACTGAATGCATTCGTGTTGCACCAGATCGTCCAGTGTCTTCGGTGTGCCAGCCTTTTTCAGATACTCGGGAGAGGCGACCACCACCAGTTTTGCATCCTCCAGCAGGCGCGCGACCATGGTCGAGTCCGGTTGGGCGCGCACGCGGATCGCCAGATCGTAGCCTTCGCCGACGAAGTCGATATTGCGGTTGCCCAAATGGATATCAACGGTAACGTCGGGGTAGAGCGCGCGAAATTTCGGCAGCAACGGCAGGATGCGGTGATGGCCGTAAGTGGTGGGTAGGCTGATGCGCAACAGCCCTGAGGGTGACGACTGTGCGCCCATGACCTCTTGTTGCGCT
This sequence comes from Pseudomonas fluorescens, assembly GCF_005938625.1. Classification (GTDB taxonomy): domain Bacteria; phylum Pseudomonadota; class Gammaproteobacteria; order Pseudomonadales; family Pseudomonadaceae; genus Aquipseudomonas; species Aquipseudomonas fluorescens_BD. The sequence continues at coordinate 199,736 of NZ_VCNJ01000029.1, forward strand.
TCGACCAGTTGCGTCAGGGCTTGGCTGCACTGGACGAAAAAGTTTCTGCCAGCCTCGGTCAAACGAATGCTGCGCGTGGTTCGGGCAAACAAGCGTGAACCCAAGCGCTGTTCCAGACGCAGAATCGAGCGGCTCACCGCTGCGGGTGTCACCCCCGCGAGCTGGGCGGCGGCGGTGAAACTGCCGGCTTCAGCGGCGAGGCAGAAGAGTTCGATGCTGCCTAATTGCAAGTCTTCAAAGTGGCGCTTCATGGGATAAGCCTGAGGGTCAACTGACGGTTCATTCTCAGGCTTATCTCATGAAGCGGCACCGCCGGTACACACCGGCGGCGCTGCGGGGAGGTATCAATGACCAGCGCTCTGGCCACCGTCGACATGGAGGATTTCGCCGGTCACGAACTTCGCACTGTCCAGGTAAAGGATCGCTTGCACGATGTCGTCGATCTCACCCATATGCCCAACCGGGTGCAGGCTGCCGAGGGCGGCGTGCGTCTCTTCGCCGTGCATCGGCGTTTTGATGATGCCGGGCGACACCGCGTTGACCCGAATGCCGCGCTTGGCGTACTCGATGGCCAGCGATTTGGTCGCCGCGTTGATACCACCTTTGGTCAGCGAAGCGAGCACTGACGGTACGCCGTCAATCGCGTGATCGACCAAACTGGTGGTGACGCTGACGATATGGCCGCTGGCGTTTTTCTCCATTTCGGCGATGGCCAATTGCGAGATGTGGAAGAAGCCGCTCATGTTGGTCGCCACCACTTGTGCGTAGTCTTCTTTGCTGTATTCGGTGAAAGGCTTGGCGACGAAAATCCCGGCGTTATTCACCAGCGTGTCGATACGACCGAAACGTGCAACGGCTTCGCGGATCACCCGCTCGGCGGTCTGCGGGTCGGCGATGTCACCGGCGACGGCGAGAATATCCGGGTCAGTGGACGGTTTGATCGAACGGGAGGTCGCGACAACCTGATAGCCGCGCTCACGGAAACCCTTGACCAGGCCTGCGCCAATGCCTTGCGAAGCGCCGGTAATCACAACAACTTTGTTGGACGTGCTCATGATGTTTCCTCATGCAATCTGGATGGTTTGAATAAACGGATTTCGTAGGTCAGGCGTGAGCCGCAACCTGTGCTGCCTGACGTAACGCGTGCTGGTAATAAGCGACGGACTGGGAGCCGGGGATGACCTGTTTGTCGTCGATCACCATGGCCGGAACCGAGTCGATGCCGCTTTGCTGGTAAAACCGTTCAAGTTCGCGCACGGCCTGGCTGAACTCAGCGTTGGCCAGAACCTCTTGCGCACGCTCGCTGTCGAGCCCGATTGCGCCTGCCAGCATCACCAGCGTGGCGTGGTCATTCGGGTTCATGCCGTCGGTGAAGTAGGCCTTGAGCAAGGCTTGTTTCAACTCACGCTGACGTCCTTGTGTGGCGGACCCGAACAGCAGTCGATGGGCATCAAAGGTGTTGTGGAAGTGGCTGCGCTTTTCCAGGTCGAAGTGAAAACCGATCTGCTCGCCGCGTTCGATGATCATTGCGTTGCGATCCGCCACTTGCTCAGCGCTGCGCCCGTATTTGCGCATCATGTGCTCGATGGCGCGTTCACCTTCGGCGGGCATGTCGGGGTTCAGTTCGAACGGTTTGTAGGTCAGTTCCACATCGACTTCGCCCGCCAGATTCTTGATCGCTTGCTCCAGAGCGGTGGCGCCCAATGCGCACCAAGGGCAAACGACATCCGAGACGAAATCGATTTTCACGGTGCGGTTCACGACTGCGAATCCGCTAACTGCTGGCGATACTCGGTGGTGGTGATGCCGACATAACCCCAGTTATCGGTGTCGACTTCTTCGATCACGATGTGGGTGAGTTTCGGGTCTTTGTGCAGAACCCGCTGCATCGTTTCGGTGATCTCCTTGATGACCTGGGCTTTCTGTTCCCGGGTCACGCCGTCACGGGTGATACGTACGCTGATGAAAGGCATTTGGGGTATCTCCAGTCGCTGGCCCGTCGGAGTGATGGGCGGCTGTTGGAGAGGACTTTAAGAGGCAGGGGAGAATTGATAAATGGGGCTTGAGGTACATCATTTGTGATGTGGTGTATCAAATGAGGGCGCGCGAGCAGTCATCCTGTGCACGTGCTATCTCAGTGCGAAACGCTGGCGCTCAGGCCAGCAGCTCGGTAATCCAGCGTGTCTGTTGTTTGAGGTCTTGCAGCTTTTGTTCTGGCAGGCTTTGTTGCGCATGGGCGAGCTGGCTGAGCGTCTTTTGCTTATGGTGAAGTTTGTGCTGCCATTTGCGCAAAAACTCGGGGCTGCGGGCCTGCATCTGCAATGGGCCGAAGTACAGTTCCTGGTCGGTATAGGTCACCGGTTCAGCGCGTTCGGCCACGATGATTTCGTAGTCGAAACGGTTTTCCCGCAGCAGCTCTTCGCTGAGGATGCGGTAGCCGTTTTCCATCAGCCACTGGCGCAACGGTTGTTCGCCGCCGTTGGGTTGCAGGATCAGGCGTTCCTTGCCGCTCAAACGGGTCTTGCCGCTGTCGAGGATGTCGCGGATGGTTTCACCGCCCATGCCGCAGACGCTGATGGCGGTGATGCCGTCGTCAGGTTTGATTGCTGCCAGACCATCGGCCCGGCGCACACTGATGTGCTGCTGCAAATCGTTTTCGCGCACAGTGCGTTCAGCCGCGTGGAACGGCGTCGACGCGACTTCGCCAGCCACGGCCGCGCTGATCAGACCACGGCGCATCAGGGCCACCGGCAGATAACCATGATCCGAGCCGATATCCGCCAGCCGTGCTCCGGGAGGTACGTGGGCAGCCACGCGCTGAAGGCGCATGGACAATGTCTGTTCGTTCAACGGCAACCCCTTGATGGCAGGCAAAGGGGTGCGACTCTGGCGAGCAACGCCGGGCCTGTCAAATCCCGGCGACGGAATTCAATGGCCCATTGACTGCGCTGAACGGCCAATGGGCGCTGAGGCTTAGCCAGCCAACGTCGCGTTGTCGATCACGAAACGATATTTCACATCGCCCTTGAGCATGCGTTCATAGGCATCGTTGATCTGGTCGGCGCGGATCAGTTCGATATCGGAAACGATGCCGTGCTCGGCGCAGAAGTCGAGCATTTCCTGAGTCTCAGGGATACCGCCGATCATCGAGCCGGCAATTGTGCGACGCTTCATGATCAGGTTGAACACGTTCGGTGACGGGTGCGAGGTGGCCGGGGCACCGACCAGCGTCAATGCACCATCGCGCTTGAGCAGCACGAGGAATGCATCGAGATCGTGCGGCGCCGCGACGGTGTTGAGGATCAGGTCGAAACTCTTGGCGTGCGCGGCCATTTCTTCGGCATTGCGCGACACCACCACTTCATCGGCACCCAACGCCTTGGCCGCTTCGCGTTTGGATTCGGAGGTGGTGAACGCGACAACGTGCGCGCCCAAGGCGTGGGCCAGTTTGATGCCCATGTGACCGAGGCCGCCGATGCCGACCACGCCGACTTTCTTGCCCGGTCCCGCATTCCAATGACGCAGTGGCGAGTAAGTGGTGATGCCAGCACACAGCAGCGGCGCGACGGCGGCCAGTTGCGCTTCGGGATGGCGAATACGCAGGACGTAGCGTTCATGCACGACGATGTTTTGCGAATAGCCGCCCAGTGTCCAGCCCGGTGCGTCCGGGGTCGGGAAGTTGTAGGTGCCGATCATGCCGTCGCAGTAGTTTTCCAGCCCGCTTTCGCAGTCATCGCAATGTTTGCAGCTGTCGACGATGCAACCGACGCCGACCAGATCACCGACCTTGTAGTCCGCGACATGCGCGCCGACGGCCGAAACGCGACCGACGATTTCGTGCCCCGGTACGCACGGGAATTGCGTGCCGGCCCATTCCGCGCGCACCTGGTGCAGATCGGAATGGCAGATGCCACAGAACGCGATGTCGATTTGCACATCATGAGCGGCCGGCGCGCGGCGCGTGATCTGCATCGGCTCAAGGGGTTTGTCGCCCGCGTGGGCACCGTAGGCTTGTACAAGCATGGGAACATCCTCGATCGGTTGGTCGTAGGGCATTGTTCCTTTTCCAGCGCTGCGGGCACTAGCGCATTCCTGTGCAATCCTTGCCTGATCCTGTGCGTTGTTGTGACATTGCGCGGACAGACGCTCGTGGCGTTTGCAGGTAATCTCCCGGTTCACTGACGACAACAAAATCAAAACAGGAGTCATTGATGCAACCAATCCGTCTCGGTCTGGTGGGATACGGCAAGATCGCCCAGGATCAACACGTCCCGGCAATCCTCGCCAATCCCGCTTTCCAGTTGGTCTCCGTCGCCACCCAAGGCAAGCCTTGTGCTGGCGTGGAAAATTTCCAATCGTTGAGTGAGTTGCTGGAAAACGGCCCGCTGGTGGATGCGATTGCCTTCTGCACGCCGCCGCAAGGTCGTTTTGCGCTGGTGCAGCAAGCACTGGCCGCCGGCAAACACGTACTGGTGGAAAAGCCGCCGTGTGCCACCTTGGGCGAAGCGCTGGCCTTGGTCGATCAGGCTGCCGAGCAGGGCGTCAGTGCCTTGTTTGCCTGGCATTCACGCTATGCGCCTGGCATCGAGGCTGCCCGCGACTGGCTCGCTTCGCGCACGCTGCAAAGCGTGCAGATCGACTGGAAAGAAGACGTGCGCAAATGGCACCCCGGGCAGACCTGGATCTGGCAACCCGGCGGCCTCGGCGTATTCGATCCGGGCATCAATGCTTTGTCGATCGTCACTCATCTGCTCAAGTTGCCGCTGTTTGTCGAATCGGCTGAACTGCGTGTACCGAACAACTGCCAGTCACCGATTGCTGCGTCGATCAAAATGGCTGATGCGCGACGCCTCGATGTGCGCGCGGAGTTTGATTTTGACCATGGCCATGATGAGCTGTGGAGCATCGAGGTGCGTTGCGCTGAAGGGGTTTTGCGCCTGGATAACGGCGGCGCGTTGTTGAGCATCGACGGCGTGCGCCAGGCTGTGTCGGAGGAGGGTGAGTACGCAGCGGTGTATCGGCATTTTCAGCAGTTGATTGACGACAAGGCCAGTGACCTGGATGTGCAGCCGTTACGGTTGGTGGCGGACAGTTTTTTTGTCGGCAGTCGGGTGTTGGTTGAGGCGTTTTACGATTAGCGGGGCGGGCAACGTATCCAGTCAATCGCTCTTTGCTTGTTTTACCTTTAACGCTCTATTGAAGACAGAACTGCGGGAACTGAAAAGCTCCCGCAGTCTGAATTTCTACTTAGCGATTGGCTTCGGCCAGACCTGCCTCAATGAAACGTACTGAGCTCTCCATTGCCTGTTGACCTTCTGGCAGCATGGCAGAGTAGAAGTGCCAGGCGTGGAACATGGCAGGCCATACCTCGAGATTGACTCGGACACGGTTGTCCGCCAGGTGGGTGGCAAGCCGCATCGCGTCACTCAGCATCAATTCGTTCTCGCCAATCTGTACCAGAATAGGTGGGAGTCCAGTGACGTCCGCGAAAACTGGCGATGCCAGAGGATGGTTGGCGAGTGTCTCGCCAAGGAATGTTCTAGCAAGAATATCCAGAACAGGCTTGGAATTCAGCGGATCCAGGCCCTCGCGGTTGCTCATAGAGGCGCCGGTGTGTTCGAGGTTTGCCCAAGGCGAGATCGAAGAACCCACCGCAGGTAACGCAAGTCCTTTGGATTTGGCAGCCACCATCACGCTTACAACCATTGCGCCGCCAGCCGACTCGCCGGAAAACGCGATTTTTTCAGCCGGGATTTTCTGCTCAAGCAACCACTCGTAGGCGCGCAGTGTGTCGTCGATGGAGGCGGGGAATTTGTGCTCCGGGGCCAGGCGGTAGTCAGGCATGTATACACGAGCACCCAGCATCTTCGCGTAGTTGCCACCTATGCCGTGGTAGCCATCTGGACGGCCGACAATGTACGCGCCGCCATGGATGTACATCACAACTGCGTCGGTCTTGACTTCATCGGGTGTCACCAGGGTCCCTGGAACACCGCCCATGTCGACTGCTTCGAACCTGACGCCGGTGGGCGCTGGATTTTGCGCGAGCATTCTTGCGTAGGAGTCGCGGATATCGCTCATTTTCGTGGTGGTATCAATTCCTTTCAGCACAGGTACCAAATCGCTCAGGCTGTTGGCCCAGGTTTGAACGGCTGCTTTTACTTTCGTATTCATAGTGATCTCGCTTGAAGGAGGGCATTGGATTGGCTAATTGAGATACTATTCTCTTGATTGGGGAATAGGGTTCCCCATAGCAAGTGCCGTGGCGCCCGAACGTTGAGCGAGTGAGAAAGTATGGAAATTCATAACCTGAACGATATCGCGGCTTTCGTGGGGTCGGTAAATGCCGGAAGCTTTACCGCAGCTGCCAAGCAATTAGGTCTCACTCGTTCGGCAGTGGGTAAATCGATTGTCAGGCTGGAAGCCAGATTGCAAGTGCGGTTACTCAACCGCACAACCCGCAGTCTGAGCCTGACGGACGACGGGCATGTACTCTACGAGCGCTGTGTTGGCATCCTTCAAGATCTTGACGATGTCGAGGATGCACTGGCGTTTCGTCGCTCGACACCCAGTGGGCGATTGCGTATGAGTTTGCCGGTCGCGCTGGGTAGGCTTCACGTTCTCCCCCACATCGAATGCTGTCTGAAGGACTGGCCTTCGCTAAGTGTCGACGTTACGTTTTCCGACCGACTGGTAGACCTCATTGATGAGGGGTTTGACCTGGCCATGCGTATTGGCCCGCCCAAAGAGGATTCTCGATTGCTGACACGCACCGTGGCGTACCAGCAGATGATCACCTGTGCTTCACCCCAATATCTGGCTGAGCATCCACGGCCGCAAACGCCCGAAGAACTGTCCACGCACGAATGTCTGCATTTCGTCAGCGGGGGACGATTACTTCCATGGAATTTTCGAGTAGACGGCCAAGCGGTTGCCTTCACTCAAGGTGGGCGGCTACAGATGGACAGCGCGGAAGCGCTGCACGAGTGCGCGATGGCGGGCTTGGGTATTGCGACACTGCCGTCGTACGTGGTGAGCCACCAACTACGCAGCGGCAAGCTTATTCAACTGCTCGAGGAATATGCTGAGGCAGCAGAACCCATCCGTATCATCTATCCCAGCAAGCGACACCTTTCTCCCAAGATCCGACTGTTCATCGATAAGCTCCTGGACGCGTGGTCGCCTTGCCCTCCGTGGGAACAATGTCCGGTTGATGATATTGGCGCTTTATGAAAAGGGCGGCTTATGCTCCCGGCGGAGCGGATAGTTGCAATGTCGTCAGGAGCGCTGAAAGAAGCATTGCAACCGATCACTCGGGTGCATACGCTCAACTGCATCTGCACCCGCCGTTCAGAAACGATCGAGTCTGAAGCGTTCATCTGCCGTCAGATCTATAGCCTGATGCGTCGTTGCCGGCCGAGCCATCCGCACCACCATCTCCGCCGTCACCGCCGCTTGCGTCAGCCCCAGATGCTGATGCCCAAAAGCAAGCAACACCTTACCTCCACAGACCCGATCAATCACCGGCAATGAATCCGGCAACGACGGTCGAAAACCCATCCACGGCGTCGCCGCTTCAGCATTCAAATCTTTGCGAAACAAACCCTGACTCAACCGATGCAACTGCCACGCGCGTTCCATGCTCGGTGGTTTTTCCAGACCGGCGAACTCGACGGTGCCGGCCAGGCGCAAGCCTTCGGACATCGGCGTCATGATGAACTTGCGTTCCAGCGAGGTGACGGGGAAGGGCAGTCGATCGTGTTCCTGCGGCAGCATCAGGTGATAACCGCGCTCGGTGTCCAGCGGTACTTTTTTGCCGGTGAGGGCGGCGGTGAGTTTCGCCGAGTGTGCGCCGCAGGCGATCAGCACGCGGCTTGCAGTCAGAGCGCCATTGCCGGTGATCAGCGCAACGCCGTGTTCCTGCACGTAGCCGCCCTGAACCTGTTGCTGGACAAAACTCACACCACTGGCCTTGGCCGCGTCGACCAGTTCACAGACCACGCGATAGGGATCGATGAAATGCCCGGTGCGCGGGAAGAACAAGCCGCCCTGAATCTGTTCGCTGAGTTGCGGCGCGGTGTCGCGTATGCCGTTGGCTTGCCAGTAGTCGACCGGCACCTGCTGCTGATGCAGTCGAGTCTGTAATGCCTGGATTGCCTGACGCGATTCGGGGCGTTCGAACACCAACAGCGAACCATCGATCTTCAGCAAGTCCGACCGCTGGATATCGGCGAGCAAGCGCTGCCAAGCCTCCAGGCTGCTTTCATTGAGCGCGCGCAAACCTGCCACGGTGTTCTGAAACGGCGTCGGGCGCAGATTCAGCAGCAGGCGGGTGAACCATGGCAAGGCGCGCGGCAGGTACTTCCAGTCCACCCGCAGCGGCCCCATCGGGTCCATCAGCATGGCCGGCAGGCGCTTGAGGATGGACGCGTCTGCAATCGGAAACACCTGCTCGGTCGCCAGATGCCCGGCGTTACCGAACGAGGCGCCATGGCCGGGTTGCTGCTGATCGATGACGACCACGCGCAACCCTTGGCGAGCCAGGCGCAGTGCGCAGGCGACGCCGATGATGCCGGCGCCGACTACAGCGATGTCGTGGGAGACGTTATTGGTCATGGTGCTGCGCTTCCCTTTGCCCATCGAGCAGACGCCGCAATTGCAACGGATTGGCCTGCTTCAGTGCGGTCGGCAACAAGCTGTCCGGGAAGTCCTGATAGCAGACCGGGCGCAGGAAGCGCAGGATCGCCGCTGTACCGACGGATGTCGTGCGCGAGTCGGACGTTGCCGGAAACGGCCCGCCATGCACCATTGCGTCACACACCTCGACGCCGGTGGGCCAGCCATTGACCAGCAAGCGGCCGGCCTTGCGTTCCAGCGTCGGCAGCAAAGCAAGCGCCTGTTGCAGGTCTTGGTCATCCAGATGCAATGTCGCGGTCAACTGGCCCTCCAGATGTTCGGTGACCTGACGGATTTCAGCTTCACTGCTGCATTGCACAATCAACGCAGTTGCACCGAAGGCTTCGGCTTGCAGGCGGTGATCGGCGAGAAAGTCGGCGGCCTCGGTCACGAATACACGGGCCTGACATTGGTTCGGGCCGGTGCCTCTCTGACCAACACCGGCGATGATCGCGCTGGTATTCTCGGCCAGTGCATTCACGGCAGACTCGTAAGCACTGAAAATGCCCGGTGTCAGCATCGTCTGCGCCGGACTGCGTTGAATGAGTTCGGTGGTGGCGCCAATGAACCGCTCCAGTGCTGGTCCTTTCAACGCGATCACTAATCCCGGATTGGTGCAGAACTGACCCGCACCCAGTGTCAGCGACGCCACAAACCCTTCAGCCAACGCCTGCGTGCGATTGTCCAGCGCCGCTGGAAACAGCAGCACCGGATTGATCGAACTCATTTCCGCGTACACCGGAATCGGTTCGGGCCGCGCTTGCGCCGCTTGAATCAACGCCAGACCGCCGCTGCGCGAACCGGTGAAACCCACCGCTTTGATCCGTGGATCAGTGACCAGCGCAATGCCCACTTCGCGGCCGGAACCGTACAGCAACGAAAACACGCCTTCCGGCAAACCACAGGCTTTTACCGCCCGAGCGACCGCGCGGCCAACCAGCTCGCTGGTGCCGGGATGCGCACTGTGCGCCTTGACGATCACCGGGCAACCGGCGGCCAGTGCTGAAGCGGTGTCACCGCCCGCGACTGAAAACGCCAGGGGAAAATTGCTCGCACCAAATACCGCGACCGGCCCCAGCGCGATTTGGCGCTGACGCAGATCCGAGCGCGGCATCGGTTGGCGTTGCGGCTGCGCGCTATCGACGCGTACATCCAGCCATTCACCGGCACGCACCGTGCCGGCGAACATTCTTAATTGTTGGCAAGTACGTCCGCGTTCACCCTGCAGTCGAGGTCGCGGCAGTCCGGTTTCCGCGTGGGCGCGGTCGATCAGTTCATCGCCGAGGGCTTCGATTTCTTCGGCAATGCTTTCCAGGAATTCGGCGCGGACATTCAGCGCTGTCTCGCGATAAATAGCGAACGCGGCCCAGGCTAGGCCGCAGGCCTGATCGACATGCTCGGCCGATCCACCGGCATACCCCGGTTCCAGCGCTTCATTCGTGGCCGGATTGATCCCGCGAATAGTCTCGCGATTGCCCGCAATGAATTGCTGCCCAATCAGCATTTGGCCCGTCAGAGTCATGGTGTCTTCCTGATGAAAAGGGAAATGCCTGCCGCGTAGCACGACGCATCGCGGCAGGTGAGGCTGAGGTGTCAGGCGAAGTTCTGTTCCGCCGACCAGTTCTCGTACCAGTGACGGAACAGCGAATACTGCTTCTCTGCATAACGCCGTTGCGAATCGCTCAACGCATCGGTTTCGTTGAAATGCAGGGTGTATTCCTTATCGCCGTTGAGCACCATCAGGTGCTTGTAATACAGCACCAGATCGCAGCCCTCATCGAACGACGACAACACCGCCAGCGCCGATTCCAGTTCCCGCGCCTGACGACGGGCCTTGGCGTCACCCTTGGCCGCTTGCTTGCTTAGCGCCACCAGTTGCAGTACTTCGCGGGGCAGAGCGTTGCCGATGCCGGTGATGGCGCCGGTGGCGTTGCAGTTGACGAAACCGTGCACCACTTGCGTGTCGACGCCGACCATCAAGGTCACGTCATCGTCCTTGGAGGTGATGTTTTCGGCGGCGTAACGCAGGTCGGCGCCACCGCCGAATTCCTTGAAGCCGATCAGGTTCGGGTACTCGCGGCGCAGTTCGAAGAACAGATCGGCGCGGGTGGCGAAGCCGTAGTAAGGGCTGTTGTAGATCACTGCTGGCAGGTTCGGCGCGGCTTGCAGAATCGCTGCGAAGTGGGCTTTTTGCGCGGCCGGCGAAGCACCACGGGACAGTACACGCGGAATCACCATCAAACCCTGCGCGCCGACTTTCGCCGCGTGCGCTGCATGGGAAACCGCTTCACGGGAATTCACCGCGCCGGTGCCGACAATCGTTGGAATTCCGGCGGCAACCAAGCGCGCTACGCCTTCCTGACGCTCGGTCTCGGTGAGCAGCGGCCAGTCGCCCATCGAGCCGCAATACACCACGGCGCTCATGCCGATGTCGATCAGCTCGCGACCCTTGGCCACCAGCGCGTCGAAGTCCGGTTTGCGCTGGGCGGTGCACGGGGTCATCAGGGCCGGCATGCAACCGGTGAAGATGTTGTCGCTCATTGTTTTAACTCCTTGGCACATCATTCAAATTGCGGTGAAAAGTCTGCGCGGTGGCTCAGATGCCCCAGGCGAACGGGTCGGCTTCGTCGATCAGCAAGGTGCTGTCGGCGGTCATGTAGGCGCGGCCAGTGATGAACGGGCGAATGCGCTCGCCCTCCCATTCGAAGCGGCCTTCGAACTGGCTGCCGGTGATGCTCGCCTGCATCCAGGTCGCGCCGGGTTGCAGCTTGTCGTCGGCGGCCAGACAGGCGAGTTTGGCGCTGGTGCCGGTGCCGCACGGGGAGCGGTCGTAGGCTTTGCCGGGGCACATGACGAAGTTGCGGCTGTCGGCCCGATCGTCATCTGCGAACAGTTCGATGTGATCGATGACGGCACCGTCTTCGCCGAAAATGCCTTGGTCTTCGAGAGCCTTGAGCATCGCCCAGGTGTACGCCGTAAGATGTTCGACGTTGTCCATGGTCAGCGTCTGGCCGTGCTCGGAAATCAGGAAGAACCAGTTGCCGCCATAGGCGATGTCGCCCAACACGCGGCCGTAACCCGGCACGTCCACCGGCACGTGTTTGCGGTGGCGATAAGCGGGGACGTTGCCCAAGGTGACAGCTCCGTTGTCATGCAACGTGGCGCTGACCGGGCCAACAGGGGTGTCGATTTTGTGCACGCCCGGTTCGATTTTTCCCAGGTACTGCAATGAATTGATCAAGCCGATGGTGCCGTGGCCGCACATGCCCAGATAGCCGGCGTTGTTGAAGAAAATCACTCCGCAAGTGGCGTCCGGCGAGACCGGCTCGCAATACAATGCGCCCACCAGCACATCGTTGCCGCGCGGTTCCAGCAGGCAGGCACGGCGCCATTGATCATGCAGAGTGCGTAGCGCATCGCGTTTTTCCACCATGCTGTTGCCGGGCAGATCGGGGAAGCCGTTCATCACCAGGCGCGTCGGTTCACCGCCGGTGTGGGAATCGATGACGTGTAGTTCTTTCATGGATAGATTTCCGTCAGGTGATTTCAGTAGGCACCGGCAGGGCGCGCAGCCACGCTTGAGGCGGGGGCGGCGACTTCGCTTTCCTCATCGTCCTCTTCCAGACGCAGCAGATGCGCCGGTACGCCCGTCGCGGCGCCCCAGTAATAAATGCCGGTGGCGCAAGCAGCGACGACGATGGTGTCGAACGGGTGAGCGAGGATGCCCAGGCCACCAAAGGTGCCGAGTTTCGATAGCACGATGGTTACCGCGTAGAAGGCGATCAACCACGCCGAGGAGCGCACCTGACGCGCCAGATTCAGGTGCGCGGTCGGCACAAAACGGCCGCACAGCAGATACACCACGAACATCAGGATTTGCAGGCCAAGCAGCCACGACACGGTGTTCCAGCCCGACCAATAGACGATCAGCGCGGCGATGATGAACGACACCGGCCCGAGCACGCCCATGCACTTGACCCGGAACGGGCGCGGCATGTCCGGCGCATTACGGCGCAGCGCGGCCACGGACACGGGTGCCACGGCGTAGCTCAACACCAGCGCAGCGGAAACCACGTTGATCAGTGCTTCCCACGACGGAAACGGCAAGGTCCAGAACACCGACAGGGCGAAGGTCAGCCACAGTGCCGGACGTGGGATGCCGGATTTTTCGTCGATGTGGGTGAAGACTTTGAAAAAGGTCCCGGTCTGCGCCCAGCCGTAGATCACGCGCGGGGTCGCGTTCATGTAGATGTTGCCGCAACCACTTGGCGAGATCACCGCGTCGGCGACCACCAGATAGGCCAGCCAACCCACGCCCAGTGCCAGTGCGATGTCGCGGTACGGCAGGGAAAATTCCTTGCTGATACCGGCCCAGCCATTGGCGAGCATTTCCGTCGGGATGCTGCCGAGAAAGGCCATTTGCAGCAGCACGTAAATCAGCGTCGACAGCAGCACCGAGAGGATCAGTGCGATGGGAATGGTGCGCTGTGGATTCTTCACTTCACTGGCCACCGAGATGATCGGAGTCAGCCCCAGGTAAGCGAAAATCACGCCACCCGCCGACACCGCCATTTCGATGCCGGACAAGCCGAACGGGGCGAAACCTTGCACATGGAAGTTGGCCGGTTTGAAGAAGGTGAACAGCACGCCTATCACTAGCAGCGGCACGATGAACTTGAACACACTGACCAGATTGTTGGCTTTGGCGAAGGTCTTCACGCTGCGGTAGTTGAGCAGGAAGAACACACAGAGCAGGCCGAACTGCACCATCCAGCCGAGGATCGTCGGATCGCCAGAGCCAGCCTTGGTCAGCTCGGGAAACCATGCCGCCGCGTATTGGCGCGAAGCAACCACTTCGATCGCCACCAGACTGGAAAACGCGATCAGGGTGATGAAGCCCATCAGGTAGCCGAGCAGTGGCCCGTGGGAGTAAACCGGATAACGCACCACGCCGCCTGCACGCGGTAATGCGGCGCCGAGTTCGCAATAGACGATGCCCAGCAACAACACGGCAAAACCGCCCAGCAGCCAGGAGAAAATCCCCGCCGGCCCGGCGATGGCGGACACATGACTGGCCGCGAACAACCAGCCGGAACCGAAGATCGCCCCGAGCCCGATAAACGTGAGGTCGATCAGTGAAAGCTGTTTTTTGAACTTGCCTTGGCCTGACATGGCATCGCCTTCTTGTGAGTTATTGGATAGGCAGTTGTGTCACTGGGACGGCCAGACTTTGAACTTGTCGACGCTGTGGCGATTGATGTTTTGCGGCGGCTTCGATGACGAAATCAGCACAATCGCGCTGGCGAAACGTGGCCCTCGACAGGTCTTGAACGATGCTGCAATCTGCACGCGAAGGTCGCATGGCGGGCGCTTCGTCCATCCACGTTACGAGGGGATTGTTTGATGCAGCAGGCTTTCTCGATCCTGTCTCAAGGCATTGATGGGCATCGTCCGCAGACACTGGAGGAACTCTTGGCCGGCGCCGCGCTGCTGTTGCCGATGCTTGATGTGATCCCCAACGCGGCGATTTTCATCAAGGATGTGCAGGCCCGTTACGTGCTCGCCAACCGCACGCTGGTGCAGCGCTGTGGCTTGAAGGATTTGCGCCCGCTGCTCGGCAAAACCAGCGCGCAGGTGTTCCCGGCGCAACTCGGGCCGGGCTACACCGAGCAGGATCGCAAGGTGCTGGAGGAGGGCTTTGTACTGGAGGATCAGCTGGAGCTGCATCTGTATGGCAGTCGCGAACCGGGTTGGTGCCTGACGCACAAGCAGCCGCTGTACAACCGTGACGGGGTGATCATTGGCTTGGCGGGGATTTCGGTGGACCTGCAATCGGCCAGTGAAACGCACCCGGCATTCGAGCGGCTGGCGGCTGTCGATGAGCACATTCGCGCGAATTTCAATCGCCGCGTGACCCTCGGTGAACTGACGCGAATCGCCGGTATTTCAGTCGCGCAACTGGAGCGCTACTGCAAACGCGTATTCCACCTGACGCCACGGCAGATGATCCAGAAAGTACGCCTCGAACACGCGCACCGATTGCTGCACACCGACTTGCCGATTACCGATGTGGCGCTGCAATGCGGTTATACCGATCACAGCGCTTTTACCCGCCAGTTCAAGGCCTCGACCGGGTTTACTCCGCGCGAGTATCGGCAGGCCACCTCACCCTGATGAAATGGTATTGAAGTGCTATGTAGGAGCTGCCGAAGGCTGCGATCTTTTGATCTTGATCTTAAAAAAAATCAAAAGATCGCAGCCTTCGGCAGCTCCTACGAGGGCGTTATGCCAGGACGGTCAGCCATGCCGAGAGTAGTAACAACAACGCGAGTGCTGCGTTCATCCGCTTGAACGCCTTTGGCGATCCCATCAACCGCGCACTGCCCACACCCAGCAACGCCCAGAACGTCATGCACGGCAGCGACACCAGCAGAAACGCCAGCGACAACACCAGCAGCCGCAGGGTTTTGTCGCCACCGCCGACAAACACGCTAACCACCGCCACGGCCATCATCCACACCTTGGGATTGACCAGTTGCAGCATGGCGGCGCCCAGCACGCTGAAACCTTCTTCCTGCGTATCGGTCGGGTCCAGCGACGGCGGTGCGCTGCGAAAGATCTGCCACGCCAGCCAGCTTAGCCAGAGCACACCGCCCCAGGCCATGGCTTGCTGTACACGCGGGTAGCGCAGCAAGGTTTCGCCGGCACCGAGGCCAACCACCAACACGATCAGGGCCGCCGCGGCGCAGGCGCCAAAAATGATCGGCAGCGTGGCGACCAAGCCTTGGCGCGAACTGTGGCTCAACACCAGAATATTGGTCGGCCCCGGTGTGATCGAAGCGACGAAAGCAAACAGCAGAAAGGGTAGTAATGACGCCATGATCCGGATTTCCTGAAAATGAACACAGGCATCCATGATCGCCAGTCGGCGTGCGTCAGTCTGGAAGGTTTGAGCAGCGCTTGCGGTAGTCGGCAGGGGTGAGTTGGTAGGCCCGGCGGAACCAGCGGCCGAGGTGACTCTGATCAGCAAAACCGAGCACGCTGGCGACCTGCGCCGGAGTTTCACCCCGGGCCAGCAACTGCCGCGCCTTGGCCAGCCGTAACTGGATCAGGTACGCGTGCGGCGCCAGGCCAAAGGCTGTCTTGAAGGCGCGGCTCAGACGAAAACGATCCACCCCACAGACTCGGGCGAGGTCATCGAGACCGATATCTTCGTAGGTGTGCGCGTGCAGATAATCCCGCGCCAGTTGCGCCACCAGCGGCAGGCGCGGATCGAAAACCTGCCGCTTGCGCCAGTCGAGATGGTGCGTGAGCGAGCCCAGCAATCCGTCGATGGCGGTCTGCCGGACGATGCGCAGATCGCCGTTATGCAAAGCATGGAAGGCCTGATTGATCGCTGTGGCCAAACGCGGATCCTGACTCAGCGTGTCGGCAAAGCCGGGCTGGCTGTCGGACGGTGCGTCATCGAATAGCGCATGCACTTCACGCTCAAGCCAATGCGGATCGAGGTAGAGCATCGAATAGGTAAAACCTTCCTCGGTCGGCGCTTGCCCATCGTGGATTTCCCCCGGCTCCAGCAGAAACACGTTGCCCGGCGTACTGCGATGGCGCACGCGACGACAATTGAACTGCTGTACACCTTGCTCGGTGACGCCGACGAGGAAGCTGTCATGCCAGTGCGGATCGTAGGCGTGCCCCTCGAAGTGAGCGCGAATCGACTCAATCCCGGTGTCGACATCCTGGGACAGTTCGATCCAGTTGCGTTTATCCACGAAGGCTCCAGAGTTCGCCATTGAAAGGTGCGGCCCCATAAAATACCGCGCAATGGTCATCCACGTTTAGAAGATTTGTGCAGGTGAGGGGGCTAGACTCTGTAGGTCACAACCCCTTTGGCGGCAGGTGAAATACGATGCTCAACCGATGCTCGCTCTGGGGCCTGCTCGCCTTGATCGGCCTAAGCCTGGCGCTGACCGCAGGCTGCTCCAGCCGAAAACACTATCCACCGTCGGGTGTTGGCGATGCCTGCTATGCCAAAGCCCTGCCGTCGGTCGGCGAGGGCGGTCTGGCCTGGGGTTCCAGTTTGAACATGGCGCGGCAGAAGTCGATGAACAACTGTATTCGTTATGCCGGGCGCTCCGGGGGGACGCCAGATACTTGCCAGGTAGTGTTGGCCAAGTGTCGATAGCTTTCTGTTGACATGGTTGCTTGAGGCAAATATATAGTTGCCTTAAGCAATCATCTGAGCATTCGTCATGTCCAGCATCCATCTTCTTGAGCAAGCCGACATCGTGCGCGGCTTCAATCGTTTTTACACCCATCAGATCGGCGTACTGCAGGAGCATCTGCTGCAAAGCGACTACTCGCTGACTGAGCTGCGCATTTTGTATGAATTGGCCTCGCGCGGTGACCTGACCAGCGCCGATCTGCGCCTGATGCTGGGGCTGGACGCCGGTTACATGAGTCGCATCATCAGCGGTTTCGAGAAGCGCGGCCTGATTCAGAAAGTCCCGTCTCCCACGGATGCCCGCGCTGCGCAATTGCACTTAACCGATCTGGGCCGTGAAATTCTGATTCCGCTGGAAAAGGCCTCCCGTGAACAGATCGTTGCCATGCTCGAACGATTGCCGGAGCCGCAGCAGAAACAACTGATCGGCGCGATGACGCTGATCCAGACGCTGCTGCAAGGCAACCAGGATTCAACCTACGTATTACGCGATCCGCAGCCCGGCGACATGGGCACGGTGATGCAGCAACAAGCGGCCCTGTATTCCCGTGAATACGGCTGGAATTCGGAGTTCGAAACACTGGTGGCTGAGGTGGTCGCCAAGTACCTGCGTGATTACGACCCGACAAGCGAGCGCTGCTGGATTGCGGAAAAGGACGGCAAGGTTATTGGCTCTGTGTTTATCGTCCGCCAGGACGCCACCACCGC
The DNA here is from genome assembly GCF_005938625.1 of Pseudomonas fluorescens. GTDB lineage: Bacteria > Pseudomonadota > Gammaproteobacteria > Pseudomonadales > Pseudomonadaceae > Aquipseudomonas > Aquipseudomonas fluorescens_BD. The sequence goes on from NZ_VCNJ01000029.1 coordinate 217,344, forward strand.
CAAACTACGCATGCTCTACGTCGACGCCAGCGCGCGGGGCTTGGGCATTGGCAGCCGTCTGGTCGAGGAGTGCCTGCGTTTCGCCCGCCAGATTGGCTACCAGAAAATGACCTTGTGGACGACCAGTAACCTGACCGCTGCGCGCAAGATTTATCAGCAGGCCGGGTTTGAACTGGTGGAGGAAGAAGCGGTTAACAGCTTTGGCAAGGATCTGGTGAGTCAGACGTGGGCGCGGGCGCTGTGATCTGATTTTCATCGGCGGGTGCAGTGAAAAGGCAGACGAAAAAAAACCGCCTTTGCGGGGCGGTTCTTTTGTAAACCTTGGTTTGCGACCGAGGTTTGTTGCTTCACTAGCTGCTTTAACGTTCTCTCATGGTAAGAGCCTTTGTGCCCCCTTGCAAGGTTAAAGTTCGTATGAAACTGGTTGTTTGCGCTATTTCATTTCCAGAAAAAGCTGGCAGAAATAATGGTTAACAAATCAGAAAATTACTTTTCCTGAAAGCCTCTGAATGAAGGTTATGATGCGGGGGCTCACTTGTTCGAGCAGCGGTGAGGCCAGGCTGGTGACTAAACGGTTTCATGCCCTTTGACACGGTTTTGCACCCGTGCCGGAATGATGTTTCGGAGGGATTTCAACCGGCCGCCTCACTAGCTGCTTTAACGTGCAGGCTGAAGGCAAGCATGATCCGGTAAGTTTGCCGGAGGTTTGGCCCCCAGCCCTGGAGGCCAAAACGTATGAAGCTTTTGCTACGTACGCTGAGCCTTGTATGGAGATTGTTTAAAGCCTTTCGCTTTTACGAGTTCCTGCGAGACCACTTTGACGACCTGAAGTAACGGCTGTTGAGGTGGGAGAAGCCCGTTTCAGTTTCGACTGGAACGGGCTTTTTTTGTTTTTGAAGGCTGTCATAAGTAGGAGTTTTCTGCGTTGGGTTTTTTTGGCCTGTAGGGCATTTCTTCGGTAAGTGTAGGCGTTGTTCAAACCACTCTGTAATCCGCAAAAAGTGTTCGATTATCGAGCGCCCAAACCTTCGTCCAATTGCCCGCCCCAACACTCCGGCGTACTGTGAGTCGTGATGTCTGAAACCTCGTGATCCCAAAATAACGACAACAACGAGCAATGCCCCATGGACAGCCATCTGCTGAGCGATCGCAGCAGCGTGTTTCGTCACGCCGACCCTTATGCCGTGTCCGACTACGTCAACCAGCACGTCGGCCAGCACTTCATCGGCCTGTCCAGAACCACCCACCCGCAAGCCAGCCTCAACCACCGCAAACTCGCCGATCTCGATCTGGCGCGCATCAGCTATGGCGGCAGTGTGCGTGTGACCTCCGTGGCGCTGGAGACTGTTTACCATCTGCAAGTGCTGCTGCAAGGCAATTGCCTGTGGCGTGGGCACAAGCGCGAACAGCATCTGGTGCCCGGCGAGTTGCTGTTGATCAACCCCGATGATCCGGTGGATCTGACTTACTCGGATGATTGCGAGAAATTCATCCTTAAGGTGCCGGTCAGCGTGCTCGAATCGGTGTGCGACGAGCAGCGCTGGCAGCGTCCGGCAAGCGGTATCCGTTTCCTGCGCAATCACTATCGGCTGGATGAGCTGGAAGGCTTCACCAACCTGCTCGCGATGATCTGCCAGGAAGCCGAGGCCAGCGATCCGTTGCTGCGGGTGCAGGAGCATTACGCGCAGATCATCGGCAGCAAACTGATCTCGCTGATGAACACCAATGTCAGCCGTGAGTGCCTGAGCGCACCGAACGTAAGCTTCGAGCGCATCCTCGATTACATCGAACGCAACCTTAAACTGGATTTGCCCGCCGAACATCTGGCCGCACAGGCAAGCATGAGTCCACGTTCGCTGTACAGCTTGTTTGCACGCCAACTCGGCGCCACACCGATGCAATACATCCGCCAGCGCAAACTTGCGCGCATCCACACCTGCCTCAGCGATCCGAGCTGCCCGGTACGTAACCTCACCGAGCTGGCCCTGGACTACGGTTTCCTGCACCTCGGCCGCTTCTCCGAAAGCTATCGCCAACAGTACGGCGAACTGCCGTCGCAAACCTTCAAACGCCGCCACTAAAACACTGCGCTAACCCCTCCGAAATACGCCGAATCACCTGCCGCGCCATCCTGCACAAAACGGATAGCGATCTGCAGGATTCGGCTATTGCCCCGTGCATCGCCTCCCTAACCTGACCTGGCCTGAACAATAACAATGGAGGCCCCGGCCATGTCCCTGGGAATCGACTACCTCAATGCCATGCTTGAAGAAGACAAGGAGAAGGGCGCCTACCGCTGCAAGCGGGAGATGTTCACTGATCCGCGGCTGTTCGAACTGGAAATGGCGCACATCTTCGAAGGCAACTGGATTTACCTTGCCCATGAAAGCCAGATCCCCAACAACAACGATTTTCTGACCATCACCATGGGACGCCAGCCGATCTTTATCGCGCGTAACAAGGACGGTGTGCTCAATGCGTTCCTCAATGCCTGCAGCCATCGCGGCGCCATGCTCTGTCGGCACAAGTCCGGTAACCGCTCCAGTTACACCTGCCCATTCCACGGCTGGACCTTCAACAACAGCGGCAAACTGCTCAAGGTCAAAGACCCGAGTGAGGCCGGTTATCCTGCAGGCTTCAATTGCGAAGGCTCCCATGACCTGACCAAAGTCGCGCGTTTCGAATCCTATCGCGGCTTCCTGTTCGGCAGCCTGAATGCCGATGTGAAATCCCTCGCTGAACATCTGGGCGAGTCAGCGAAGATCATCGACATGATCGTCGATCAGTCGCCAGAAGGCCTGGAAGTGCTGCGCGGTTCCAGTTCCTACATCTACGAAGGCAACTGGAAACTCACCGCTGAAAACGGCGCCGACGGCTACCACGTCAGCTCGGTGCACTGGAACTACGCCGCCACCCAGAATCAGCGCCAACAGCGCGAAGCGGGCGAAGCGATCAAGACCATGAGCGCCGGCAGTTGGGCGAAGAAGGGCGGCGGTTTCTATTCGTTCGATCATGGCCACCTGTTGCTCTGGACTCGCTGGGCGAACCCCGAAGACCGTCCCGCTTACGAGCGCCGCGACGAACTCGCCCGGGATTTCGGTCAGGCCCGTGCCGACTGGATGATCGAAAACTCGCGCAATCTGTGCCTGTACCCCAACGTTTACTTGATGGATCAGTTCAGTTCGCAGATCCGTATCGCCCGGCCGATCTCGGTCGACAAGACCGAAATCACCATTTACTGCATCGCCCCCAAAGGCGAGAGCGCCGAGGCGCGCGCCAAACGCATTCGGCAGTACGAAGACTTCTTCAACGTCAGCGGCATGGCCACGCCGGATGACCTCGAAGAGTTTCGTTCGTGCCAGACCGGCTACGGCACCGGGCGCGGCTGGAACGACATGTCCCGGGGCGCGACCCACTGGGTTGAAGGCGCTGACGCTGCCGCCGAGGAAATCGACCTCAAACCACTGCTTTCAGGCATGCGCACCGAGGACGAAGGCCTGTTTGTACTGCAACACAAGTACTGGCAAGAAACGATGCTCAAAGCCGCTGCCAGCGAATCACAACTGATTCCTGTGGAGGCCGTGTGATGAGCAACCTCTACGACACCGTGCGTGACTTTCTCTATCGCGAAGCACGCTATCTCGATGACGGTCAGTGGGATCAATGGCTGGAGCTGTACGCCGCCGACGCGTCCTTCTGGATGCCGGCCTGGGACGACAACGACACCCTCACCGAAGACCCGCAAAGCGAAATCTCGCTGATCTGGTACGGCAACCGTGGCGGCCTCGAAGATCGCATCTTCCGGATCAAGACCGAGCGCTCCAGCGCGACCATCCCCGACACCCGAACTTCGCACAACCTGAGCAACATCGAAATCGTCGAGCACGGTGAAGGCCAGTGCCAGGTGCGTTTCAACTGGCACACCCTGAGCTTTCGCTACCAGGTCACCGACAGCTACTTCGGCAGCAGTTTCTACACCCTCGATCTGCGCGGCGAACAACCGCTGATCAAGGCGAAGAAAGTCGTGCTGAAAAACGATTACGTCCGTCAGGTCATCGACATCTATCACATCTAGTCGACACGGCGAGGTGCACCATGAATTACCAGATCGCACTGAATTTTGAAGACGGCGTCACCCGTTTTATCGAAGCCGGCAGCCATGAATCCGTCGCCGACGCGGCGTATCGCCAGGGCATCAACATCCCGCTGGATTGCCGTGACGGCGCCTGCGGCACCTGCAAATGTTTCGCCGAGGCCGGGCGTTATGACATGGGCGACAACTACATCGAAGACGCCTTGAGCGCCGACGAACTCGCACAAGGTTATGTGTTGACCTGCCAGATGCGCGCCGCCAGCGATTGCGTCGTCCGCGTGCCGGCCGGCTCGCAGGTGTGCAAGACCGAACAAGCGAATTTCCAGGCCTCGATCAGCGATGTGCGGCAATTGTCCGAGAGCACCATCGCACTGTCGATCAAGGGCGAGGCGCTGAGCAGACTGGCGTTTCTGCCGGGCCAGTACGTCAACCTGCAAGTGCCTGGCAGCGAGCAGACTCGCGCCTATTCCTTCAGCTCGTTACAGAAGAACGGCGAGGTCAGCTTCCTGATCCGCAACGTGCCCGGTGGCTTGATGAGCAGCTTTCTTACCGGGCTGGCCAAGGCCGGCGACAGTATGACGCTGGCCGGTCCGCTGGGCAGTTTCTACCTGCGCGAGATCAAACGGCCGCTGCTGTTGCTCGCGGGTGGCACGGGCCTGGCACCGTTCACCGCCATGCTGGAGAAAATTGCCGAGCAGGGCAGCGCGCACCCGGTGCATTTGATCTACGGCGTGACCAACGATTTCGATCTGGTCGAACTCGACCGCCTCGAAGCCTTCGCCGCCCGCATCGCCAATTTCAGCTTCGGCGCCTGCGTGGCCAACCCGCAGAGCGCGCATCCGCTTAAGGGCTACGTCACTCAGCACATTGAGCCGCGCCATCTCAATGAGGGCGACGTCGACGTGTACCTGTGCGGGCCGCCGCCGATGGTAGAAGCGGTCAGCCAATACATTCGTGAACAGGGCATCACCCCCGCGAATTTCTACTACGAAAAATTCGCCGCAGCGGCTGCTTGAAACCCTTCTTTCGAGGTTGTCATGAACAACAGATTCTCCAACAAGGTCGCGCTGGTCACCGGCGCGGCGCAGGGTATCGGCCGCCGTGTGTGCGAACGCCTGCTGAACGAAGGCGCGCAAGTGGTCGCGGTTGATCGCTCCGAACTGGTTCACGAAATGCAAGGCGAGGGCGTTCTCGCGCTGACTGCTGACCTTGAGCAATACGCCGATTGCGCACGGATCATGGCCGAAACCATCAACACCTTCGGCCACCTCGACATCCTGATCAACAACGTCGGGGGCACGATCTGGGCCAAGCCCTTCGAGCATTACGAAGTCGAACAGATTGACGCCGAAGTGCGCCGCTCGCTGTTCCCGACCCTGTGGTGTTGCCACGCCGTGCTGCCATACATGCTCAAGCAAGGGCGCGGCGCCATCGTCAACGTTTCATCGATTGCTACCCGCAGCGTCAATCGCGTGCCGTACGGCGCAGCGAAGGGCGGCATCAACGCACTCACAGCGTGTCTGGCATTCGAGAACGCTGAGCGCGGCATTCGCGTCAACGCCACCGCACCGGGCGGCACTGAGGCACCGCCCCGGCGCATCCCGCGCAATGCAGCCGAACCGTCGGCGCAAGAGCAGGCCTGGTATCAGGAAATCGTCGCGCAAACCCTCGATAGCAGCTTGATGAAACGCTACGGCAGCCTCGACGAACAGGTCGGCGCGATCCTTTTTCTGGCTTCCGACGACGCCTCGTATATCACCGGTGTGACTCTGCCGGTTGGTGGCGGCGACCTCGGTTGATTACTTTTCAAGGGACAGACATGCAGCGAATCCTGATTGAAAACCTGACGACGATCATCGTCGACCTGCCGACCATTCGCCCGCACAAACTGGCGATGCACACGATGCAGAAACAGACCCTGGTGATTCTGCGTCTGCGTTGCAGCGACGGCATCGAAGGCATCGGTGAAGCCACCACCATTGGCGGCCTCGCCTACGGTTATGAAAGCCCGGAAAGCATCAAGGCCAATATCGACGCGCACTTGGCGCCGGCGCTAATGGGCATGGAAGCCAACAACATCAACGCGGCGATGCTGCGGCTCGACAAGATCGCCAAAGGCAACACGTTCGCCAAATCCGGCATCGAAAGCGCACTGCTTGATGCTCAAGGCAAACGCCTCGGCCTGCCGGTCAGTGAACTGCTCGGCGGCCGCGTGCGCGACAGTCTTGAAGTGGCCTGGACCCTGGCCAGCGGCGACACCGCCCGCGACATCGCCGAAGCCGAACAGATGCTCGAAGCCCGTCGCCATCGCATCTTCAAATTGAAGATCGGCGCCAATCCGCTGGAACAGGATCTCAAGCACGTCGTAGCGATCAAAAAAGCCCTGGGCGAGCGCGCCAGTGTGCGGGTCGACGTCAACCAGTATTGGGATGAATCCCAAGCGATTCGTGGCTGTCAGGTACTGGGTGACAACGGCATCGACCTGATTGAACAGCCGATCTCGCGGGTCAACCGCTCCGGGCAGATTCGCCTGAATCAGCGCAGCCCGGCGCCGATCATGGCCGACGAATCGATCGAAAGCGTCGAGGACGCTTTCAGCCTCGCCGCCGACGGCGCCGCCAGTGTGTTCGCCCTGAAAATCGCCAAGAACGGCGGCCCGCGCGCCGTGCTTAGAACCGCGCAGATCGCTGAAGCAGCGGGTATCGCGTTGTATGGCGGCACCATGCTCGAAGGCTCCGTTGGCACGCTGGCCTCGGCGCATGCCTTCCTCACGCTCAAACAACTGACCTGGGACACCGAACTGTTTGGGCCGTTGTTGCTGAGCGAAGACATCGTCACCGAAGCGCCGCAGTACCGCGATTTCCACCTGCACATCCCGCGAACCCCGGGCCTTGGTCTGACGCTGGACGAAGAGCGTCTGGCGCGTTTTCGCCGCCACTGAATCAGGAGAGCCACCATGTTGTTCCACGTAAAAATGACCGTGAAATTGCCCGTCGATATGGACCCGTCACTGGCCACCCGGCTCAAGGCTGACGAGAAGGAACTGGCCCAACGGCTGCAACGCGAAGGCGTATGGCGACACCTGTGGCGCATCGCCGGGCATTACGCCAATTACAGCGTGTTCGATGTACCGAGCGTCGAGGCGCTGCACGACACGCTGATGCGCTTGCCGCTGTTTCCCTACATGGACATTGAGGTTGACGGCCTGTGCCGGCATCCGTCGTCAATCCACAACGACGACCGCTGATCCTGAGCTCACCACAATTCCCTTGTGGGAGCGAGCTTGCTCGCGAAAGCGGTGAGCCAGTCGCCATAAATGCGGGATGACACAACGCATTCGCGAGCAAGCTCGCTCCCACAGGGGAAGTGGGCTGATCAAGAGAACTGCGTCGACAAAACAACAAGATGAGGTAACCACCATGACCGTGAAAATTGCCCACACCGCCGAGCTGCAAGCCTTCTTCAAAGAAGCCGCCGGTTTTGCCAACGACGAGGGTAACTCCCGTCTGAAAACCATCGTTCTGCGCATCTTGCAGGACAGCGCGAAAATCATCGAAGACCTCGAAATCAGCGAGGACGAGTTCTGGAAAGCGGTCGACTATCTCAACCGTTTGGGCGCTCGCTCGGAAGCAGGTTTATTGGTTGCGGGTCTCGGTCTCGAACATTTCCTCGATCTGCTTCAGGACGCAAAGGATGCACAGGTCGGCTTGACCGGCGGCACACCGCGCACCATCGAAGGCCCGCTGTACGTGGCCGGCGCGCCGCTGTGCGAAGGTGAGTGCCGCATGGATGACGGCAGCGAGGAGGGCATCGCCACGGTGATGCACCTCGAAGGCCAGGTGTTCGATCTTCACGGCCAGCCGCTGGCCGGTGCCACGGTTGATCTGTGGCATGCGAACACCAAGGGCACCTATTCGTTTTTCGACCCGAGCCAGTCTGAATACAACCTGCGCCGCCGCATCGTTACCAATGCCGAGGGCCGTTACCGCGCTCGCAGTATCGTGCCGTCTGGCTATGGTTGCGACCCGCAAGGCCCGACCCAGGAATGCCTGAACCAGCTCGGCCGCCATGGCCAGCGCCCGGCGCATGTGCATTTCTTCATCAGCGCACCGGGGCATCGACACCTGACGACGCAGATCAATCTGTCGGGTGATCAGTATTTGTGGGATGACTTCGCCTATGCGACCCGTGAAGGTTTGGTCGGGGAGGTGGTGTTTCGTGAAGACGCGGTGTCGGGGCGCTATGCCGAGCTGAAGTTCGACTTCCAGTTGCAGCAGGCGCCGGACGCCAGTGCCGAACAACGCAGTCAACGGCCGCGTGCGTTGCAGGACGCTTGATACCGAGTCGTCTGCATCCCTCACCCTAACCCTCTCCCGGAGGGAGAGGGGACTGACCGCGTTGTTGTTAAGCATTACGCCGACCTGAACAGTTTGTGCCGAATCCATAATCGACTCAGTCGTTCAGGTCGATGCATAACGCAAAACAACTCGGTCGGCTCCCTCTCCCTCTGGGAGAGGGCTGGGGTGAGGGGAAATCGGGCCTAAGGTAATGCGAAAAAGATATTGGCTCTGCATTTTTAAGATCGTTTAGTTTTGTCTCAACGACGAATCAAAACGCATCAAACCGATAGACCCCGATTGCCATGACGGCACACGCTGAATCGATCACAGGTTTTTCAGGTTTGATTCACACGGGAGTGAATCATGCCGCATACCCTCGACATCACCGCATTACCGACGCTGGACCTGTCGCTGTTCGAAGGCACGGCGCAGCAGCGCTACGAATTTCTTGAAGACCTGCGCCACGCCGCTCGCGACGTCGGCTTCTTCTACCTGACCGGGCATGGCATCGACAGCGCTTTGCTCAAGCAGGTGCAGGCCCACGCCCGGCAATTTTTCGCCTTGCCCGACAGCGAGAAATCCGCCGTCGGCATGATCAATTCACCACACTTTCGCGGTTACAACCGGGCCGCCTCGGAGATCACCCGTGGCCAGCCCGATCAGCGTGAACAGTTCGATCTGGGTGCCGAGCGCGAGGCGTTGCCATTGACGGCGGACAGCCCGTTCTGGGCGCGGCTGCAAGGCCCCAACCAATGGCCGGCGTCACTGCCGGAGCTAAAATCTCTGTTACTCGAATGGCAAGAGGCGATGACGCGCATGTCGTTGCGCCTGCTGCGTGCGTTCGCTCAGGCACTCTCGCTGCGCGCCGATGCGTTTGATCAGCTGTACGGCGACAAACCCAACGAACACATCAAGTTGATGCGCTATCCCGGCCAGTCCAGCGAGTCGAGCCATCAAGGCGTCGGCGCACACAAGGACTCAGGTTTCCTCAGCTTCCTCCTGCAAGACCAGCAGGCCGGGCTGCAGGTCGAGATCGAAGAGGGCCGCTGGATCGATGCGTTGCCACGCGAGAACACCCTGGTGGTGAACATCGGCGAACTGCTCGAACTGGCCAGCAACGGTTATCTGCGGGCCACGGTGCATCGCGTGGTTTCGCCTCCGGCGGGTAGCGAACGCCTGTCCATCGCCTTCTTCCTAGGCGCGCAACTCGATGCGGTGGTGCCGCTGTATCCGCTGCCCACTGCACTGTTGCGCGAGGCGCGCGGGCCCGCGAGTGATCCGCTCAATCCGCTGTTTCGCGATGTCGGCTGGAACTACCTCAAGGGGCGTCTGCGCTCACATCCGGATGTCGCGCAGCGCTTCTACGCCGATGCGCTGCTGCCGCCACCGCCGGTTCGTCAATCCGCCTGACTCATCACTCGCTCAAGGACTCCGCACATGATCAAGAAAGCTGGTTTGACCCTGGCCGTGCTCGGCGCGCTAGTGACGTCGTTTGGTGCCCAAGCGCTGGAGCCGTTGCGCGTCGCTGCCGACCCGGTGCCGCACGCGCAGATTCTGGCGTACATCCAGAAAATCGATCCGCAACTGAACCTCAAAGTCATCGAAATCCCCAACGGCGTGAACTCCAACGAGCTGCTGGTGCACGGTGACGTCGATGCCAATTACTTCCAGCACCTGCCGTACCTGAAATCCCAGGAAAAGGCCCTCGGCGAAAAACTCGCGGTGGCCGCCACGGTGCATATCGAACCCTTGGGCATCTACTCGCACCGCCATAAAAGTTTCGCTGATGTGCCGGTAAAAGGCACCGTCGCCGTGCCCAACAACGTCACCAACCTGAGCCGCGCGCTGTACCTGTTGCAGGACAACGGCCTGATCAAATTAAAGTCCGGTTTCAACGACCCCGCGGCCGATCAGGCAACGCCCAAGGACATCGCCGAAAATCCGAAACAGCTGAAGATCCTGGAAATCGAATCGCCACAGATTCCGCGTTCGCTCGACGACGTCGATCTGGCCGTGATCAACGGCAACTACGCGCTCGACGCAGGCCTGGTGCCGGCCAAGGATGCCTTGGGCCTGGAGAAAGCCGAACACAATCCCTACGCCAACATTCTGGTGACCACGCCCAAGCTCGAGCACGACCCGCGTATCGCGCAACTGGCGAAGGACCTGACGTCGCCCGAGGTCGCCAAATACATCACCGACAACTTTGCCGGTTCGGTGATTCCGGTGGCGGGCGGCAAGCCATGATCGCCGTCGAGCAGTTGAGCAAGACTTATCCTTCGGCCGCGCAACCGGCACTCGATCAGGTCTCGCTGAGCATTCCCGACGGTGCGGTCTACGGGATTCTCGGGCGTAGCGGGGCGGGCAAGTCGACGCTGCTGCGTTGCCTCAACCTGCTCGAACGACCGGACAGTGGACGCATTCTGCTCGATGGCATCGACCTGACGACGCTGTCGGTCAGCGAACTGCGCCAGCAGCGCCAGCGCATCGGCATGATTTTCCAAGGCTTCAACCTGCTGCATTCACGTACGGTGTTCGACAACATTGCGGTGCCGTTGGAGATCGCCAAGGTGGGCAAGCCGTGGCGTCATGTGCGGGTTCGCGAGCTGTTGGAACTGGTCGGCTTGAGTGACAAGGCGCAGGCCTTTCCCTCGCAGTTGTCCGGCGGCCAAAAGCAGCGCGTCGGCATTGCCCGCGCCCTCGCTGCAGAGCCGGCGTACCTGCTCTCGGACGAAGCCACCAGTGCACTCGACCCGGAAACCACTGCGTCGATTCTTGAACTGCTGCGCGACATCAATCGGCAACTGGGCGTGACCATCGTGCTGATCACCCACGAACTGGACGTGGTCAAATCGATCTGCGACCACGCCGCGTTCATGGCCAACGGACGTCTGGTCGAAGCCGGGCCGGTGCCAAGGCTGCTGGCCGATGCGCAATCGCAACTGGGCGCTTCGCTGCGGCCGACCTGCGGCTTGCCACTGGGTCACGCTGAGCCGGGCCTGAGTTTTCTCAAGCAATACGGCGTACGGGCGGCGCACTCATGAACCGCACGGTCAATTGGGATGAAATCCTGCAACTGGTGTTCAACGCCACCGGTGAAACCTTGTACATGGTCCTTCTTGCGGGGCTGTTCACGCTGCTGATCGGTTTGCCGCTGGGCGTGTTGCTGTTTATCAGTCGCTGCGACGGACTGCTGCCGATGCCACGCTTGAATGCCGTGCTGGGTGGCGTGGTCAACCTCGGCCGCTCACTGCCATTCGTGGTGATGCTGATCGCCCTGATCCCACTGACTCGGCTGGTGGTCGGCACGACGCTGGGCAGCACCGCTGCCGTGGTGCCGATCACCATCGGCGCGTTTCCGTTCTTCGCACGCATCGTCGAAAACGCCCTCGACGAAGTCGACAAGGGCCGCATCGAGGCCATCCTCGCCATGGGCGGCGACATCGGTCATGTGATCTTCAAGGTGTTGTTGCCCGAAGCGCTGCCGGCGTTGCTGGCCGGAATCACCTTGACGCTGGTGATGCTGATCGGTTTTTCCTCGATGGCCGGGGTGATCGGCGGCGGTGGACTCGGTGATCTGGCGATCCGTTACGGCTATCAGCGGTTCAACAATGAAGTGATGGTCGCCACGGTGGTGGTGTTGGTGATCCTCGTTCAGGGCGTGCAAAGCCTGGGCGATCGATTGGTTCGTTCGCTGGCGCATCGCCGCTAAGGAATTGTATGAGTGTGCCGATCGCTGTGGCCCGTGAGCCGCTGATTCGTGTACGTGAGTTGAGCAAAATATATGGTGCGAGCCGGGCGCTGAACGCCGTCAGCCTGGACATCTATCCCGCCGAAGTGGTGGCGCTGCTCGGTGCCAATGGCGCGGGCAAATCGACCCTGGTAAAGATCCTGGCAGGCAGCCAGACTGCCGACGCTGGCGAGATCTGGCTGCAGGGCGCGCCGCGCCATTTCAGTTCGCCGCTGTCGGCGCGGCGCTTTGGCATTGTCGCGGTGCACCAGCAGATCAACGAGGGCATCGCACCGGGTTTGAGCGTCGCGGAAAACCTCCTGCTCGATGAACTGTGCAAACCGGACGCGGACTTCTGGCTCAATCGTAAACGCCTGCTGGAGCGCGCTGCGAGCATCGCCGCCGGGCTGGGTTTAACCTTGCCGCTGGAGCAGCCAATCGAGCATCTCGGTCAGGCCGAACGGCAATTGGTGGTGCTTGCTCGGGCCTTGGCCTTGCAACCGCGACTGCTGATTCTGGACGAGCCCACCGCCGCACTCTCCGATGCCGAAGCGCAGCGTTTGTTTGGTTTGATCGACACCTTGCGCAGCCGCGGCGTGGCGATTCTGTACATTTCCCATCGACTCTCCGACCTGCAACGCGTGGCAGATCGCGCCATCGTTCTGCGCGATGGGCAGTTCGCGGGCGAGTTCACCGCTCGGCAGTTACCCGAAGCGGTGAGCGCCATGCTCGGGCAGGCGCTGGCCGAGCATGTTTACCAGCCGTGCGTGGCCGGGCGCGAGGTGTTGAAACTCAACGCCCTGCAAATTCTGCCGCGATCCGCCGCGTTCGATCTGACCCTGCACGAAAACGAAGTGGTGGTACTGACCGGGCTTCTGGGTGCCGGTAAAAGTGAAATCGCCGAGGTACTGTTCGGCCTGCGTAAAGCCACCTCGGGCCGCGTGCAACTGGATGGCGCTGACTGGCGTGCGGACTCACCGCGCCAAGCCATCCAAAGCGGGGTTTTCTTCGCGGCCGAAGATCGCGCCAGTCAGTCGCTGGTACCTGATTTCTCTTTGCGTCGCACCCTGACTTTGCCGTTTCTCGAGCGCTTCAGCCGTGGCGGTTTCATCCGCAACCGCGCTGAAGCGGCAGCGGTGACAGCGCAAGTAGCCGCGCTCGGGATCAAGACTGCCGGCATCGATGAGCCAATGACCGCGCTGTCGGGTGGCAATCAACAGAAAGTCGTGCTCGGCCGCTGGCTGCTCGGCGAGGGGCGGGTATTGATCCTCGATGAACCCTTTCAAGGCGTCGACGTACACGCCCGCCGCGACATCGGCCAACTGCTGCGCGACAGCGCCAAGGGCCGGGCGACGCTGGTGATTTGCGCCGATGTCGATGAAGCCCTGGAAATCGCCGACCGCATCCTGCTGGTGCGCGATCACGCCGTGGTTGCCGAGTACCCGCGCGCCGGCCTCAATCGTGCTGATCTGGTCGCTGCATTGGCCGGCAGCGACGTGACCGAACATTCCCCTCAAGCCACGCCAAGGAGCAGAGCGAGTGCCTGATTCAAGTTCACTGTTATCGACCGAGCCGGCACGCGCCGAACGTCTGCTGCACGGGTTGATCCGCTACGGCCTGCTGTGGCTGCTGGCGCTGATTGTGGTGTTTTTCAGCGTTGCCGAGCCGGCATTCCTGCGCGTCGGCAACCTGTTCAGCATCCTGCAATCGGTGTCGATTGTCGCGCTGCTGGCGCTGGGCGTGACGCTGACCATGGCCGTCGGCGGCCTCGATCTTTCGATTGGCGCGGTGGCGGCGATGAGCCTGATGATCGCCAGTTACGTGATGGTCGTGCTCGGCTGGGGCGCGGTGCCGGCGGTGTTGATCAGTCTGGCGGGTGGGGCGCTGGTCGGCCTGCTCAACGGTTGGCTGATCGTCAAACTGCGCGTGCCGGACATTCTTGCGACGCTGGGCAGCATGTTTCTGGTGATCGGCGTGCAGCTAATACCCACTGGCGGGCGCTCGATTGCGGTCGGCATGACGCTACCCAGCGGAGAAGAAACCGAGGGTACTTTCAGTGCCGCATTTCTTGCGCTGGGGCGCGGGCGGCTGTGGGAGGTGGTACCGATTCCGGTGCTGATCACGACGGTAGTAGCGGTGGCCGTGTGGCTGTTTCTCGAACGCACACGCATTGGTCGTTTGTTCTATGCCATCGGCGGCAACGAGCAAGCGGCGCGACTGGCCGGTGCCCCGGTGCAGCGCTTCAAGTTATTGGCTTACGTGCTCTCGGCGTTGCTCGCATCGCTCGGCGGATTGTTGCTGGCAGCGCGCCTGGGGCGCGGCGATGTCAGTTCGGGCAACGGTCTGGTGCTGGATGCCCTCGGCGCGGCGTTGATCGGTTTTGCCGTGCTTGGTGCAAAGAAGCCCAATGCTTTCGGCACCCTGGTCGGTGCGCTGCTGGTGGCGGCGCTGCTCAACGGCCTGACCATGCTCAACGCGCCGTATTACGCGCAGGATTTCGTCAAGGGACTGGTGTTGGTGCTGGCCCTGATGTTCACGTTCGGCCTCGCGCATCGGGCGCGTTGAGTCGCTTTATTCAAGGAAGTTGCATGCACGGTTCAATCACACAGTTCGCCCGTCATTGCCTCGCCGGTGCGTTATTTTCGGCGATGGCACTGAGCGCTCAGGCCAACGCCTTGCCCGGTGCGCCGGCGCCGTTCGACAAAGGGCAGGTGCAGATCGCGCTGGTGGGGTATTTGTTTTCCGGGGATTTCCCCGAAGCGTACTTGCGCGGCGTGGAAAAGCAGACCGAAGCGCTGGGTGCCAACCTGCGGGTATTCGATGCCCGGCAGCAGGCGGCGAGTCAGGGCGAGATGATCGATCAGGCGATCGATCTGGGCGTCGACGGCATCATCGTTCAGCTCGGCTTGGCGGAAACGCTGAAAGCACCGATTGATCGGGCCATCGCCAAAGGCATCAAAGTCGTCGCTTTCGATGTCGATCTGAACACGCCGCAAGTGACCCAGGTCGAGCAGGATCACCATGCGCTGGCACGTCTGGCGCTGGATCAAGCTGTCAAGGACAACGGCACGAAGTTCGATGCCGGCTACGTGTACATCAGTGGTTTTACACCGATGGAGCGCCGCGATGAAATCTGGAGTCAGGTGAAGCAGGCCAATCCGGGGATTGTCGAGAAGGCCCGATTTGGCACGCTGAATCCGCCGATTGCCAACTCCGTTGCTGATCAGGCCAGCGCCGTGCTTCGAGCCAACCCGGGCATCAGCGTGATTTTTGCGCCGTTCGATGAGTTCGCCAAAGGCGCGAAAATCGCCGTCGACGAGGCAGGGTTGACGAGCAAGGTGAAGATCTACAGCGCCGATATTTCGACCGCTGATATTCAGATCATGAAAGAGCCGGACAGCGCCTGGGCGGCGACGGCGGCGGTCAATCCGCAAGTCGCCGGAGCGATTAGCGTGCGCAGTCTGGCGATGTTGATTGCCGGGGAAAATCCGGGGCATCAGGTGTTGGTGCCGCCGACGCTGATTACCCGTCAGCAGTTGCTGGATCTGGATGTGAAGAATGTTCGTGACCTGGCGCAGAAGCTTCCGAGCTTTGGTGATACCGCCAATGTTGCGCGGGCGCCGTGGATTCCAGTGGCCAACTAGAACATTTGCCACGACATCGCCCATGTGGGAGCGAGCTTGCTCGCGAAGAGGTCCGATCAGTTGATATCTCTGTTGACTGACCCACCGCTTTCGCGAGCAAGCTCGCTCCCACAGGGGTAACGCGTAGTTGCGCAAACTGAGGGAGTTCTGGAGTTTACATGCACAACAAAGCTTCGCGCTTGCGCAAAAGCCGTTCGCCGAAAAGCGATCCGGCGTTCGGTAAACGACTGCCTCCGGGTCAAGTGCTGACGGAGCGCTTTCCAATCCTCCACGAAGGCGAAATACCGGAATACGACCTCGCCAACTGGTCGCTGCGCCTGTTTGGCACACTCGCACAGCCAATCGAATTACGTTACGCCGACCTGCAGGCGCTGCCGCAACGACAACTGCGCTGTGACATCCATTGCGTAACGCGCTGGTCGAAGTTCGACACCGAGTGGAGCGGGGTGCATCTGCGGGATTTGTTGCAGGCGTTCGATATCCAACCGACTTCGGCGTTCGTCATGGCCCACGCCGACCACGATTACCAGACCAACTTGCGACTTGTTGATCTGCTGCACCCCGACAGTCTGCTGGCCACCCACTACGCCGGCCAGCCGCTGACCGCGCAACATGGCTGGCCACTGCGGCTGGTGGTGGCGGGGCGGTATTTCTGGAAGAGCGCGAAGTGGCTGCGCGGGCTGGAGTTTGTTGAACAGGAACAGCCGGGTTTCTGGGAGCAGAACGGCTTTCATCTGCACGCCGATCCGTTTGCAGAGCAGCGATTCAGTGGTGATGAACTGGATATTGCCGAGGATGCCTGGCTGGAAAAAGCGTTCGATTAAGTCTCCAGGACGCAGCCTGTTCAAACATTGAAATACGATTAACCTGTGGGAGCGAGCTTGCTCGCGAAGGGGCCGGGCGAGTTGCCTCTTTGGTGACTGATCCACCGCTTTCGCGAGCAGGCTCGCTCCCACAGGGGGATGTATTCCGCACCTTGCTTAGTTGTAGATTAGTTGGTTCTGGTGTTGGCTCAGCAACACTTCTGTTGAACTAAGAACAACTTTTTAGAGCGATCTAACCTAAGTGTTATTGGTTCTTTTACGATCGACGGAAGCTCGTCTAGCATCGGCTTTCAAGGGGAAACGTCTCACACTGGGGAAACTGCAACTCACCGTCAAAAAGCCTTCACTGCCTTCCAGAAATCCAAAACTACAGCAGACATTGCCGCGCATTGCTTGCCGAACTTTATTGTCGGCAACAGCCGGGTATTAACTGCGATTCAAGGAGCTGTTATATGCATTACCGTTCCCGTTCATTACTGGCGGCTGCCGTCGCGTGCGCCATCTGGCAACTTCCGGCCAATGCCGAAGAAACTGCGGCAAGCGCCGACAGCGACTCCCGCCTCGGCACGGTGTTGGTCACTGGCACTCGGGGTACTTCGCGCACCGTGCTCGATTCGCCGGTGCCGGTCGACGTGCTTACCGCCGAAGACCTCAAATCCGCCGGCGCCGCTGATGGTGAACTGGGCGCGGCGTTGCAGACGTTATTGCCATCCTTCAGCCTGCCGCGCCAATCCAACTCCGGTGGCGCCGACCATGTGCGTGCGGCGCAACTGCGCGGCATGAGCCCGGATCAGGTGCTGGTGCTGGTCAACGGCAAGCGTCGCCACACGTCAGCGGTGGTCAACGACTCCTCGAAGATCGGTCGCGGTACAGCACCGGTGGATTTCAACTCGATCCCGATCAGCGCGATCAAACGCATCGAAGTGCTGCGTGACGGCGCCGGTGCGCAGTACGGTTCAGACGCGATTGCCGGGGTCATCAACATCATTCTCGACGACGCGCCCGAGGGCGGCGAAGTGTCCACCAGCTATGGCGCCTATCACACCCATCAGGACGCCATCGGCAAGACCACCACCGACGGCCAGAACAGCGTGACCACCGCGAAGATCGGCACGCGTTTGGGTGAGGAGGGCGGGTTTATCCGTGGCGGCACCGAATACAAGGATCGCAACCCGACCAACCGCGCCGGTTTTGACGGCTTTGCCGATACCCCCGGCCAGCGCAACTATGTGATGGGCGACGGCGTCGCGCGCGACGTCAACCTCTGGTTCAACAGTGAACTGCCGCTGGCCGGCGGCAAGGCGTACAGCTTCGGCACCTATAACCAGCGTCACACCACCGGCGCCGAGTTCTATCGCTACCCGTACGAACAGCCGCAGTTCTACCCCAACGGCTACTTGCCGCAATCGCTCGGTGACAACAAAGACGTCTCCGCCACCGCCGGTTTCAAAGGCCTGATCGGTGACGAGTGGGATTTCGACAGCAGCGTCACCCACGGTCGCAACCGCTTCGAGGGCTCGACCCGGCGCACGCTGAACGTCAGCCTCGGCGAAGACTCACCGACGAAGTTCGACACTGGCGATTACGAGCTGCGCCAGACCACCACCAACCTCGATTTCAGCCGCGAACTGCGTCTGGGCGAGCGCTCCTTTGTATTGGCGGTGGGCGGCGAATACCGCTATGAAAACTACCTGACCTATGCCGGTGACGAGGCCTCCTACATCGGCTCCGGAGCCGACGGCGCCAATGGTCTGCGCCCGAGCGAAGAGTCCGATCTGGATCGCAACGTGTTCGGCACTTACGCCGAGTTGTCCGGCGATCTCACTGATCGCTTCTTCGTCGACGCCGCCACCCGCTGGGAGCATTACGACGATGCCGGCAGCAAACTCACCGGCAAACTCAGCGGTCGCTACAAACTCACCGAGCAATGGGCCTTGCGCGGTGCGGTCTCGAATAACTTCCGCGCGCCGTCTCTGGCCCAAAGCGGCTTCCAGAACACCACCAGCAACTTCGGCGATGGCGGTACGCTGACTGACATCCGCGTGCTCTCGGTCAACGATCCGATCGCCCGTGCACTCGGCGCCGAGAAGCTCGATCCGGAAACCTCGAAGAACTTCAGCCTCGGCCTGACCTTTCAGTTGAATGAACGCTTCGACGCATCCCTGGACGTGTTCCGCATCGACGTCAAAGACCGCATCACTTTGTCGCAACGCATTGGCAGCGATGCCCTGGAAAATTACATCAACGACAATTTCGGCGTTGCTGGTGTGCACGACGTCAACTTCTTCACCAACGCTGCCGACACCAGCACCCACGGCGCCGAACTGGTGCTCAACTACCACCAACCGTTCTACGAAGGGCAACTGGGCCTGACCACCGCGTACACCTACAACCACACCAAAGTCACCAGCACCAAAGGCACGCCGTCGCAACTGACGGCGCTGGGCATCGGTAATGACGCCCTCGTTGGCGTTGAAGAAACCAACACCCTGACCGATGCAGCGCCGAAAGATCGCTTCATCTTTTCCGCCAACTGGGCCAGCGAGCACTGGGGCCTGCTCGGGAGGTTGACGCGACAGGGCGAGACCACTCGCGTGTTCGATTTCGGCGACTCGCAACCGGAGCAAACCTACGGCGCCGTGTGGCAACTGGACGCCGAAGTGGCTTACAAATTCACCCCGAAATTCAACATTGCCGTGGGCGGCAACAACCTCACCGACAACTACCCGGAACGTTCCGGTTCGGCGATCAACTACGGCGGTAACCTGCCATACGACGTGCTCTCGCCAATCGGCACCAACGGCGCCTATTACTACGCCCGCGCCACCTATGGTTTCTGACGCGGGACCGGGGCGGCACCTGCCGGTGTTTCAGGCGTTGCTGATCACGCTCGGCATGGTGATCACCACCGACATCCTGAAAACCGCGCCGACCGTGGCCCTCAACGTCGGGCCGGAGCATTTCTATCTGGTCTGGGTGCTGGGCGGTGTCGCCTCGATGATTGGCGCGCTGTGTTTTGCCGAGATGGCCACGGCGTTTCCGCACCCGGGTGGCGACTATCACTTTCTGCGCACAGCGTATGGCGAGCGCATGGGATTGCTGTTCGCCTGGTCGCGGTTTTCGGTGATGCACACCGGGTGGATAGCCTTGTCGGCGTTCATGTTTGCCGATTACGTCAATGCGGTGTTGCCGTTGGGGCAGTACGGCTCCGGGCTGTTTGCCGGGGCGGTGATTGCGGCGCTGGTACTGCTCAACCTCACTGGCAAGCACATTGGTTTTATCACTCAGACCTTGTTGGTGGGGCTGTTGGCGCTGGGCTTTTTGAGCATTGCCAGTGCCGGCGTTTTTTTGGCCTGGCAAGGCATCGAAGCGCCTGTGCCGGATCTCTCGCCCGTCGCGGAAAACTCCGGTATGGCCGGGTTTTCGGCGGCGATGATTTTTGTCTTTCTGGCGTTCGGCGGCTGGAGCGATGCGGCGACGTTGTCGGCCGAAGTGCGTGATGGCCGGCGAGGGATTTTCATCGCCATGCTCGGTGCGCTGAGTGTGTTGATGGCGATCTATCTGGCGCTCAATTGGGCGTTCGTTCAGGGCTTGGGATTCGCTGGACTGGCCGCCAGCAATGCACCAGCGGTTGAGTTGTTGCATCGGGCCTTCGGTGCACCGGGTGTGATGCTGATTTTGCTGATGGTCGGTATCGCCGCGATTGCGACCATCAACTCGACCCTTCTGGTCGGTGCGCGTACAACCTACGCTGCCGCGCGCGATGTGCCGCAGTTGCGTAGTTTTGGCGCCTGGGATGACCGCCATGGTGTGCCGCGCAAAGCGTTGCTGGCGGAAGGTTCGGTGGCGTTGTTGCTGGTGTTGTTTGGCAGTTTTACCCCGAGTGGCTTCAATACGATGGTTGAATACCTGACTCCGGTGTATTGGTTTTTTTTGAGTTTGAGCAGCGTGGCGCTGATCATTCTGCGACGGCGCTTTCCCGAGGTGCCGCGACCGGTGAAGGTGCCGTTGTATCCGCTGTTGCCGCTGCTGTTTTTCGGGTTGTGCCTGTACATGCTGTATTGCAGCGTGACGGTGGTGGGGTTTGGGGCGTTTTTGGGGATTGCGGTGTTGTTGGTGGGGGCGGTGATACTGGCAGTATTGAGCCGACTGACGCCAAGCCCTCACCCCAGCCCTCTCCCGGGGGGAGAGGGGGCCGACCGAGGTGTCTTGCGTGATACATCGACCTGAAAGACCGAGTCGATTATGGCTTGAAGCAAATACAGGCCGAGGTCGATGATGGATTCAGTGAGGCAAAAACAGGCCGAGTTCGATTACGGATTCAGTGATGCACGTTCAAGTCGGCGTACCTCTCCAATATCCCCGGATCGGTTCCCTCTCCCTCGGGGAGAGGGAGAGGCGGGCGGCGTTCCGATGAGGGGCTTCTGATTCTAGAAGGACACCTCCGCCGGCTGCGACAACCGCAGCACCGACAAGTCTCCCGTAATACGCTTGTAAGCCAGACGAATCGCTTCAATGTTGCCCGCATTCTTCGCACTGTTCTCATGCAAGATCACAATCACCTTGGTGCTCAAACGCTCAGGCTCCTTAGCGCCCTTATCCCGCCACTGCCCATAAGCATCCAACACACTGAAACCATCGGGAAAGCGCAACGTGACTTCCTGATCAAGAAACTCACGCCAGCGCGCCGGGCTGACCGCACCTTCCTTGCCATCAATCGACCCCACGGAGAAGTACAATTCGGTGCGAATCCACTGCGCCTGCGCCGGCCGCGAGGCATCGCCTTGCAGGGTCGAGCTGGCGGGATCATGGGTGTGAATGGACGCAGGAGGAGGGCTGGCACAACCGGCGACGGCGACGAACAGCGCCGCCAGTAGAAGACGTCGAGGCATGGAACATCCTTATTGAACGATGAGTAAACCGCTCGAGTATAAGGTTGCGGTTTACCCGCCAATAAAGACCTAAAAAGCAGGCTGATAGGCGCTTCGGGAATAACTCCGTCGAGCGCCTTGATTTCAACTAAAGCGACTGTCTGTAAGGTCTGCTTGCTGTAACCAGAAGGTTTAGCTCAGTGGCTTGCACATCGAGAACCGGACTATCTGCCACGGGAACCGGCACACCTTCAGCATTCAACTCGGCCCGGATTTTTATTTTCAACACGGCATCTGTTGATGCTTTTGCGAGGCAGGGGGCTAAAACGACTTCCAGAGGCGTTTTCTTTCCTTTGTAGAACCAGAAACCTTCTTCCGACGCTTTGACCGCCCACAGATTTTCGAGTGACACGGGTTGTACGCAGTTCAAATTCGGCAGCCCGAGGAACTCACCTAAAACCTCATGCACGGTACCGTCCGCATGTGAGGTGTATTTGACGTAATCGTCAAATACATAAAGCGCCCGAGCCGCATTCAATTTTGATCTGGATAGCACTTCGCCTGGGTCCGGAGTGTTCTTTGAACTCTGATGCGGGCTTTTCTTCAGGAGATCTCCACTGACCATCAATCTGTTTTTGATTTCAACAGATGCCATGTTATCGAACGATTTGAGTAGCGCCGCGGTGAACGTCACAAGGGCCGCCGCCTGAGATGTACCGCTCACTTTAGTAACCTTTTCGCTGTCATTGAGCCACGATGAAAGATCGCATCCTGGGGCGGCGAGGTCGACTTTGGTGGCGCTGCGATTACTGAAAGCGGCTAACTCGCCATCAGGTTTATGGGCCGCAACCGATATGACGTTGCGCTGTGATGAGCCGCCAAATGCTGCCGGGTAGTAGGGGGCGTCGCTGACGTCGGCTTTTCCATCATTTCCTGCGGAAACAACAAACAGATTGTTGCTCTCTACCAAGCGCAAAAATATCTGATTTGAATTAGAGCCGGCACCCGCATCATATTCAAGGCTGAGGTTGATAACGCTATTGTTCAGCAGGTTGAGTTGTTGGCTCAACTCACTGGTTGAATTGGGGATTAGCGTTTCCTCGCCATTGCCAACATTCACAATCCAAAGCCGCAACCACGATCCACCTCCGGGACGATCAAACACAGAAAGATAGGGCTGAAAGCTGCTGCCGCCTAACACCAGTCCCGTTATGTGCGTGCCATGGCCGCTTACGATGGATGCGTTTGTTTTTCCGTTTAAATAGTTGATTGGATAAATCTGCTTACCGCTCATGGTCATCGGACCGATGATGCCCGTTCCTCCAGTCATCTTGTTCATGAAAAAACGGGAGGGGAAATGGGAGCCAAAAACGAGTTTGCCGGCAACCACGTTTGCGCCAAAGAAACCATTGTCTGCAATGGCAACTCTGGTGAATGACTGATCCAGATTCAACAGTCTCAACGCTTGCAGAGAGTCCTCATAGGCGTTTGACAACCACAGACTGTTGAAAGACTCGGCAGGAGCAGAGGGATCCTCGCACTCAGCCGGGTTTTTATACGACTGAGTTTTCCCGGCGGCAATCTGGAACTCAGGTATTCCGGACTCAGGAAGCGAGGTATCGGGCAAGGACTCGTCGAAGGATATCTTGACGACGTTTGATGTCTTGTAGGCGCTCAGTTTTGATTTCAGGTTGTCAGGTGAAAACGAGGCATGGACCACTGTCGCGGTGGTGGTGTGATTGGGGACGAGTGTTTGCCCGGGCTTTAGTTTGTTCAGATCGCGGATGCCTGATGACTGGAAGTATTCGTCGACAACCTGGCTTCCACCGGGCGTCCCGGTCAAGTTCTTGTAAACGTTGAAGGCGGTATCTCCTGGCTTCACGGTGTAAGATTGCGCGGGTTTTGTATCTACGATAAGGCAAGCTGGCCAGTTCACCTTGTATGCAAGTTCACCGATGATGGCATTCGGATCAGGTGATAAACCTACAGGCTGGTTCAGCTCCTGCAACTTGTCCCAATAGGCTTGATTAAAGGAGCCGCACAGCACCGAGATAATCTGGTTGGCGCTGAGTTGATTGAGATCCGGATAGTTTTCTCTTGGCAATTGTTTTGACTCGACCAAGTCCATGAACGCTCTCATATAATCATCCGAAACCGGCCCGGCGGCACGAACGGCGAACGTTCGCGTCTTTGCATCTGGCACAGCACTAGCCGCCAATGCAACGCCGCAGCAGGTGGCCAGAGAGGTCAATAGCAAGGCAACTCGAGTCAATCTCGACATGGTTTGTACCCCGGGGTGTGATTGAACCCACAAATTACCTTCTGCTTGTCGGTGGCCAGCCAGGTTGCAACAAACTTTCTGAACGAGTCGGTGGCGAGCGGCGCTACTCGGGAAATAGCGACGGCGCCGACCTTGCCTGAAATCACTTGAACAGTGGAGTTCACGGCTCGCACTTTTCTTGGCTGGGTCTGCGTGTCTGTTGTCACGCCGGAGAACAATGGGCCCCCCGAATCTCCGCGGCACAGCGCAGGCGCACTGTTGAGCGGTGATTGAATACTCGCAAACTGCTTCGAAAACTCTTGCCCGTCACTGCTTGCAGACTGAATTTGTGCATCACCGATGCGAAGTAACCCATCCAGTTTCAAGTCAGTACTCGGGTGGAGGAGGATCGCACTGTCAGAGCAACCGAATCCTGTCATCAGAACGTGAGTGCCGGAGTTCAAGGTGCTAGCGCTATCGATATTTTCATAGCGCAGTTGGTTGAAGAGTTCGGGCGACACATCAGGGAGTGTAAAGCTGCACAATGCGTAATCCTGACTGACTCGAGGTTCGTTGCCTCGCCATCCACCTTCCTGTATTGCTTTGGAGTATTCGTCGGATATTCGACATGAAACTGGCAGCTTTTGCCCTCCGATATCCAGAAACACCACAGAACGAATCGGCCTATCCAGCCCTGAATCGAAACAATGTGCAGCTGTCAGAAAAACCCCAGGCCCAACGAGCACCCCGGTACAGGTTACCGCCGGCTTGTTACCCGGCGGCGAAAGCCGGGCATTCAGAATAGTGGGCCAGTCCTGCCGTTTGGCCTTGACGCCGTTGACCAGTTGGATATCACCTTCGGCGCCGTGCTCTGCGAATGCCTGAAAGACAACCTCTGACGGGTCAGGTGTATCTTGCGAAGCTCCCGTACAACAAGCGAGTGTATTCAACATGAAGAACAAGGCTGTTTGAGCCGACGAAGTCAGATTCGCTCTGTACATGATCCTCCTCCAGTGAATCCGGCCATGTTTCCAGCGTTATTTTTTTGCGTTGGAAGGCGCTTTTTCCTGACCTGTATCGGCATCGGGATCAGTCGGTTTCTTTGCAGCCTTTATTGTTTCGATCAACTGTTTAACAGCTTGGAAATCATCGGAGAAAGTTGAAAATCCATCCGCAGTGGTGGCGCCTGACACGGTTGCACTGCAAGTTGAGCCGAGTTCAAGTTTTCCATCTATTGATAAAGGTTGCAGGCGCACGGCGTCCAGGTTGGATACAGTGACGTGGAACGCAGATTTTGAATTGTCAGAGTCTCTGATAATGACGAGCGTTGCACTCCTGCAAGCAGGCACTGGCCAGTACGGGACTTTACGATTCATTGCTTTATCTTTGAAACTTTGCAGGGTTACAGTTCCGGCGGGAGGGGTTGGGCTGTCGTAGTAGAAGGTATATGTCCAGTCACTGTTTATCCTTCCGGACGATTTGGAAATATCAGCAACAAAGGACTCAAGATCGACTGCTTTTCCTGACGTGTCACTACTTACACCTAATGCGCCAATCTGCATTGCCGTGGCAACGACTGACGCTATTTGCCCGAGCCGTTTGGGTACAAGATTCTCGGCTTTGGTGCTAATCGACGAAACCATATCGGTATTCTGATATTTGGTTATTCCCACAGCGGTCGACTTCCAGAAACCTGAAACACCTTTAACCGCCAAGGCTTGGCTGTCATCGGGAAGCTGTACGACTTTGGCCTCCCATTTACGACCGTCAATGACAGCTGTTGCCAGACCGTTGGAGAGGGAGGGTGGCGAAGGCGTGGCGTCTTTCGACGGCGTTTCGGAGGGTTCTTTTTTCTTCTCGACGGTGGTGCCGGCTTTAGTTTTTACGTTACTCGTCTTTCCCGTGGATTTGTTTTGTTCCTTGTTATTGCCTGCTGTCGATTGTTCCTGAGCTGGCGTTTGCTTGTCCGTAACCTCTGCGATCGGCGTCACGAGAATATAAGTTTTGGGAAAGACAAAATACTCATAATGCTCATTCGCTTGGGCTTCCACTGCATCGAAATTTCCTTGAGGTGCCGGATCTGTGTATTGCATCTCCACCGTTTCACAACCGGTAAGTGCCAAGACAGCAATGAGAGGGCAAATAGTTTTCACGCTAACCTCCTGGGCAACGCGCGAACGTCATTGATCGGCAACCCGTGACACATTTAGTGTCAGGGAGGAATCCATTTTGTTGATTTTTAGGGATTCGCATTCTGTTGAATGCCCGAACGACATGCCCTGTCGGTGTACAACTGGAAAGTTTTGTACAGATTGCTGAATTTCATTGAACCTTGCTGATGTTTCGAACTCTAGTCGCTGCCTCCGAACTGTCCAGTTGCCATTATTATTTATTAGAAATAACGCTTATTAAAAATAGCGATATTTGCAGGTGTCGCAGACGGGTTAAAAGAGTTACCACCCAAGCTTAAACAGAAATCATGCGGTGCTCGGCGGTTTCGCCAAGACAATTCCCGCCGCTCCCAAACGCTTCAGAATTTCAAACAACAAATCACTTTTGGTCACCCCGACAATCCTCGGGCTGCCTACATACCCGGTCACCGTCAAGGTGATCCCGTCCGGCGACAACTTGCTGAAGCGCACGAACGGTGCCGGTTTATCCAAGATGGTTTCGTTCTCCCGATAGGTATTGAGCAACAGGTCTTTCACCTCTTCAGGATCAATATCCAGCGGGAACACCAGTTCCAGTGACGCCACGCCTTGCGCGCTGCCGCCCAGGGTGACGTTACGCAGGTTCTGCGAGATCAGTTGCGAGTTGGGCACGATGACGATCGAGCGGTCGCTGAGCTGGATTTCCGTGGCGCGCACATTGATGCGGCGAATATCGCCTTCGACGCCACTGATGCTGATCAAGTCGCCGACCTTCACCGGCCGTTCAGTCAACAGAATCAGCCCCGAGACGAAGTTCTTCACGATCTCCTGCAGACCGAAGCCGATACCCACCGACAGCGCACTGACAATCCACGCCAGATTGGTCCACTGCACCCCCAGTGATGACAACGTCAGCAGAATCACGAAGGCGTAACCGATGTTGGAAAACAGTGTGCTCAGCGAGGCACACATGCCCGGGTCCATGTCGGTCTTGGGCAGGAACTCGTTGTCGAGCCAGCGGCGCAGGGCGCGGATCAGCCAGATGCCGATCATCAGCGCCAGTACGGCATTGAGCAGATGGCCGGGGACGATGTTCAGCTTGCGCAGTCCGGCGCCGCCGAGGATCGCCATGATGTTGCTCGCCAGTTGCCCGAGCGTGGTGCCGATGCCGCCGACAAACAGGGCGATGACCGCCAGCAGCAACAGCGCGGCACGGCTGAAACCGGACAGCAGAATAGAGATCTGATCGAGTCGTCGATCACCGATGCCCAGTAACTGTTTGAGCGCTTTGCCGCTGGCGTGTCGTGGCGAAAAAACGTGCTCGCAGACATCCTTGATCAACTGGATCAGCAGGTAGAAACCCGACAAGACGATGTACGCCCACACCAGTTCATAACTGATGAACCGCGCCAGCGACACGTAGCCGGTGAGCAGGGCAATCGCCGAGACAAACATCGAGACACTGGCGAGGGTGTAAATCACTCCGGCAAACGTACTGTTCGCCGCCGCATCATTGGCCGCGACCAGTGCCTTGCGCACCTTGCCGACGCGCAGCAGCAGGACCGTCACGATCGCCAGCACGACGATTGAAATGACCCCGCGCCCGGCGATCACGATCTGGCTGCTCATGCCGGTGGCATTGCTGACCTGCACCAGCGTCACCAGCACCAATAACGTGCAGGACAGAATGCGCGGGTAGGGCTTGAGCGCCAGCGCCACCGGATCAGCAATTGCCGGCAGGCGCCACGAGGGGTGTTCGGTCGACAGCAACGCGCGGCTCAACCCGGTGAGCAGCACGCAGGCATACACGACCTTCTCGAACTCTTCGGAGAAGGTTTCCAGCACTGGCGGCAAGGGTTGGTGGCGGGTGCAGGCGTAGAACAACAATTGCAGGGCAATGCCGGTGGTGGCGATGGTCGCCAGCGCCGAAGCGAACGCCAGCGCACTGCGACGCAGACGTCCTTCGGGCATGCGGTGAATGCACACCCAGGTCAGACCGCGTTCGGCCAGCCTGCGCCCAAATGTCCAGATGATCAGCGCCAACGCCATCAACACACTGGTGTAGAAACGTTCCCCTGGTGCCCACACCGTGGCCCAGGTATCGCGCACCTGCGCGACGAAAAAGCGTAAACGCTGACGGTCGTCGCCACTCGGACTCACCAGCGGCGACCAGAAACTCGGGCTCAGCACGCTGTCAGTGCCCAGCGTCAGCTCACTTTCAAGCAGTGTGCGACGGATGCCGGCGATCTGCGTAATCAGATCAGCCGCGCTCTGCTTCAATGCAGCCAGGCTCTTCAGCGTGCCGTCGACCTTACTCTTCTGCTCGGCCAGCGATGCGCGTTGCGCGACGATATCTGCCTGCTCCGCCGCCAGATCAGCATCCGGCGCGGCCCCCAACACCCCTAGCTGCACGGCCAGTTGCGCCTGCTGCGGCAACAACGCCGCCGACAACCGGTCGACATCCAGAATGAATGACTGCACCCGATCCTGCGGGCCTTCGAGCTGGTTGTAGTTGTTCGCGGCGGAAATCTGTTGTTTGAGGCCATCGAGGCGCTGTTGCAAGGCCTGCAGATCGCTCTGCGAAATCACCGGCAACGGCGCGGCAGCGGTGGTTGCCGGCGCCGGCAAGTCGGCAGCCAATAGCGTCGGAATGCCGCCAACAAGCAGCATGAATGCGACAAAAAACAACGACTTCAATGTGTTGCGCATGGGTGAGGCGGCTCGAATGGATCACACAGTCTATGAGGTTAGGTGATCGAGCCGATCGAGGAGGAAAACTTTCCGGCAGAGCGGGGCAGCTGCGCAGCGCTGCCAGACGAAAAAAGCCCGACGGATGAGGTCGGGCCTTTCTTCGGTGACTGCGGTGAATCGCTGCATTCAGACAGCGCGGCGTTCGAGCAAACGGTCTGAACCACCCTCGGCTACGGCGTCACTGAACAGCGGGTCGGTCTCGGTTGCGGCGGCTACGGCATCGCTGAACAGCGGATCAGTCTGAGTCGCGGCGGCGACTGCGTCGCTGAACAGTGGATCAGTCTGGGTGGCAGGTTCAGCGGCAAAAGCATTCAAGGCGAACAGTGAGAAAGCGATGCTGAAAAGGGCTTGGCGTTTCATGAGTGTGTGCTCCGTGGGGTAGTGGTCAGGTCTGGAGCCGATCTTACGCCGCGAGCCTGATAAGAGAACTTCATTGAATCAATGGTTGTTATTGATGCGGTTAATGATTGTTTTTTAAGGCCTCACTCATACCCCATCTTCACCTGAGCACTGATCAGTTCAGCCAGCATCCGCACAGGTTCTGTAAAAGTCTGCCGCGACCGGTGCACCAGTCCGATATCACGGTGGAAGGTGTGCTGCCCCAGGTCGAGCACCCGGACACCGGCAGGCCATGCAAAGTCGGGCGCCGTTTGCGGCACCAGCGCCACCCCGACGCCGTTTTCGACCAGTTTGATAATTGCCTCCAGCTCATCCAGTTCGCAGACCTCACGCAGTGTGAAATGCATCTGCCGCAAAAAGCGGTCGACCTGCCTGCCGCCAAAGGAAGATCGGTCATATCGAATGAACGGCTGGCTGGAAAGCAACCGGGACCAGTCATCGCCCGGCACATCGCGTGGCACGATCAATCGGTAAGGCTCCAGTGCCAGTGTCGTCCAGCACAGATCGCTCTGCAGTGAGAAAGGTGGGCGGATGATCACGGCCATGTCGATCTCGCCAGCATCCACCAGGTTGACCAGTTCCATCGATAAACCCGGCACTACCCGGGATCGGCACTGCGGACAGTGTTGGTGAAACTTTGCCAATGCGTCAGGCAAATACGAGCGCTGCACCGAGGCAATCGCGCCAATATTGACCAACACGCTGGGCGGCAATCCCACCGTCGTCGAGCCGAGGCTGTCGTAGAGCCTGAGCAGTTCTTGCGCCTGCAGGAGGATCTGCTGGCCCATTTTGTTGAGGTGTGCCGAGCGCCCCTTTCTGTCGAAAAGCTCGAAGCCGAGTTCGGCTTCCAGACGCTGGATCTGTGCGCTGACGGCAGCCTGCGTGAGGCCGATTTTGTTGCCTGCTGCAGCGAAAGTACCTTCGCGAGCGACGGCGATAAGTGTCTTCAGTTCTTTGATCATTCACAAATATTAATTGTGTTTCTAAGAAATATATATTGATTTTTATGTTTGGTTTTCCGTCCTAGGATGTTTCCCATCCCCCGGCAGCGGCTGAACCCAAGGCGCCGATGACGGCAGGAACGTTCGCCAACCCACAACAATATGATCGGAGTTCTGATGAGCCTCTCGCCTTTCCACCTTGCTATCCCCGTTTACGATCTGGCTGCAGCGCGCACCTTTTACGGTGAAGTCTTTGGTCTTGAAGAAGGGCGCTCCAGTCATCAGTGGGTCGACTTCGATTTTTATGGCCACCAACTGGTCATTCACGAACACCCGAAAACCGCGTCCCAGGAAAGTGTTCACAGCAACCCGGTCGACGGCCACGACGTTCCAGTTCCGCACTTCGGCATCATTCTGGGATGGCAACAGTGGGAAGCCTTGGCCGAACGCCTGAAGTCCTTTGGCACCGAGTTTGTGATTGAACCGTACATTCGCTTTCAGGGGCAGGTTGGCGAGCAAGCCACCATGTTTCTCTTTGATCCATGCGGCAACGCTCTGGAATTCAAGGCTTTCAAGGATATGAGCCAGCTCTTCGCCAAGTGACAAACGTCATGGCACAACCCGGTTGTGCCATTCGGTCTCAAGTGAGCTGGAAGCTCATGACTCTAGCAACTGCCCGTAGCGCAGACCTTTCATTCCAACAAAAAGGCTAGACATGAAACGTATTCCTTTGGTGTGGCAAATCGTTGCCGGGCTGTTGCTTGGCGTGCTCGTCGGTTGGTATTTCAATACCCATCCGCAGTATCAAACATGGGTCAGCGCGGAGATTCTGAAGCCTCTGGGTGACATCTTTATCAAGATGATGAAGATGGTGGTGGTACCGATTGTGTTCTGCTGCATGATCCTGGGCATTGCCGGCGGTGGCGATAACAAGTCATTTGGCCGCATGGGCATCAAGTCGCTGGGGTATTTCTTTGCGATAACCGCGCTGGCGATCGTGGTCGGCCTGTGTTTCGCAAATATCTTCGAGCCGGGTACCGGCACCGATATTTCCGGCCTGTCCCACGGCACGGCGTCAATCAACATGGAGCCGTCAAAAGGCGCGCTGGTGATCTTGCAGAACATCGTGCCGGACAATGTTCTGCTGGCGATGTCGGAAGCGAAATTGCTTTCGGTACTGTTCTTTGCCGTGCTGTTCGGCCTCGCCCTGAATGCGCTGCCGAGAGAAAAAAGTGCACCTGCAATCGCGCTGGTTCAGAGCATTTCCGACGCGATGTTCAAAGTGGTCTCAATGGTCATGGCCTACGCGCCGATTGGGGTCTTCGGCATGATCGGCGCGACTGTCGCAACGTTTGGTTTCGCCTCGCTCTTGCCGTTGCTCAAGTTGATCGGTGTGGTTTACCTGGCGCTGGTGGTCTTCGCCCTGGTGATACTCGGTGGCATTTGCTACTTGATTGGCGAGAACATTTTCAAGTTGATTCGCTACTTCCGCAGTGAACTGATTCTGGCGTTCTCAAGTGCCGCATCAGCCGCGGTCATGCCGCAGTTGATGAGCCGATTGGAGAGTTACGGTGTACCGCGTCGGATCGTCAGTTTCGTGGTGCCGGTGGGTTATGCATTCAATCTGGACGGCGCTTCGATCTTCCTCGGCGTCGCGACGATCTTCGTCGCGCAGCTCTATGGCATCGACCTGTCGTTGTCGCAGCAGATCCTGCTGGTGGTGACAATGGTGCTGACCTCGAAAGGCGCGGCGGGGGTGCCTGGGTTTGCCATCATCATCCTCTCCGCAACGTTGGCTTCGGCCGGTCTTCCTTTAGAGGGTGTGGCATTGATCGCAGGTATTTTCAGGATCATCGATAGCGGTACTACCACGCTGAACGTATTAGGCAACGCCATCGCGCCGCTGGTGATTGCCAAGTGGGAAAGGGCCGTGCTTGAACCCTCACGTGCTCGTACCGCAGCCGAAGTGTGAGTTTTTCGCGGACATTCGCTTTTGAAATCGCACTTTCAACGAGTGCACGCCCGCTGGCACAGGGGCGTTTTTTTGGGTCTTTTTACTAGACGACCGGTCTATTGATTTGGAGTTCTTATGATTGATAACGCTGTTGATACCGACCTTTTTTCGCCCATGACTATGGGCGCGCTGCAGTTAGCCAACCGGATTGTCATGGCACCGGTGACCCGCAGCCGGATGGCCGAAGACGGCGTGCCGAATGAAATGCATGCGACCTATTACGCCCAGCGCGCCAGTGCAGGCTTGATCATCGCCGAAGCGACGAACATTTCAGCTCAGGGACGCGGCTATGCGATGACCCCGGGAATCTGGTCGCAAGAGCAGGTCGCCGGGTGGAAGAAGGTCACCGATTCCGTACACGCCGCGGGCGGAAAAATCGTCAGCCAGTTGTGGCATGTCGGGCGTTTTTCCAGTGTCGAGTTGCAGCCCAATGGCCAAGCACCGGTCGCGCCTTCGGCGATCAAGGCTGAGGGCAGCACGTACACCGAGAAAGGTTTCGTCGACGTGTCGATGCCGCGCGCCCTTGAGACTGCGGAAATTCCGGGAATCATCGAGCAGTACAAATGTGCTGCCGAGAACGCCAAGCGCGCCGGTTTCGACGGTGTGGAAGTGCATTCTGCCAACAGTTATCTGCTCGACCAGTTTCTGCGCGATTCGACCAATCAGCGCACCGATCAGTACGGCGGCTCCATCGAAAACCGTGCGCGGCTGACGCTGGAGGTCACCGCAGCGGTGGTGTCCATCTGGGGCAGCGACCGCGTCGGTATCCGACTGTCGCCCGTAACCCCCGATGCCGGCAATACGCCGCCCGACAGCAACGTCATGGCGACTTATGGCTACCTGATCCAGCAACTCAATCGACTCAATCTGGCCTATCTGCATTTTGTCGAAGGCGCCACGGCCACCTCGCGCACCGTGCCGGCGGGCGTGGATCTGGACGCGTTGAGTGCGCAGTTCGGGGGCGCGTTCATTGGCAACAACAACTATGACCTGGCGATGGCGCTTGAGCGTCGGGCGCAGGGGCGTATCGACGCGGTGGCGTTTGGTCGCTTGTTTATTGCCAACCCCGACCTGGTGGCGCGTCTGCGGCACGGTCTCGAACTGACCATTGCACCGCGTGAGAGTTACTACGGCGGGGGCGCCAAAGGCTACATCGACTGGCCAACCGCCAACGCCTGAATGACTGCCCGGGCGCAATCGCATTCATTGTAAAGAGGAACGGAACATGAATTATCTACACAACAAAGTCGCCATCGTCACCGGCGCATCTTCCGGCATCGGGGCGGCCACCACACGTGCGCTGGCGGCTCACGGCGTTCGCGTCGTTGCCGCGGCGCTGGATGAACAGGGTCTGGCAGCCTTCGTCGCCGAGTTGTGTGAAGCCGGTCACGACGTGGCCGCTTTTACCACTGATGTAACCCGGCCGGATCAAACCCGGGCGCTCGCCAGATTCGCGCAGGACACCTATGGCGCTGTCGACATTCTGGTGAACAACGCCGGGCTGATGCTGTTTTCCAACTGGGTCGATCTGGCCGTGGCGGATTGGGACCAGATGATCGACGTGAACATCAAGGGCTATCTCAATGCCACAGCAGCCGTGCTGCCAGTGATGCTCGAACACAAGTCCGGGCAGATCCTCAATATGGACTCGGTGGCGGGCCATCAGGTCGGGCCGGCGGCGGGTGTTTATAGCGCCACCAAATTCTTCGTGCAAGCCATGACCGAGTCCATGCGCAAGGAGCTGGGCGTACAGCACGGCATCCGCGTAAACACGGTCAGCCCCGGCGTTATCAATACCGGCTGGGCGGACAAGGTCAGTGACCCAGAAGGGCGCAAGGCCGCCCAGGAACTGAACCGCATCGCCATTGCGCCTGACGATATCGCCCGTGCCGTGATCTACGCGCTCAACCAGCCGGAAAACGTCACCGTCAACGATCTGATCATTTCGCCGACGCGCCAGGATTGGTGAACGTCGGCTACTCCCGCTGCCGATTGCCAACCCCGGCTCCCGGCAGACTTTGTCACTCACCTGCAACGATAGGAACAATCATGTCCAAGAACATCAAAGCCGTGCCGACGGCTGAATACAACGCTGTCATCGCCACCGCCAATCAATACGTAGAAGGCCTTCGCATTGGCAGCGCGCAAGGCGTCGCTCAAGCCTTCCATAAAGAGGCAGTGATGTACGGTTTCACCAACGGCGAACTGCTCGGCGGCCCGATCAAGAACCTGTTCGACTTTGTCGAGAAGAACGGCGCAGCCCCCGAAATCAGCACGCGACTCGACGTGCTGGCGATCACCCCGACCACTGCGGTGGTGCGTGTGGACATGGAAACGGATGCAATTGGCGCCGACTACAACGACTACCTGACCCTGATCAGAATCGACGGCGCCTGGAAGGTCATCGCCAAGGTGTATCACCAGTTCGAGGTCTGAATAACGACCGCTCCCGGCAGTTCGCTGCCGGGGATCAACATAAGAGGATTTATGTCATGCCGATGGTTGAATTTTCCGCTGTCCTGGACGGCGATGCACAAAAGATCTGGAACGTAGTGAGGCAGTTTGGCGAGATTCAGGCCTGGCATCCTGCGATAGCGAGCAGCCATATCGAGGGCGGGGGGGCTGAAAGGCCAGGTTGCATTCGCACACTCTCGCTGACCGATGGGGCAGTTGTCAGAGAGCGTCTGTTGTCGGTTGATGAATCAGCGTTAACGCTGTCCTACCGCTTTGAAGAAGCGCCTTTGCCGCTCGACAATTATGTGGCCAGCGTGAAGCTGGTCGCTTTGACCGGCCAAGACAAAACGCTCCTCAGTTGGTCGGCGAGTTTCGATCTTCGAGAGCCGAATGACGCTGAGCACTATCAGGCACTGATCCGCAGTCTGATCGTCGACGGCCACAATGGGCTGCAGGCATTTCTGGCTGAGTAACACAGCACACAACGTTTACACGCCCGCATTCCTGCGAGGAATGCAGATTCTGCAAGGTGCCGATCCACCGCATTCCGAAGCGGCGGTTCAGGCGCTGTTGCATGAGTCCGGGTTTGGTGAGGCGACGCGGTTCTTCAGCAGTTTGTTTTGGGGGGCGTGGTTGACGTGTAAAAACGCAAGCCTCTAAAAGTAGCGACTCGGCACTTCCCCCAACACTTGCTTGAACACCGTCGCAAACGCACTGGAGCTGCTGTACCCCAAGTCCATGGCAACCTGCGTGACCGACTGACCTTTGCCCAGCATGACAATCGCCGCCAGCAGACAGGCTTGTTGCCGCCATTCGATATAGCTGATGCCGGTGTGCAGGCGAAAATGTCGGGTAAAGGTGCGTCGACTCATGCCCGCACGTTGCGCCATGTCGTCGATGCCGACCTCCAGCGAAGGCTGCTGCAGAAACGTGCGGCACACCGTCGCCAACCGTGGCTCTGCCGGCAACGGCGCGTTGAGCGAAAGCGCAGGCATGCTGGCGATTTCATGCAGCAGCAAGCCCATCAAATGGCCGGCATGCCCTTGAGTGGAATAGCGTGCGGGTAAATCGATAGATTTTAGCAGCAGGTGGCGCAACAACGGTGACACGTCCAGCACTTGGCATTGCTCCGGCAGTCCGAGGCGCTGCGCCGCTTGTTTGCGGATGTATGTGTTGTGCAGCGTGACAGGTCCGCGCATTTGCATGGAGTGGGGCAGTTGCGCGGGTACCCAGATGCCGCGTTGCGGCGGCACGACCCAGTTGCCGTCATCGGTAAAAACCGTGATGACGCCGCTGGCAGCGTAGGCAAATTGCCCGCGCTGATGATCGTGCAGCGGGAACAGCGTCCCGTCCGCGTAATCAATGGCGGTCACGACGGCATCGCGTGGGGTGTTCTGGTAAGGATGGCGGCTCATTTCTCGCATGGCCCGATTCTAATGAAAATTGGCCTGTGACTGAAAGCAGGCCATGACCATTGCCGGCATATTTCCTCGCGGCCGAGCACTTCCGCTCGGCGCCGGGAAAGATTGACCATGCAAAAGAAGCATCTTGTACTCGCCGTTCTGGTGACGGCTGTCTGGGGATTGAACTTCCCCGTGACCAAACTCGGACTGGCCGCTATCGACCCGCTGTTGCTGACCGCGCTGCGTTTCACGTTGGCTGCGTTGCCATGGGTGTTTTTCGTCGAGCGTCCACGCGTGGCATTGCGCTGGCTGGCCGCTTACGGACTGATTTTCGGTGTGGCGATGTGGGCGTTGATCAACCTCGGAATCGCTTGGGGCGTGCCCCCCGGAACAGCATCGCTGCTGATCCAGTTCAGTGCGTTTTTTACCTTGGGTTGGGGCGTGGTCTTCTTCGGCGAACGTCTGGGACGGCTGCAATGGCTTGGCACGTTGTTGGCCGCCGCCGGCCTGATGGGCATCGTACTGAGTCGCCCCGGCGACGCATCGTTGGCGGGTTTGGCACTGGTCATTGGCAGCGCCCTGGCGTGGAGCATCGGCAACGTGGTGATCAAGGTATCGAAAGTGCGTGAAATCTTCGCGTTTGTGGTGTGGGCCAGCCTGTTCCCGCCCATCCCGCTCCTGCTGCTGACGTGGCTGCTGCATGGCTCGGCACCGTTCACGGCATTGCCGTCGCAGCTCAATGCGATAACCGTGTTTTCGCTGGCGTTTCAGGTCTACGCCGCGACGCACTTCAGTTACTGGGGATGGAACTTGCTGTTGCGCGAATATCCGATGTCGCGAGTGGCACCGTTGTCGCTGTTGATCCCTGTGTTTGGAATCTTCAGCTCGATGGCGATTTTCGGCCAGTATCCAAGCCTCTTTGACTGGCTTTCGATCTCGCTGGTGTTAGGGGCGATCCCCTTGGCATCAGGGCACGTGCACGCAATGCTGCTGCGCCTTCGGGTTCGCCAGCCAATGTGCCCTGGATAACCCGTAGCACTTGCACAGGGCAGGTGCGCCGGAGAGCTTCAACTCGGCATCATACAAGTGCACGGCGCCGATTTTCAGCAGTGCTTTTTGCGATCGGATGTTGGCGGGGCCGACGTGGAAATAGACGATCTCGTAGACCTTGAATGCATGTTCCAGCATCAGTGCCTTCAACTCACGATTGGCATCGCCACCCCATTTTTCCCGTACCAGAAAGGTGTAGCCGATGGCGATACTCTCGGGCAGATCCGGCGGCGAGTAGTAGCTGGACATCCCTACGATCTGCCCCGACTCGGAATCAATGACGGCGAGTGCTTTCGCGCTGGCCAGGCGGGCGGCGAAGTACGCTTCAAACACTTGCCGTTCATAGCGATCGCTGGCGGGGTGGCCGGCCCAGATGAGCGGATCACTGGCGGCCAGGAACAGCGCTTCAAAATCACTGGCAGCCAATGCCCGGAGCTTCAGCGTGCTTCCATACAGAGCAGGTTGGCAGTCGAATTCGCGTACAGGCATGGTTTCCGTTCCTGGTCGATCTGGGGAGTTCGACCCGTTTAGGGCGGTAAGAGGATAAGGAAAGATCCAATTGCAGGATCGGCCGTTGCCGTTGTAGCTGAGAGGGATTTCAGCTTTCGCTGGTCTCGACTGGCTCTGCGGCTTCAGCCTCCAGTTTCGCCCGGTCAGCCTTGCTGATGTATTTGGGCTTTTTCGGCGCCAGTTTGGCGCTGGCCTTTTTGGCCTTTTCCTTGAACAACTGCTTGAGTTTCTTTTGACGATTCATGTTTTCTGTCCGGCCTACAAGTTTGAATAACGACTAGCGAAGGGGTAAACGTACGCATCAATGGACGAGCCACGAGATAGACTGCACTTTGCCCTCAAAAAGGGGCGAATCCTGACGCAAGCCTCGGGCCAAGGCAATGCCAATTCCTCACATTGCGATGAAGTTGCGTACAGCTTTGATGGTCGGTGCTGGGGCTTCTTCCATCAACCAGTGTCCCG
This sequence comes from Pseudomonas fluorescens, assembly GCF_005938625.1. Taxonomy (GTDB): domain Bacteria; phylum Pseudomonadota; class Gammaproteobacteria; order Pseudomonadales; family Pseudomonadaceae; genus Aquipseudomonas; species Aquipseudomonas fluorescens_BD. The sequence goes on from NZ_VCNJ01000029.1 coordinate 255,240, forward strand.
CCGCCGGTATCACCATTTCGGTCACGTTGTCCGCAGCATTGCGCATGACGATCGCTTCGTTGTTGCCGAAGGACTTTTCACCGCCCACGGCCAGCACCGGCATGCTCAAGTGTTTCTGTAGAACGGGGGCGTTGTCGAGGGCGTCCTGACGAATGCTGCGGAACTGGGCGAACGCGGCGTGCATGGCGCCAGGGCGGGCGTAAAGCTTGGCGTAGTGCTGGCGGGTGCCTTCATCGACTTTGGCCGGGGTGCCGGCGAACTCATTCCAGAAACGGTCGAGGTAGATGCGTTCGCGCCCGGCGACCAGACGCTCCATGTCCGCACCGCCAAAGTCGAAATGCCAGAGCATCGGCGAACGAACGATGTCGTTCCACGGTGTGATGCCGGGCACGGGCGCATCCATCACCACCAGGCGCTCGGTCAGCTCGGGATAGCGCGCGGCATAGGCGAACGCGACCATGGTGCCGATGTCATGCCCGATGACCACCGAGTGCTCGATCTTCAGCGCGCTCAACACCTGCCGAATGTCACCGGCCTGAGTCTTTTTGTCATAGCCGCCCTCGGGAATCGACGACAAGCCCATGCCACGCAGATCCGGCACCACCACGGTGTGATCGCGGGCCAGATCCGCCGCCAGCGGCGCCCACATGTCACCGGTATCACCGAAACCATGCAACAACACTACGGCGGGGCCTTTGCCACCGACACGCACGTGCATTGTCGCGCCTTCGACCTTGATGTCTTGAGTATGGAAGCTGGCGGGGAAGGGTATGACGTCGGCGTGGACCTGGAAACTCAGGGCGAACAGGGCGAGGGCGGTCAGCAGCAGTCGGATCATGGCGAAGTCTCCAAGCGTGGGGGCGATGGAGAGAGCGTAGACGTATCGATCAGGGCCGGAGGAGTTTCACTTGGAAGCGAACGCCGTCTCGATAAACGCCCCCAGCGCCTTCTCTTCAAGAATCTCGATCGAGAAATGTCCGAAGCGTTTCGGCAGCCAGATGATGCGTGTTCCGGAAGGCGATTGCAGGTTCTCGCGAGTCAGCGGTTGGCCGTTTTCGTCCTCCGGCTGAACCCCGCTGGCGAGCAGTTCGTCGTAGGCCAACTCGATATCAGGGGTCGTGTAGCAATGACGGTAAATCATGCCTTCACCCACCGTATCCAACAGATCCTTGAGATTGCCCGCCAGCGGCTGGACCAGCATGAAGCGTTCCTGACCGATCAGCGCGACGGCATAGCGCACGTGCAGGCCACCACGATTCCAGATCTGCGTTGTGGAGATCCGCGCCTGCAGTATCTGCGCGTAATAGGCGCAGGCTTGTTCAAGGTCTTTGACCAGTACGTCGATGTGGCTGAACTTCAAATCCATGAAATAGCTCCAGTCGGGCGGTGTCGAGAGGCACGACGAGGTCCGCTTCAATCGAGTGTCAGACGATTTTCAAAGCACTCAGCACAATCAGCGATTGCTCGGCAAAAGCCTGAGCCTGTTCGGTCAGCGCGGCAATGTTGGCTTCGGCGGTGGTCAGCGTTTTGCCGTCCTTGACCAACACTTCGTTTTGTTCAGCGATGACGCTCCACGCCAGTTGCGCCCACTCTGCCGGGTGCTGTTTGCCCTGGCGGATTGCAATCAGGAACAGTTGCTGGAAGCGGCTGACCATGACGCCGCCCCCGGTGACCGGGCTGCTCAGCACCTGAATGTCGGCGTTGAACAACGCGCGCTTGCACAGTTGCAGGTTGAACGCAGCGCAGCGTTCGTACACCAGCGCCTCGGCAGCTTCGCTCTGGCAAGGGGCTACCGCGCCCATGCCAACCAGGATGGCGATGGCCTGTTCCAGATCGTCATAGGCCATTGGCGACAGTGCATCGAGCAAATGCTGCATCGTTTTGGCTTCATACGTCTGGCCCGCGAGGGCAGCGAGGAGCGGGCGGTAAATGTCCGCTTGCAATGACGCTTCGCCAGCGGGGCCGGTGACGCTGGACGCTACGTTTTCTGTCGGTTGCATCAGGATAAATCGCGTGTTGAGCATACGCGACCGGCGCTCGGCAGCGCTGAGTCGGTTGGCACCGCGCACGTATAGATCGCGCCGGAAAGCCTGGTTGACGAAGTAGTCACGCGCCTGCTCGCGCATCACCGGATGCTCGATACCGTCGAGAAAGGCCAGGCCTTCGGCGCTCAGGTTGAGTGCATCCACCGAATCCATCGGCACCGCCGTCGTGACGTAATCGAGCTTGGCCGGCGCCAGTGCGTCGACCATGTCGGCGAAATACATGCAGTTCCAGTCGCGATTGAAATATTCGTGGGCGACGTATTGGCGATCCTGACCTTTGATGGTCTGCAGTCGGGCGCCCAGACTCGGCGCGGCGATGGCGTACTTGGGGTTGGCCGCCAGCAGCGCTTCGGAAAACTGCAACGCGGCATCGATGCGCTGATCCGACCGCGTCGAGTGGCTGGCAAAACGGTCGTGCAGGCTGAACAATTGGCGCAACGGCGCTGAAGGCGACCAGCCCGGGAAAGCGTTGTAGCTGACGTACAGATGACCACCCGGTTTGAGATGGCGCCGGGCGAATTCGACAATCAGCTTCTGGTTGTCCCGGCTGACCCAGGTCCAGATGCCATGCAGGCTGATGCTGTCGAACTGCGGCAAATCATGGCGCGCCAGCAGTTGCTCGAAGCTGTCGTCATACAGCCGCGCACCGTTGTTGCCCAGCGCCGCGAGTTCAATGGCGTGGGCCGCCTGACCCGGGTGGAAGTCCGTACCAACGAAACCGGCAGGGTTGGCGGTGGCGTGGATGTTGATCGACACACCCTGACCAAAACCGAGTTCGCAATGATAACCGTCGGGATTGTCCAGACCGGCAAAGCCGCGCAACAACAGGCAGTAACGCTGGAAAACAGGATTGATTTCCCGGCTATAGCTGTAGGTGTAGCCTTCGTCCGTGAAATAACCTTCGTTCCAGGCATTGCTCATGGGTGCAGCCTCTTGAATCGTAATGGAAAGTGGCACTTGGACGGAGGTGGGCTTACGCCGTTAAAACCCCTCGGTGTCCACCAGAATGTTGTCGGCAGGATCGAACCATTCGATAGGGTCCATGCGGATATTTCGCAGACCCACGGTTTGCCGGTGAGACGCGTACAGCGGCTCGGCCCAATAGTTGATCAGAATCGAACGCCGGCGCCCACCCAGCAGATTCCGGCTGCTGGCATGTAACAGGTCGACATCGAACACCAGAATGTCGCCCGCACGGCCCGCGAGCTGGACCGATCGCGTCTCGTCATTGATATCTACGGGCGGCGCTCCCGGCGCGGGGCGATGGCTGCCGGGGACGAGACGGGTCGCGCCGTTGTCGGTGCCATAGTCATCGAAAAAAGCCAGGGCCACCGCACAGTCGCCGGGGCGCTGTGCGGACAAGTCGCGATGCAGTTGCTGATGACCGCCACCCGAAAGCGGTTCACGACCCTCGACCTGGGACAGAAAGAAGCGCTCCGCGATCAGCTCACCGACCACGGCCAACAGCGCTGGCAAGCGACACACCGCGCGCACGCTCGCATGCTCATCCAACAGCGAATGGCGCCAGTCCTGACCCCGTGGGACGGGCCAGCGATCTGACGGCAGCACACCCGCATCGAACGCCTGGCGCAGGTCGTCCAGCCATTTGGCGGGTATAGCGCGACGGAGCAGGGCAAAACCCTGCTGATGGAGCTGTTCACGTTTATTCATGATTGGACGTGTCCGCTCCTTACAATCGAACGCCCATCTCCAGGGCACGGGTCTCGAAACCGAACTCGGCATACATGCGCACCGCACGCTCGTTGAAAGGCCAGACCGTCAGGCGCAAGTCCTGCGCATTCTGCTCGATGGCCCAGTCCTTGACCCGTTGAATCAGCGCGCGGCCAATGCCTTTGCCCCAGAACGGCTCGGCGACACACACCGAACCGATGCGAACAACATTCTGCGGCTGCATCAACGGCCCGGAACTGGCGGACAGGTTGGCGGTAATGAACGCGACGGGCCGTTCACCGGCGCTGGCGATGAAGACAATCTGACCGGACTTTTCGAATACTCCGGCCCAGTGCGGCAAGTCGCGGGCGAAATCTTCGGTGGCGGCGGCATAGATATCGGGGCGGGCGGCGTGGTGGACCGCGTTGAGCAATTGGCCCAGTTCGCTCATTGCCAGCGCATCGTCGGCGGTGGCGGTGCGGTAGGTAATGATTTTTTCCATGATAAAAATTGCTCCCTGGATGTGTTCATAAGCCTCGCATCCTGCGGCAAACGGCGAAATAAAGCATCCCGGATCCTGTGTGCATTTCAACGAAGCAGGGTGCGTCTGGGTCGCTTTTTCAGGCCAATCTGTGCATTGAATGTTTCTGCGTTAAACGAATAATCGAGCGCTCGAATCTTTTGGAGTTGGGCACTGTATGGAAGCGTTACGCATTCAATCTGGCGACATTTATCGTTCACGGACGGCAGCCTCGGAGAGTCGCCCATGAGCCTGCATACCCGCACCAAACGCCTGACTGTACCGCAACTGGTCGCGATGAAAGGCCAGCAGAAAATCGTCTCGCTGACGGCGTATTCCAGCAGTATTGCCACGCTGATCGACCCGATCGTCGACTTCATTCTGGTCGGCGATTCCACGGCCATGGTCGGTTATGGCCGCGCCTCGACGCTGAGCATGCAGCTCGAAGAAATCATCGGCCACACGCGGGCGGTGGTCGATAGTACGCGCCTGGCCTGTGTGGTGGCCGACATGCCGTTCGGCAGTTATCAGGAATCCAATGAACAAGCCTTTCGCAATTGCGCTCAGGTGCTGGCGCGGACCGGTTGTGATGCGGTGAAGCTGGAGGCCAACAAGGCCTTGGCGTCCACTGTCGAATTTCTCGTGGCGCGTGGTATTCCGGTCATGGCCCATGTCGGGTTGATGCCGCAGTTCGTCAATGTCATGGGCGGTTTCAAGGCCCAGGGCCTGACGGCTGAAAGCGGCGCGGTAATAGCCGAAGATGCCCGGGCCAATCTCGATGCCGGCGCCTTCAGCCTGTTACTGGAGGGGGTGGCCGAAGGCGTGGCGCGGCAGATTACGCTGGACTCGCCAATGCCCACCATCGGCATTGGCGCCTCACCGGCCTGCGACGGGCAGGTGCTGGTCACCGAAGATGTACTCGGCCTGGGCGGTGAGCATCTGCCGCGTTTCGTCAAACGGTACGCCGATGTCGGTGCGGTGATCAGCGAGGCTTGTGCGCAGTTTGCTGACGATGTGCGCCATGGTCGGTTTCCTGAAGCGCGGCATTGCTACGGACTCTAGACGCGGTGTTCTTCGGTGATCGCCTGCGCCAGGCGTTTCACTGCGTGGCCGATGTCCTTGTCCCAGTCGAGGGTGTAACTCAGGCGCAGATGCTGTTTCCAGGCACCTTGCTGGCTGAAGATTTCGCCGGGGGCGATGACGATCCGCTCAGCCAGCAGGCGCTCGAACACCCGTTGCATGTCGATCGGACGCACGGCCTTGAGCCAGAAGCTCGCACCACCTTGCGGGGCGACGACCTGCCACTGGTCGTTGCCGTGCTCTTCCAGCAAGGTCTGCAGCTGTTGCCTGCGCTTGAGCAACAGCGCGCGCAGCATAGTCAAGTGCTGGTCAATGCGCCTGGAGTTGTAGAGTCTGGCAATCGCTTTCTGCCGCATCGGCGAGAGGCGAAATCCGCGCTGCATAAACAGTCGATGAAATGGCGCGGCCTGCTGGCGACACAGCACGTAGCCGTACGGCGCTTCGCCGCCAATAATCTTGTCGAATGTCGAGAACACCAGCAGCTTGTCCGGATCGGCAAAGTCGCGATAACGCGCGGCTGACCGGGAGAAACTCAACTCGCCCCACGTGTCGTTTTCGAACAGCCAGATATCGCGCTCGGCCAGCCAGTCACAGATCTGCTGCTTGTCGTGGGCCGGCATCAACTGGCCCTGAGGAATATTCACCGTGGAGGAAAACACTGCCAGGCGCACCGGTTCGCGCATCAGTAACGCCTTCAATGCAGGCAGGTTGAAGCGGCCGTCATCGTCGAGGGGCATTTCGATGACGCGGATATTGGCCGCCTGCAACTGGCGCAGAATTGCCCACGAGCAGGGCGATTCCACCAGCGCCACAGTGCCACCGAGATTCAAGGCACTGAGCGACAACTCCAATACGCTGCGCAGGTCCGCGCCGATATACACCTGTTCGGCCTGCCAGTGGTTGCGAGCGGAACGGGTGTAGCGTTCCGCCAGGGCCGCGCGCAATTCCGGCTCGCCAAGAGGCTGATAGAGCGGTGCATTCGAGGGCGGGTATTGGCGAGTCAGCTCACGCTCCATCATCAACAACGGCCCCTGCAGCGACAGCAGCATCGCCGGCGCATCGCTGCTCAGGGCCAGCATGCCGGGCTGACGGGCGCTGGCGAAGACGTGGTCGAGAAGGTTGCCGGAGTTGGTCGTCACAGGCGCCGCCGGTATTGACCGGGTGAAATAGCCGAACCTGGCTTTGGCGTGAATTCTGCCTTCGTCCTCGAGCAATGCGTAGGCGTATTTGGTCGTCGACACCGAAACGCCGAGGCGCAGAGCCAGTTGTCGCAGGGACGGCAGTTTCTGTTCAGTCGTGCCACTGGCCGCCTCGATCAATCCGATGAGGTAGTGGTAGACCGCTTGATAGGCGAACGCGGTGTCCTTGGGGGGCGTCAATGCTGTTTTCCTTGATTGTCAGCCTACGGCGCAAACGAAAGATTGCGCCAAAGCAGTCAGCTGTTCGTTTGCGCCGCCCAGTGCTTCATCTCTTCAGCAATGAAGTGATTGACCAGGTCGCAGTACATTTTTTCAATGGCATCTGCATTCAAGCCTTCGTTTTCGGCCCAGTCGCGACGGGTTGCCAGCATCGCCTGAAAACGCTCCGGTGCCCGCACTGAGGTCGCCGAGGTCTTGAACTTCGAGGCCGCGAGTACGTACTGAAAGCGCTTGCCCAGCAGTTTGATCACCGCTTGATCGAGTCGGTCGATTTCACTTCGAATATCTTGCATGTCCGCACAGTCGGCGGGTTGTAACGTGTTGATGACGTCCATGTGCGTCTGTGCCTCTCGAGTTATTGGTGGTATTGCGGCGGGTTTTCAGCGGGTAAGAGCAGCGTTGTTTGTCACTTTGCCGGAATTCTGAAAAAAACGCTCTGGGCGGCACGGTGCAAGGGCTGCGGATGACTGGCGATCCAGCAGCTCTTCACTGGCGAGGCGCCCGACGATTGCCGCGAGCGTCACACCGGGATGCATCGCGCAAACGTAGACCCCGCCGACACCTGGCAAGTAACCGACCACGGGGATGCCATCAGCGGGCATCGGCCGGATTCCGACGGCGACGGTTTGCGGCGCAATGAAAAACACCCCGTGAAGTTCTTTGCGTATGGCTTCGGCGGTTTGCCGGGCGATGTCTGTCGGCGAGTTGCCCGGCGCCTCTCCCAGATAATCTTCCGCGGCCAGCAACGTGCCGTCGGCAGTTTGCCGAACTTCCATTTCGGGGCTGGAGATGATGCCTTTGACGAGGCCCGGTTGGGTCTTGTAACGGATGAAAATGGCCGGCGAGGCCTCGATGGGCAGGGAGACGTTGAGCATCTGTGTTAATTGCCGGGTGCCAGTCCCTGCGGCAAGCACCACAAGGTCGGCATCAAACGTGCCCGCTGAGGTTTCAACGCCGGTGACATCTGCGTTGCAGGTTTTGAAAGCGGTCACTCGGGTGTGCGTGAGCAATTGCGCGCCCCGCGCCTGGGCGCCGGCAATCAAGGCGTGGGTGGCCTGCACGGCGTCGAGTGCGCCTTCTTCCGCGCGATACAACGCGCACGGTGGGGGATTTTTCAGATTGGGTTCGCGGGCAAGCACCTCGTCAGACGATAACAATGTCGCCGACGCCGGATACTCTGCTGATTCGTTGTACGACAAAGCTCCGGTCCAGCGAATCTGCAAATCCGGCAGCTCGGTTTCGAGTCGTCGGTAGGCTTCTATGGCCATACCGCGCAACGGCGCAATCGGATCAGCGCCGGCGTGCGTGGCATTGATCCAGGCGAAAGAGCTTGCCGTCACGCCGCTCGCGATCTCGTCAGCCTCGATCAGCGTGACGTGCGCCCCTTTGCCTGACAGGTAGTACGCAAGTGAGGCGCCGACGATGCCCGCACCAACCACCACGATTCGCTCACGTACTTTCTGATCCATTTCAACATTCCCTGTTGTCGATCGACTGATCCTGCAGCAGGGAGACGCTGCGAGCAACCAGAAAAAAAGCCCGGCCATAGCCGGGCTCGTCGGTTTGCAATACGTTAAGCGGCCATATTCCCTGCAGCGATTTCCTTCTTGTAGCTGGCCTTCATGGCCTCCATCTGCGCGCCCAACTCTTCGAGTTTTTCCTTGCCCAACAGCTTCTTCGCTTGAGGAAACATTTCCGTTTCTTCCTCTTCGATATGGTGTTCGAGCAGTTCCTTGACCACTTTCACTCGACCGGAAAACTCCGGAGTGCCCGGGTCGGTGAGTTTCAGATCGGGCAGCACCAGCGAGTCCACGGTGCGGTGTTCTTCCTTGGCTTCGAAGTACATGACGTCCTGTTCCTTGCTGCCGGCAGCCTTGAACGCGGGGTAGAGAATTTCCTCTTCAAGGCGGGTATGGATGGAGATTTCCATTTCCAGTTTGCCCAACAGCTCGACACGTTTTTTCAGCGCGCGGTCAGTTGAATCGCTGAGTTGGCTAAGGATGTCTTTGACTTTTGCATGATCGGCTTTGAGAAGGTCGATGGCGTTCATGGCGTTGCCTCTACTGTCACGGAGTGAACACAGGCCGCTGTTTCACGGAGCTGTGAATGCCCTGTATCAGCCGCATTTGGCGTGCCAGTCCGTGGCGGATGCTCAATCGCTCTGGATCAGGGGCTTGCGGCTTAACAGGCAAAAAGCCTTCGTGCAGCCTGCATGAAGAGGGCGTTGCAGGCATTGCAGATCACGGCTTCGTCAGATGGCAAGCCCGCACCACGGCAAATCAATCAGGTTACGACGCCGAATGCTGACTGACATGCTTGGGCCCCGCCAACGCCCAGGCAATCAAACCAAACAGCGGCACAAACACGATCAGCACGATCCACACGCCTTTATTGCTCGCTTTCCCCTCGCTCTTGCGCACCCGATTGATGGCCCAAAGTTCGATAAGCAGAAGAACTGCCGCCAGTACGATCCACACGGTTTCGATTTGCATTGGCTACCTCCTGATGGTCTGTTCGTTAGGTGGCGTGGGGGGCGGCGGGTTCATTTATTTTTTCTTCGGTGCATTGAGCTGGCGAGCGAGTTCCAGTGCCACCCGGCCGCTGTTGAAGGTCGGCAGCAGATGGGTGAAAGGGATCTCGATCATTCGGTTTTCACGCACGGCACGCAGTTGCGAGAGCACCGGGTCGTGGGTCAACAGATAACGTTTACGACTGGCGGGCGACCATTCGGCGTCGGCGAGCAGGATTACGTCCGGGTCGCTGGCCAGCAGGGTTTCGCTGTTGACGGTCACCCGATAAAGATTGATCTCGGCGAACACATTGCGTGCACCGACGGCGGCCAACAGCGGGGTGACAAAGCCACGCCGACCTTCGCTGTCGAGGCCTTTGACCTCGCTGTCGAGATAGAACACCGACAGCGGTTTACCCGCACCGGCCAAGGCTCGGGCGCTGGCGAGATCGGCGTCCATTGCCGCGCTCAATTGCTGCGCCTGTGGCTGTCTGTGCAGCAGTTTGCCCAAGGTCAGCAAGTCGTTGCGCACATGCGCGAAGTAATCCAGCGAATGCCCGTTGCAGGCCGACTCCAATAGATACGAACCCACGCCATTACGCGCCAGCCCCGAGCGCGAAGTCACACCGTCGCCGAATGCCGTGGCAAAACCACCGATCACCAGATCCGGTTTCTGTGCGTAAAGCACTTCGCTGGCCGGGTATTGGCGCGCGATCACCGGCACGCCGAAATACTCGGCTTGGCGCTGACCGGCATCGGTGTCATCCAGGTAGGCCACGCCAACCAGCGCTGGCCCGGCACCCAGCGCCAGGACGATATCTGCCGCATGCTGATTGAGCGCGACGATGCGTGAAGGCTGAACGGTGCTCCAGTCCTCGCCGCAATTGCGGTAACTGTCGGCGAGCACGGGCGTGGAGCAGAGCAGGGCGAGAAGTGCGTACACAATCGATCTCATGTCCGCGCCTTGATCAGTAAATTCGCGACCACCTTTCCGCCCACCAGATGACCCTCGACCAACCGCTGCACCTCTTCATCGTTGCGCACGCCATACCAGCAACGCTCGGGATACACCGTCACAATCGGCCCCAGACTGCACGGAAACTGGCAGTGCGTGCGGGTCAGCAAGACGCCGCCCGGGGTCTCGATACGATCGTGTGCCAGCAAATGCCGGCGCAGGGTTTTCCATAGCTGCAAGGCGCCGCGCTGGGTGCAGCGCGGGCCGGTGCAGAGGAACACATGGCGCGCATGCTCGGGCACGTGCGACCAGTCCGGGTGCGTGTCGACGCCGTCGACGGTTTTGATTTCACTCATCAGAAGCGGTACGTGTAGCGCACTTCGGAGGTGAGCGGTCGGCCAAGGTTATCGACGTTGCTTGAACGGCTGGTGACGTAATCGCGGTCGAAGAGGTTTTCTACCAGCAGGCTCACGCGGTGTTGGTGGGCGTTGTCGAGGTAGCGATAAGCATCGGCGTCGACCACCGAATAGTTGCCGTATTCAACTTGTTTCGAGCTTTTGATGTCGCGGATATAGCGAATCGCACCGCCAGCACCCCACAGACGATTTTCCGATTCATAGCCGACCCGCGATCGGGCGAAGAAGCTCGGAATATCGTTGATGGTCGCACCGGTGCGCGACTCGGTGAGGTTGCGGGTCATGTCTGCTTGCAGGCTCCACTGCTCATTGAGCGCGAGCTTGGCGTCGGCCTCGAAACCGCGCATCTGGATCGTGCCTTCGCCGTTGACCCACTGAATGTCATCGAGGGTGATCAGGTCGTCGATCTTGCGTTTGAACAGGGTCACGCTGGCGCTGAATTCACGATCCAGGAGGAAGCCTTTGTAGTCGACACCCAGTTCGGCGTTGCGGCTTTTTTCCGGCTTGAGATTGCGATTGCCGATCTCGTCGCCCGGTTCATTGACGAACAGTTGCTCGGCGTTCGGCAGTTTGTAAGCGCTGCCGTATTGGCCGCGCACCGACCAGTTTTCGTTGAGGTCATACAGCGAAGTGAGCATGCCGACCGTGGCACTGTCGCCGCCGCTCATGGCTTCGTGACGCACACCGATGCTCGGGTGCCAGTCGGGCAGGGCGTCGATCTGCGGGCGCAGTTGCGTGTAGAACGCATGGGCTTCGGCCTTATCGTTGTCGACGATCAGCACGTCGTCCTGGCCCTTGAACCATTGGTTGTCGCTGCCGAACACCAGTACATGGCCGCCGGGCAATTCAGCCTTGCCTTCGGCCTGCACACCCCAATCGGTGAAGCCCCAATAGTCGTTGTGGTTGATGACTTTGGTACCGCCGCCATCGACGTTGTTAACGCGGGTGTAGCGCGTGTCCCAGTCGTTGATATGGCCTTTGACGAAGTAGCTCAGGCGCTCATTCATGGTCTGCTCGAACGTTGCCGTGGCGATCTGCTGCACGCGGTCGTTGGTGGTCTTGTGGTTGTCGACCGGGCGGGCGAAGTCGAGGTTGGCGTCGGCGTATTGGTAGAACAGTTCCAGCCGCGAATCATCGCCAAACGACTGAATTGCCTTGCCGCCGAAGGTGGTGACTTCGTAGGCGCGGTTCTTCTCGCTGACATTTTTCATGTCGCGGTTGCGATACGGCTGGTAACCGTCGGAAACGTTGTGGCTGACATACGCCAGCAAACCAAGATCGCCGAAACCGTTAGTGAAAATATTCTCGACCCGGGCGTCTTCGGTGGTGCCGCCGAAAGTGTCCACGCCGAGATTCACTTCGCCGGCGGCTTTGCGCGACTGCGGGCTGCGGGTGACGATATTGATAACGCCGGAAACGGCTTGAGTGCCGAACAACAGACTCTGGCCACCCTTGAGCACTTCGATGCGTTCGATGGCGTTGGCCGGCAGGGTGTCCAGATAGAGGCCGCCGTACAGGCGATTGTTCAGGCGCACGCCGTCGAGCAGGATCAGCGTGTCGTCGTTGCGCCCACCCAGCAGCGAATAGGTGCCGTAGTCGAACGGGCCGTTTTTCGGCGCGACGTACAGGCCGGGAATGAACATCTGCATCACGCGGCTGACATCGGCGCTGGGGCCGGCGCGTTCGATCTGCTCGCGGCTGACGATCTCGACTTTGCTGCCGAACTTCGCCATCTCGGCGACCGTGGTGGATTCCACCGACGGTGCGGAAACGATTTGCTGATTGAGTTCCAGTGGTGCGTCATCCGCCAGCAGCAGAGGGCTGAACAGGCAGCCGAACAAGAGGGTTGGAGCAGAAGTGTAGAAAGGTCGAATCATTGTCTTCTCGAAAAGGATCTTCGCAGAAGAGCATGCAGGAGAAGGCATCGCGCACAGCCAATACCGGCCCATGCCCGCCCACCGCAGGATTTTGCCAAACAGAAATTCCAGGCCGGTCTCCGGGCTCGCGCGTATCGAGGCTTTCACCTTCCCATGGCCGTGTGGCCACAGTGGTGTATCGAAAGCATCACGCGCATACCGTTGCGGGGGCAGCACCGGACTTGTTCGAAAAGAACGTACCGGTTTCCCGTTTCACCCCATGCACGGCGGCATGGGACACCTGAAACTGGGCGGCATCTGAACACTCGACAGACCGTTCGTCAACTTGCCAATACAGGTCCTCGACCCGCGAATTAACAACTTTCGAAATAACTACTAAGGTCTATAACGGTAATCACAACGCAATATCGCGTGGCGTCGACAGGCGTGAGGGATACGCCAGGTACGCTGAACAGGGAGGTTTTCATGCACGGTGCCAGCGGCCATCCTCACGGCGGGCACGCCCCGCATTTCATTCGCCACGCTTTACTGGTCGCCATGGCCAATACCCTGGTGCTCGCAGATGTGCAGGCCGCGTGCGGGCCTTTGGCGGCGGGTGCTTACAACCTCTCGCAAACCTGTTTGCCGGCGGCCGGCGTCGATGCCTCGATCAGCACTCAGACGGGCACCACCATCACCACCACCGCCGGTTCCTCGCTGAACAGTCGCGGCAACGACGCCAACACCACGCTGACACTCAGCGGCACCACGGTGGACAGCACCCCACCGACGGCCGCCAACGCGGTGTTTGCCAATGTCATCGGCACCACCGGCAACGCTAGCCTGAGCGTCAATGGTGGAACCAACACCGTCAATGTCGGTGGCAGTGGCCTGGACGCGCTGGCGATAACCAATGCCGGCGCCGGGTCGTCGACGTTCTCGGTGAGTTCCGGTGCCACGCTGAATATCCTCAACACCGTGGTCGGCAATGAACACGACGGCATCGACATCAATGCCAGCGGCGGCGGGGCGATCAACCTCAATCATCAGGGCACTGGCCAGATCACTTTGCTTGGCGGCAACGGCATCTGGACCAAAGCCACGGGCAGCGGCGAGACCAATGTCAGCGTCGGCAGTGGCGTCAACATTCTGGTCAACAACGATGATGCACTGTCGGCCGGTCTTCCGATCATCGACGACACCTTGCCTACTGCCGGCATTGGCAACCACGCCGGCGTGCATACCCGCGCAGTCAATGGCAACACCACACTGATCAACGCGGCGAACGTGCAGAGCATCGGCATGAACGCCTTTGGTCTGTTCACCGAAGGCGGCAATGGCCTTACCCGCCTCACCAACAGCGGGACGCTGACCACCAGCGGCCTCAACGGTTTCGGCATCCGTTCGTTTGCCACGGTCGGCAGCATCGCCATCGTCAACAATGGCGCTATCACGACGACGGGCGGCGCCGCGCACGGTATCTATGCCAATGACAACGTCGGCGGCAGCGGTTCGATCAGCATCGAGAACAATGCCGCCATCAACGTCGGCAGCACGGCCAACGCTGCCGGTTCGCGGGCGATCTACGTGATCAAGCGCGGCACCGGTGATGTCGCGATCACCGGTAGCGGCAACATCAACGTCCTCGGCGACATCAACACCACCCGGGCCTACGCGATCATTGTCAGCGCCGAAAACAACAATGTGCTGATCGATTACTCGGGAGATCTGTTTGCCAGTGGTTTTGGCGCGGGCGGTATACGGGTCGACTCGACCGGGGGCAGCGTCCAGATCAATTATCGCGGCAATCGCATCGAAACCCTGCACAGCAACGCCAACGGCATCTATGCCTCGACCCAGTCGCCGACGGGCACGGTCAACGTCAACGCGGGCGGTACGATCATCACTCATTCCAACGCCGGTTCGGGCGATGGCAGTGGCATTGGCGCCTTTGGTATCCAGGCGCTGACGCTGGGCGGCGACGTGGGTGTTGTGTTCAATGGTCCGCTGATCGACGTCAACGGCCAGGGTGCGGCGATTCTGGCCGGCAATGCCTTCAATTCGGGCAGCGGGCTGGGCACGTTGAGCGTCAACAACAGTGGGGAATTGATTGCGCGTGGCGATCAACAGCGCGGCATTCGTACGCTGTCGGTCACTGGCGCGCAAAGCGTGGTCAACAGCGGCGCGATCCAGACGCTCGGTGCGAGCGACAGTCAGGGCATTCTTGCCGAAGCCTCGGGTGCAGCGGCGCTGACGGTCAACAACACGGGCGTGATCACTGCGCGGGGTATCGATTCGTCGGCGATTGACGCGTTGACCGAGGGCGGCAGCGCCACAGTGACCAACACGGCAACCCTTCAGGGCGGGCGAGGCGACAGCAGCGGTGTCGCCCTCGGTGGTGCGAGCCAGACGTTGAACAACTCAGGTGCGATCGGTGCGCTCAGCGATGTCGCCGTGCGCGCTGACGCGACCACGCCGGGCACGACGTTTGCGCTGAACAACACCGGGCAAATGACCGGCGCCGTGAATGCCGTCAGCGCGGCCAGTTCAGTGGCCAACAGCGGCACCTGGACGCTGCGCAACTTTACCGCCAGCAGCGGCAGTGGCAGTGGTGATACCTGGGGTGTTGCCGTCAGTGATCTCGGCTCATCGGGCGCCAACAGCATCGACAACAGCGGTGTGATTCGTCTGGCGGCGCAACCGGCGACGGGCATCGTCAACTTCAATGCCAGCGGCGCCTATCTGCCTTTGGGGCAAACGGCCAACACCCCAACGCTGGGCGCCGCCGTGCAGGGGCAGTTGCTCGGTGTAAACCGATTCACCCACAGCGGCACGCTCGACCTTGCTGCCGGCAGCAACACGGTTGGCAATGTGTTGCTGATCAGCGGGGCCAACACCGCCGGCACCGATGGCGGCGGGGTGTTCGTGTCCAATGGCGGCCGGCTGCTGCTTAACACCACGTTGAATGGTGGCGGCACAAACAGTCTCTCCGACATGCTGGTGGTGGATTCGACGACCACCGCCAGTGGCCGCACCACCGGCGTGATCGTGAGTAACGTCGGCGGACAGGGCGAACTGACTCAGGGTAACGGCATTGCGGTGGTCGAACTGCTGAATAAATCCGAAGCTGCGAGTGACGCCAATGCGTTTCAACTGGCCCGGCGTGTGGTCGCCGGGCCCTACGAATATCGCCTGCAACAAGGCGCCGAGGATGGTAGCGGCAAGGACACCTGGTATCTGCGTTCGGACGCCGTGCCTCCGGACGGTCCTCCCGGTCCTGATCCCGATCCGTCCCCGGTACCCAATTACCGTCCGGAAGTATCGCTGTACGGTGCTGTCCCGGCGTTAGCGCTGGTTTACGGCCGGACGATGGTCGACACCCTTCACGAGCGGGTCGGCGAGGAGCGTCTGAATCGCGGTGATCCGTTGCCCAGGGAAGACGAATCCACCTTGGCGCCGTCGATGGGTTGGGGGCGGGTGATCTACCGCAGCGGTAAACAGGACGGCGACCGCAAAAACGCCTTGGGCAATACCCCCGAATACAACTACGACCTGACGGCTTTTCAGGTCGGCACCGACCTCTACCGCAAGGACCGGCCTGACGGCAGTCACGAACAGGCCGGGCTGTCGTTGTCCGCCGGCACCATCGACGCCGGCGTCAGCCACTACACCCGGCGCGCCGCCGGCGAAGACACCTTGCGCGCTTACGGCGTCGGCGCCTACTGGACACACTTCGGCCCCTCCGGCTGGTATCTGGACGGCGTATTGCAGGTCAATCGCTTCGACATCGAAGCCAAACCCAACGACCTGGCCAAACTGAAAACCCGCGGCTGGGGTTACACCGCCTCGCTGGAAAACGGCTATCCGTTCGAAGTCGACAAAGACTGGTACATCGAACCGCAATTGCAGGCGATCTACAGCTACGTCGATCTGGACAGCAGTGATGACGTCGGCGCGAACATTCGCTTCAAGGATGTGGACTCACTGATCGGCCGCGCCGGCGTGCGCATCGCCAAGGATTGGGACACCGAGGGCGTCGACAAGAGCGCACGGCGTACCAACGGCTGGATCCGGCCGAGCATCTGGCATGAATTCAAGGGGCAGCCGAAAACCGAGTTTTCTTCTGAGTCGGGGTACATCCCGTTCGAGTCGGATATTCAGGGCACGTGGGGTGAAGTGAATGTCGGGGTGGATTACCAGGCCAATCAGCGCACCACGTTTACCGCGTCAGCCGGCTATCGGCAGGGGTTCGACGGTGACAGCCACGGGTATGACGCGATGCTGGGGTTCAAGATCAATTTCTAGAACTTTTGTACACGCCGCAAGCCCTGTAGGAGTGAGCCTGCTCGCGATAGCCGTGTATCAAATAGCAGATCAACACCTGACACACCGCTATCGCGAGCAAGCTCACTCCGACAGTGGATGGCTTGCTGACGTTCGGCCCTATATCCTTCCCGCCTGTTTGATGGACTGACTTAGGGAAGAATTGCATGCCGTTCAGGGTGATGGTGGTCGGTGGTTACGGAAACTTCGGCAGCATCGTGTGCCGGCATCTGGCACTGAGGCCGGACATCGGGCTGGTGCTGTCGGGCCGTGACCCGCGCAAATTGCAGCGCAAACTCGATGAGCTGAACAGCCAATCGGGCAACGTCTGCGAAGGCTGGTGCGGCGACGCCATGGGCCGCGAGTTCAAAGCCGCATTGTGTGCGCTGAACATTCAGTTGGTCGTGCACACTGGCGGGCCGTTTCAGGGGCAATCCTATGCGCTCGCCGAAAGTTGCATCGACGCCGGTGTGAACTACTGCGACCTGGCTGACTGCCGCACCTTCGTCAACGGCATTCACGTTCTCGACGCGAGAGCGAAGCAGGCGGGTGTGACGATCCTCAGTGGTTGCAGCTCGGTGCCGACGCTGTCATCCGCGATCATCGATGAGCAGCGCGCGCGCTTTTCGCGCATTGACTCGATCGAGCATGGCATATCTTCCTCGGCGAAAATGCCCGGGTTGTCGACCATTGAAGGCGTACTCGCTTACGCCGGCAAACCGATCAAGCAACTGAAAAACGGCAAGGTGCATGAAGTGTCGGGCTGGCTGGATCTGACGTTGCGCAAAATGCCGCAGATGGGCACTCGTCTACTGGCCAATGTCGATGTCCCCGACATGGATATTTTTGCCAGTCGTTATGGCGCGCAGACCTTGAGCTTCAAGGCAGGCGCCGGTCTCAAACTGGGCGGCATCGCCAACGGTCTGTTGGCGCAGGCGCTGAAAATCGGGCTGGTGCGCGACCATGCCTTGTGGGCCGGCAGACTGCATCGCCTGGGCACGCATTTCGAGCGTTTCGGCGATGGCAAAAGTGCGATGTACATCGACGTGCAGGGGCTTGGTGTTGACGGCAAACCGCTGTCGATGACCGCGCAACTCACCGCCCTGAACGACAAAGGCCCGCAAATCCCCAGCTGCGCCGCCGTAGCGCTGGCCACGAAAATGGCTCAAGGCTACACGCCGCCACCCGGCGCCCGGCCTTGCGTGGGCGAAATCAGTGTCGCCGAGTACATGGCCGCGATCAACGATCCGGACAACCTGAGCCTGGCCGTGCATTTCTCGGACGGGCAGCGCTGACATGCTCTATCTGTGCCTGAAGTATCTGCACATCATCGCGGCGATTTTCCTGTTCGGATTCGGCATGGGGTCTTACCTCTACCTGATTGCCGCCAGCCGCACGCGCAATCCGCAAGTGATAGCGCACGTCGCGCGCATGGTCGTGGGCTTCGACACGTGGATCACCACACCGGCCGGTTTCGTGCAGATCATCACGGGGTATCTGTTGGCGCGGCTTTCGGGGTTGTCGATGAGCACCGAGTGGGTGCTGACCTCGCTGATCATCTTCTTCTGTGTTGGCTCGCTGTGGCTGCCGGTGTTGATCCTGCAAAAGCGGCTGTATGCGATGGCATCGAGTGCGAGCGAGGCGGGGGCGAATCTCGATCAACAATACCAGGGCGTGTATCGCCAATGGTTGTGGATGGGCGTGCTCGGGTTTGCCGGGATGTTTGTCATTGTGCTGATGATGGTGACGAAGATGACGCCCGTGCAGTTGTTCAGTTTGCTGGCGTAGGTGCAGTTGCTTTGAGGAAGCGCTGTTCATGGTCTGGCGTTGGCAGCAGGCAAGTGTCGTACTTGCCGAACAGTCTATAGCGGTTCAGCGCGATGCGGTCGTAGGCCCAGTCGCGCAGCCCACGCGGGAAGACGCGCAGCAGTCGCAATGGCTGCCAGCGGGTGGATAACTGGCTGATGACCTCAAGGAAAGCGTCGGATCGTTCCCAGTAGTGGCGGTCGCGGATGACGGCCATGGTGTCGAACTGATCCACTGGCAGGCCGGCCCACGCCAGAAGTGCCTGGCCTTCGGGGGATTGCACGGCGGCCAGCCGCACGCGGTGCTGATGATCGTGACGAATCAGAAAACGCGCCCAGCCGTTGCAGAGCTTGCAAACGCCGTCGAACAGGACCACGGATTCGCCGGGGTTGAGGAGCGGGGCGGGGGTGGGGCGGGTTTTTGAAGTGGACATAACCGAGTGTTCAGCAGATTGGGTGTTGGCGATCATAGTCTTTGCACACGCTGTTCGCGAACAAGTATTCGGCCAGACCCAGACATTGAATCATCTGTTGCATTGCGTCATCGGTAGCACGGCTAAAGTTTTGTCAGACAATTCTGAGTGCGAGATTGATAAAGCACTTGCTACGGTTTTCTGCGGATCAATATTTACACAGATGCGCTAGTAAACAATTTTCGAGCCTTAAGATGCCCGTAATCATGGGATATAAGTATTGAATCTAAGTATAAAATTTTTTGCTTGTTGAAAAAATTCACCCTGTTGTGGAATAGTCAACCGTACTTCGGTACACGAATTGGAAAGCCAGTTGATATGTGCAAGGTATTTGGTTCGCAACGCAAAGGGTGAACGGTATTTAACAAAACAAGCGGTTTGTGAGACGTATTAGACCGTGCCCATGGATAAGTTTTCGCAAACAGTTCACTCGGTTGTCTCCTGGATATCGAACGAATGTTCATTTGACAAGATGGATTCCGGTCAATGCCGTGGCCTGCATTAATACAATGTTGGCATGTAGTCTGAGTTGGAATCTCTGTACAAGGAAGTTCCCGCCTGTTGCCAATTCGTCAATCTATCAGGGTATAGAATACCGACATTATTTGGAGAGGCAGAATGGAATCTCAGCGATGCGAAGTGGTCATCAGTGGCGAGCGCGAAATCGATAAACCCGTGGTCGCATTAACCAATTGTGAGGTTGTTTTTTCAAGCAAGGATGAGCTTGACAGGTGTATTGTGGCGGTCAGGGAATCGGATCAAAGGCTGGCTGCCCGCCCGCTCGAAGCCGTTTTCTATGACTGGCAGATGATGACGGTGATAAGAGGCCTGACCATGTTTTTTGGGGTCAGATGGTACGATCGAGAATATTTTGAGAAAAATCGTGATATCTACAAAAACCAAATGCATGGGCACCTGTTTTCAAGGTTTGGCGTTAATGCGGACAGCTTTAATGTCAAGCATTTCATAGCGGGTTAGTGAGGGGCATGAGATCTGCAACGGAGAACGGCCGCTGCAGATCTCATGTAACGAAAGGATAGGTGGCTTGAGTACATTTCGAAAGTATCTGTGCCTTGAAGTATTCATATGGATATATCTAGGCTGTTGGAATGCAACAGTCCCTCTGATTATTGTGCAGAGAGGAAGCCTGCTTGAACTGGCAACCTACGAAACAGGGCTCGCACTCACGGCCGTCGTTTCAGTACTGTTTTTAGCTTCGCGCGTTGAAACCATGCGTCGCGGTACTGCTATTAAGGCAGGTTGTATTGTGATTTTATTGACGGGTATTCTTCGTTACGTTTCTGTCGCTGTTTCGTATTCGATCGAAGCGCTGATGATTATTGATATGCTTGCAGTATCGGCGTTTGGTGTTATTCAGTCTCTTTTTGGTGTTTATCCGGCTGAAACAGTGGAGAAACATCGCATGGAACGTGCATTTCGTGTCCGCCGTATCATCATCACCATAAGTCGCGTAATAGGCCCCTTACTGGCGGGGGTTGTTATTGGGATATTTTCGCCGCTAGCATCCCTTCTTTTTTCTGCACTGGTGGGAATGGGCGCTTTAGCTCTCGCATTGACCTTGCCGCTTGGTGTCGAACCTGATCGCCAACGAGTGAAATCACCTGTTGAGCGCGTTCAGGATATTTTCCTGGGGATCAAGCTAAAACTTATTCTTCCACCAGAAAGATTCCTGACGGTGTCTGGCTTTTTACTTTTTCTGACAGTGACCGCTACGGTGCCAATGCTGGTTCCCAACCAGATTCATGCCCATGGTCTTGCGCAAAGCAGTGTGGGGCTGTTCAACGCTGTATTTGCAGCAGGTGCTGTCGCGGGTTTGTTTTTACTCAGTCCATTGATTGCCAAGAGAAAACATCAGCGCATCAAGTACATCGTTTTATGGACGGTACTCACTGTTTCCCTCTGCACATCGGCGCTTTCCACCGAAATCTGGCAATTGGCTTCCAGCCTGATTGTCGCGGGCGCCAGCAGCGCCTGCCTATCGCTTGTCGGGATGGATAAAAGGACGGTTTCCGTGCCATCGGGTGTGCGCATTCGATTGATGGCTGCGACTCTGATTGTCAGCCAGCTGGCGAACTCCGCTTCCTACATGCTCGTGGGCTCTGCGATAACGCTGTTTGGCATTGGCGGTTTGCTATGGGTGTATCTGATCATTTTCATGATTGTCTTGTTGTATTGCGCTCTTTCAAATTCCGTATGGGATTTTCTGGAAGATACAAAAGACGCCGAGTTCTACTATAAAGAGCATCATCCGAAGTTAGAGTCTGTCATGCGTACCTGAATTGCGAACCGTGTTGCTTGGGTGCCGTTCAAGGGCCACGGAAACAGACCACATTCAGAAACGTGGTCTGTCTCCTGTTGACGTCAAGCGGCTGCTTCATCACCGCGCACTTGCCCCTCTCGAAACTTCACACCCGCCCGAAGCGCATGCCTTAGTTTCAACGCCGGCCGCTCGACGCAGTAATACGAAACCCCACTCAACAAGAACGACAGCAGCAGAATCGTTGCAACCTTGTACCAATCGAAGGCGGTAATCGGCCAAAGTCCGTGCAGGAAGTAAAACACCACGAAGTGATTGAGGAATACGCCGTAGCTGATGTTGCCAAGGAACTCGTCAATCCGGTGAAACTTGAGCTTCGTCAACAAGTACACCGCGGGGATGCCCAGGGCAATGCCTGCAGCCACTTCGGCGTTTGACGGTCGGCGTTCGATCCATCCCGCCATGATCGCTACGAAGATCAACGCCGCCGCCACAGCGGTACCACCAGCAATCGCTAAACCCTTCGCCTGTGGTTTGTAGAGATAGCTGCCGCACAGGAAGATGAACAGGACGCCCGGCAACAAACGGTAGCCGTAAAAGTCGGTGTTGATGAGTCCAAGACACGCGGGGATGAAGACCGCAACGGACAACGCGAAGGCCACACCGCGTACTCTGTAGATGATCAGGAACGGGATCACCAGGTAGAAGCACATCTCCAGGCCGAGCGACCACGCCGGTGGCACAATCCAGATTCCGGATGCGCCAAACATATAGAACCCGAGGGGCACGATGGCCAGGCTCGCGGCGATGTTTTTGACGGTTAATTCGGCCGCTTGCGGCGTACCGGGCAGCAGGAAGTAGATCACCGCACAAGAAACGACGAAGTAGAACAGGAACTGCGGGTAAAGGCGCAAGGCCCGGTCCAGGTAGAACCGGCCGACTTTCTCGGGCGCCTTGTAGTTGCGCTCGATCAGAGAGGTCATGACGAAACCACTGATGAGCAGGAAGGAAATCACGGCAACCACACCCGGGTTGAACCCCATGAACATCTTGCCCAGATGCGAAACAGCGACCAGAACGGCCAATAGCAGACGGTAGGCTCCCACGTGTATCCCCAAACGACCTTGTAGTTATGGTGGGTAAATTACGATGGTTTGTGGGTGGGTAACAGGTTTTTTCTGCGCGTTCAGATTTAAGGCGCGCAGTGACAGTCCGTATTGGCCTCAGGTTGCGGTGATGAAGATCAGCCGGTGTAGGTTTCACTCCACGCTTTGGATCGTCCTTGATCCCTTTGTGGCTGCGACATGACCGCCACATAGGGATTACCCCTCAATCCACCGGCACAACATTATCCAGCGCTTGATTCACCGCCAATTCCCCCAGCATCACCACTTGCGCAATCCCCAGCGCAGTTTTGCGGTGGCCTGGGTCAAGGAGGGCGGCGAAGTTGCAGAGCATTTCGGTGGCTGAGCTGAGGGATTCGCTGGCGTTAACGAGCAGGGACTCGCTGTCGTAGTCGGAATTGGCCAGAAACATGGGGGCGTGTTTTTGGTCGCTGCCCATGATGCGTTGGGTCGGGGTTAAGTAGTAATCGAGGGCGCGCTCGGCGGCGTCGTTGAGTATTCGGGAATCCGGGAATTTGTAGGGTGAGACTGGATCGGTTTCTGGTGGGTTGGGCGTGACTTTAAACATAGATGACACTCCTGGGAAACGATTAAGGAGCCATCACGATTCGCTACCAAACGAAGGGTGGCGGCCATGCACAGGTTGGTAGACCGGTCCAGGAACCCGGCGCGTCCGAGGACGCCCTACGCATGGCCACCATAAAACGAAGATCAAGAAAAACGATCTCTGAGAGAGGTGCGCGATGCGCCTGGAAATACCGGGCTACCAAACCCGATCACTGTTTTTCAGTGACCGACAAACGATAAAACCCGCGCCCCAGACGCACAAGACGGCGGATTCTGGCGTAGTCGTAGGCAACGGCGCAAGACGTTGTAGCCTTGAGCAGGTAACGCGGCGTGTCATTTAAACAGTGATGGAAAGCTCCTAAACACGCGTCATCAACACGCCGTTCAAAATGACATTCGTCAGTACTCAGATCACTGCGTTGGAACCCTCACGCCAAGGTACGCACCAACACTAAATTGCAACCCAAAAAAGACGAGGAAGGATACCCATGTCAGTTCATCCGATTTTGTTTCTGGGCGGCTCCGGCGCCATCGGCCACCGTTCTGCCAAAGCGTTGCGTGCTGCCTATCCCGATTTCCCGTTGCTGATCGGCGGCCGTGACTTGGCCAAGGCTCAACAAGCCGCCGAGGAAATGGGCGGGGCGCAGGGCGTAGTCATTGATCCTGCTGCCGATGACCTGGGGCTGGGCGATCGCCCGGTCAGCGCTGTGGCGGTTTTCTACATGGATCACTCCTTGGCCGGGCTGCGTTTTGCGCAGCAGCGCAAGGTGCCGCACTTGAGCATTTCGTCCGGCATTTTCGAGATTGCGCCGCAAATCGCCAGTTACATCAATCGCCCTGACGCTTCCCCCATTGTGCTGGGTTACGAGTGGATGGTAGGTGCAACGACGGTGGCGGCGCTGCACATTGCTGAGGCGTTTGCCCGGGTGCGCGATATTCGCATCGATGCGCTGGTCGACGAAGAGGACGGTGGCGGGCCGACCGTGGCCAAGGACTTCGAACACCTGAACAAGATGCTGCCCGCCGCCCTGACTCGGCGCGATGGGGATTACATCTGGCGCGAAGGAGAGGACAAGAACGTTAGCTTCCGGGCGGTGGACGGTACGCCGATGCCAGCCAGCGGTTTCTCGTCCATCGACGTCACTGGGCTGGCGGCCGCCACCGACGCGCCGAATGTGCAGTTCAATCTCGCCAGCGGGGTCAGTTCTTCGCGGCGCTCGGGGCGGCCGATGTCTACCGAAATTCTCATCGAAATGATCGGCGAGGATCATCAAGGGCGAACGTTGCACACCCGGCATGCCCTCGTTCACCCGGCAGGCGCCGCGGCACTTACGGGGCTGAGCGTCGCCATGCTGCTGGAGCGATTGCTTGGGCTGGATGGTCAACCGCCGACTCCGGCAGGTCTTTACTTTCCTTATCAGTTGCTCGACGTCGGCGCGTATCTGCAGCGTCTGAACAACGAGGGCGGTGAGCTGCTGGAACTACGAGTGCAGTAACCGTCCTGCGCAACACCGCCGACTTGCCGCTCATTCTGGTCGGCGGTGATGCGCATTCGCTCAACTGTTGAAACGTAAAACCGTTTTGGTGCGCCTGAACTACTCAGCGAATTAGTCCGAGAGCAACTTTTTACAGTCCAATAGCAAGTCACCCAGGAATGGATGGATTTCCGTCGACTCCATTAAAGCCATCAGCTCTGTGGCTAGCGACCTGATGGGCATCCATTCCTCATGATCAAATATGAGGCGATCATTGCAATGAAATGCGGCCTCAGTAAGGCTATTGCATCGCTGCCAAATGTCTTCCAGCCGGCTCTTCACGTCCTCCGGTAGCCCGCTGCCGCAGATTGTAAGTACCTCCTCTATCGGAAGAATCATGTCGGACCAGACTTCACAGGCGGGGCAATCCGGGATAGTTGCCTGCTGTATTTCCGAAGTTTGGGCCAGAAACCCAAGCGCCTCGATTACCTCGCATACGGCAAGAACCTGCTTGTACTCGTTCTGACCGTACCAAGCCCATAGCGTGGTGGAGAACCCCATATCAAACTCCAGAAAAATCCAGTCCCCGAGCCATCGCATTTTCCATCGCTTCGAGAAGCTGACCGTCGAAGTACTCGGAGCCATCTCTTTCGCGCACTTCGATGCGCTCTTTTGCCTCTATCAACAGGTGTTCGGAGGCGATATTCTGATTCAAAAAAGTAGCGACCATAAGATCGCTCAAATGCACTAGCGGTGTATCCCATGACTCCTGGCAGCGTTGCATCAGCCCCGTATGGGCATCCCCATGCCATGGGCCTAAAAGATTCGAGATTGTCAATTTTGAGGTCATAAACTTCCTGAAGTCAGGCTAACGCGCCAAGCGATTCGCTTTGCTCGGAGGAGATGAAACTCACCCCTCAATCAAATGAGTTTAACTCAGTCACATTAACGACAGGAATCTCACGGCGACTGCCAAACCCCACCATTCGCCACCGGCACCTCTCCCAGATCATAGGGATTGACCCCTTCAAGACAGCCAACATTGAAGCCGAACTCCTGCGCATTGGTGCTGCGTCGGTGATGGGTGTAGATCCCGCAGTTGCCGCAGAAAAAATGCTCGGCCACTTGCTGGCCAAAACTGTACTTCAACAATGCCGACTTACCACGGATCACTTTCAGGTCAGCCGCCGGCACCGCGGCGACGATCGCGCCTCGGCGTTTGCAGAACGAGCAGTCGCAGCGGTGCGGCGTGGGCAGGCCGTCGGGCAGGTGGATTTCGAGGATCACGGCGCCGCAATGGCAACTGGCGCGATGGTCGCGACGGATGGGTGTGCTGCCGATCTGTTTAAGCATGACTAAGCCTCCATCCAGTCCACCGTTGCCGTCTCGCGCCATTTCACCTCGGTGATGCCGAATCGCTCGGCCTGGGGTTTGGAGATGACTTTCAACGGTGGCTTGCCGGGTTTGGGAATCGGCGCGATGCCGGCATCGCAACTCGCCCAATGCCATGCGTCAGCGTTGCGCATGGTTTTTGCGCGGATGACGAATGATTTTGGTTGGCCGTGAAGTTTGTATTCGATGACGAAGATGTCGACGTTGCTCATGCGTTCCTCCTTACGCTCATACGCAAATGAGTTTTGCCAACGAAAAAAATTCAAAGGATTTTCGGGGTCTGTTTCAGGCCGCTGGCAATTGTTTTTGCTTTGAACGGTTGGGACTGGCCGCAGCCTAAAAATCAAGTCCCCGCGAGGACTAACAGACCCCACGATTTCACCCCCGGAGGCTCCCAGTGAACAAGACGATCAGCGCCGAGGATTTGAACATTCAGCTAAAACACAACGATGACGTTGCCCTGTTCAAATGGCTGCTTGCCAGTTTCCTGATGGGCAAGCGGATACAGGCGGAAATTGCCGCCGAAGCCTATAGGGTGATCGCCGACAAACACGGGCGCGATACGCCACGCAAACTGGCAGCGTGCAGCCATCGTGAATTGGTTGCGATGCTCGGTGAGGCGCATTACGTGCGTTACGACGAGACCACCGCCGTGCGACTTCACGCCTTGGCACGCCGGTTAAACGACGAGTACGCGGGCAAGGTCAGCCATATGCTCGAGGCCAGCGCCGATCGCCAGGCGTTTGAGAAACGGCTGGCGGAATTCGACGGCATCGGTCCGAAAACCGTGGAAATCTTCATGCGCGAAGCAAGCGCTGTACTTGGCTTTTGATCGCGGGCCGTGACAGGAAAACGGACACCACCCGCGTTGTGAAGGCTACCTGACTCGACGACCAGAACGATTGATCGCCAGAAGGCATAGCCCGACCAGCAATGCAGCGCCTGCAACCAGGAGCGCCGAAGGTTGAATCGGTTGGCGCAAGCCAGCTGCTGTATGCCGCTGCGATATCGCCAGTGGTCGGGATTCAATGGTCACTTCGTCAAATGACCGGAATGGCGCAACGACCTCTGCCTGAAACGGCATTTCCTCGATGCTCAGACGCAGGCCATCTGACAGTACCAGTGTCCGCGCGGTGATCGTGCCAACGATTCTGTCCGGATAAACCGGTTCGCCATTGGGATCGAGTTGGTCATACAGGAAATTCTGTCCTTCAAGCCATCCAACGGCCGTCTGCAACTCAGGGCCCAGGTAATACTTGCCGTCGAGGAAAAATCCAGGAAATTGCGGCGCGCGCTCGACGCTTTCAATGCGATAACGCTCACCCGGTTTCATACCGGTTTCAGGGGCAATCATGGTCAATCCCTCCGCTGTAGGTTCAGCGGTAGAGAACAAGGATCGACTGTCGTTCCATGTAAATGAGGAAAGGTAGCGGTTGTCCTGGTCGACAGACCGGATCTTTCAGGAGAGCAAACGCACACCCGAGCGAATCAGTCCCTTTGCCGTCAATTGCCGAATCTTTTCCCGCAATGCTTCGCGCTCGGCCTTGGGCGTTACCGGATCGACAGTCAGATACTGCCTGTCGCACCACGATTCGATTTGACCTATCCAGTAAGTTTGTCCGGCGTGTCCCGTGTCGAGGCGACTTAACAAGTAGCCGATTTGTTGCCAGGTCGGGAGCAGTTGGAAAATGGCACTGCGACGGGGCTGCGTGAGTTCATGCCAGTCTCGATCAAGTTTGGCTGTCAATCCGCGGATCAACAAAGACCAGGCAACTTTTTCAAGTTGCGCAATCAGCACTGAAAAAACTTTATCCGACGGATCATCAAGTGTCTCGAACAGCTCAGGCAATTGATCATCGCGAAGCTGGCGCGCTGCGGCCTGTCGCACCGTGACAAAGGCCGAGCGCAGTGCAGGTGTATGCCAATGCTCTGGCAACGTGTCATTGAGTTCAGTGGTCAGGCCGAGCACGCCCAACCAGTGTTGTTTTGCCGTGGGCAGAGGTTGACTCAAGCGCTCGGCGAGGACCGCGTGCGCATCAACGTCATTACGCGGTGCGGCCCACAGCGCCAGATTGCGCACGGCGGGTGACACATCCAACAAGGCTTCGCGCAGAACAGGTTTCGGATCGGCGAGCAGCGGCAGCAGCGCATAAAGCACGCGCACGCGGATTTTGCCGCCCGGGCGTGACATCGCTTCAAGGAGCAACGGCAGACTTTGTGCCGACGGCAACATCGCAGTCGCCGGCACCGCCATCAAACGTACGGTCAATTCGCGATGAGCCAAGGCGCTGCGGAGCAGGGTTTCGCGATCTTCAGGGTTTTCCAGCAAAAGCGTAAACAGGTAACGCGCGGCTTTGCCCTGGCGATTCAAGAAGTCGGCGTACACCTCATCCCGGCATTCCGCCGATTGCAGCATTGCGCGTACCGCCGACAGCGTCTGACTGTGGTCGACCCGGTGTTGCGCTGCCAATGCCATCAAGGGTTCAAGAGCGGACAACCAGGCCTGGGTATGAGCAGGCGAGAAGTAGTGTTGCAAGCCCGCCGCCGCCAAATCGCGCACCTGCGGGACCCAATCGTTCAGACGCTCGATCAGCACCACTAATGCTTCGGCAGAAGGCTGCCTGCACAGTTCTCGCACCGCAACTTCTCGAACAAAGCCGTTGGAGTGATTGCTCACGTCTGCCCATGTGCCGGTGTTGCCGAAGTGAGCGAGTATCTCCAGCGCCTCGTTGCGCCGATAGTTCTCATAGGCGGAAAGCTGTGTTTGCTTGCGTGCCAACCGAGCCAGCCAGTCTTGAGTGGTGTTCATGGTGCAGTCCTGTGCGTCCTTGCGGGGGTGATTTTTTGCGCAAAAGCGCCAGCCTACGCGACTTGCGCCGGAGGGCAAAAGAATCCTTGTTTTTCTGAAGACCTCATCTCGGTCAGGAGCGGCTTGATCTTTTCAAGCTATTCAAACGTCACCTCATGGGTGCTGACTATTGTTGCCCATGTTGGGCATTTGTGGGCGGAGGCGAACACGCCTCGTGGGGCGCGGGTAGTGTTTACGTTGCCTGGGTGTACGGGATCAGCGCAGGCATCATGACGAGTCCTTTGTTACTCTTTGGCCTCAATGGCTTCAGGATCTCCGGCATATGGAAATTGCCCCGCATTTCATCATTCATGAAACCGATCACTGGATCATCAATCACCATCTGGCGAACTCGCTTCCCGGCTATCTGATGCTTGGGACTAAGGTCGAAACCACATCGCTGGCCGAGTTGTCATCCGGTGCCTTGGGCGAATTGGGTGGTTTGCTTGCCAAAACCCAGCAAGTCATTGAGCGACAACTCAAGCCAAAAACCTCTACATCGGTCGCTACGGGCATCAGCCGGGTTTACTGATCCACTTCCATTTCATTCCGGTTTATCACTGGGTCGAAGCGCTGTTCTGGGAGGACACGCGATATCGGCTCCTCGAAACGTTTGCCCACGCTGAAGGCGCTGCGTCAGCGACTGACGGTGCAGAGCTGACGTTATTCGTCTGGCGGGAGTTTGGTGAAAACCCGATACCACCGAAGGCGCAAGGCCCCTCCATTGAAGAAGTGATCAAACATCTGCGTATTGCGTTTGGCTGATTGTTGGAACAAGGCACAACGAACCCACAAACTATTCAGCGACTTCTCGCTGACTGATTGGTGTCGATACCGACCGCTCGGTCTTTGCATGTCGATATCAGACACAACCATGGCGCAATCAGGCTATTGAGTCGTCCGGCAGGCCGGGTAAGGTGACATGTCTTCACATCAAAATAACCCCATCAAGATCATGGGGTTGATAAGAGCTGCGGCGGTTGAGGAGGGCTTCTTGAGGGGCGTTCAGCAGACGACGATGGTAATCGTTCGTGCAGTCAACTCGCTTAAATGTCGATCAGCAGAGAATAAAAAAACCAATGATCAGCCCGAACTCAACGGATTCGAGTAGCCAATTGGCGCAGGGCTTCAAGCCTCGTCACGTCACCATGCTGTCCATCGCCGGGATTATCGGCGCCGGATTGTTCGTAGGCTCGGGGCATGCGATTGCCGCAGCGGGGCCGGCGGTACTTCTGGCCTATCTGTTCTCGGGGCTGCTCGTCGTGCTGGTCATGCGCATGCTCGGCGAAATGGCGGTGGCCAATCCGGACACCGGTTCGTTCTCGACTTATGCCGATCAGGCGATCGGGCGCTGGGCGGGCTTCACCATCGGTTGGCTTTATTGGTGGTTCTGGGTGTTGGTGATTCCCATCGAAGCATTGGCGGCCGGCCATGTTTTGAACCAATGGTTTCCTCAGGTCGATGCCTGGCTGTTTGCGTTGGGCTCGATCATTGCGCTGGTGGTGACCAACCTGTTCAGCGTGTCCAAGTA
Source organism: Pseudomonas fluorescens (assembly GCF_005938625.1). GTDB lineage: Bacteria > Pseudomonadota > Gammaproteobacteria > Pseudomonadales > Pseudomonadaceae > Aquipseudomonas > Aquipseudomonas fluorescens_BD. The sequence continues at coordinate 285,526 of NZ_VCNJ01000029.1, forward strand.
CGGTGAGTTCGAATTCTGGTTCGCCATGGCCAAGGTTGTGGCGATCATCGGTTTTATCGGCGTCGGTTTTGCGGTGTTGATGGGCTGGATTCCCGACAGGGAAGTCAGCGGTTTGAGCGGACTGATGGCCGAGCACGGCGGATTTGCGCCCAATGGGCTGTCGGCGGTTGTCGGTGCGTTCATCACCATCATGTTCAGTTTCATTGGCACCGAAGCGGTGACCATCGCTGCTGCCGAATCCAACGACCCATCGCGAAACATTGCCAAGGCCACGCGCTCGGTGATCTGGCGCATCGGCGTGTTTTACCTGCTGTCGATCTTCGTGGTCATCTCTGTGGTGCCGTGGAATGATCCGTTGCTGGCCTCGGTCGGCTCTTATCAGCGCGCCCTGGAAATCATGAACATTCCCCACGCCAAGTTCATGGTCGACGTGGTCGTGTTGATCGCCGTGGCCAGTTGCATGAACTCCTCGATCTACATTGCCTCGCGCATGTTGTACTCACTGGGCCGGCGTGGCGACGCGCCAAAAATGCTCAAGACAACCTCCTCGGCAGGCGTACCACGGGCCGCTGTTATCGCCAGCACCGTGCTCGGTGCGTCGATCACCGTGTGGAGCTATTTCATGCCGGCCGGGCTGTTCGAATTCCTGCTGGCCAGTTCCGGTGCGATTGCCTTGCTGGTGTACTTGGCGATTGCGGTTTCGCAACTGCGCATGCGGCGGATATTGCGTCAGCGCAAGGTCGAACTGACCTTTCGCATGTGGCTGTTTCCGTGGCTGACGTGGTTGGTAATCGTGTTCATTTGTGCCGCGCTGGCGGTGATGATGATCACCCCCGAGCACCGCACCGAGGTCACCACCACCATTGGCCTGGCGCTGGCGATTTCCTTTATCGGCCTGGTGACGTCGCGTCATCCTGCACCGCTGGCGAGAGTCACGTCAGCGGGGTAAAAAGGGAGCGGTCTGCGCTGATCTTTTGAGGACGCCGGGCTTTATCGCCGCAGATTCCGCATCCGTATAGTGCTTGCCCCGTTACGTGTTCGCCCATAAACCCTCCCACTGCACCGAAGTATTCAGGTCAATGACGCCGGTAGTCGCCGGCGCACGGAGGGATCATGGACACCACCGCAATTCCCGAGGGTTTTACCCCGCTTACCCGCAGCAGTCCGTTGCTTGATCTGCTTGGCCCGATCTACGCGAGGGGCAGTGGGCTGCAATTGGAACTGGGGTTGTTGACTGACTCACGCCATGCCAATGGCCGTGGCACCCTGCATGGCGGCGTCTTGGCGACATTGGCCGATGTCGGCATGGGCTACGCCATGGCATTTTCCAGCGACCCTCCACAGCCTTTGATCACGGCGAGCATGACCCTGGATTATCTCGGCGCGGTAAAAATGAATGAGTGGCTGGAAGTGCGTCTTGAGTACTCGAAAAAGGGGCGCCAACTGGCGTTTGCCGCCGTGAGCCTGCATGTCGGCGAGCGTACGGTTGCGCGGGCCAGTGCGGTGTTTGCGGTGCCGATGGGTTGAAAGGCGTGGCCATCAAGGGGTGGGCAACCCACAGACCCCGTCATGATGCCGCAGGTGTGTGCGTTATCGGGTCGCCTTGCATGGCCGCTTTTTGGCCGATGCCGTTCTCTACCAGCGTGAGAATTTCAGCGACAGCGGATCGAATGACACGTTGGCCATACTTCGAGCGTCAGCGACTAATTGCCATTGCCCAGCAGTGGCGTCTTTTTCGCGCAGGGTCCAGTGCCCGGGGCCGGACCAGGACAGTTCTATGTACGGCCCGTCAAGTGCTTTGCTCGCTATTAACATGTCGACTTCGTCAGCAGGCCCCGGGAGCATGCCTCCGACAGCAATGGGCACGCGCTGACGCAAAAGGCTGTTGAGCAGGCTCAGCAACTCGGCACGTGACGTGTAATGCACGCCGTGCTCCCCGACTTCGGAGTCGGCAAACACCAGGCTGCCGCTATCGGCGTCCACCGAACTGATCAACGTGAGATGCGTCGGTGGCCGGCCTGAGCCTTTTGAATACCTCATGCCTGATCCATCGCCGTCGCCACGCCTTGATCTTCCCCGAGAAACCCACCGCTCTGATGCTGCCAGAGCCGCGCATAGATGCCGTTTCTGTTGAGCAATTCGGTATGGGTGCCTTGCTCGATAATCCGCCCCTCATCCATGACGATCAGTCGATCCATCGCCGCAATCGTCGACAACCGATGGGCGATGGCGATCACGGTTTTGCCCTGCATCATTTCATCGAGGCTTTCCTGAATGGCCACTTCGACTTCAGAGTCCAGCGCACTGGTAGCTTCGTCGAGCAGCAGGATCGGCGCGTTCTTCAGCATCACGCGGGCGATGGCGATGCGTTGGCGCTGGCCGCCGGAGAGTTTGATGCCGCGTTCACCGACCAGGGTGTCGTAGCCGCTGTGGCCTTGCTTGTCGCTCAGTTGGCTGATGAAACCGTCGGCCTGCGCGTTGGCGGCGGCGCGGCGTATATCTTCGTCGCTGGCGTCCGGGCGGCCATAGGCGATGTTGTCGCGAATCGAACGGTGGAGCAGCGACGTGTCCTGCGTGACCATGCCGATCGCGCTGCGCAGACTGTCTTGGGTCACCTGTGCGATGTTTTGCCCGTCGATGCGAATCTCCCCGCTGTCGACGTCATAGAAGCGCAGCAGCAGATTGATCAGCGTCGATTTTCCGGCGCCGGAACGCCCGACCAGACCGATCTTTTCACCGGGACGAATGTTCAGGCTCAGGTTGTCGAGGACCTGGCGTTCGCCGTTGTAGTTGAAGCTGACCTTGTCAAAAGACACCGCGCCGCCAGCGGGGGCGAGCACGGCGGCGTTCGGCGCATCCTGCACTTTTGGGCCACGGGTGAGGGTGGCCATGCCGTCCTGCACGGTGCCGATGTTTTCGAACAGCGACGTCATCTGCCACATGATCCAGTGCGACATGCCGTTGATGCGCAACGCCATCGCCGTGATCGCCGCGACGGCGCCGGTGCCGACCTGACCCAGATGCCAGAGCCACAGGGCATAGCCGCCGGCGCCCATGATCAGTCCGACCACCAGCGCCTGATTGACGATCTCGAACTGGCTGACCAGACGCATCTGGCGAAAACCGGTGAGCTTAAAATCCTCCATCGCCGCCCGCGCGAAGTGCGCTTCGCGCTTGGAGTGCGAGAACAGTTTGACCGTGGTGATGTTGGTGTAGGCGTCAGCGATGCGCCCGGTCATCGACGAGCGCGCATCGGCCTGTTCCTGGCCGACCTTGCCCAGGCGCGGCACAAAATAAACCATGGCCAGCCCGAATAACGCGAGCCAGGCAATGAACGGCAGCATCAGTTTCAGCGCAAAGCCGCCAGCCAGGGCAATGATCGCGATGAAGTAAACGCCGATGCCCGGTGCGATTTCGATCAGGGTGAACAGGACTTCGCGCACGGCCAGCGCGGTCTGCATGACCTTGGTCGTGACCCGCCCGGAAAATTCATCGGAGAAGAACGAAAGGCTTTGCCGCAGCATCAGCCGATGGAAATCCCAGCGTAGCCGCAGCGGTAAATTGATCGCCAGGATCTGGTGCTGAACCATCGTGCGCAACGCCACCAGACCGATGCTGATGAACAACACGATGCCGATGCCCCACAGCACGCGGTTTTCTTGCGCGTTGACACCGCCGCCGGCCTGCCACGTCGAGAGCAGATCGACGACCTGGCCGAGAAACGAAAACAGCCAGGCCTCGTAGATCGACACCCCGGCACTGAGCAACGCCAGCGCGAGGATATAACCGCGTGCACCGCGCGTGCAGGCCCACAGGAACCGCATCAGGCCGACGGGCGGGGGTGGTGCTTCGTCGGGGGGGAAGGGGTCGAGCCGTTGTTCAAACACGCGCAGCATTGTGGTCTCCGAAATCATCAGGGTCAGGGGATTCTGCCATTGAATGGCGGCTTTGAGGGTTTGCACTTCAAAGACTTGTCCCCGTTCGAGTAGGGTTCCTGCGCCTTATTTGGGATCACACAGCCGCAAACCCTGCGGATTCCGGGCGCAGGCCGATCAGCTACGCTATCTGCTCAGATGACTTGAGCAGCGCAAGATGCGGCAAACCAACCGGGTTTTTTGTTCGGAGTCGATGGACACAAGAAATGTTTAATTTCTTTTTGCAGTTTATGTTAGTGCTCATCCCCACCGCGTCTCTGTCACTCGACAGTTATCTTCGTTACCGAGTGGCAAAAAACCAACCGGTGAGCAAGGCGTGGAAGGGCTGCAATCACGTGCTGGCGATCCTGCTGATCATGCAGTTGCTGGGTTTGGCGCTGTACTTCTTCTACCTCGCCTGAGTCTGGTCGAACGCCTGCTGATACGTATGCTGCCATTCACCTCCGATTTGGCAACAGTGTTTGTCCCACCCACCGATTTTTCCCGCCACTGTCATTCCCTAGCATCGTCTCCAGGCCAGCAGCAATCGTGCTGAAGCGGCCCACTCAACGAGACGGTGAACATCATGAACACAATGAAAATGGCGATGGCGTTATTGCTTGGCAGTCTGGGCGCACAGGCCTACGCGGATTCGGCGCCGACGCAAAACCTGCCAGTCGAAACCTATGCCTACTCGACCAATCTCGACATCGAACATGTGATCTCGATCACCGAACCGGCCAATGAATGCGCGCCGGTACCGGTTCAAATGACCTATGAAGATTCCCATGGCGAGCGCCATGTTCTGCAATACCAGGTCATGGGCACTGGCTGCTCCAGTTGATTCAGTGCAGAGAAGGGAGGGTCGACACTCCTTGTCTGCTGCGCTCAGTGCTTTCTTGCTCCAGCAATTTGTTCATCCGATGCCAGTAACTCCGGGATCGACAGCTTGAGAAAGTCCACCCAGGTTTTAGTCTTCGCATCAACGAACTTGCGCGACGGATAGATCGCGAACAGGTTCAACTCCTCCAGCCGGTACTCCGGCAACACCCGCACCAACGTCCCCGTCCGCAGGCCATCCACGGCCGACGCTATCGGCTGAATGCCGATACCCATGCCTTTTCTGATCGCGATGGTCATGCCGTCGGCGGTATTGATATGGAAGGGAGACAGGGGAATGGTGATGGTCTCCATGCCTTGCGGGCCTTCGAACGTCCAGTTCTCCACTGGCATCACCGTGTTGACGATGCGCAGGCACTCATGTTCGGCCAGAGCGGCGGGCGTGTCGGGTATTCCGTGTTTTTCCAGATAGGCCGGCGTCGCGCAGAGGATGCTGTACGTCATGCCGAGACGCTGCGCGACGAAGCCTGAGTCGGGCAGGTCGCGGGCCAGCACGATGGACATGTCGTAGCCTTCTTCCAATAAATCTGGGACGCGATTGGTCAACGTCAGGTCGAACATGACCGTGGGGTGAATCTCCCGGTAACGGGCGATGGCGTCGATCACGTAGTGGTTGCCGATGGCTGACATCGCATGGATTTTCAGACGACCGACCGGCAGTGTCTGCGCAGTGCCGGCTTCAGTGTCAGCCTCACGCACATCGTCGAGGATTTTTTCGCAGCGTTGCAGGTAGCGCAGGCCCGCTTCGGTGAGGGCGAGGCGGCGGGTGGTGCGGTTGATCAGGCGGGTGTGCAGACGGGCTTCAAGGGCGGACACGGCTTTGGACACGTTGGTCGTGGTGGTGTCGAGCAGTTCGGCGGCGGCCGTGAAGCTGCCGCTTTGCGCGACGGCGACGAAGAAACGCATGCTCTGGAAAACGTCCATCGTTGTTCCGCCTTATGGTGGGTTGTGTGGTGTTGGTGAGTCGCTGTTCACTTTTAATGGCAGCCCCTCACCCTAACCCTCTCCCGGAGGGAGAGGGGACTGACCGAGGTGTCTTGCGCTGTCCGCCGACCTGAAATATCAAGTCGAACTCAGGATTTGAATAGCACGCGATAAGGCTCCCTCTCCCCCCGGGAGAGGGCGGGGGGTGAGGGCTACACTCTGCGTCGCGCCACAAACTTCAAGACGTACGCCCAGGAATAAACCCCGGCACCCCGGTTTCCACCACCGAATTGAAACGGATCCGCGTGCTGATGTCTTCCTTGATCTCACGCATCGCCCGTTGCGGCAATGTCGCGATATCAAAATTCTCCTGAATATGCGCTGGCGTCGCCGAGGTCGTCAGAAACGCCGTGCCACGCTGCACCGCCCACGCCAGCGCCACTTGCGCCGGGGTCTTCTGCACATGTCGGGCAATGCCGGTCAGCACGGCGTCTTCCAGAACGTTCGGTTCCATGCCGTGGCCCAACGGCGCGAACGCCAGCAGGATGATGCCGTGCGCCTGGCAGAACTCGAGCATTTCCCATTCCTGCAGGTACGGGTGCGACTCGATCTGCACCACGGCCGGTTTGATCCGTGCTTGCGCGACAATCTCTTTCAACGCTTCCAGAGTGATGTCCGACAAACCAATGGATTTGCAGCGGCCCTCATCCACCAGACTTTCCAGCGCACGCCAGGTGTCGAGCAAAGTGATATCGCCATCGTAGATCACGTGGCCGAATACATCGCGCGGATCCTGATCATCCCCCGCCTGAAAAGCGAACGGCGTGTGGATCAGGTAGCAATCGATGTAGTCGGTTTGCAAGCGCTGGCAACTCGCCTCAAAGGCAGGTTTGACCCGCTCGGGCCGGTGGTTGGTGTTCCACAGTTTGGTGGTGATGAACACGTCTTCACGGCGAATCTGGCCGGCAGCGAAAACCTGCTGAAACGCCACGCCGATCTGCGTTTCATTGCGATAGCGCTCGGCGCAGTCGAAGTGGCGGAAGCCGACTTCCAACGCGCATTTGACTGCTTCAGTGGTGGTGCTCAAATCGCGGAACAACGTGCCGAAGCCAACGGCCGGCATCGAGCCTGCATCGTTGTTCAGCGGCCAGCGGGTGTCGCGAAGCGCATCGTGAAAGGCTTCGTAAGTCATGGTTTTTCTCCAGTGTCGGTGGTTACAGCGGTGTTTGCCCGGTGCCTGCGCGGGCGGCGATTTTCTGCTCGAAAACGCCGACGGCATTGCCGCCCAACGCTACGAACAACTGCACGGTGTCGAGATAGCGCGTGGTCTTCACCTGAATCTGCCCGAGCAACGCTTGCTCGTAGGCACGCTCGGCTTCGAGCACTTGCAGCACGCTGTTTTCGCCTTGGGCGTAAGCCTGTTGGTTGAGGCGAAAGCTGCTGTCAGCGGCGCGCAATGCATCGTCCTGCGCGAGGTTTTGTTCGGCGCCGTGATGGATCGCCTGCAAGCTGTCCGCGACCTGTCCGAACGACTGAATCACCGTCTGCTGATAACGCGCGAGCGAGGCGTTGTAGCCATCGACGGCGGCCTGGCGCTCGGCTTTCAGCGTGCCGCCATTGAAGATTGGCGCGGTCAGCCCGGCAGCAAAACCCCACAGCGCTGCGCCGCCATTGCCTGAAGCGGCTTGCGCCAACGAGGCCGACAGTTCGATATGCGGATAGAGATTGGCCGTTGCCACCCCAACGGCGGCACTGGCCATGTGCAGTTCGGATTCGGCCTGCAGAATGTCCGGGCGGGTGCGCGCGGTTTCCGAGGGCAGGCTGACCGGCAGCGTCGTCGGCAAGGCAAAGTCGTCGAGGGTAAAGTCCGGCGCGATCCAGTCAGCCGGGCCTTTGCCGGCGAGGATCGACAAGGCATGCCGCGCCGCATCACGCTGCTGGGCGAGGGGCGGCAACAGGGTGCGATCCTGCGCGAGACGAGTTTGCGCCAGTGCCACATCGATGCGCGTGGTGCTGCCGCTCTGTTGGGCGCGGCGCACCAGCTCAAGGTTTTTCGTGTCATTGGCCAGTAGCGTTTGCACTGCCGCGATCTGCGCGTTGGCCGAGGCGATCAGCAACGCCTGTCGGGCCACTTCGCCGGTCAATGTGAGGTAGGCCGCTTCGTAGCGGTGTTTGTGCAAATCCGCCAACGCCTGCTGGCCTTCGACTTCACGCTTGATACCACCGAAGGCATCCAGATCGAATGCCACACGCGGGCCGATGGCGTAGACATTGGCAACGCTTGGCTGCGGCCCGTTGTGAGTGCGTTGCCGACCGCCCGCTGCCGCAAAATCCACTTGCGGGAACAACGCGCCTTCCGCTGCTGCAACGGAGGCGGCGGCCTGGCGCAGGGTCGCATCGGCGGCGACCAGTTCGAGGTTGCCGTCGATGGCGCGGCGCATCACCTGGTCGAGCTTCGGCGAGCGCAGCGCGGTCCACCAATCGCCTTGAATGCGTTGGCCCATGTCGAAACGTTGAGCACCGGTCGACTGCTCGGCTTGCTCATCGTAGTGCGCTGAGGACCCGGTGGCCGGGCGCTGGAAATCGGGGCCGACGGTGCAGGCCGACAGCATCACCATCAAGGCCAGCGCACTGAAGGTGCCGGGGATTGCAGAACGAGTGAAGCGCGTAGACGTTTTCATTTTGCAGACTCCACAAAGATCAGTCGGCCGCAGCCGGTTTGCGCAGCAACAGCACCAGCGGGCTCACCACGAGCATCGCCAGCATCAAAATCTTGAACTGGCCCATCACCGCGACGAACGCGGCCTGATGGGTCACCAAGTGGTTCAGACCTTCCAGCGCCGATAGCGAGGTCGGCAGCGCCGTTCGATAGGGCGTCAACTGGCTGACCAGCGCGACGTGCATGGCTTGGGTGTTGTTGAAGAAAAAGATCTGCACCACCGCCACCCCGAGGGTGCTGCCGTAGACGCGCATCAGGTTGAACAGGCCGGTGGCTTCCGCGCGCAATGCCGGATTGAGCGTGCTGAACGCGACCTTGCTCAGCGCCGGCATCAACACGCCGAGGCCGACTCCCTGAATGAATCCGCTCCACGCCACGGGCGTCCAGTCCATCAACGGTGAGTAACCGAGCATCAACCCGTTGGCGTAGATCACCAGCGCGATACCGGCGGCGATAAACACCCGTGTGTCGATCCAGCTCGGCGCACGACCCATCAGCAGGAACGCGCCGACCAGGCCGATGCCGCGCGGGATTGTCAGGAACCCTGTGGTGTCTGGCGGGTAGCCCATGATTTCGTCGAGCATCGGCGAGGTCAGCGCCATGGTCGACAGCAGGACGAAGCCGAGGGCGAAAAACATTACGGTCGACAGCACGAAGTTGCGATCGCCGAGCAACGCCTTGCTGACAAAGTGAACCTCGGCGGTCCACCGATGCACGATAAACAAGTACAAGCCGAGCGCGCCAGCCAGCGCTTGCATCCAGATTTCCAGGGAGTCGAACCAGTCCAGGCGCTCGCCGCGGTCGAGGAGCATCTGCAGGCCGATCATGCCGAGGGTGAAGGTGCCGAAACCGAAAAAATCGTACGGCGGACGCTGCTCGGCTTTTTTCTCGGCGAGCAGCAACGTCGCCACCAGGAAGATGCACGCCGTCAGCGGCAGGCTGAGGTAGAACATCGGCCGCCAGTCAAAGTACTCGCAGATCAGGCCGCCGATGCTCGGCCCGCTGACGATGCCGAACAGCACCAGCGCTGTCCATTTTGCGCCGAACGCAGGACGCTTTTGCGCCGGCAGGGTCTCCATGGCAATCGCCATCGACAGCGGCGCCAATACGCCACTGGCCAGGCCTTGCAGAATGCGCGCGGCGATGAATTCCAGCGGCGTGCTCGCCAACGTGCCGAGCCACAGACCGAGGGCAAACAGCACCAGGGCAATCTGATAGACCCGCTTCAAGCCGAAGGCGGCGGCGAGCCACTGAGCGATCGGCAAGGTGATCGCGCTGGCGGCCAGGTAAGCCGTGAAAATCCACCCGGCTTGATCGTCGGTCATCGACAGACTGCCTTGTATCAAGCGCAGGGCGGCATTGGGCAATGGCAGATTCATCGATTGCAGATAGGTCGCCAGCAGCGCCACAAAGCGCAATGCGCGCAGATCGGCCAAGTTGTTGCGGGTAATGGCGTTCATCACGAATTACCCCGCACTGAGCAACGACTTGAGTGGATACCACCACGGCGTGCGGTGGCCGGTGTCGACTTCGACCGTGGCGCTTGTGCCGGAGAACAACGGCATGGCCGGGTCAGCGTCGTCGAGTTCGAGGCGCACCGGTACTCGCTGCACCACCTTCACCCAGTTGCCGGTCGCGTTCTCCGGCGGCAGCAGGGCGAAGTCCGCGCCGGCGCCGGGGCTCATGCTGATCACGTGGGCCTTGAAGGGCCGGTCTGGATAAGTGTCGAGGGTGATCGTCGCCGTCTGACCGGGGCGCATGTGGCTGAGCTGGGTTTCGCGGAAGTTGGCTTCGATCCAGCTCTCGTGATCGGAAATCAATGCGAACGCCGCGCTGCCGTTGCTGACGTAATTGCCCACTTGTAAGTCGTCGACCTTGGCCACGATGCCGTCGGCCGGTGCGGTCACTGTGGCGTAGGACAGATAAAGCTGCGCTTCGTCGAGCTGAGCCTTGGCTTCACGCACGGTTGGATGTCGGTCGATGGCGATGTCGGGATCACCACTGAGGGCGACTACGGTGCTGGCGATCTGTTGCTCGATCGATGCGATGCGTTGGCGCGAGACTTTCTGATCGGTGTCGGCGCGCTCATAGGCCGCCCGCGAGACGAACTCGCTGGCGATCAGCGCTTTTTTGCGGGCGAATTCTTTCTGATCGTAGTCCGCCGACGCCCGCGCCGATTGCAGTTCGGCCTGCTGCTGGCGATAGCTGGCCTTGAGGCCGTCGATGCGCAGGCGAGCATTGCCTAACTGGGCTTCGGCGCGGTCGACCGCGATTTGCAATGGTTGCGGGTCGAGGCGAAACAGCACCTGGCCCTTGCGCACGGGTTGGTTATCGTCCACGGCGATCTCGACCACTTGCCCGGACACCCGCGCATTGATCGATGCCTTGGCCACGCGAGCATAGGCGTTGTCGGTGGAGACGTAAGGCTCGTTCGCCCGGTATTGGCTGTAGCCGATGACCGCGAACAGCGCGGGCAGGCCGGCCATCAACAGTGGTCGCAGCCTTTGCTTGAGCGGTTGTTTCGACGGGACGTCCGCCAGATCCCCGATTCGCTGGGCGCTGGCATGTGCTGCGGTGAGATCAATTGGCTGGGTCATGATCTGCTCTATCCAAAATGCTGAAGCGCAAACGGGACATCGGGCCGACCGGGGCAATCGCCTGTGGCCGCGACGTGATTAATGGCTGCGAAAAATCAAATCCGTGCGCGGTGGGGGAGGATCGCTCCTTACCGCTGTTCGTGGTTGCTACAGCCCATTCGAGCTGCGCCACAACAAAGCTGTTGACCAAGGAATTTCTGGTTCCTTAATTTTGTGCGATGGTGTAAGAATATGAGCGACTTCTCATCCTTGCAAGGAATTTGTACGACATGGCACAAAATAAACCGACAGAAGGGAAAGGCCGCGGCCGGCCTCGCGCCTATGACCCGCAAACAGCGTTGCAACAGGCCCTTGGCGTGTTTTGGAACACCGGTTATTCCGGCGCATCGCTCGACAGCATCGCCACCGCCGCAGGGATGAACCGGCCGAGCCTGTACGCCGCGTTCGGCGATAAACACGCGCTCTATATCAAGGCTCTGGATCAATACTGGGACACCGCGCACGCCGCCATGCAGGCCGCGCTGACCGACAACAGCCTGACCCTGGCCCAGGCGCTGAGCGGTTTTTATGAGGGGCAATTGGCGATCTACTTCTCGGGCGACGGCCAACCTCGTGGCTGCTTTGCCATCGGCACGGCGACCACCGAAGCGGTTGAAGACCCGGAAATCCGCAATGTGCTGTCGGCACGCCTCAGCCAGTTGGATGCTGATCTGCAAGCGCGTCTGCAAACGGCAATCGAGGCTGGCGAACTGAAAGCCGAGAGTGATTTGGCCGCGCTGGCGGTGATCGCTTCTTCGCTGCTGCACAGCATTTCGATCCGCGCGCGGGCGGGCAAATCCCGTGAAGAGCTGACCGCGATTGTGCGCAACGCCGTCAGCGTGATTTGCGGCTGAACGTGCTCATGGACCCCCTCGAAGACATTCTTGCGGAGGATCTGTCAGTGGTCTTTTGCGGGATCAATCCCGGTCTGCTGGCGGCGGAGCAGGGACATCATTTCGCCGGGCGCAGCAATCGGTTCTGGCGCACGTTGCATCTGGCCGGGTTTACACCCGACGAAGTCCGCCCGGAAAACGACCGCTCGATTCTGCAATATCAGTGCGGTTTGACGGCGGTGGTCGCCCGGCCAACCGCGCGGGCGGATCAAGTGTCGGCGCAGGAGTTTGTCGCCGCTGCGGCTGATTTCGAACAGAAGATTGCCCGCTACAAACCGGGGCATGTGGCTTTTCTCGGCAAAGCGGCTTATTCGGGGCTGTCCGGGAAAAAGCTAATTGGCTGGGGGCGTCAGGCCGAGACCTTCGGCCATGCGGCCGTCTGGGTGTTGCCCAATCCCAGCGGACGCAATCTGGCGTTTAACCTCGAACAATTGGTCGCGGCGTATCGCCAGCTGGCCTGGGCAGCCGGTTTTCAAGCGGGCTGAAGATTTGCCTTAACGTGCGCCGAAATCCATTTCCGACTGTAGGCCAGAACGCCCTGAGCGATGGCCGTGGGGAAGTGGATAAAACCGTGAGGTGAGGAGGGCAATACGTACATGTCGACCGGCGCTGATTGCGCCCAACGCCTGGCGATGTCGAGGGTGTCGTCGCGCAGCGGGTCGAGTTCGCCAGCAAACAGCAGCGCGGGCGGAAAACCGGCGAAGTCGCCGTACAGCGGAGACAACGGTGGCTGGCGGCGCTGCTCGTCGGTCATTTCGGGCGTGAGCAGGCGCAGCGCCTCGACCATGCCCGGGCCGTCGAGCACCAACGTGTCGGCAGGCGCGTTGCGTACGCTCGGCGTTCCGGTGAGGTCGTAGACACCGTAATACAGCAGTGCGCCGCTGATGCGTTGCAGTAAATCAGGCCATTGTTTCAGCGCCAGCAAGGTCGCCGCCGCCAGATGACCGCCCGCCGATTCACCGACCACCACCACGGGCAGACCGGCAAATTCGGCTTCTTGCAATATTCCGCTAGTAGCGTTGAGGCAGTCTTGCAGCAGACCTTCAAGCGGCGTCGAAACCGCTAATCGATAATCGACCGAGATCACCGTCACCTGGCAGCTATCGACGATGGCCGCGTTGAAGTTGTCGTCCATCTGCGCATTGCCGATCACCCAGCCGCCGCCGTGAAAATCCAGCACCACGCCTTTCGCCGGGCCATTGGGGCGGATGATCCGCACGGGCACGTTATCAATCAGCTTGCGCTCGGCCGTCAGGCCAAACTTGCGCAGCGCGCCTGAGCCGCCGATCTGGCTGACGCGTAACAGCGCCTGAATCAAACGCGGCGTCAGGCGATTGCGGATCTTGAAGCGCGGCAGCCAGGCCAACTTCCTGTTGAAGGCCCGCACCTCATTCAACTCGCGCTCGCCCTGCGGCCACGGTGTTTCAGTACCCCAATTGGCATTGTTCATCAGCGGTTCTTGATCAGGATGGAAAAATTCAACGCCGCCGCCACGCACAGCCACGCCAGATAAGGAAACAGGATCAACCCCGTGATCAGGTCCAGTTGTATCGCCAGCACCACCATCGCCGCGACCACCAGCCACAACACGGTGAGAATCACCATCGCCGCCAACACCTGATGCGCGCCGAAGAACACCGGCGTCCACAGCGTGTTCAGCGCAATCTGCGCCGCCCATAGCGCCAGCACCGTTTGACTGCCGGGGATCAGGCTCAAGCGGTAACCGGCCCACGCCAGCAGCAGGTAGATAATCGTCCAGGCCACGGGGAACGCCCAATTGGGCGGGGTAAAACCGGGTTTGTTCAGCGTTTCGTACCACGGCCCCGGTTTGAACATCACGCCAGTGGTTGCCGCTGCTGCGCAGGCCAGAAGAAAAATGAAGAAGGTCATCGCCAGTCCTTGGCTGAAATCAGCCGGTAAGGGGTTTAAGAAGAGGACGCCTGCTGACGCGAAAAGTTTGCATGGTATGAGGATGATTTAGAGTCTTTGCGCGTTGACGACACATTAGCCGAACCGGATTTCGAGTCGTCAGTGGTGCGTGCGACTGGCTTGAGCGTAGCGGTCGATGCGGGAGGGCACGGGAGGGATTGACGGTTGCAACCGACATCCAGGATTTGAATACACGAGGCTCAAAAGGCTTGGCGATCAACCAAGCCCGCTAAGCGAGTGAATCAGCGTTTGTCGATCGGCGAGTTCATGATGAACAGCACGATACGCTTCAGCAGTGCCGCCCAGCTGCTGCCTTTAGCCCAGGCTACATGGCTCTGAATATCCCAGACATTTTGCTGTGCGACATACCGTTCAGTGCTCAGTTTGCTATAGAAGTCGGAGCAGGGAACAAGTCGATCCAGGTAGGGCTTTTGTACCTTCAGGACACCGACGGTGGGCGCTGAGAAGTGACCGCTGAGCACGTCAAGACCTTGTGCGCTTTGACCATTTTTGTCACTGCCGCTCAGCACGAACCCAAACTTCATGTAGAACTGATTACGGCGCAGGCGCTCACTGTCGCCATTGACTGTGTGAGAAGAAAGCATGCCCGGTTGAATGACGTAGTTTTGTAGTCCTTTGCGATGCAGCCAGTCGATGACGCGGGCCATCAAGGCCGGGCCCAGACCGTGCCCTTCCGGGTACATCTGGATCTGACTGGTCGGACCGAACATTACGGTATGGGTGTGGTGGCAGACCGTGACCGAAACGCAATTGCCGAATCGATCAAACTGATTATTGAATGTCCCCGGCTTGGTTGCGCGGGCGCGATAGTACTCAAAGTCAGGCTTTTCTTCGATCTGGCCAAGCCGGGACTGTTCCGTCACGGCGATCAACATCACCTTTTTGTTCGCGGCCTCGAAGAGATAAGCCTCACGCAGCGTTGCGTCAACTTCCATTTTGTCTTCAGCTTGTTTCAGCGTTGTCATATTGCTCCTTCGGGGGAAAACCCTTGCATCGTTGGTCTACTGTCGCCACGGATGAGTGATATCAGGGCGTTGCTCGGGTCGCGTCAAAATTGACCCAGCGGGCGAATCGTTGCTGCATGAACTCTTCGCAACCGGTTTCCAGTTGCTCCTGCCGCGTGGGTACTTTCGGTTTGAGCATCCGGTTGAACAGGCCACCACCGAAAACACCGGCCACTGCCTGATACACCGAAGACGATTCGATGCCTGAGAGTGAGGCAAAGCTGTTTTTGGAGCGCGTGTTGCCGCAGCTGTCGCTATAAAAATGAGTGGAGTCGTCCGGTTGTAGCGAATCGTCCGGCGCCTCACCGGTGGGGTAAATCAGCGCTTTGGAACCGGCGATGGAGTAAACACAACCGAAGGCTTTCTCCTGATTCGAAAACACTTTTGCGTAAGCGGCGGCCGCCGAATTCTCATCTGGTCCACCGAGAAAAATGACCCGCTGATCGCTGTCAAGCGTGGCCTTGTTGGCATCATAAAAGCCGACATCCCACAGACGGCTGGTATACCCGGCAAACGCCTGGATTCGTGCCTCGATGATGTTGGCGGCACTGACGTATCCGTCCGCATACACCACCGTTATCTGATTTGAAGGCGCCCTGAAACCCATCTCGTTCTCCCTGTAAAAAATGCGCAACTGCTCTGCCGTCAGGCGTTAAAGGCTAATTGCCATATCTGTCGATTCCATTAATATGTGGCACTTTGCCACAGTCGAGACGGAATTCGTTCAATGTTCAATGGGGATCTGAAAAAAAACGCGCTGGAGCAACTTGAAAAGGCCCGCAATCGTCAGACGCTTGTCGCTGACGATGTCGAGAAAGCCTGTACCGGTCTGCATACCGTGCGCCACCGCGCCAGTACCGAATTGATGAGATCGGTCGAGACGTTCATCAACCACCTGGCCAACTCACCCAAGGAATTTGAAAAGTCCTTTGGGACTTTCAGGGCCGAGGCGCAATCATTTTGTAGCTTGGTCAACAAGCTCAACATCGAAGCCTCCAAGGTCGAATTCACGGCCGGCTCGTCGGCGGCTGCTGGTGTAGCGGCGGGTGTCGGTACAGCAGCGTTCGCACCGACGGCCGCGATGGCAGTTGCTACCACGTTCGGCACTGCTTCCACCGGTGCGGCGATTTCCGGGCTGTCGGGCGCCGCCGCCACCAACGCTGCGCTTGCCTGGTTGGGCGGAGGTGCATTGGCAGCGGGCGGTGGCGGAATGTCTGCAGGATCGGCATTGCTCGCGCTGGCAGGTCCCATTGGCTGGGGCATTGGTGGCGCAGCCATTGTGGGCGGCGGTCTGTATGCGCGGAGCAAAAACCGAAAAATCGCCGAGGAGGCTGCCGAGCATCGTGCACAGATCGAAGCCTCCACCCGGACATTGAACGTCGCCAGACAATGGGTAGACCGGATGATCGCGAGCACCGTGCAACACGCCGACGGCATGGATGTATTGCTGGGTGTTTTGACGCGCACCGCTCCAAACAACTACTCGCTGTTCAATGCTGATCAGAAGAACATGCTCGGCGCGCTCGTCAATCATATGAACTCGCTTTCTCAATTATTGAACAAGGCGCCTGAATGATGGCGCTCAATCAGACGGAGACAGGTACGTTCCGCGACCAGATCAGTGCGCAACTGGTGGACGGAATCAACAACATTCGTATCAACACTACTACCCGGTTGCTGAACGGTCAGGATGAAGCGCTGCACAAAGCAGTTGAGCAAATTGATATTGTTCGCGCCTTTCTGAAAACCCCCGAAAAGATTCTCGGTAACCCTCTGACCAAACACGGAGAAATTGCCGAGCAGGTTGAAGTGGGGGTGCGCAATGCCCGCTCGCTGGTCGAACAAGGCGACCTCGTTGCGACATTCGAAGGCGTCGGCCGCACGGCACCTGAGGACTTCCTGCTGGACGGTATCGCGGTTCAGTCGAAGTTCATCAACGGTGCCAACAATGGGCTCGGCGAAGTACTTGAGCATATGAGCAAGTACGAAACGTTCGGTAGAGACGGCTCTTTTTACCAGATTCCCAAGGACCAGTTCGAAACCATCACCCGTGTCATCAACGGTGATCCCGGTCCTCTGAACGATAAGTCGGTCAGGGCCATCCTGGCAAAGGTCAAGGAAATCGAGGAGGCGTCTGGCAAACCTTTCCAGGACGTCGTCAAACCCAGCCTGCAGAACTACGCGGACCCGCAACAGGGCAAGGTGTTCGACACTCTTGAGCGGGAAGAGAATGCGTTGGCCGACCGCAATGATCAGCGCAAGGAACAGATTCGCAGCGAAAACGGCCCGTCATTGGCTGGCGCGGCGCAGGCTGCCGCGATCGCAGGTGCGGTGGGAGGTGCCGTCGGGTTGACCACTTCGCTGTACGCCAAATACAAGGAAGGCAAAAACGTATTCAAGGGTGATTTCAACGCGCAGGACTGGGCCGATGTTGGAATCGATACAGGCACGGCAGCAATCGGCGGGGCGATCGCCGGCGGCTCGATCTACCTCATGACCAACTATGCAAACATGGCTGCGCCTTTTGCCGGCGCTGTGGTCAGCGCCGCGAAAGGGGTCAGTACGCTGATCGTCGATTACCACGCCGGCAGGATTGATCTGGACGAGTTGATTAGCCTGGGCACTGTTGTCTGCGCAGAGTCGGCCATCGTCGGTATCGCTACGGCCGCCGGACAGGCTCTGATACCTGTTCCCGTGATCGGCGCGGTAGTGGGCTCCGTGGCTGGCAAGATGCTTGCTGAGTTCCTCAAAGGGCAATCGGCCGGGATTCAGGCCACCCTGGATGCACGAATGAACGAATACCTGGCCACAGTCGACCGGCAATGCCAAGCCGTCGTGCAGGACATCCTTGAGGCATTCGATCATCTGGGTGATCTGATGACCGCCGCGTTTGATATCGAGCGAAACACCGAGTTGTTGCACAACAGCGTAGTACTGGCGCTGACCCTGGGCGTTTCGCCTGCGGTTCTGATTACCCGCCATGAGGAACTGGATGCGTTCATGATGAGTTGAAAAAAACAACAACACGACCACGTCGAGACTTCCCTTGAATCGCGGGGAAGTCTGACCGCTTCGCTTTGCGATTGAACTAAAAACTGACTGCTGCGTCAGGATGATCAGTGCCTTTTTCTACTGATGCGGATGACATCATGTACACCTATCACATCGATTACCGATTCAACGGCGAGCCTCGTACCTTTCTGCTTGAACTCAAAGAACAGCAGCTAGCCGAGCACGAGGCCGCTATGCATCTGCTGGAGTTGCACCTGGGCGACGCGGAAAACGGCCTGATCATGCCCACTGCGGATTCGACGGCCGAGGAGATTCTCGAGCAGGCCAAGCGGGTAGGGATTACAGACATCAAGGTTGTCAGCCAGACCAACTGAAGCGGACTATCAGCAGCCCATCGCGTGACCGAAGATGGGTTTGTGCGGGTGTTTATGCGCGCTTAAACGGGTATCGCTGCTTCCAGCGCATCGTGCTCCAAGTGCGCGCACTCTCGATAGAAGCTTAGAAACTCACCCGCCGGCATCGCCTTGCCAAACAGCCAACCCTGCCCAAACTGCACTCCTTGACCGCGCAGGTAATCGCGCTGCGCTTCGGTCTCGATGCCTTCGGCGACAATCTGCAGGCGCAGGCTCTTGGCCATTTCGATGATGTGGCCGGTCACGGTGCCGGTCGCGGCATCCTGATCGATATTGTCGACGAACGACTTGTCGATCTTCAGCACGTCCAGCGGCAGTTGCTGCAAATGCTGCAGGCTGGAAAACCCGGTGCCGAAATCATCGATAGCCGCTAGATAACCCAGCTCTCGGGCGCGATTGACTGTCGTGCGCGCGGCGTCGATCTCGACGAAACCGCGCTCGGTGGCTTCCAGCCAGATCTGCTGTTGCTGCACATCGGCGCGGCGTAATGCGGCTTCCAGCTTCGGCAGAAAGCGCCCGCTGCTGACGTCTTTCGCCGCCAGGTTGATTGCCACGTGCAGGCTGCGTTCCTTGACCAGCAACGGGCCGAGATCATGCATCACATGGTCGATCACTTGATCGGTGATCGGCAGAATCAAACCGCTGTGCTCGGCCAGTGGGATAAACGCATCGGGGCAGACCCGCGTACCGTCCGGGTGCTGCCAACGCACCAGTGCCTCGGCGCCAACGCAGGCGCCGTCGTCCAAGCGAATAATCGGTTGATAGTGAACGACGAACTCGCGATTACGCACCGCCAGTTGCAGTTCGGCCAGCGGCGACAGGCGTTGGCGAGTGCGGCGCACGATCAGCAACACCAGCAGGCCGGCGAGTAAACCGCCGATGGGCAGCATCAGCATTTCCCTGCGAACCAGGCCTTGCATCAGCTCATGGCGTGACAGCGCGGCGATCGCCACCCAGTCGCCGCTGTGCACGAGGGTGTAGAGGTAACCGTCGTCGAGCCCCGAGTGCGGACCAGAATGCACCCGAGCGAGAAAGTGTTCCGCGCCGGGGCGCGAGGCGCTGACCAGTTGCCCGGCAGCGGTGCCGACGGCCAGGTGCAGATCCTCATCGAGCGTTACACGCAGGAACTGCTGAGGATCGACCAGCACATTGAACGCGGCGTATTGCAGGGCCATCATCGGCTTGGCCGCGACGATGCGCGACTGCACACCGAGCGAAACGCGCACGCCGTCGGAGGTGATGAAGTCTTCCTGCCACGGCGTCGCATGCTGTCCGACCGCACCCCACGAACCGCAGGCGTAAATCTCTTCTTCGACGTAACCGATCGACTTTACCGAGAGCGTGTTGATGGTCAACAGACGCATCTCGTCAATGCTTTCCGGCGTGCACGGTGCGAGCCGGGAGCTGGCGATGGATTTCAGCGCGCCGGCCGCTTCAGTGAAAGTCCCGTGGGCGCGACTGGAGGCGACGGAAGCGAGGGTTTCCAGACGTTGTTGCGCAGCCGCCAGATTCAACATCCAGGCGACATAACCCATTAAAAGTACCGGAAGCAAGACACACGGAAGGCCCAGAAGAATGCTCTTCCAGACAATGCGTTTTTTGTTCATTTAGCGCCACCTTGGCCTCAAGGCCTGTGACGTGCGCACAGCACGGCTGTTTCCAGCCACACCAGAATATCGCCGCCGGGGTGGGCGAATATTGCTGTGGATCAACTATTTCACTGCTGGCTTTCAATCCCTGTGGGAGGGCCAATATCTTCAGCTCCACGAATAACCCTGTGGGAGCGAGCTTGCTCGCGAAAGCGGTGTACCAGACACATCATCGCTCAATGACCCACCGCATTCGCGAGCAAGCTCGCTCCCACAGGTCTTGTGGCAAAACACACATCCCAGCAGCCCAAAGTACCCTTGTAGGAGTGAGCCTGCTCGCGAAAGCGGTGGACCAGTCACATCATTGCTCAATGATCTACCGCCTTCGCGAGCACGCCAGTTCCCACAGTGTCGCCGCTCAAACTTCAGCCTCCGCCTAATGGACAATTCACGCACCCCACGGCCCATTCGCGCAGGCATTTTCGTGCGGCGTGAATTTGTCATATTCGGTCTAAATCCGGTGCAGATAGTAGGCAGCCCAACGCTAACCGAAATGAGGCTGCACTGTGTTTCAACGTCTTCTGTGTTCGCTGTCCGTACTGAGCCTGTCCATCGCCGCCGCCCATGCTGCCGACCCCGTGTTGCTCGACACGCCGCGCCTGCAAGGCATGGACAATTTCCGTGATGTCGCTGGCACCACCACCGCGTATTCCACCGCCCACGACGGCACCATGCGCGCTGGCGTGTTCTACCGCGCCAATGCGGTAACTCCAACGGCCTCTGACCTGACGACCCTAAACAGCCTCGGCATCAAAGCGGTCTACGACTTGCGCACCCCCAGTGAAATCGCCGCGACCCCCGACACAATGCTGAGCGGCGCGACCTACCAGAACATCGACATCATCGGCTCCACCACCTCCGGCGCGAACATCACCACTATCTCCTTCAACAGCGCCGCCGACGCCATCGCCATGATGGAGCAGACCAACCGCGCCTTCGTCAGCGACGCCGGCATGCGCGGCCAGTTCAACCAACTGTTCAACGAACTGGCCAGCACCGACGGCGCCCAACTGTTCCACTGCACCGCCGGCAAGGATCGTACCGGCTGGACCGCCGTTGTGTTGCAGAGTATCGCCGGTGTCGACGATGCGACCATCATGGCCAACTATCTGGCGACCAACGACTATACCGCCGCCCGTGTCGCCGCCACCCTCAAAGCGCTACCGCCGAGCATGGCCTCAATCTACGCGCCACTGCTCGGCGTTCAGGCCAGCTACCTGCAAGCCGGCCTCGACGAAGTCACCGCCGAATACGGCAGCATGGACAACTACCTCAAACAAGGCCTCGGCCTGTCGCAGGAAACCATCTACGTGCTGCGCGGCAAACTGGTCGAATACAACAGCCTGCCGGGTCAGGCCGGGCTGATCGGCAACGCCGCCGCTGGCGCCGAACTGCTTCGCCAATTGCAGAACACCAGCCTGTCCGGCACCTACAGCGCCTACAACTACTACCTGCAATCGGCCATCGACGCCGGCACCCTCGGCGGCGTCGAATCGCAGGTCGGCGGCCAGGTTCACGCCGACGCCGCCAGCTACCTGTTGCGCCAAAACGCAATGATCGAACAAGCCGCCGCACCGTTCGCCAGCGGCAGTGACCTCAAGGTTGGCCAATACCGCCTCTGGACCACCGCGCTCGC
This sequence comes from Pseudomonas fluorescens, assembly GCF_005938625.1. GTDB lineage: Bacteria > Pseudomonadota > Gammaproteobacteria > Pseudomonadales > Pseudomonadaceae > Aquipseudomonas > Aquipseudomonas fluorescens_BD. The sequence continues at coordinate 307,176 of NZ_VCNJ01000029.1, forward strand.
CGGCTACCTCGGCACCGACGGCTCGGCCCACGCCGACAGCAGCAACGAACACAGCCAAGGCCTGATGGTCGGCATCACCCAGCGCTTCAGCGAACAACTCAGTGCCCGCGGCGGCTTCGGCTACAGCAAAGGCACGGTCGGCGGCGCGGGTGGCGAAGCCGACACCGACTTCACCTTCCTCAACGTCGGCGCCCGTTACGGCTTCACCAGCCTTGAACAAGGCCTGTTCCTCGACGCCAATGCCAGCGCCGGCTACGTCGACTACGACAGCAAACGCAATCTCGGCGGCGGCCTCGGCACCGCAAAAGGCAACAGCCACGGCAACCTCACCGGTGCCACTGTTGCTCTCGGCTACCGCGGCCCGGTCAACGGCATGACTTTCGAACCGAGCCTGGGCTTCCGAGTAAGCCACCTAGACCTCAACGGCTTCAAAGAGAAGGGCAGCGAACTGTCCCTCGACGTCGACGACAACAGCGCCACGCGCCGCAGCGCCGTCGCCAACCTCAACGTCGGTTTCGCCCCGGTGACGATGGGCGCATGGCAACTGGTGCCCGGCGTACAAGTCGGTTACGAACGCACACTGGGCGACAACCAGGTCGACAGCCAAAGCCACCTGCTGGGCCTCGACATTGAACAACGCGCTGCCTTCGACAACCGCGACCAGTTCAGCGGCGGCGTTAACGTCATGGCCAGCCTCGGCGCCCTGAGCCTCGGCGCAGAAGTCGGCGCCAACGGCGGCGGCCACAGCAATGGCTTCAACGGCGGCCTCAAGGCCAGTTACGCCTTCTAAAAGACACACGGGATCAAGGATGACCCCCACTCCAACAAACACCCCAAAACCCAATGTGGGAGCGAGCTTGCTCGCGAAAGCGCCAGATCAGCCAACACCAACATCGACTGAACTACCGCTTTCGCGAGCAAGCTCGCTCCCACAATTAGCATTCCAACTTACGAACCGATCAGCCGCGCCCCCGCAAATCCGCCGGGCTCACCCCATAAGCCCCCTGAAAATACCGACAAAACCGCCCCACATTGCTAAACCCAAACCGCAACGCCACCTCCGTCACCGACCCCGAACCCCGCCGCTTCAACACCTCATAAGCCCGCTCCAGCCGCACCTGCCGCTGATACGCCACAATCGACATCCCGACAAACCGCCGAAACCCCTCCTGCAACGCGCGCTGACTGACATGGCTCAACCGCGCCAGATCCACACCACTGACCAACTGCTCTGGATGCGCCTGAATAAACTCCACCGCCAACTTCACATGCCTCGGCGCAACCATCGCCGTCGGCCGCCGCAACGCCTCGGAAAAGTTATGCGGCCACGCCTCCAACACCGCATCAATCAACATCTCGCGCAACCGCGACGGCATTAACGTCCCGCTATTGATCAGCAGATCAAACTCAGTGCCTGTGGCTAGATCAATCAACGCCTTGATCCCCTTAAACGCTGCCGAATTCAGATCCACGCTCGGCTCAAAAACGATCTTCTGCAGAATCGGTTTATCCAATAGCGCCGATAGCCGCTCGGTGAGCTGGTGACGATTGATCGACATGCCGTGATGCGCGTGATCATCCAGAAAGTGCATCGAACGGATATCCGCCTTATCGATCGCCAACCCCACGTGCGACATACCGATAGACTCGGTGGCATGGTTGAAAACGATCTTGCCAGCAGTGGGAATGACGAACGTGATCTCATCCTGTGGATCGGGGAAAGCGACGGTGAAATCACCGTGATAATGCATCCGCCGAAAACTCACGCCCTCGTGCCGCCCGTAAACACCGCCAATAATGATGTTCGACGGCAGCGGCGGATTGTCGGCATAGCGATTGCCAAACAATCTGGAAAACAGTGCACCGAAGTCGTCCGAACGGAGGTTGTCGGAGCGCAGGATGATTTGCTGGCGAACGGGAGTCGGAAACACCTTGGCGGCACCTTCGGTTGGGGGCTCTAGGACTGGGGTGTAGGGCAGGGCGCCGAGGAGATTAGCAGAGGAAATATGACGCGTTTGTGACAGTCAGAAACATGTCGTAACACCGCCGCGCCACGTTTAAGCAAAGGACACTCGGCAGGCCATGGCCGACATGGCAACCTGCTCGCATCTGTACTCAGCAAACAAATAGTGGCGACGCCTCCAGGGCTTGGCCCTGTTTGACATGACATGAAAGCATTCAAGTTACTTGGAGCGGCAATGCAAGCCAACACGCAAACACTCCCCATCACCCTGTCCCCCGAACTCGACTTCGACCAAAACGCCGCCAGCGCTTTCGGCGAATCACTGACCCACGAATACACCCAAGCCACGCCATTCCCGCACATCGTCATCGACAACTTCCTGCAAGCCGACGTCATCGCCAGCATCCGCGAACACTTCCCGGTCGAACCGACCAACAACGAACAAATCTACGAGCGCGGCTACAAAGGCCAACTCAAACGCCAGATCAGCCCCAACGCCTGCAGCCCATACCTGAAGAACGTCTTCAACATCTTCAACTCCGCGCCAATGCTGGAATTCCTCGAAAAACTCACCGGCATTCAAGGCCTGATCCCCGATCCTTATTTCGCCGGCGGCGGATTACACGAAACCAAAACCGGCGGTTTCCTCGGCGTGCACTCGGATTTTCGGCTGAACAAAAAGCTAAACGTTGAGCGGCGGCTGAACGTGATCATCTATCTGACCGAGGACTGGCAGGGGGCGTACGGCGGCAACCTGGAGCTTTGGGATGTGGAGATGAAGAACTGCCTGAAGAAGGTGCTGCCGGTTTATAACCGGTGTGTGATTTTTAATACGGATAAGGATAGTAACCATGGGCATCCGGAGCCGTTGACTACGCCGGAAGGCATTACGCGGCGGTCGATTGCGCTTTATTACTACACGGCGAGTGGGGTGGGAGGGGAGCCGGGGCAGAGGAATAAAACGCACTATAAGCCGCGGCCGAAGGATCGGTGGAGTTTGAGGTATTACGTGAATAAGGTTTTCAGAACGAAGTGATGAAGGAGAATCTGCACTTAATGATGCATCGGACTTTCTGCGGATCGAGTGGCGTGGGAAATTGAGAAAAGGCCCCTGTTGTCCGGAGCGGACGACCCTTGTTTCTTAAGCAATACTCAACCTCCCTTTCCATTCGTGCTCGCCACATCCATCAATCGTCGATCCGCTAAGCGTTGGGTGTAGATCCACCATTGCATCGATTTTAGGTGGGATAGATCACTTCGGTTGTCGAAAACTGTTCAATATTCCAGGCGGGAAGCAGATTTGTACCCGTCAGGGCTACTGGATTTTCCTATCCTTTTCCTCATGGTCGAAAATAACGACCTGTCCGACCCATCCTGGGTGAAAAAATCTGCTTTAGTTAACGACTGTCAAAGGGCCATTTCCGCCTGCAGAAGGACGTTGGATGATATGGGAAATCAAAGATTATTTTCGCTTGCTCCGTGAGTTGTTGGCTGTTTTTAAGCGTTATTTTTTCGTCAACTATAGCGATAAATATAATGAAAATATCTAAAATTGAGATTAGTAACTTTCGACTTCTTCGAGAATTTTCGTTGGACTTGGAGGATGAGCTTTCACTGGTGATAGGGAAGAATAATTCTGGCAAGACTTCTCTTTTGTCAGCGCTTGAGAAGTTTGTTGTCGAAAAGTACAAGATAGTTATCGATGATTTTAATGTAAGCCTAAGAGATAGACTTAGTAGGTTGGTCTCCGGGGAAGATCCTATTCCGGCGGAGGATGAGTATGATCCCGTTGGTATGCAACTGAAAATTACTATTGTGTACGATAAATCGGATGATTTAGGGCAGGTATCATCGCTCATTATGAGTCTTGATCCAGAAGATTATCTAATTAATCTTGGCTTCGAGTATAAGCTCGCGCATGCTCAGGTCGTCGATTTTTACACAGCATTTCAGGAAGAGCGTGATAACTACGATAATGATGTTCTTCTCTATATTTCTGAGTGGCATGGTAAGTATTTTGGAAGCATAGTGCGTAAAAGTTACCTTAGTGGTGATTGCACGAAATATACAGATTTAACCAAGGAAAAGATCTCCTTAGAGGAGGTGCTCTCATTTCGATCGATTAGTGCTAAGCGAAGTGTTACGAACAAAGATAATGATAAAACCCTTTCAGGGCAAACTGCCAAAATATATAAAAGGACGGAAGAGACTGAGGAGCAAAAAGATACCGTAAATATTTTCAAGAAAAAGCTAAGGAGTGCAGACAAAGACCTCAGTGTGGTTTATCAGAGTATGTTTGCTAAGCTTTTGGGCAGTGTAGAGAGGTTTGGTGGGGTTTCTCATGCGGAAACCTCACTAACTATAGCCTCGACATTGCAGCACAGAGAGTTGCTTGAGGGTAATACAACAGTTCTTTATCGATATGAAGATCATAATCTCCCGGAGCATTTTAATGGCTTGGGGTACATGAATCTGATCAGTATGATTTTTGAAATTGATCTGTTGATGACTTCCTTTAGGCGAGCAATCAATAAAAGACCGGCGGCCGTAAATTTGCTTTTCATTGAAGAGCCTGAAGCCCATACTCATCCTCAAATGCAATATGTTTTTATTAAAAATATAAAAAATCTTTTGGCGGAGGGCGTGAAGCGAGAGGATGGGATAAATGTAAATCTTCAGACTGTGATAAGTACGCATTCTTCTCATATTGTCGCTGAGTGTGATTTTGATGATATTAAATATATGAAGAAGTCTGCTGGTGAAGTGCGCTGCAAAAGCCTTAAAAATCTAAAGGATGACTACCTAGACGCGAATCCGAAAGAAGGTGCTGCGCACTTTCGATTTTTGAAGCAATATCTAACTCTGCACCGGGCGGAACTATTTTTTGCTGATAAAGCTATATTGGTCGAAGGGGATGCAGAGAAAATCTTGCTCCCAGCTATGATGAAAAAACTAGATCAAGAATATCCAGTTGAAGGGGTTTCTGCGTTGCTTTCGCAGAATATTTCGTTAGTTGAAGTTGGTGCGCATTCGCAGATTTTTGAAAAGTTCATTCGATTTGTTGGAATTAAAACCCTTATTCTTACTGATATAGATACAGGGAAAACACTTGTTGAATTAAATGATAAGGGGGAAGAAAGAAAATCTACTCAAAAATGCCCTCCGCTCGATATTAAAGCTGATCATACGTCTAATAATGCTCTCTGCTTTTTCTATGGGAAGAAAAGGGAGGATATTAAGTTTTTCCTCGAGTTGCAGAGGACTCATAAGACATTGGCGTATTTAGATGGCTGGTCCCCTAACGAGGAAGGAACGCTGTTCGTTGGATTCCAGACGGAAGAAGGAAACTATCGAGGTCGAAGTTTTGAAGACGCTTTTTTTAGTATAAATAAGGGTTTCTTGGGTTCCGAGTCAACAAAGTTTCCGTCGCTGATAGCTAAGCATTTTAATCTTTATATAGATGGGGTTCATACTCATTATGAGTTTGCGGAAAAAGCTGTAGATAAAAAGGCTGCTTTAGCTATCGATATTTTATTAAATAGTGTCGCTACGAATGATTCAATGTTTTCAAATTGGAAGACGCCCGCATATATTCAGGAGGGGTTAGAATGGCTGCGCGGTTAATTGATCGTATCTACAGCGACGAAACCAACGAGATCCTAGCTGCCGCGAAAGAAGGGAAAAATTTTCTGTTGAGCGGCGGGGCTGGAAGCGGAAAAACCTATACGCTGGTCGAAACTATTGCAGGCCTCATCGAACAGGAACCTCTTGCTGAAATCGCTTGTATTACTTATACAAATGCTGCCGCACATGAGGTGGAGCATAGGGCGAGTCATGAAAATCTTCGTGTTTCGACAATTCATGATTTTTTATGGTCAAGTATTAAGCATTTTCAAGCGGAGCTTAAAGAAACTCTTGTTGTACTTATAAATGATGAGGCGCAAACACTTTTTAAAGTGGTTTCGGATTCAGGGGAGGCTGAAGATGTTAGCGGTATAGAGGAGGATGTTGAGTATAAGGAATATGTAAAGTTGAGGAGGGGGATTGTCTCGCACGATCAAATTCCGGTGCTGGCACATGCCATGTTTTTGAATTATCCGAAGTTGTGTAGAATAATTAATGATAAGTATAAATTTATTTTGGTGGACGAGTATCAGGATACTAGTCCGCTAGTGGTGAAAATTCTTCTTGAACACCTAGCATGCACGGAAAGACGAAACATAGTGGGTTTTTTTGGTGATGCAATGCAATCGATTTACGATAAAGGGATAGGTGATCTAGAAGCTTATAAAGGTGCAGGCAAATCTTGTGTGACTGAAATAAAGAAAAAACAGAACAGAAGAAATCCCACATCAGTCATTGATCTGGCAAATAAGTTTCGCACCGATGGCCTGATTCAAGCACCTTCGAATGACCACAATGCTCCTAATATGAAAAATGGTAATCCGATTGTTGGTTCCGCAAAATTTCTTTATTCGAGTATTGCTGATATTAAAGTTGCAAGGGATTATCTTCAGTGGAGTGCCTCTCCCTTACAAACAAAGGAATTAAATCTTACGCATAATTTGATTGCCACGAAAGCTGGCTTTCCTGAGTTGATGAGAATTTATGATGGGGATAAGGTTCTAGAGTATGTTGGTAGATTGAAGGCTATTGTCAAGGCTACTGTACCCAGATACGATCCTGAAGATAAGACTTTGAAAGATGTTATTGAAGATATGACGCAAGGTAAAACGGGGAATGAACTTAAAAAAGTTCGTCCGACAGATAGCCAAGTGGCGTATTTTGATGCCCATCCTGAACCTTTTCAACTGGCGTTATCATTGAAGTTTCTTGATTTGGTATCACTTTATATTGATAAGGATATGCTGATTGATGATTTGAAGGCAGATCAAAGTATGCTTGGTGGTGGAGGGACAACTCGAGATGGTTTGATTAAGCATCTACATAGAATTCAATCACTTATTAAGCTGTACCAAGATGCTGATTTCAGCGAGTTTATGAGGTTGACGGATTTAAAAATTCTATTCCAGGAGGATAAGGTTAAACTTCAAGATGAAATAATTAGCTTGGTCAGCTTGGAAAATAAAACTATCGAAGAGGTCATAAGTCAAGCGCATGCGACAGGTTTGGTAAGAAGGGATGATCGTCTAAATAATTTCGTGAAGCAAAGGCTTTATGTATATGGTCAAGTGTCTAGGCTGCCTTTTTCAGAGTTTCAGAATTTATACAAGTACGTGGATGGTAAAACGCCTTTTTCAACTCAGCATAAAACGAAAGGGCGAGAGTTTGATAATGTTCTGGTCGTCATGGATAATGGGCGTTGGAATAATTATAACTTTGAGGCGTTTTTTGTTGGTGAAGGTAAAGATACGGTTATAGCGCGGACTAGCAAAATTGTGTATGTTTGTTGTACTCGTGCAAAGCGAAATCTCGCGTTCTATTATCCCGAACCATCGGCTGCCGTAATAAAGAAAGCTAAACAATTATTTGGTGAAGTTAATGTGATTGATTTAGATCAAGTCTAATAGGTGCGCCATTGTTGGGCGGATCTCAGTGATTGAGTCTGCACCGCGCGAGAATTTGTAAGTCGATGCATTCTGTAAGAAAAAAGAAGAGAAAGTGGGGCGAAGAAAAACGGGGCGGATTTATTTTCAATGTTGGTGGGCATGTCTGATCAACCTCCATGACGGCATCCCGACCGTCATGGAGGAATTTTCGTTACTCCGTAGGCACCACCTTATCCAACGCCCGATTCACCGCCAACTCCCCAAGCATTACCACCTGTGCAATGCCTTGCAGTGTCTTGCGTGCCGGTCCGTGAACCAGTCCGATCACATCCCCAAGCATCACCGAAGCCGAGCCGAGTGATTCGCTGGCATTCACCAGCAGTTCTTCAGTCTTGGTTTTCGGATTGGCGATAAACATCGTGTTGGTTTGGTACGGGGTGGCCATGATTTCGGGGGCCGGGCCGAGGTAATGGGAGAGGGCACGATCCACGGCTTCGTAGAATTTCTTTGCGTCGGGGGTTTCGTCGCCCGCGATCGGATCTGTTTCGGGCGGATTCGGCGTTATTTTGAACATAGATGAAACTCCAGAATGAAAAAGTGGAGCCATCACTTTCGCTACCAAACGAGGGTGGTGGCCAAACGCAGGTTGGTAGACCGGTCACCTGGATACCCGGCGCGTCCGAAGACGCCCTACGCATGGCCACCATAAACAGCGGACGAAGACGTCCGTGCAAATAGATCTGCGATGCGACAGGTATGCCGGGCTACCAAACCCGATCACTGCTATTCAGTGACCGAACCACAATAGAACCCGCATCCAAGGCGCACAAGCCGGCGGATTCTGGCGTAGTCGTAGGCAACGGCGCAAGGCGTTGTAGGTTGGGATGACGTAACTTGGGGTGTCTTTAAACAAAGTCCTGGAATTGCTTCAACAGGGTAGTTCGAGCTGTTTTTGCGATGTCTTTGTGGACTGGAGGAGCTGGAGCCGTTTCGCGATCCATCGGGGGCAAGCTCTCTCGTTACAGGGGGAGTTAATTCGCCAGCGAAATCAGCGTGTCGATCACATTAATCGGCACATAAATCAGCGTAATCACCGCATACGCTTTACGCCACCGAGCCAAAAACGCGCCAATCGGCAACACAATCATGATCACATCCAGCACACCCCAAAGCGCTACCGGCGATGCCTCAAACAACGTGACATTGACGATCAGCCCCAGGCACAGGTACGTGGATAGCGACAGCAATGCATAGCGCCCGTCCTGTTCGAAATACACGCGCAACCCGTTCTGCTCATCCTCACTACGGCTCGGCAGCAACAACGCCGCTGTTACGAACAGCGACAGTGTCAGCATCACCAACAGTAGAAATTCGAGAAACGAGAAGGTCTGTTTCACCGCCGACAGTGCGTTGACCGCCCACCAGAATTCCAGCTGCGTGGTAAACAGCATCATCGCCCAGACCAGTGCCACCCAGTCTGGCTTGGCTACTCGGCGGATGCGGAACACCGTTAATGCACCGAGCAGGAGGCGGGTGACGGAGAGCCCGAGGATCATTGAGAGAACGGTGGCGACGATTGGGAAGTTGCTCATCTTGCCTCTCGTGAACTCGGTTTTGGCTGTCAGGGTGTTTGGGCAGACTAGGTGCGGCGGGTAGGACCGTCAAACGTGGCGGTGCGGTTGGGTTGGCAGAAAACGCCTGTAGCGCCTTGCTGCGCGCAGGTAATGGATTAGGATGCCCGCAGGCTGGAATGGATCTTATCGACTAAGGATGTGTGGTTTATGGAATCTGCTTTTTCGCAAGTCACCGAGCGTTTGAACAACCGCCGGTTTTCCGTGGCGAATAACGCTCAGGGGTTGTCCGATGCGCGCACGGTGTTCCACTACTTCGTCGAAGGCGAGGCGGTTTGGGGGACTTACGCGGGTGGGCATATTCGCATGGGCAACCAGGTCGGGCGGGTGACCGGGCCGGATAGTATCGAGCTGCTTTATCAGTGCATCACCACGGATGGCGAGATCCGCGCGGGTTGGTCGCGGGGCGTGGTGGGGGTTGATGAGGCGGGGCGGACGACGTTGCGGTTTGTGTGGGGTTGGTTGTCGGGGGCCGAGGGTGGCGGGGAGTCGAGTTATGTTGAGGTGGTCGCTTAGCGATGGGGCATCTTGTGATTATCGCGTGCTGCTTGGCACTAACCTTTCAACGCAAGGATGGCTATGTCTGTAGATCTTGATGAGTTGCTGGAACGTGTCACCGATGAGCAATCGTTCATCGATTTCGTCGCGGCGCTGGGTGCTGATTTCTCCCGTGAGCGGGCGCTGGAGAAGGCGACACCATCGTCTGCTTATCAGGCGGGTGCGTTAGGCTGGGAAAATGGATCGGTCGATACGTTTCTTGATGCGGCGGCTGCTTGGGCGATGGCTACTTCGAGGAATGCTCAGGCGGATGCTGCCGTTTCTAATGTCTGGCAACGGTGCGCGGAGATTTTGTTGGCTGGGAAGTTTTACGAGTGAGGCTCGCAGATCATCCGCTTTAGGCCTGCATTTTTTTGATAAGAAAACGCCCAGGGGTTTGGCGTGTCCTGGATGGTTAGGACCGCGTACTGCCTTGGGCGAGATGGGCGCAGATCAGGTGGGTGCAATGTAGACGTCAACTCTTCGCCATCACATCCCACGTGCGCATCACCTGCGTAATCGCCGCATCAATGCTTTCCAGCGGCGTGTCATCTCGAGCAAGAATGGAAATCCCCTGCAGGAAACTATCGAACACCGTCGCCATGGCGGCGGCGTTCGTGTCGTCCGCTAACAGTCCTTCACTCACACCGCGCTCGACACACGCCACAATCCCTGCGCGTGTGCGGGCGCGGGAGTGGGTGAGGGCTTGCGCGACGTGGGCGTTTTCCGGACTCGGCGCGCTCATGACGCCGAGGGTGACCATGCAGCCTTTGGGGTGGCCGTCTTCGCATTGCATGCGTGCTGACTGGCGCAGTGCGGTTTCGATGGCTTGGCGTGGCGGCAGGTTTTCGTCCCACAGGCATTCGGTGACTTGGGCGAAGGTCGTCAGGTAACGCTGCACGCATTCATCGAAAAGGGCTTCTTTGGAGCCGAACGCGGCGTAGAAACTCGGTGCGGAAATGCCGCCGCCCAGTTCAGCCTTCAACAGTGAAAGGGATGTCGAGTCGTAGCCGTGTTGCCAGAACAATTGCATGGCCTGGTCGACGGCGTCGTCGCGATCGAATGCGCGGGGGCGGCCGGTTCTGGCCATAGCTGAAACTCCTCGGGAAGTGATTTGGATACTAGTCGATACATAAGTCGTTGACAACGGGCCTCGGCTGCCGCCAGTATTTTATATCGATCGGTACGCAAGTCTGAATTTCCAAACTCAAGGAGTTTCCCGTGACACCCTCAATGACATTATCGGCAGCGCCCAAAAGCCTGCCCATCGGCGCCTTGCTGGCGCTGGCCATGACCGGATTCATCTGCATTGTCACCGAAACCCTGCCGGCGGGGCTGCTGCCGCTGATCAGCGACGGCCTGACGATTTCGCCTTCCATGGCCGGGCAAATGGTCACCGCGTATGCGCTGGGCTCGGTACTGGCGGTGATCCCGATGACCATTGCCACGCGTGGCTGGCGTCGGCGCAATGTGTTGTTGCTGACCATCGTTGGGTTTCTGCTGTTCAACTCGATCACGGCGCTGTCGTCGCACTATGGCGTGACGCTGGTAGCGCGCTTCTTCGCGGGGGTGGCGGCGGGGTTGGCGTGGAGCTTGTTGGCCGGTTATGCACGGCGGATGGTCGAGCCGGATCAGCAGGGTAAGGCGTTGGCGCTGGCCATGGTCGGCACGCCGATTGCCCTGTCTTTGGGCGTGCCGCTCGGCACATGGCTGGGAGGGCTGGTCGGTTGGCGCACGACGTTCGGTATCATGTCCGGGCTGACTTTGATTTTGATTGTATGGGTGCTGGTGAAGGTCCCCGACTATCCACCGCAGCCTGCGCATCAGCGCCTGTCGCTGCGCAATGTGCTGACGACGCCGGGCGTTCGACCGGTGCTGGCCGTGGTGATCAGCTGGATGCTGGCACACAACATTCTCTACACCTACATCGCGCCGTTCGTGGCGCCGGCGGGGCTGGCGGATCGCGTGGATCTGGTGTTGCTGGTGTTCGGTATCGCCGCGCTGGCGGGGATCTGGCTGACGGCGAAACTGGTTGAGCCGCTGTTGCGCAAGACCGTGCTGGCGAGCCTGGCGACGTTTGCGCTGGTTTGTGTGCTGTTTGGCTTTTGGGGGCATGTGCCGCAGGTGATTTACCTCGGCGTGGCGGTGTGGGGATTGAGTTTTGGTGGCGCGGCGACGTTGCTGCAAACGGCATTGGCGGATGCCGCCGGCGACGGCGCCGATGTCGCGCTGTCGTTGAACGTGGTGGCGTGGAACAGCGCGATAGCCGGTAGCGGGGTGGTCGGCGGGGTGTTGCTCGACCGCTGGGGTGTCGCCTCGTTTCCCTGGGCCATGGTGGTGCTGGTGAGCGTAGGGTTTGCCATTGCCTTCGGCGCGCGGGTGCATGGATTCAGATCGGGGCCACGTGTTGCTGGAACGGCTGCGGTTACCGGGCACTGATGCCCGGACGTGTCGGGCGGTGGCGGAGGTAGGGGGGTAGAAACCATCAGGCTCAAACCGCAGGCCCTCAATACGGGTGAGAGTTGCGCCCGGGAAAGCGTGGCAGGGCGCTTTCCCGGGCAATGGTGCTTGGATGGAGTCAGGCGCCGCGGCGCAAAGGACGGGGCGTCAAGCCGTTTGCGAGCAGTATCCTTCAAGTGTTGTGCGTCCTTATCCAGCGAAGCACTTACTCAAGTCAGCTGACCCAGTTTCGTGGAAATATCTTGCCAGTCAGCCATGGCGGCTTGTAATTGTGCGCTAGCGAATGCGCCTGCCCCCGGTGACGATTCAATCGCCCCCTTGAGCTGACCGAGCTGACTTTGCAAGGCCTGAATCCCGGCGAGAATTGAATTGATCCCCGCTCCCATTTGATTCACCCCTGTAAGGTAGGCATTCAGTGCGGGCAACAAGGCTTGCAGGTAGTTTTCCTCTGCAAGCGTGCTGGCCTGATCTGCTCTGATTTGATTGAGCTGATCGATCACACCACTCAGGTTCGAAGCCAGAGAGTCGATCTCCTGAGCGAGTAATGCGGCCAGCGGCCCCATGAGCCAATACCATTTAGCTCGACTGCGCGCATCATTGAGCTTGCCCTGAAGGCTGCTGGCTTGAGCCGCCAGCATTGCCGACCTGACCTGGTCATTTTGAATTCGCTGAGCGACTGTCGAAGCGTCGCCACTTATATCTGACGAAGCAGTGGCCAGTTGACCAAGGTAGTCGCCAATATCATGAGTCACTGTATTGACGGCGAGACTTGGGCCCGACAGTTTCTGAATAATCTGGCTGGTGAGGTCTACCGCAGCTTGCTGTGCCCCCTGTTGGTTATCAGCCATTGATTGGAATGCTCGCTGCAAAGCGGGCGCATCCGACGATGTGAAACTATCGCCAAAGCCCTTCAGTTGTTGCATGGCCGCTAACAGCGACGGTCTGTTTGTAGTGGGCCATGCATTGGCCAAAGCCTTGACCGCGTTGATGTGCTGATTCAATGCGGGAATATTGTTGTTACCTACATCCGGTAACTGGGCAATCCTGTTCGAAAGCGTGTCCAGCAGGGCGAGGGTACTGGACACGACGGTGGTACCGGCATTGATTTCGGCGCTCCGAAAGGCCGAGACCGTGCTGACGTCGATCTTTTGCATAAGAGACATGATGTTTTCCCTTTTCGCAGCAAAACCAATGCATCGGCCTTGATGGCCGATGCATATTCAGAGAGTGTCAGGCCGCAGCCGGGGTGGGGATGTTTTCGACGACAGAGAGAGGCACTTGAGCCGGATTGATCATGTCTTGCACTTTGCGTGCTTGTGTCGCCATGTCATTCCAGTCAGAACTTGCAGCAATGAGCTGTGCAGAAAGGAAAACGCTGTCGACATTGGTCCCTTCTACTTGCTCGAGCAATGTATTGAAGTTTGTGATCAGCACCTGCCAGGAGGCCTCCATTGCGTTCAGGGCTGTGATGGCTGATGCGATCTGAGAGTTGAGCGAGGTAAGTTGACCCTTGGCGTGCGTCATCAACGTTACTTCTGCCTGGTCTCTAGCCAGTTGCTCTGCAGCCTCTTTGTACTGCTTCATTTTGTTCGCGTAATCCACAGAACCATAAATGGTGACCGCCACTCCGCCGGCCACGACGACGCCTCCTGCCACGACCAGAGCCGTGGAAACGCCGCCAGTCGGGATTTCAGCAAGCACGCCCACCGCAATCATCAATCCACCTACGACAACGCCGACTGCACCTCCAGCAATCATTGTCAGATCACTGTTCATTCCACTCTGCAGCGACGACATTTTATTTTGCAGTTGAGTGATTTCCCCATTATCACCAATGAGCTTGATCGAAAGAGTATCGATGTCTGAAGCGAAGGCGACAAAGTCGCTGGAGAAATTGCTTCGGAAACTATCCACCGCTTGGCAAGCTAACGTGGAATTCGACTTTTGCGTCGTTGCAGCGGTTTTCAGAAGCTGTAGACCTTCAATAACCGTTTGTTTCGATTTCGGATCGGTGTTGACGGTCGGAGCTGCGTTGATCAACGGTGTGAGATACGCGTTGAACTGATTTGAGAAGCCTACAACCCCACCAATGCTGCCGATCAGTGCCGGCTGGACGGTATTGATCCACAAGTTCGCGTGGTCTCGAGTGGTTTGCTGGTGCGTCGCCATCTCGGGCATGGCCGGCACCACCATGTTCGGTTGCTGCAAGATTGCCGTGCAGCAACTATTGACCAGAGCGCCCACAGATGCAGTTTGATTGATTGCTGCGCTGTGATCGTCAGTGGGTAAAGTCGAGTTCACGAGGAGTGGGCGTATTGACTGTACGTTGCTCATCTTTCTTTCCTTGAGAGAAATCAACGAAACACAGGGAATAGGGAATAGCCAATCGCTGAAAGCGACTAGCGTGAAACCGCAAGCACAAACCATCCCTGATTTCTTTGGCATTGCTGTTAGTGACGAGCGCCTTTCCAGACTCTCGCGTGGGCTGGCATTTGGCCAGTCATGCAACACTAGATGTGATTTTCTTAATTCGCTGAAATAACCGCTGAACGGTAACGTTGATCGACAGCCCTCGCTTACCCAGCGATTTTCAACGGCGATGCGCGTTGCCGCGGAGTCTGTGGTCAATGGCTGCAATCAGGCAGCAAGTTTCTTACAGGAACCCTTTGAGTTCCCCCTTGGAATCAGCCAACTCACCCTCATAACCATGGCTATACCCACTCTTCAAGAGGAACGACATCCCATGGCCACTCAAACTGAAACCGCCATCCTCGCCGGCGGCTGCTTCTGGGGCATGCAGGATTTGCTGCGGCGCTATCCCGGCGTGTTGCAGACCCGCGTCGGTTACACCGGCGGTGATGTGCAGAACGCCACGTATCGCAATCATGGCGACCACGCCGAGGCCATCGAAATCACCTTCGATCCTGCCGTGATCAGCTATCGACAGATTCTTGAATTCTTTTTCCAGATCCACGACCCGAGCACGCCCAACCGTCAGGGCAACGACCTTGGACGCAGCTATCGCTCGGCGATTTACTGCCTCAGCGAAGAACAGCGCGATGTCGCTGAAGACACGGCTGCCGATGTCGACGCCTCAAAACTGTGGCCGGGCCGCGTGGTGACCGAAATCGAACCGGCGGGGCCGTTCTGGGAAGCGGAGCCGGAGCATCAGGATTACCTGGAGCGTATTCCGAATGGCTACACCTGCCATTTCATTCGGCCGAACTGGAAGCTGCCGAAGCGCGCGTGAGGGGCGCGCGCCGCTCATTGAGCGTCAGCACATAAGCGCTGAACATATCCGCCAGCCCGTCGGCGCATACCGAGACTTCCTCCTCGGTACGTGGGCTGGCGGAAAAATCTTTCCCCACCGAACTGAGCGTGGTCAGGATCAGATCGCACGCCGCCGAACGGATTTGCTCAGCGACATCGGGCAGTAATTCTTCCATGAACGCGGCGAAGATCTGCCGCCCGGCCGCGCGCACTGCATGGGCCTCGGGGGCGTTGCGGTAGAGCGGGGCGGCGTCGTTCAGTGCGCCGCGCATCTGCGCTTCGTCGCACTCTGAACGAATGAATGCCTGCACCAGGGTGCGCAGGCGTACGAGTGGCGGCTGTTCAAAATCCTGCAAAATCCGCTGCAACATCTGCGTGGTGTGCAGCCACTCATCGCTCTGCAAGCGGAACAGGATCGCCGCTTTGTTGGGGAAGTACTGATACAGCGAGCCGATACTCACGCCAGCCTTTTCTGCCACCCGTGCGGTGGTGAAACGGCTGGCCCCATGCTCGCTCAAAACCTGAATAGCCGCTTGCAGAATCGCCGCCACCAGTTCGCTGGAGCGAGCCTGCTGCGGCTGTTTGCGTGAGGAAATACGGGCAGTCTGGCGGTTGGTCATGGGCAGCTCGGGCGTCCGTGGGAATGCGAATAGCGCAAGAAGCGAATCGCTCGCATCATTTAAATGCGACGAATTGCTCGCATTTTAATCCCCAACTAACGGAAAGCAATCATGACCACCCTGACCACTGACCCCTTGGCGAGCCTGATCGAACGCCTCTACACCCAAGCCAGCGTTGCCACCAGTCCGATGCTCAATTCAGTGTCTGGCGAAGAACGCGAACGCCTGATGCACAGCAAAACCGAATACCTGAAACTCTATGAAATGCTCAAAGACCTGTGGCTGCCGGTCTCCCGCGATACCGGCAAGCTGCTGTACATGCTGGCGCGCAACACCCAAGCCAAAGCCATTGTCGAGTTCGGCACCTCATTCGGCCTTTCGACGCTGCACCTGGCGGCCGCGTTGCGCGATAACGGCGGCGGAGTGCTGATCGGCAGTGAGTTCGAACCGTCGAAAGTTGAGATGGCGCGTCATCACTTCGTTGAGGGTGGCGTCAGTGATCTGGTGGAGATTCGTCAAGGGGACGCGCTGGTGACGCTGGCAACGGATCTGCCAGAGTCGGTTGATCTGCTCCTGCTCGATGGCGCGAAGGCGTTGTATGGCGACGTGTTGAGTCTGGTCGAAAAACACCTGAAGCCGGGCGCGCTGGTGGTGGCGGACAACACCGACTATTGCCCGGAGTATCTGGCTTACGTGCGGGCGCCGCAGAACGGGTATTTATCCGTGCCGTTTGCGGGTGATATTGAGCTCTCGATGCGGCTGGGTTGAATCCGCCGAAGTGGAGACTGAAGGATTTGATCTAGCACTTCATCGCAAATGGCTGATGCCGGGTCAGGCCATTACCCGGCCAGAGTGCCCGTGCAGCTTAAATTATGGGGGTAGGCATAAAACTCTCGCAGCAGACCATGACTTCGCCTAAAAAAGCTGGCTTGATGTCATGAACGTTTTTTACGGCGATGTACCCCTTTGTCTCAAGCCATTCCCATACGTTTGCTTGCGATGGTGAAGGCAACTCGCATTCGTGTTCCAGAAAATCCCTGACTAGCGGGCTGTAGATGATTGTGCAGGGGGTAGAGGGCGTAATACGATAAGTTGCGCCGTAGGATCTGGCTTGAGATAGATCTGTTGAGCAGATGATTGTTGTACTTCTGGCATAAATACCAAAATGCTTGAAAAACCATGCGTCAGCATGATCGTGGACTTCTTGGTCGGTATCGCGAGGGGTACGAGGATCCTTTCGAAAAATATTAGTTTGGATGGTAGAGGTCAGAGGCTGGTTAAAGCCCCGATATAATGAAGGCATTCCGTTTCCTACTTGAGAAGTTTATCCGAATGTTAGCGCCGACCGGTGATGAAATCAAAGACAAGAATTTTTTTGACGTGACAGGACTTTCTCTTTTGGAGAATAGATACAGACTGTCCAAGGAGATCTCGGGTGGGAAAAGCTCCACAGGTTTTTTTGGTATTGATGAAAAAACGGGTGAGGAGGTGTTTGTCAAGTTCTGTATCTTTCCGCGTTCTGAGTTGGAATGCGCGAGGTTCAGGAATGAAGCAAGTTTTTTGAAAGAAAGAGCTTTTTCCAATCGGATCATGAAGAAGACGCCGGAGTATTTAGCCAGCGGTGAGTTGTTTCAGGGGAAAATCCTGTATCTGATCACTGAAAAAATAAATGGGCTGCTTCTTTTAGACTGGTTTCGTGAAAAATTTCAAGGTGCATCTCTGCAAGAACGGCTCAACGTAGCGTATAGGGTATTTGGAGCAGCCGAGCATTTCAGTACGTTTGTCACTCACCGAGACTTGCATCCGGGAAATGTCATTCTCCTGGATGAGGAGGTTGACTTGTATTCTGACAGGCCTGATTTTAAAGCCATTATTCTTGATTGGGGGCAGTCCTACAGTCGAGCGGAGTTCGAATACAGCGAGAGTGAAAGTGATGATATGGTCACGATTCACAATGGTAATGGACGAGAGATAACCAACTCTTTTTACAATTTGCCGCCAGAAACCTTTATTGATTGGGATAATTCCGGGGCTGAATACAATAAGTATGATTCGTGGGCCATGGGCTTGCTGTTGTATAAATTGGTGACAGGCAAGGATCTGTTTTCATTTCGCAATATCGGAGAGTATTCCGCGGCGCAGAACGAAATTGAACAGGTGATTGAATCCGGGCTGCTTGAAGTTTCTAAACATGCGGGAAAGCAGGCGCCGATTTTATCCAGGCTTATTGCGCGCTTGTTACGCAAGAACCCCGAGCAACGGATGTTTATTCAGGAGGCAAGGCATGCGCTCTGGTTTGTTTTGGTGGAGGACTTCATGCCATTGGATATTGGCATGATTGAACGATTTCTGGATGACCCAAATTACTTCGATGAGGTTAGATGGAAGCACTTCAAGGTTGAGCACTTTAGTGACTGATTGATAGGTGTCAGATGCAATTCGTCTCTTTGTGCAGGCACAGCTACTTGGCCGTTGTAAATACGAAATCCCGGATGTGCGCGGGGTGGCGCAGATTTTTGCAGTGGACGTTGAAGAATAGAGTGGTGATCACTGTTTTTTCTGAAGCGTTGGCGGCAGTCGGTATCGTCGCGGCGGGAGCAAGTTTTACTTATGACTCCTGGAAAGGTCGAGAAGTGTCGCTTGAGGGGGCTGTGATCTCCAGTACGCCCTCTCACATTTCACTATTGATTACTAACAGTGGGGGCGTTGATGCCGCTATCAGGAAAGTGAGCCTGGTGTCCGACCTGGATATCAAGAATCAAGTCAGGATTAAGGGTGACGGCTTGCTGGTTGAGAAAGGCAAGTCGCAGATTCTGTCATCAGAGCCATCACGACTTAATACAACTGTACAGTTTGAAGATCAGGCAGCGGAAAATAACTGGGTGAGCCGTGCTGCCAGCACTCCCTGCCAGGCAGTCATTGAGTTTGTCATCGCGGGAGAAGGCAGCAAAACTGCAACGGTAGACTTTGTCTGTTATGCCGCGACCATTATTAGCGATGAAAGCCTGGAGAGGCTCCAGCAGATAATAACGCCCTAAAATATTGAGCGTTTTTTCGAGAGTATGGATGGGATGCCACTCACAACAAACTCCACGAAACCCCAACATAAACCCCCATCCCTTCACCCGGCGTAGACCGCGCGGCATCCAGCCCTTTGTCGTCATACCCCGGTGTAACCGTCGCCGCGTAGTGCTTGTTGGTCAAATTGCGCATATCCACCCAACCCTGCCAGTCACCTTTCGGCGCGTTGTAACCCAGCGTCGCGCCGAACAGTGCGTAAGGATCGGCGTAATAGCTGTTGGCGTAATCCACGGCCACCTTGGACACCAATTGCGTGTTCACTGCCGCGAAGAAACCCTGCGGCCAGTCGTAACGCAACTCACCCTGGTAGTAATGCATTGGCAGACCGGGCAGGCGGTTGTCACCAAAACGATCATCATCGCGATAGTGGAAGTCGCTGAAGGTATACGCCTGACGCAAACTCAACAGACGGCCATCGGCCGCCGACCAGAGTTTGCTGTTCAGGCTCGCCTCAACGCCTTGGTGCACGGTCGGGCTGGCGTTGAGTTCGTACGGGGTGACGGCGTTGGCATCCGGCAACACCGACAACAATTCATGCCGTACTTGCGCGTAGTACCACGCCAGACTCCACTCGCCGACGGCGCTGTCGCCACGACCACCCAGCTCCAGCGTAGTCGCGGTCTGGTTTTGCAGTTTGATCGGGTCTTTCTGCGTGCCGGTCGCTGCGCCACTGCCGGTCGGAAAGCGCACGTTGGAGCTGTAGATCAGCGACCACGGATGCGGCGCCTCAACCGAGCGGCTGAGGTTGCCGAACACTTGCAGGTCCGGGGTGATCTGGTAGCGCAGGCCGAGGCGCGGCGCGTAGTCCCAGTCGTTCATGCTGGTTTTGCCGCCGCTTTGCGGGTAGGTCACAGCGCTTTCGCGGCGGGTGTAGATGGCGGCGAGGCCGGTGGTCAGCCACAGGTCGTCGGCAATTTCCAGGTCGTTGCCAAAGTGCAGGACGGTGTCGGAACCCTGATAGGTGAAGTTGCGCATGCGCGTGCCGGGCACGTAGCTGGCGGTGTTGGGCGCGGTCGGGATGCGCACGAACTCGCTGGCGCCGTCGTTGGGCAGGTGTTTGGTCACGCGCAGGCCGACGTTGCTGCGGCTTTCCATACCGAAAATCGTGTCGCGGCGCTTGTAGTCGAAGGTGCCGCTGACGTCGGTATAGGCGACCTTCAAACGGTTAGGGCCTTCGCGCAGGTCCATCGGGTAGTCGTGATAAACGAGGCCGGTCTGGATGCTCGAATCGTCGTCGATGTAATAAGTGGTCTTGTTGCCGATGAAGGTGCTGCCCGGCTGTTTGCGGCTGTCGTCGCGTGCCACATAGGACGGATTGGCCGCCCGGGGCGAATGCTCGATGGAGTGCTTGGTCACGCGGCCGGCGAGGTCATTGTCGGTCTCGCGGTAACGGATATAGAAGCGGGTTTCCAGGTTCGGGTTGAAGCGATAGCCGAAATTGGCGATTACGCCTTTGCTCTCGCTGGCAGTGTGATCCTGATAGCCGTCGGCGTTGGAATCGGTGAGCGACACGTAGTAATCGAAGTCGCCGAGCACTTGCCCGGAGCTGACCTGACGCTGCTGATAGCCGTGGCTGCCGGTGGCGTAGCGCACTTGCAGTTTCGGCGCGGTGTAGCCGGTGTGGCTGACGTAATCGATGGCGCCGCCCAGTGCCAGCGAACCGCGATCAAAACCGTTGGCGCCGCGCAGCACTTCAACGTGATCGACCCATAGCGGTTCAAGCAATTCATACGGCGTGCCGCCCGGGCCGGTCAGTGGCAGACCGTCGAGCATCGTGTACAGCCCCGACGCATGGGCGCCCGGCGCGCGGTTGATGCCCGAGCCACGCACCGAGATTTTCACGCCTTCGTTGCCCGCCGACTGCGCATAAACCCCGGGCTGATAAGCCAGCACATCCTGATTGCTCGCCACGCGGCCCTGCAACGGCTGACGCATGTCGACCACGTTGGTGCCTCCGGGCACTTGTTCCAGGCGGGCCTTGGCTTCTTCAACACTGGCGTCTGAACCCCGTTGCTCATCTGCCGAAATCAGCACTTGCCCCAATTCCAGACCTTGAGTCTCGGCCATCGCCGGGCAGGCGAGGGCCAGGCCGAGCAGGGCAGTGGGCAGGGATTTGGACGCGGGCATCGAAAAACTCCAGGCAGGCAAGAACGGGCAATGAACAGTGCGACGTAACAAAGAACGAACGAAACACATGGCAATTTGGCTTTTTGCCCGGCAATGGCAAACAGCACGGCATGAACTAACCTCACGTGTCTGGTTTGTCCCGTCAATCAACACTCTGTTTCTGCATTTATTGGAGAGAGGCCAAGGTCATGGCAAAAGGCAAAAGGCAAAAAGAAGGCCGCCACGGCGCCTGAAAGTCCGAAGCTGAAAAACAAGGATTACCTCGAGCAGTTGCGCAAACTGCACGTCGAACTGGTCAAGTTGCAGGAATGGGTGATTGCCAAGGGCGTCAAGGTCTGCATCGTTTTCGAGGGACGTGATGGCGCGGGCAAGGGCGGGACCATCAAGGCGCTGACCGAGCGCGTCAGCCCGCGAGTCTTCCGCGTGGTGGCGCTGCCGGCGCCGACCGATCGCGAGAAAAGCCAGATGCATGTGCAGCGCTATCTGCCGTATCTGCCGGCGGCAGGCGAAGTGGTGATCTTCGATCGCAGCTGGTACAACCGCGCCGGGGTCGAGCGAGTGATGGGTTTCTGCACCGACGATCAGGCCGACAAATTTCTCAAATCGATTCCCTGGGTCGAACACGCCATCGTCCAGTCCGGGGTGATCCTGCTCAAGTACTGGCTGGAAGTCAGCCCCGAAGAGCAGACCCGCCGGCTTGAGGCGCGAATCAACGACGGGCGCAAGACCTGGAAACTGACACCCATGGACCTGAAGTCCTATAGCCGCTGGTACGACTACTCACGGGCGCGGGATGAAATGTTCAAACATTCCGACACTGAACACGCGCCATGGCTGGTGGCCGACTCCAACGACAAGCGCCGCGCACGCCTGAACATCATCACCGATGTGCTCAGCCGCATTCCGTATGAGGATGTGAAGCGCGACAAGGTCGAGTTGCCCAAACGGCAGAAACCGGGCAAGTACCGGGATCCGGATTATCCATACCGGCGCGTGGCCGAGAAGTTCTGAAAAACCGCCCCAATCCCTGTAGGAGTGAGCCTGCTCGCGATAGCGGTGTGTCAGCCAACACATCCGCCACAGACAATTCGCTATCGCGAGCAGGCTCACTCCTACAGGGTTCGGTGGTGTATCCATCATTGCTGATCAGCGCAAACCCTGTGGGAGCTGGCTTGCCAGCGATAAGGCCAGCCCGGTCAGCCTCTGTATGACTGACCCACCGCTATCGCTGGCAAGCCAGCTCCCACAATGATCACCAGCGCTCCACTGTTTCTGACCAGCACCGATCTCTGTGGGAGCTTGCCTGCCAGCGATAGCGGTGGGTCAGCCAATATTTTCGGTGCAGACAATCCGCTTTCGCGAGCAGGCTCGCTCCCACAGGGTTTGGTGGAGTTTCCTGCATTGCTGATCAGTACTACCCTTTAGAAGTGAGCAGTCCATCCGTCGATTACGCTGAACCACTGGGGTCTCATGTCTTTCTATGGAGGAAGTCCAAAACGAGATCATCCCCGATGTTCGATCAGCGCAAACAAGAAAAACTGGCGGCATGGCGAAAACTGGCGACGCAAGCGCAGATGCGTCTGGACCCTGAACAACAGTACGACGAACTGCTCAAGGCCGCCGATGAAATGGAGGAGCAGGGGCTGATCACCAGCGCCGAGTGGCGGCAGTTGGTTCGCGATGCGGGCAATGTGTTCTCCGGTGACTCGGGGCGAACACACGGTTGAGCATGTTCAGGTCACACGACCCTTCCGGACTTGCAGTTGCGTGCCTCTGGAATCTTGCAGCAACCGCGCAAAGGCTGCTTTGTCGATCGGCCGACTCATGAAGTAACCCTGTACCTCATTGCATTGATCGACTCCGAGAATATCCAGTTGCTCCTCGGTCTCGACCCCTTCGGCCGTCACCGTCAGGCCCATGGCTTTGCCCAGGCCGATGATCGCTTGCACCACCGCGCGATCATTGGTGCCGCTGCTGATTGAGGCGATGAAACGCTTGTCGATCTTGATCCCGTCGAACGGGTAGGCGCGCAGATAGCCGAGCGATGAGTAGCCGGTGCCGAAGTCGTCCATGTTCAGGCGCACGCCGAGTTCCTTCAGGGCATTCATGGTGGTCAGCGCGCCGTCGGTGTCGTTGAGCATCACGTTTTCGGTGATCTCCAGTTCCAGGCGACTGGCCGGGAAACGGGTTTGCACCAGCACCTCGCGAACATCTTCGACCACATCACTGACGGCAAACTGCGCGGGCGACAGGTTGACCGACAGCAGAATGTCCTCCGGCCAGCCCAATGCGGTTTCGCAGGCTTCGCGCAACACCCAGCGCCCCAGCGGGACGATCAGGTCAGTCTGCTCCGCCAATGGAATGAATAGGTCCGGGCCGAGCAGGCCTTTGGTGGGATGCTGCCAGCGCACCAGCGCTTCGACCGAAACGATGTGTTTGCCATCGACCTTGTAGCGCGGCTGATAGTGCAGGATGAATTCGTTGTGCGTCAGCGCGTGACGCAAGTCATCTTCCATTTGCCGGCGTGTCTGGATCTGATCGCTCATGTGCGCTTCGAAATAACACCAGGTGTTCTTGCCCTCGGATTTGGCCTGATACAGAGCGATGTCGGCATAACGGATCAAATCGCTGGGCACATAGCCGTGGCGTCGGCTGAGTGCGATGCCGATGCTGGCGCCGATATGCAGCGGGTGCTGTTCGAAAACTATCGGTTGATGCAGGCTGCCGATCAGGCGGGTGCAGAACTTGTCGATTTCGTGCTGACTGTCCATGCCGTTGAGCACCACGATGAATTCGTCGCCGCCCAGTCGCGCGACGATGTCGTGTTCGCGGGTGCACTCTCGCAGGCGCACGGCGACTTCCTGCAGCACGGCGTCACCGGCCGGGTGGCCGAGTGAATCGTTGATCGGTTTGAAGTTGTCGAGGTCGATCATCAGCAGCGACAGCGGCGGCGCGTGCTCCTTGAGCAGCAGCGCTTCATCCAGATAACGCGCGAGTTTGTTGCGGTTGGGCAGGCCGGTCAGGGCATCGTGCATCGACAGATGCTGGATCTGCGCATGGGCGGCGACTTCGTCGGTGATGTCGCTGGCGGTGCCGCGATAGCCGTTGACTGTGTGCTTGTCGAAGATCGGCCGGGCGGACAGCCGACAGTGGCGCTGCTGTCCGGAGTGGTCACGGTAGGTGCAACGCAAGTCACTGGCGCTGTTTTCTTCGGTCAGTTTTCTCAGCCACAGTTCCAGCGGCGTGGTGTCGCAACTCAACAGGTGGCCGATGTCTTGCCCCAGCCACAAGGTTTGCGGGTAACCGGTCACTTCGCTGAAGCGCGCCGACAGGTACGTCAGCGCCAGGTGGCGGTCGACTTCCCAAATCCAGTCGGACGCGGCTTCGGCCACGGCGCGAAAGCGTTCTTCGCTGGCCTCCAGCTCGCGATTGGCGTGTTCCAGCGCCTGATTGGAGGTTTGCATGACGGCAAAACTCTGGTCGACGTATTGCGATGAGCGCAAGGCGTGCCGAAAGAAGTAGGCGGTCAGCAGCATCAACACCAGCATTGTCGCGCCAAGTGGTGGCAGCAGTGACCACAACAGATGTTGCCCGGGCCGCTCCAGGTCGGCGATCAAGCTGTAACCGGTACTGTCCAGCGGCACTCGTGGTCGTTGCGGATCGATCGTGGCGTCCAGTGCCAGGGTCAGGTTGTTCAAACCGTAGCCACTGCCGATCAAGCGCAACTTGGTCGGCGTGAGTTTGTCGACGAACACCAGCACCGATGAGGTCTGTGGATCGCCGAGGGGCCGCTCATCGTTGGGAATGATCGCCGCCGCCGACACCAGCGCCGGCCAGCCTTCGAACAGTGAATAGCGACTGACCGGCTTCGTCAGGTCACTTTGGCCCAGCACTTGATCCAGCAATTGCGTGGCGCTCACCTGAACGAACGCGGAAAGCTCGGCATCGAGCATTTGCCCGCGCACCACCGCGTAGCGGGTGCCTTCGCGGCTCAGCACAAACACGCCGTCATAACCGTCATTGGTGAACAGGGTCTTGCCCAGGTTCTGCTCGGTGTAGGCCCAGTCGGTGTCGATCTGACCGCTCAAATGCTCGTAGGCCGTGGTCCAGTAGGCGTAGCTGGTGATGTAGTTTTTCGAGGCAGTGATGCGGTTTTCCAGCGCGCGAGCCGAGTAAAAGCGGGTTTTGTTGATCTCCTCGCTGTCCAGGCGCTCGGCGATACCCAGCAAAGCCACCGTCGCCGCAATCACGCCGCTGACAAACAGCGCACCGACCGCAATGGCCAGGCGGCGGGTAACGGCGTTCTGGTGCGGTGGAAGCGGGGCTGCATAGCTGGAAATGTCCATGTGCTCGTCCTTGATCCGCTGTCTTCTGAATCTAGAACCACGGCGCGGTCGCAATGTTCAGATTCTTCTACGCAACTGCATTTAAAGCGTAGTGAACCCCGGGTGAATTGCCTCCCCAAGTGCAGGACGCCGATCAGCGGCCAATCCCGAAAGGGCAAGACTTCCCGCGCAAAAACCGGATAATGGCCGCCATTCGTTTAGCCGTATTCTGGTAATCCCGCATGGAAATCAAGGTCAACTTTCTCGACAACCTTCGACTTGAAGCCAAGTTCGACGACTTCACGGTGATCGCCGATCAGCCCATCCGCTACAAGGGCGATGGTTCGGCACCGGGGCCGTTCGACTACTTTCTGGCGTCGTCGGCGTTGTGTGCGGCTTACTTTGTGAAGTTGTACTGCGACACGCGCAACATCCCGACTGAAAACATTCGCCTGTCGCAGAACAACATCGTCGACCCGGAAAACCGCTATAACCAGATCTTCAAGATCCAGGTCGAGTTGCCGGCGGACATTTCCGAGAAAGATCGTTTGGGCATCTTGCGTTCCATCGACCGCTGCACAGTGAAGAAGGTCGTGCAGACCGGCCCGGAATTCATCATCGAAGAAGTCGACAATCTCGACGCCGATGCCCAGGCGCTGTTGATGCCGGTGGCCGGATCGGACGCAGGCACCTTCATCGCCGGCAAGGACCTGCCGCTGGAGCAGACCATCGCCAATATGTCGGGGATTTTGGCCGACTTGGGCATGAAGATTGAAATCGCCTCGTGGCGCAACATCGTGCCCAACGTCTGGTCGCTGCACATCCGCGACGCCCATTCGCCAATGTGCTTCACCAACGGCAAGGGCGCGACCAAGGAAGGCGCGCTGGCTTCGGCATTGGGCGAGTTTATCGAGCGCCTGAACTGCAACTTCTTCTACAACGACCAGTTCTGGGGCGAGGAAATTGCCAATGCCGAGTTCGTGCATTACCCGGACGAGCAATGGTTCAAGCCGGGGCCGAAAGACGAGCTGCCAAGCGAGATTCTCGACGACTACACCCGCAAGATTTACGACCGTGACGGCGAGTTGCGCGGCTCGAACCTGTTCGACACCAACTCCGGCAACACCCAGCGCGGCATTTGCTCGCTGCCGTTTGTGCGTCAGTCGGACAATGAAGTGGTGTACTTCCCGTCCAACCTGATCGAAAACCTCTACCTCAGCAACGGCATGAGCGCCGGCAACACGCTCGCCGAAGCGCAGGTGCAGTGCCTGTCGGAAATCTTCGAACGCGCGGTCAAACGCGAGATCCTCGAAGGCGAAATGGCCCTGCCGGACGTACCGCAAGCAGTGCTGGAGAAGTACCCGAGCATCCTCGCCGGCATCAAAGGCCTGGAAGAACAGGGCTTCCCGGTGCTGGTCAAGGACGCGTCGCTGGGCGGTGAATTCCCGGTGATGTGCGTGACCCTGATGAATCCGCGCAC
The DNA here is from genome assembly GCF_005938625.1 of Pseudomonas fluorescens. Lineage (GTDB taxonomy): Bacteria > Pseudomonadota > Gammaproteobacteria > Pseudomonadales > Pseudomonadaceae > Aquipseudomonas > Aquipseudomonas fluorescens_BD. The sequence goes on from NZ_VCNJ01000029.1 coordinate 334,180, forward strand.
TGGCGGCGTGTTCGCCTCGTTCGGCGCACACCCGAGCCTGGAAGTGGCACTGGAACGCAGCCTCACCGAATTGCTGCAGGGGCGCAGCTTTGAAGGTTTGAACGACTTGCCGCAGCCGACCTTCTCCGGTCAGGCGGTTACCGAGCCGAACAACTTCGTCGAACACTTCATCGACTCCAGCGGCGTGGTGTCGTGGCGCTTCTTCAGTGCCAAACCGGACTTCGAATTCGTCGAGTGGGACTTCTCCGGCCAAGGCGAAAACTCCAACGCCGAAGAAGCCGCGACGCTGTTTGGCATCCTTGAAGACATGGGCAAGGAAGTCTACATGGCGGTCTACGAGCACATCGGTGCCAAGGCCTGCCGGATTCTGGTGCCGGATTACTCGGAGATCTACCCGGTCGAAGACCTGATCTGGGACAACACCAACAAAGCCCTGCAATTCCGCGCCGACATCCTCAACCTGCACAACCTGAGCAAAGTCGGCCTGCGTAACCTCGCCCAAGGCCTGGAAAACAGCGAACAGGACGATTACACCGAGATCACCACGCTGATCGGCGTCGAGTTCGACGACAACACGCCGTGGGGCAAGCTGACCATTCTGGAACTGCGTCTGCTGATCTGTCTCGCTCTGCAGAAGTACGAGCAGGCCAAGGATCTGGTTGAAGCCTTCCTGCAGTACAACGACAACACCGTCGAACGTGGCTTGTTCTATCAAGCGGTCAACGTGGTGCTGGAGATGGAACTCGATGAAGACCTCGAGCTGGAAGACTACGAAGCCAACTTCCGCCGGATGTTCGGTGAAGAGCGTATGGATGCGGCGATTGGCTCGGTCAATGGCAGTGTGCGCTTCTATGGCCTGACGCCGACCAGTATGAAGCTGGAAGGGCTGGATCGGCATTTGCGGTTGATCGAGAGCTATAAAAAGCTGCATTCGGCGCGGGCAAATGTGACGGCCTCTTCGGACTGATTGGATTATTGCCGCTGATCAGAAAAGCCAGGCAGTTGCCTGGCTTTTCTTTACACGCGATGTTTTGCCTATTCAGCAAAACTGCGTTGATGCAACGTCAACGAGAGTAAGGTTGTCTGGAGATTTTTCGTCGATTGAAGATAAAAGCGCTTTTTAGCAACTGCGCAAGAAGTTGCGCAGTTGTTTTTAAAAAACATCCGTAAAAAACGCTGCAGGCCACGCCGTTAAAGGCGTGCAGCCAAGTGCGCAACTTTTTGCGCAGTACTGCGCAAAAAGTTGCGCACTTACGGCGGCTCTTCCCGGCTGCAATAGCTACTTCTGTTGAAGTTGTTTACACAAGTTGTTGATGAATAATGGCAATGTAATTGCTGGCATGAAAGTTGATATTTCCAAGCTCGCACGGACAGGCAATGGTGCCTGTCGCTTGTGTCTTTTGAGCAAGGAGAGCATTCCATGGCAACCCCCGCGTACATGTCCGTCACTGGC
>NZ_VCNJ01000030.1 GCF_005938625.1 Pseudomonas fluorescens
CCCGGCGCCCGGGGCAGCACGCCCACCGCATGGCGTAATCAACGCCGTTACGCCACTTTTACGCCACGCATAAAAAAAGGCCTTGATAATCAAGGCCTTTCTTCATTGTCTTGGTGCCCCGAGGGAGACTCGAACTCCCACTCCTTTCGAAAACGGATTTTGAATCCGCCGCGTCTACCAATTCCGCCATCAGGGCTCAATGGCGGCGAAGTATAGAGATGAGATTACCGTTGGTCAATCAGGTACATAGAGAATTTTCGATATTTCCGCTAGACTTTCCGGCCCTGCTAGACGAACCCCATCATGCGCGTTGCTGACTTTACTTTCGAGCTCCCTGATTCGCTGATCGCCCGCCACCCTTTGGCCGAGCGTCGCGGTAGTCGCCTGCTGACCCTTGACGGGCCGAGCGGCGCCCTCGCACACCGTCAATTTACTGATTTGCTTGAGCATTTGCGCCCGGGCGATTTGATGGTGTTCAACAATACCCGGGTGATTCCGGCGCGGCTGTTCGGGCAGAAAGCCTCGGGCGGCAAGCTGGAAATCCTCGTTGAGCGGGTGCTCGATACGCACCGCGTGCTGGCCCATGTGCGTTCCAGCAAGTCGCCGAAGCCGGGTTCGAAGATTCTTATCGACGGCGGTGGCGAGGCAGAAATGCTCGCGCGTCACGATGCGTTGTTCGAGCTCGGCTTCGCTGAAGAAGTGTTGCCGTTGCTCGATCGCGTCGGGCACATGCCGTTGCCTCCTTATATAGACCGCCCGGACGAAGGCTCGGATCGCGAGCGTTATCAGACCGTGTACGCCGAGAAACTCGGAGCGGTGGCGGCGCCGACGGCGGGGCTGCATTTCGATCAGTCGCTGATGGAAGCAATTGCGGCCAAGGGCGTCGAGACCACTTTCGTTACGTTGCACGTGGGCGCGGGGACGTTCCAGCCAGTGCGCGTCGAGAAGCTTGAAGATCACCACATGCACACCGAATGGCTGGAAGTCGGCCAGGATGTGGTCGATGCGGTCGCGGCGTGCCGTGCGCGCGGTGGTCGGGTGATTGCCGTCGGCACCACCAGCGTGCGTTCGTTGGAAAGTGCCGCGCGCGATGGCGTGCTCAAACCGTTCAGTGGCGACACCGATATCTTTATCTTCCCGGGCCGGCCGTTCCACGTGGTCGACGCCCTGGTGACCAATTTCCATTTGCCGGAATCGACGCTGTTGATGCTGGTTTCGGCATTTGCCGGTTATCCCGAGACCATGGCTGCCTACAAGGCCGCCGTCGACAACGGTTACCGCTTTTTCAGCTACGGTGATGCGATGTTCATCACCCGTAATCCCGCACCTACTGCCCCTAAAGAAACCGGCCCAGAGGAAACAGAATGAGTCGCGAATGTCGCATGTCCTTTGAACTTCTGGCCACCGATGGCAAGGCCCGGCGTGGTCGCCTGACCTTCCCGCGTGGCACCGTCGAGACCCCGGCGTTCATGCCGGTGGGCACTTACGGCACGGTCAAGGGCATGTTGCCGCGTGACATCGTTGCCACCGGCGCAGAAATCATTCTCGGCAACACCTTCCACCTGTGGCTGCGTCCTGGTACTCAAGTGATCAAGGAACACGGCGACCTGCACGATTTCATGCAGTGGAAAGGCCCGATCCTCACCGACTCCGGTGGTTTCCAGGTGTTCAGCCTTGGCGCGATGCGCAAGATCAAGGAGGAGGGCGTGACCTTCGCCTCTCCGGTCGACGGCGCCAAAGTGTTCATGGGCCCGGAAGAATCGATGCAGGTGCAGCGCGATCTCGGCTCCGACATCGTGATGATCTTCGACGAATGCACGCCGTACCCGGCTGACGAAGACGTCGCGCGCGTATCGATGGAGTTGTCGCTGCGCTGGGCTCAGCGCTCGAAAAATGCCCACGGTGACAACACTGCGGCGCTGTTCGGCATCGTTCAGGGTGGCATGCACCAGGATCTGCGCATGCGTTCGCTCGAAGGCCTCGACAAGATCGGCTTCGATGGCCTCGCTATCGGCGGTTTGTCGGTGGGCGAGCCGAAGCACGAGATGATCAAAGTATTGGATTATCTGCCGGGCATGATGCCGGCTGACAAACCTCGTTACCTTATGGGCGTTGGCAAACCGGAAGATCTGGTTGAGGGTGTGCGCCGCGGTGTGGACATGTTCGATTGCGTGATGCCAACCCGTAATGCCCGCAATGGGCATCTGTTCATTGATACCGGCGTGCTGAAGATCCGTAACGCGTTCCATCGCCATGATGAATCGCCGCTGGATCCGACCTGCGATTGCTATACCTGCCAGAACTTCTCCCGCGCTTATCTGCATCACCTGGACAAGTGCGGCGAAATGCTGGGAAGCATGCTCAATACCATCCATAACTTGCGCCATTATCAGGTGCTGATGGCTGGTTTGCGCGAGGCTATTCAACAGGGTACATTGGCCGCCTTTGTCGATGCCTTCTACGCCAAACGCGGGCTCCCCGTTCCGCCTTTGGACTGAGTTTTCTGACCCCAAGATTCAACATTTGCAACTGGAGTGCTAAATGAGCTTTTTTATCTCTAACGCCATGGCTGACGCAGCTGCACCGGCTGCTGCCGGCCCAATGGGCGGCGGTTTCGAGTGGATTTTCCTGGTCGGCTTCCTGGTCATCTTCTACCTGATGATCTGGCGTCCACAGGCCAAGCGCGCCAAAGAGCAGAAGAACCTGCTGAGCAGCCTTGCGAAAGGTGACGAAGTTGTGACCACTGGCGGCATCGCCGGCAAGATCACCAAAGTGGCCGACGACTTCGTGGTTCTGGAAGTTTCCGACACCGTGGAAATGAAGTTCCAGAAAGGCGCCATCGCCGCCACGCTGCCAAAAGGCACGCTGAAAGCGATCTGAAGCAACAACTTCTACTCAATCGACGGGGCGCGCAAGGCGCCCCGCGTTCATAACGGGCGGCGTGATGCTGAACAAATATCCTCTGTGGAAATACATTCTGATCCTGGCGGTGCTGGCGATCGGTCTGATTTATTCCGCTCCGAATCTATACCCCGATGACCCGGCCATTCAGATCAGCGGCGCCAGCACGGCCCTGCAGGTCAATCAGGCCGATCTGGATCGCGTAAGCACCGCGCTCAAAGAGTCCGGGATCAACGTCAAGGCAGCCACGCTGGCCGCCAACGGCAAGGGCGGTCTGATCCGTCTGAGCAAGGCTGAAGATCAGCTGCCGGCCAAAGACGTTGTGCGCAAGGCGTTGGGTGATGACTACGTCGTCGCGCTGAACCTGGCACAGACCACCCCGCAATGGCTGCGCAATCTGGGCGCGCACCCGATGAAGCTGGGTCTGGACTTGTCCGGTGGTGTGCACTTCCTGCTGGAAGTGGACATGGACAAAGCCCTCGATGCACGCCTGAAAGTCTACGAAGGCGACGTCAAGAGCCTGCTGCGTAAAGAGAAGCTGCGCTATCGCAGTCTGCCGCAACTGGGCGGTGCCATTCAGTTGGGCTTCAGCGATGAAGACTCCCGCGAACAGGCCCGTGCACTGATCCGCAAGAACTTCAACGATTTCGACATTGTTCCGGCCGACCTCAACGGTCAACCGGTGCTGCGTCTGGCGATGACCCCGGCCAAGCTGGCGGAAATCCGTGAATACTCCATCAAGCAGAACTTGACCACGGTACGTAACCGCGTCAACGAGCTGGGTGTTGCCGAACCGATCGTTCAGCGTCAGGGCGCCAACCGCATCGTGGTTGAGCTGCCGGGCGTGCAGGACACTGCCGAAGCCAAGCGTATTCTCGGCAAGACGGCCAACCTTGAGTTCCGTCTGGCTGCCGAGCCGGGTGCTTCGAAAGCCACTTCCGAAACCTTCGAGTTCCGTGAAGGCAAGCGGCCGCCAGCACAGATCGAACGTGGTCTGATCATCACTGGTGACCAGGTTACCGACGCCAAGGCCGGTTTCGGCGAGCACGGCACGCCTGAAGTGAACATCCGTCTGGATGGTCACGGTGGTGAGCTGATGAGCCGCGCTACTCGTTCGAACGTTGGTCGCAGCATGGCGGTGATCTTCATCGAGCAGCGTCCGATCACCACTTACACAAAGCAAGTGGTCGATGGCGTTGAGAAAGACGTTGCCGTTCAAACGTTCAAAGAAGAGAAGAAGATCATCAGCCTGGCGACCATTCAGTCGCCGCTGGGTGCTCAGTTCCGCATTACTGGCCTGAACGGTCAGGGCGAATCGTCCGAACTGGCGCTGCTGCTGCGTGCCGGTGGTCTGGCCGCACCGATGTACTTCGCTGAAGAGCGCACCATCGGCCCGAGCCTGGGTGCTGACAACATCACCAAAGGTATCGATGCCTCGCTGTGGGGCATGCTGTTCGTGTCGTTGTTCATCATCGCCATCTACCGCTTCTTCGGCATCATCGCCACCGTCGCGCTGGCGGTGAACATGGTGCTGCTGCTGGCCCTGATGTCGCTGCTGGGTGCAACGCTGACCCTGCCAGGTATCGCCGGTATCGTGCTGACCATGGGTATGGCGGTCGACGCCAACGTGCTGATCTTCTCGCGGATCCGTGAAGAGATCGCCGCCGGCATGACCGTGCAGCGTGCAATCAACGAAGGCTTCGGCCGGGCATTCACCGCGATTCTCGACGCCAACCTGACCACTCTGTTGGTCGGCGGGATTCTCTTTGCCATGGGCACAGGTCCGGTCAAAGGTTTCGCAGTGACCATGTCCCTCGGGATCTTTACCTCGATGTTCACGGCCATCATGGTGACCCGCGCAATGGTCAACCTGATCTTTGGCGGACGTGACTTCAAGAAGTTGTGGATTTAAGGGGCTGCCATGTTACGTACAATCAACTTCATGGGCGTTCGCAACTTCGCGTTCGGCGTCACAGTATTCCTCACCTTGCTGGCCTTGTTCAGTGTCGCTACCAAGGGCATGAACTGGGGTCTGGACTTCACCGGCGGTACGCTCATTGAGCTGACCTACGAGCGTCCAGCAGATGTCACCAAGGTGCGTGAGGAACTGGTGACTTCGGGTTACCACGAAGCCATCGTGCAAAGCTTCGGTGCAACCACCGATCTGCTGGTGCGCATGCCGGGTGAAGACCCGCAGTTGGGTCATCAGGTCGCGGAAGCACTGCAGAAGCTCGGCGGCGACAACCCGGCAACGGTCAAGCGTGTCGAGTTCGTCGGCCCGCAGGTCGGTGAAGAACTGCGCGACCAGGGCGGCCTCGGCATGCTGCTGGCGCTCGGTGGCATCCTGATCTACCTGGCTTTCCGCTTTCAGTGGAAATTCGCGGTCGGCGCCATCGTTTCGCTGATTCACGACGTGATCGTGACCGTTGGTATCCTGTCGTTCTTCCAGATCACTTTCGACCTGACGGTGCTGGCGGCGGTATTGGCGATCATCGGTTACTCGCTGAACGACACCATCGTGGTATTCGACCGGGTTCGTGAGAACTTCCGTGTGCTGCGCAAGGCTTCGCTGATCGAGAACATCAACATCTCGACCACCCAGACCCTGCTGCGGACCATGGCGACGTCGATCTCCACCCTGTTGGCGATCGCGGCACTGCTGTTCTTCGGTGGCGACAACCTGTTCGGCTTCTCGATTGCCCTGTTCATCGGTGTTCTGGCGGGTACTTACTCGTCGATCTACATCGCTAACGTGGTGCTGATCTGGCTGAACCTGAGCACCGAGGATCTGATTCCTCCGGCCAACACCGAGAAGGAAGTCGACGACCGTCCATAACGGCCATCGTTTTCCCGGCTGTCAGCCCAAGAAAGGCGCGAGTTGAACTCGCGCCTTTTTTTATGCTCCAAGGCTGGGAGAAGCGCGGGCGCGTCCCGCATGTGATGGTCAGGAGGTTCATGTGAACAAGTCGTTGCTGGTTGGTGCGGTATTGGGTGCTGTCGGTGTGACTGCCGGGGGTGCTGTTGCCACCTACAGCCTGGTTAAAAGCGGCCCTGAGTATGCGCAAGTATTGGCCGTTGAACCGGTTAAAACACAGATCAAGACTCCACGTGAAGTGTGCAAGGACGTGACAGTGACTCGTCAGGCACCGGTAAAAGATCAACACCAGATTGCCGGCACCGTCGTCGGTGCACTGGCAGGTGGTTTGCTGGGTAACCAGATTGGCGGCGGCACCGGCAAGAAAATTGCCACGGTGGCCGGTGCGGTCGGTGGCGGTTATGCGGGTAACAAGGTGCAGGAAGGCATGCAAGAGCGTGACACCTACACCACCACGCAAACCCGCTGCAACACGGTCAATGACATCAGCGACAAGGTCGTCGGTTACGACGTGCGTTACTCGCTCGATGGCAAGGAAGGCAAAGTGCGGATGGATCGCGATCCGGGCAACCAGATTCCGGTCGACAAGGAAGGCAAGCTGATTCTGTCGCAGAATGAGCCGGGTCAGTAAATACCGACTGTTTTAACAAGAAGCACCCTGCGGGGTGCTTTTTTGTGCCCGGAATTTTCGGCTAACCCCGGATCTCCTGTGGAAGCGAGCTTGCTCGCGAATGCGGTCTGGCATTCAACATCTATGCAGCCTGATCCACCGCTTTCGCGAGCAGGCTCGCTCCCACAAGGATTTGTGTTGGTCTGAATGCAAGCATAAAAAAAGCACCCCGAAGGGTGCTTTTTTCGTTTCGCGTAAAGCTTAGCGCTTCAGCGAAGCCGGCAGGTGCGGCTGGATCGCCGTCAGAACTGCCTTGAAGCATTTGGTGTTGCCGGCAACGATGTGGCCTTTTTCAAGGAAGTCGTGACCGCCGGTGAAGTCGCTCACCAGGCCGCCAGCTTCTTGAATCAGCAGGGCGCCTGCAGCCATGTCCCACTCGGACAGACCCGACTCCCAGAACGCATCGAAACGACCGGCAGCCACGTAAGCCAGATCCAGGCTCGCCGAACCGGCGCGGCGGATGCCGGCAGTCTGGCCAACCAGAGCGCGGAACATGCCCAGGTAGTTTTCCAGGTTGTCCATTTGATCGTCACGGAACGGGAAGCCGGTACCCAGCAGGGCGCCGTCGAGGCTGGTACGACCGCTGACGCGCAGACGGCGACCGTTCAGTTGAGCGCCGCGACCACGGCTGGCGGTGAATTCTTCCTGGCGAACCGGATCCAGAACAACAGCGTGTTCCAGGCGACCGCGGTATTTGCAGGCGATGCTGACAGCGAAGTGAGGAATGCCACGCAGGAAGTTGGTGGTGCCGTCCAGCGGATCGATGATCCACAGGTACTCTTCGCCTTCGATGCCGGTACCGGCGTGCAGGCCGGTCTCTTCACCGCGGATCGAGTGGTTCGGGTAAGCCTTGCGTAGCGCGTCGATGATTTTCTGTTCAGCGGCGCGATCGACCTCGGATACATAATCCTTGGCGTCTTTTTCGTCGACCTTGATGGTATCCAGGCGCTCGATGGAGCGGAAGATCAGTTCACTGGCGCTGCGGGCGGCGCGCAGCGCGATATTCAGCATGGGCTGCATGGATGTGTCACCTAAGGTTGTTAAAGAAAGCCGCGCATTCTATCAGAACTTTTCTTCAGGTGAAGGACGCTGTTCGCTTTCATAGCTTAACGGTAGGCTGTTCTGTAAGATTTGCACCCCTTTCCTGTGTCCGAGAGCGCCTCCCTTGCTGCAGAACATTCGTGTCGTCCTGGTCAATACCAGCCACCCCGGCAACATCGGCGGGGCCGCGCGCGCCATGAAAAACATGGGTCTGTCGCGATTGGTGCTGGTCGAACCGCGCCTGTTTCCGCACCACGAGGCCGATGCTCGCGCCTCTGGTGCCGGTGACATCCTGGAAAACGCACAAGTCGTCGCCACCCTGGAAGATGCCTTGGTCGGCTGCAATCTGGTGCTTGGCACCAGCGCCCGAGATCGCCGTATTCCTTGGCCACTGCTGGATCCGCGCGAATGCGGCACCAAAGTGGTCGAGGAAGCCGGGCAGGGCGCCGAAATTGCTCTGGTGTTCGGTCGTGAGGATTCCGGCCTGACCAATGAAGAGCTGCAGCGATGTCACTTTCACGTGCACATCCCCTCCGACCCTGAGTTCAGTTCGCTGAACCTCGGCGCGGCGGTGCAGGTGTTGAGCTACGAAGTGCGCATGGCCTGGCTGGCCGCCCAAGGGCAGCCGAGCAAGATCGAGAAAGAAGAAGTGGCTTCGGTGAAAAGCGCCGAGCTGGCGACCATGGATGAGCTGGAGCGCTTTTATGAGCATCTGGAGCAGACGCTGGTCGCTATCGAATTCCTCGATCCGGAAAAACCGCGACACTTGATGGCGCGCCTGCGCCGGTTGTACGGACGCAGCTCGGTCAGCCGAGCGGAAATGAATATTTTGCGTGGCATCCTCACGGAAACCCAGAAAGCGGCCCGTGGTGAGCTTCTTAAGCGGAAGGACTAAATGATGTTTGAGCGTTTGCGTGAAGATATCCAGAGCGTATTCCATCGAGACCCGGCGGCGCGTAACGCTTTTGAAGTCCTGACCTGCTACCCCGGCATGCATGCGATCTGGATCCATCGACTGGCTGGCATGTTGTGGCGCAATGAACTGAAATGGCTGGCGCGGCTGGTGTCGAACTTCGGTCGCTGGCTGACCGGGATCGAGATTCATCCGGGCGCCAAAGTCGGTCGACGCTTCTTTATCGACCACGGCATGGGCATTGTCATCGGCGAAACCGCCGAGATTGGCGATGATGTGACCATCTATCAGGGCGTGACTCTGGGTGGTACCAGCTGGAACAAGGGCAAGCGTCACCCGACGCTGGGAGATGGTGTGGTCGTGGGTGCGGGCGCCAAGGTGCTCGGTCCGTTCACGGTCGGTGCCGGTGCTAAAGTCGGTTCCAATGCCGTCGTGACCAAAGAAGTGCCGCCGGGCGCCACTGTTGTCGGTATTCCGGGGCGGATCATCGTCAAGTCCGATGAGGAGCAGGACGCCAAGCGCAAGGCCATGGCCGAGAAGATCGGTTTCGATGCCTATGGTGTCAGCGAAGACATGCCTGACCCAGTGGCGCGCGCCATCGGTCAGTTGCTCGATCACCTGCAAGCGGTGGACGGGCGGCTGGAAGGGATGTGTGGTGCGCTGAAGGATCTTGGCAGCAATTACTGTGCGAAAGATCTGCCTGAACTGCGTGAAGAAGACTTCGCCTGCGTCAAAGGCAAAGACGAGTCCAAGGCCAGCTGACCTTCCCCTGTAGGAGCTGCCGAAGGCTGCGATCTTTTGATCTTGCCTTTCATAAGATCAAAAGATCGCAGCCTTCGGCAGCTCCTACACAGGCTTGCGCCAGCCGGTGTGCCATTAAGCCGCAGACCCTGCTATCATTCGCGCGCTCTTTTGCGGGTAATCCTGACTAAAGTACTAGGTCTTAAAGTTGACTTAAATACTCGGGAATTGCATACTCGCCCCATTCTGAACTCCGTGGTAACTGTCCATGCGACTGACTACAAAAGGCCGATACGCCGTGACCGCCATGCTTGACCTGGCGTTGCACGCGCAGCACGGGCCCGTGTCCCTGGCCGATATCTCCGAGCGCCAAGGCATCTCCCTGTCCTACCTCGAACAGCTGTTCGCCAAGCTGCGTCGCAGCAACCTGGTTTCCAGTGTTCGCGGCCCGGGTGGTGGCTACCAGTTGTCCCGCGACATGCAGGGTATCCAGGTCGCCCAGGTGATCGATGCGGTAAACGAATCGGTCGATGCCACCAAATGCCAGGGCCAGGGCGATTGCCATTCCGGCGACACGTGCCTGACCCATCATCTGTGGTGCGATTTGAGCCTGCAGATTCACGAATTTCTAAGTGGTATCAGCTTGGCTGATCTTGTGACTCGCCGTGAGGTGCAAGAAGTAGCCCAGCGTCAGGACCAGCGCCGTTGCAACAGCAAGGCGCCACGCCTGGACAAGATTGAAGCGTCCGCCGTCGAATGACAGCCAAAGAGCTAGCGGCACGCCAGCCCTGATTTAGGAGATAGTCCATGAAATTGCCGATTTACCTTGATTACTCTGCGACCACCCCGGTTGATCCGCGTGTTGCGCAAAAAATGAGTGAATGCCTGTTGGTCGACGGAAACTTCGGTAACCCGGCGTCCCGTTCCCACGTGTTTGGCTGGAAGGCTGAAGAGTCCGTCGAAAACGCCCGTCGTCAGGTGGCCGATCTGGTCAATGCCGACCCGCGCGAAATCGTCTGGACCTCCGGTGCCACTGAATCCGACAACCTGGCAATCAAGGGTGCGGCGCATTTCTACGGCTCCAAGGGCAAGCACCTGATCACCTCCAAGATCGAGCACAAGGCTGTCCTCGACACCATGCGCCAACTGGAGCGTGAAGGTTTTGAGGTCACCTACCTTGAGCCGACCGAAGACGGTCTGATCACTCCGGCGATGATTGAAGCTGCACTGCGCGACGACACCATCCTGGTCTCCGTGATGCACGTGAACAACGAAATCGGCACCGTCAACGACATCGCTGCGATTGGCGAACTGCTCCGCGCCAAGGGCGTTCTGTTCCACGTCGACGCCGCTCAGTCCACTGGCAAGGTCGACATCGACCTGCAGAAACTGAAAGTCGACATGATGTCGTTCTCCGCTCACAAAACCTACGGCCCTAAAGGCATCGGCGCGTTGTACGTCAGCCGCAAGCCGCGTGTGCGCATCGAAGCGACCATGCACGGCGGCGGTCACGAGCGTGGCATGCGTTCCGGCACCCTGGCGACTCACCAGATCGTCGGCATGGGCGAAGCGTTCCGTGTGGCCAAAGAAGACATGGCGGCCGAAAACGTCCGTATCAAAGCGTTGAGCGACCGTTTCTACAAGCAGGTCGAGCATCTCGAAGAGCTGTACGTCAACGGCAGCCTGACCGCCCGCGTTCCGCACAACCTGAACCTGAGCTTCAACTACGTTGAAGGCGAGTCGCTGATCATGGCGCTCAAGGATCTCGCGGTATCGTCCGGTTCGGCGTGCACCTCGGCGTCGCTGGAGCCTTCGTACGTACTGCGCGCCCTGGGCCGCAACGACGAACTGGCACATAGCTCGATCCGCTTCACCTTCGGCCGTTTCACCACCGAAGAAGAAATCGACTACGCCGCGCAGAAAGTCTGCGAGGCCGTTACCAAGCTGCGCGCTCTGTCGCCGCTGTGGGACATGTACAAAGACGGCGTCGATATCTCGAAAATCGAGTGGGCGGCACACTAAATATAGAAGCCGCCAGATACAGATCCTGTAGCGACGCGGCGGTTTACGCAGCGCAGTTGCAGGGTCTTCAAGAGCGGCCCTGATGAGTGAGGATTGAGAATCATGGCTTACAGCGAAAAGGTCATCGACCACTACGAAAACCCGCGCAACGTCGGCAAGATGAACGCGGAAGATCCTGATGTCGGCACCGGCATGGTCGGCGCTCCGGCGTGCGGCGACGTGATGCGTCTGCAAATCAAGGTCAACGACGCTGGCATCATCGAAGATGCCAAGTTCAAGACCTACGGCTGCGGTTCGGCTATCGCTTCCAGCTCCCTCGCCACCGAGTGGATGAAGGGCAAGACCCTGGACGAAGCAGAAACCATCAAGAACACTCAGCTGGCCGAAGAACTGGCCCTGCCGCCAGTGAAGATTCACTGCTCGGTACTGGCTGAAGACGCTATCAAAGCGGCTGTTCGCGATTACAAGCAGAAGAAAGGCTTGATCTGACTTTCTGGATTTGGCGACGAGTAAGGAGTCACCGATGGCTATCAGCATGACAGAAGCGGCTGCTCGACACGTGCGGCGCTCCCTCGACGGGCGCGGCAAAGGTGAAGGGATTCGTCTGGGGGTTCGCACCACAGGCTGTTCCGGCCTAGCCTACGTGCTGGAGTTTGTCGACGAGGTGGTTGCAGAGGATCAGGTGTTCGAGAGTCACGGCGAAAAAGTGATCATCGACCCGAAAAGCCTCGCCTACCTGGACGGCACCGAGCTCGATTTCGTCAAGGAAGGGTTGAACGAAGGCTTCAAGTTCAACAACCCCAACGTACGCGGTGAATGTGGCTGCGGCGAAAGCTTCAACATCTGAGGCTTGTCGTGGGTATTCCTTGTCATTTCGCTTTATTCGAGCTGCAACCGGGTTTCCGTCTGGATCTCGAGCAGTTGGCCACGCGCTATCGTGAGTTGGCGCGCGGCGTTCATCCTGATCGCTTTGCCGACGCTTCCGAGCGTGAGCAGCGGTCGGCACTCGAGCAGTCTGCGCGTCTCAACGACGCCTATCAGACGCTCAAGAGTCCGGCCCAGCGCGCACGCTACCTGCTGACCATCAGCGGGCATGAAGTGCCGATGGAAGTCACTGTCCATGATCCCGAGTTTCTTCTGCAGCAGATGCAATGGCGCGAAGAGCTCGAAGACCTCCAGGACAGTGCCGACCTCGACGGTGTCGCGGTGTTTAAGCGGCGCTTGAAAGTGGCCCAGGAAGAACTCAATGAAAGCTTCGCAGCCTGTTGGGATGATGCGGCGCAACGCGAACAGGCCGAACGCCTGATGCGGCGCATGCAGTTCCTCGACAAGCTCACCTACGAAGTGCGCCAGTTAGAAGAGCGCCTCGACGATTAACCCAGTGCCGCTCCGGTCGCACGCCTGATATACAGATAAGTCCTGATCACGATGGCCCTACTGCAGATCGCCGAACCCGGCCAAAGTCCTCAACCGCACCAGCGTCGTCTGGCTGTGGGGATCGACTTGGGCACTACCAATTCGCTGGTCGCTGCGTTGCGCAGTGGTCTTTCCGAGCCGCTGGCCGACGCCAACGGGCAGGTCATCCTGCCGTCCGCTGTGCGCTACCACGCCGATCGCGTCGAAGTCGGCGAGTCGGCCAAGCTGGCCGCCGCCTCCGATCCTTTGAACACTGTGCTGTCGGTCAAGCGCTTGATGGGTCGTGGTCTGTCCGACGTCAAGCAATTGGGCGAGCAACTGCCATACCGCTTTGTCGGTGGCGAGTCGCACATGCCGTTCATCGACACCGTGCAAGGCCCGAAAAGCCCGGTCGAAGTCTCCGCCGATATCCTCAAGGTCCTGCGTCAGCGAGCTGAAGCGACTTTGGGTGGTGAGCTGGTGGGTGCGGTGATCACCGTTCCGGCGTATTTCGATGATGCTCAGCGTCAAGCCACCAAGGATGCGGCGAAACTCGCCGGTCTGAACGTGCTGCGCCTGCTCAATGAGCCGACCGCAGCCGCTGTGGCGTACGGTCTGGATCAACACGCTGAAGGCCTGGTTGCGATTTATGACCTGGGCGGCGGCACCTTCGATATTTCGATTCTGCGTCTGACTGGCGGTGTTTTCGAAGTTCTGGCCACCGGCGGCGACAGCGCGCTGGGCGGCGATGACTTCGATCACGCGATTGCCGGCTGGATCATCGAGAGCGCCGGCCTGTCCGCCGATCTCGATCCGGGCGCACAACGCAATCTGCTGCAAACCGCTTGCGCGGCCAAAGAAGCCCTGACCGACGCGGCCAGTGTTGAAGTGGCCTATGGCGACTGGAAAGCGCCGCTGACGCGCGAGGCCTTCGATGCGCTGATCGAACCGATGGTCGCGCGCAGCCTGAAAGCTTGCCGTCGCGCTGTTCGCGACTCCGGCATCGAGCTGGAAGATGTGCACGCCGTGGTCATGGTCGGCGGTTCGACCCGTGTTCCGCGCGTTCGTGAAGCCGTTGCCGAAGCCTTTGGTCGTCAACCTCTGACTGAAATCGATCCGGATCAAGTGGTGGCCATTGGTGCTGCGATCCAGGCCGATACGCTGGCTGGCAACAAGCGCGATGGCGGCGAACTGCTGCTGCTCGACGTGATTCCACTGTCCCTGGGGCTGGAAACCATGGGCGGCTTGATGGAGAAGGTGATTCCGCGCAACACCACCATCCCTGTCGCTCGCGCACAAGATTTCACTACGTACAAAGATGGCCAGTCGGCCATGGCGATCCACGTCCTGCAGGGTGAGCGCGAGCTGATCAGTGACTGCCGTTCGCTGGCGCGCTTCGAATTGCGCGGCATTCCAGCGATGGTCGCTGGTGCGGCGAAGATTCGCGTGACCTTTCAGGTCGATGCCGACGGTCTGCTCAGTGTTTCCGCGCGTGAACTGGGTTCGGGCGTTGAGGCGAGCATTCAGGTCAAACCGTCCTACGGTCTGACCGACGGCGAAATCGCCAAAATGCTGAAAGATTCGTTCCAGCACGCCAATGACGACAAAGTCGCTCGCGTCCTGCGCGAGCAGCAAGTTGATGCCCAGCGCCTGATCGAAGCGGTGCAGGGCGCTCTTGAGGTTGATGGCGAGCGTTTGCTCGACGCCGAAGAGCGCATGGTTATCGACCTGCAGCTGCAGGAACTGGCTGAACTGATGAAAGGTACCGATGGTTACGCCATCGAGCAGCAGACCAAGCGTCTGTCGCAAGTAACCGATGCTTTTGCTGCCCGCCGCATGGATCTGACGGTGAAAGCCGCTCTGTCGGGGCGCAATCTGAATGAAATCGAGGATATCTGATGCCGCAGGTCATTTTTCTGCCACACGAGAAGTTCTGCCCTGAAGGCATGGTGGTCGAGGCTGCGCCCGGCACGTCGATTCTCGAACTGGCCCACGAACACCACATCGAGATGGAAAGCGCCTGCGGCGGCGTCTGCGCTTGCACCACCTGTCACTGCATCATCCGTGAGGGTTTCGACTCGATGGAAGAGGCTGACGAGCTGGAAGAAGACTTCCTCGATCGCGCCTGGGGTCTGGAAGCGCAATCGCGCCTGGCCTGTCAGGCTATCGTCGGTGAAGAAGATATCACCGTCGAAATTCCGAAATATTCGCTTAACCATGCGGCTGAAGCGCCGCACTGACTGGTAAGACTGTCATGAGCTACGGTTGGAATGATGTTCAACGTATTGCAGAAGAACTGGCCGAGGCCAAGCCGGGTGTAGATCCGTATTCTGTCAATTTCGTCGAGTTGCAGCAGTGGATCAAAGAGCTGCCTGACTTCGACGCTAACTCTGGCCGGGTCGGCGAGAAGGTGTTGGAAGCGGTTCAGCAGCTCTGGAATGATGAATTGGACTGATCGTCCTCGCAGGTTAGGCAATACCCAAGAACCCGCGTATAATTCGCGGGTTTAATTTTTCGCAAATTACCGTTTCTGGAGTTACACCATGGCTGTTCAACGCACTTTCTCCATCATCAAGCCTGACGCTGTTGCAAAAAACGTCATCGGCGAAATCACCACTCGTTTCGAAAAAGCCGGCCTGCGCGTTGTAGCTTCGAAACTGAAGCAACTGTCCAAAGCTGAAGCTGAAGGCTTCTACGCTGAGCACAGTGCTCGTGGTTTCTTCGGCGACCTGGTTGCTTTCATGATCTCCGGTCCTGTTGTTGTTCAGGTTCTGGAAGGCGAAAACGCTATCGCTCTGAACCGTGAGCTGATGGGCGCTACCAACCCTAAAGAAGCTGCTGCCGGCACCATCCGCGCTGACTTCGCTGATTCCATCGACGCCAACGCTGTTCACGGTTCGGACTCCGAAGCCGCAGCTGCTCGTGAAATCTCGTACTTCTTCGCAGCTACTGAAGTAACCACTCGCTAAGCATTGGCTTAAGAGTGAAGGTGAATCCATGACTACATCGACTGTAAAAACCAACCTGCTGGGTCTGACTCAACAGGAAATGGAAAAATTCTTCGACTCAATCGGGGAGAAGCGTTTCCGTGCCGGTCAGGTAATGAAATGGATTCACCACTTTGGCGTCGATGATTTCGACGCCATGACGAACGTCAGCAAGGCTTTGCGCGACAAGCTCAAGGCCATTGCTGAGGTCCGTGGTCCGGAAGTGGTCAGCGAGGACATCTCCAGCGACGGCACCCGTAAGTGGGTGGTGCGCGTGGCGTCCGGCAGCTGCGTCGAGACCGTTTACATTCCCCAGGGCAAACGCGGCACATTGTGCGTTTCGTCCCAGGCAGGCTGTGCCCTGGATTGCAGTTTCTGCTCCACCGGCAAGCAAGGCTTCAATAGCAACCTCACCGCCGCCGAAGTCATCGGTCAGGTGTGGATTGCCAACAAATCTTTCGGCAGTGTCCCGGCAACCGTCGACCGTGCCATCACCAACGTGGTGATGATGGGCATGGGTGAGCCACTGCTGAACTTCGACAACGTCGTCGCCGCCATGCATCTGATGATGGATGACCTCGGCTACGGGATCTCCAAGCGCCGCGTGACCCTGTCCACCTCGGGTGTGGTGCCGATGATCGATGAGCTGGCCAAGCACATCGACGTCTCCCTGGCGTTGTCCCTGCACGCACCGAATGACGCATTGCGTAACCAATTGGTGCCGATCAACAAGAAGTATCCGCTTAAGATGCTGCTCGAGTCGTGCCAGCGCTACATGTCCGCCCTCGGCGAGAAACGTGTGCTGACCATCGAGTACACCTTGCTCAAGGACATCAACGACAAGGTCGAACACGCCGTTGAGATGATCGAGCTGCTGAAGAACATTCCGTGCAAGATCAACCTGATTCCGTTCAACCCGTTCCCGCACTCCGGGTACGAGCGTCCGAGCAACAACGCGATCCGTCGTTTCCAGGATCAGTTGCATCAGGCCGGTTTCAACGTCACTGTCCGCACCACCCGTGGTGAAGACATCGACGCCGCATGTGGTCAATTGGTAGGGCAGGTGCTGGATCGCACCCGTCGCAGCGAACGTTATATCGCCGTGCGTGAGTTGAGCGCCGACAGCGATCTGGCACAGAACGCCGCGAACACAAATTAAGAGAGGATCTCTATGTCCCTGCGCTTTGCGCTGCTGTTGCTGTTGACCAGCCTGTGTGCTGGTTGTGTCCTGTCGGGTGACTACAACCCGATGAAGACCAGCAAGGGCCGCGATGAAGCGCGGGCTGCCTATGTGCAGTTGGGGCTGGGATATTTGCAGCAAGGCATGACCGAGCGGGCCAAGGTGCCGCTGAAGAAGGCGCTGGAAATCGACGGTTCCGATCCTGACGCCAACGCTGCCCTCGGCCTGGTGTTTCAGTCCGAAATGGAGCCTGAACTGGCCGACGAACACTTCCGCAAGGCTTTGTCCTCCCGTCCTGCCGATGCGCGCATCCTCAACAACTACGGCAGTTTTCTCTACGAAGAACAGCGTTATAAAGAAGCCTACGAGCGTTTTGAACAGGCTGCGGCCGATACCCTGTATCCTGAGCGCTCGCGTGTGTTCGAAAACCTCGGCATGACGGCAGCAAAGCTTGGTCAGCGTGATCTGGCGCAGCAACAGCTGGAAAAGGCGCTGCGTTTGAACCGCCAACAACCGCGTGCATTGCTGGAAATGGCTGAGTTGTCCTTCGAAGACAGGCATTATGTGCCCGCGCGTGACTATTACGACCGATTCAGCCTGCTGACCGAACAAAATGCACGTAGTCTATTGCTCGGCGTTCGGCTGGCAAAAGTGTTTGAAGATCGCGACAAGGCCGCCAGTTATGGCCTGCAATTAAAACGACTCTATCCCGGTACGCCGGAATATCAGCAATACCTGTCGGAGCAATGATGAAAGCGGCGCATCCCGAAGTTGTAGCAGCGAATCGCGTTAACCCCGGTGAGACCCTGCGCCAGGCCCGCGAAAGCAATGGCTGGTCGCTGGCCGAAGTGGCCCTCAAGCTCAACCTCACCGTGACTTCCCTGAGCAATCTTGAAGCCGGCGCTTTCGACAAGCTGCCGGGGCATACCTTCGCTCGCGGTTACATTCGCGCCTATGCCAAATTGCTCGGCATGGACCAGACCGTTCTGGTCCAGCAATTCGACCAGTCCACTGGCACCGATTCCCAAGGCAGCAACGTTCATGCCCTTGGTCGTATCGAAGAGCCGGTGCGGGTTTCCCACACCATTTTGCGTATTGTCAGCCTGCTGTTGCTGATCGCGGTCATCGGCGGTGGTTTCGTCTGGTGGCAGGATCAGACCTCGCTGCGCACCAAGGACCTGACTTCGCTGGCACCAGAGCACGTTGAAGTCGAAGGCGCCGACGGCACCACCCAGATTCACCCGATCGATGAGCCAGAAGACCAGGCTGTCGAGGAAAATCAGGCCGACAGTTCGACTGCCTTGGCATTGCCTCAGTCTGAAACTACCGCTGAATCGACCGGTGCCGAAGCCGCTGCGCCAGCGACTGCTCCAGCAGCACCGGTTGCTCCGGCCACCACGCCAGCCGCCCCGGTTCACACGCCAGCCCCGGTTGTCGCCAATCCGGCCACTCCGGCGCCAAACGTTCCTGCTACTCCAGCGCCGACCGTTACCGCTCCGGTTGTTCCTGCTGCACCGGCAGCCACCGCAGAAGCGGCCGCGCCGGTTGCAGGCGACGGCCAGGTTCAACTGCAGTTCAGCGCCGATTGCTGGGCGCAGGTTACCGATGGCCGTGGCAAAGTGCTGTTCAGTGGTCTGAAGCATAAAGGCGATAATGTAACCGTCAGCGGCAAGCCGCCGCTTGCCGTGCGTCTGGGCGTTGCCCGTGCCGCACAGGTCAGCTACAACGGCCAGCCGGTCGATATCGCTCCGTTCACCAGTGGCGAGACTGCTCGCCTGAAGTTGGGTCAATAAGTCATGCACGGCGAATCTCCAATCAAACGTCGCGTCTCGCGCAAGATCTGGGTCGGCAACGTACCGGTGGGCGGCGATGCGCCGATCGCGGTGCAGAGCATGACCAACAGCGACACCAATGACGTGGCCGCCACTGTTGCGCAAATCAATCGTCTGGAAGCCGCCGGCGTCGACATCGTCCGCGTCTCGGTGCCGGACATGGACGCCGCCGAGGCGTTCGGCAAGATCAAACAACTGGTCAAGGTGCCGCTGGTTGCCGACATCCACTTCGACTACAAGATCGCCTTGCGCGTCGCCGAACTGGGTGTCGATTGCCTGCGTATCAACCCAGGCAACATCGGTCGTGAAGACCGCGTGCGCGCCGTGGTCGATGCCGCGCGTGATCGCGGGATTCCGATCCGCATCGGCGTTAACGCCGGCTCCCTGGAAAAAGACCTGCAGAAGAAATACGGCGAGCCGACGCCAGCCGCGCTGGTTGAGTCCGCCCTGCGCCACGTTGAACACCTCGAGCGCCTGAATTTTCAGGACTTCAAGGTCAGCGTGAAGGCCTCCGACGTGTTCATGGCCGTCGAAGCCTACCGCTTGCTGGCGAAAGAAATCGTCCAGCCGCTGCACCTGGGCATCACCGAAGCCGGTGGATTACGTTCGGGCACAGTGAAATCCGCCGTGGGCCTAGGTATGCTGCTCGCCGAAGGGATTGGCGATACTATCCGCATCTCGCTGGCGGCCGACCCGGTCGAGGAAGTGAAGGTCGGTTACGACATTCTCAAGTCTTTGCATCTTCGTTCCCGTGGCATCAACTTCATCGCCTGCCCGAGCTGCTCGCGGCAGAACTTCGATGTGGTGAAAACCATGAACGAGCTGGAAGGGCGCCTTGAAGACCTGCTGGTGCCGCTGGATGTCGCGGTGATCGGTTGCGTGGTCAACGGCCCCGGCGAAGCCAAGGAAGCCCATATCGGCTTGACCGGCGGTACGCCAAACCTGATTTACATCGACGGCAAGCCGTCGCAGAAACTGACGAATGACAATCTGGTGGACGAGCTGGAAAAGCTGATCCGCCAGAAAGCGGCCGAAAAGGTCGA
The DNA here is from genome assembly GCF_005938625.1 of Pseudomonas fluorescens. GTDB lineage: Bacteria > Pseudomonadota > Gammaproteobacteria > Pseudomonadales > Pseudomonadaceae > Aquipseudomonas > Aquipseudomonas fluorescens_BD. The sequence continues at coordinate 19,601 of NZ_VCNJ01000030.1, forward strand.
AGCTGACGCTGCCGTAATTGCGCGCGGCTGACCCTGACTGAAGAGCCGAACGAATTTAAGGATTTAAAGTGAGCAAGTCATTGCAAGCCATTCGTGGCATGAACGACATCCTGCCCGAACAGACCCCGCTGTGGCGTTATTTCGAGGGCACCGTTGCGCGTCTGCTGGATAACTACGGTTACAAGCAGATTCGCATGCCGATCGTTGAATTCACCGAGCTGTTCAAACGCTCTATCGGTGAAGTGACCGACATCGTCGAAAAAGAGATGTACACCTTCGAAGACCGCAACGGCGACTCCCTGACCCTGCGTCCGGAAGGCACTGCGGCGTGCGTGCGTGCTGTACTCGAACACGGCATCACCGGCGGTGGCCAGGTGCAGAAACTCTGGTACATCGGCCCGATGTTCCGTCACGAGCGTCCGCAAAAGGGCCGTTATCGTCAGTTTCACCAGATCGGTCTGGAGGTGTTCAACCTCGACGGTCCGGACATCGACGCCGAGCTGATTACCATGACCTGGCGCCTGTGGGGCGAGCTGGGCATTCGTGATGCGGTCAAACTCGAACTCAACAGCCTTGGCACCAGCGAGTCCCGTGGTCGCTATCGTGAAGCGCTGGTCGAGTACCTCTCGGCGCACCACGACAAGCTCGACGAAGACAGCCAGCGTCGTCTGAAAACCAACCCGCTGCGCGTGCTCGACACGAAAAATGCCGACACTCAAGCGGTGCTGGTTGATGCGCCGAAGATGGCCGACTACCTCGATGACGAGTCGCGTGCACACTTCGAAGGTTTGAAAGCGCGCCTGGATGCCGTTGGCATTCCGTACGTGCTCAACCCGAAACTGGTACGCGGCCTCGATTACTACAGCAAAACCGTATTCGAATGGGTCACCGACAAGCTCGGCGCCCAGGGCACTGTTTGCGCGGGCGGTCGTTACGACGGTCTGGTCGAGCAGATGGGCGGCAAGCCGACCACTGGCGTTGGTTTCGCCATGGGCATCGAGCGTCTGGTGCTGATGCTCGAAACCCTGGAGCAGATTCCGGAAGAAATCTCCCGTCAGGTCGATGTCTATCTGTGCGCCTTCGGTGAAGAAGCCGAGCTGGCCGGTCTGGCCCTGGCAGAACGTGTTCGTGATCAACTTCCAAACCTGCGCCTGCAAGTCAATGCCGGCGCCGGCAGCTTCAAAAGCCAGTTCAAGAAAGCCGACAAGAGCGGTGCGCTGTACGCACTGATTCTCGGTGACGACGAAATGGCCCAGCAATTGGTAGGTTTCAAACCCCTGCGTGGCCAGGGCGAACAACAAAGCATTGCCTGGGATGCGCTCGCCGCTCACCTGGCCACCTGCGTCGTGCAGGGTTGAAGCTGTCCAAACAGCCGATTTAGCGATTAAGGAGTATTGGGGTGTCGAGTACCGAAGACGAACAGTTGGCGGATTTGAAGGACTGGTGGACACGCAACGGCAAACCTCTGGTCACCGGCGGCCTGTTGGCGCTGGTCATCGTGTTCGGCTGGCAGGCATATCACAAATACCAGAGCAACCAGTCGCAAGGCGCCTCGGTGCTCTATCAGCAATTGCTGGAAACCACGCTGACGCCTGACGGCAAGCCTGATGCGGCCCGCGTCGCGGATCTGGCCGGCAAGCTCAACAGCGAATTCGGCGGTTCTGCTTACGCGCAGTACGGCAGCCTGTTCGTGGCCAAAGTGGCAGTCGACAGCGGCAAGCTGGATGACGCTGCGACCGAGCTCAAAGCCATCGTCGACAAACCGGCCAACCCGGCGCTGGGCGAAATCGCCCGTCAGCGTCTGGCGCAGGTGCTCGGCGCGCAGAACAAGGCCGACGACGCCCTGAAACTGCTCGACGGCGATGCCGACAAAGCGTTCCTGGCCACTCGCGAAGAACTCAAGGGCGACCTGCTGGTACAGCTAGGCCGTACCGATGACGCGAACAAGGCGTATCAAAAAGCCAAGGCGGCACTGTCGGATGAAGCGGCGGTCGGTGGCCTTCAAATCAAGCTCGACGACCTGGCCAAAGGGGATGCGTGACGTGATCCGTTGGAAGCATGCAGCATTGCTGGCTCTGGCCCTTCTGGCCGCGGGTTGCAGCAGCAACAGCAAGAAAGAATTGCCACCGGCCGAACTGACCGACTTCAAAGAAGAAGTGGTTCTGCACAAGCAGTGGAGTCGTTCGATCGGTGACGGTCAGGGCGAAACCTACAACATGCTGGTGCCGGCGATCGACGGTGACACCATCTACGCCGCTGACGTAACCGGTGTGGTGATGGCCATGGATCGCAGCAACGGCGACGTGAAGTGGAAGCAGGATCTTGATCTGCCTGTCTCCGGCGCTGTCGGCGTTGGTTATGGTCTGGTGCTGATTGGTACGTTGCGTGGCGAAGTCGTCGCTCTGGACACCAGCAATGGTGAAGAGAAGTGGCGTGCTCGTGTGACCAGTGAAGTTCTCGCGCCGCCGGCCAACAATGGTGACGTGGTGGTAGTGCAGACTCAGGACGATCGTCTGATCGGTCTGGATGCCTCCACCGGTACTCAGCGCTGGGTGTATGACAGCACTCCGGCCGTACTGACCCTGCGTGGCACCAGTGCTCCGCTGGTGACCAACCGCCTCGCGGTGGCTGGCCTGTCGACCGGTAAAGTGGTCGCTCTGGACATTTCCAACGGCGTGCCGGTGTGGGAACAACGGATCGCGATTCCACAAGGTCGTTCGGAGCTGGAGCGCGTAGTCGACATCGACGGCGGTCTGCTGCTGTCCGGCGGTACGCTGTACGTTGCCAGCTACCAGGGGCGCGTGGCGGCACTGGACCTGGAAAGCGGTCGTCAACTCTGGCAGCGCGATGCGTCGAGCTACGCCGGTATCGCTCAGGGTTTCGGCAGCGTTTACGTGAGCCTGTCCTCGGGCACCGTTGAAGGCGTCGACGAGCGTTCGACCACAGCATTGTGGAGCAACGACTCGCTGGCTCGCCGTCAACTGTCAGCTCCGGAAGTGTTCTCCAGCTATGTTGCAGTGGGTGACCTGGAAGGTTATCTGCACCTGCTGAGTCAGGTTGACGGTCGTTTCGTCGGCCGTGAGCGCATCGACAGCGACGGCCTGCGTGCCCGTCCGCTGGTGGTGGGTGACACGATTTATGTTTATGGCAACAGCGGCAAACTGGAAGCCCTGACCATCAAGTAACAACTATGCTTGGGGTTAAACCCCCAGGCGGTCCCGGATTCATGGGGCTTGCAGCGCTAACAGGCGTTGCCCCGAGCACCAGCCGCTGCCTCGCAGCGGCTTTTGTATTTTCTGAAATAACGAAGTGGAGAGCCGCATGGTTCCCGTAATCGCCCTGGTGGGCCGACCGAACGTCGGCAAGTCCACCTTGTTCAACCGCCTGACCAGGACTCGCGACGCCATCGTCGGCGACTTGTCCGGTCTGACCCGTGATCGCCAGTACGGTGAGGCCAAGTGGCAAGGGCGTTCCTACATTCTGGTCGACACCGGTGGTATCTCCGGTGACGAGCACGGTATGGACGAAAAAATGGCCGAGCAGTCGCTGCTGGCCATTGAAGAAGCGGACGTTGTGCTGTTCCTGGTAGATGCCAAGGCCGGTTTCACCGCCGCCGACCAGATGATCGCCGAACACCTGCGCAAACGTAACAAGCGTTCCTACGTGGTTGCCAACAAGGTCGACAACATCGACCCGGAAATGGCCCGCGCTGAATTCGCACCACTGGGCATGGGCCACGCGATTCCAATCGCTGGTGCTCACGGCCGTGGCATTACGCAGATGCTGGAAATCGCCCTGGGTGATTTCCCGAAAGACGAAGAAGAGCCGGAAGACGGCGAAGAAGAGATCGTTGCCGAAGGTGAGGAAGCCAAGCGCATTCCTGGCCCAAGCGAAAAAGACGGCATCAAGATCGCCATCATCGGTCGTCCGAACGTCGGCAAATCGACTCTGGTCAACCGTATGCTCGGTGAAGACCGGGTTATCGTTTATGACCAGCCCGGCACCACGCGTGACAGTATCTACATTCCGTTCGAGCGTAATGAAGAGAAGTACACGCTGATCGACACCGCCGGTGTGCGCAAGCGCGGCAAGATCCACGAAGAAGTTGAAAAGTTCTCCGTGGTCAAAACCCTGCAAGCGATCAAAGACGCCAACGTGGTGATCTTCGTGATGGATGCCCGCGAAGGCGTGGTCGATCACGACCTCAACCTGCTCGGCTTTGCCATCGAGTCGGGTCGTGCGCTGGTCATCGCGATCAACAAGTGGGACGGCATGACGCCGAGCGAGCGCGACTATGTGAAGGTTGAGCTGCAGCGTCGTCTGTTCTTCGTTGATTACGCCGACATCCACTTCATCTCGGCCCTGCACGGCACTGGCGTGGGTAACCTCTACGCATCCGTACAGAACTCGTTCAAGTCGGCGGTCACCCGCTGGCCGACCAACCGTCTGACCCAGATTCTCGAAGACGCGGTTGGCGAGCACGCGCCACCGATGGTCAACAACCGCCGGATCAAGCTGCGTTACGCTCACTTGGGTGGTGCGAACCCGCCGATCATCGTGATCCACGGTAACCAGATCGAGAAAGTGCCGAAGTCGTACGTGCGCTATCTGGAGAACACTTACCGCCGTGTGCTGAAGCTGGTCGGCACGCCGATCCGCATCGAGTTCAAGGGCGGCGAGAACCCGTACGAAGGCAATAAAACCACGCTGACCGACCGCCAGGTCAACAAGAAGCGTCGTTTGATGTCGCACCACAAGAAAGCTGACAAGAAGCGCCGCGACAAGAAATAAAGAAGCTGCTGCCAGTTTTTAGCTGCGAGCTTCAAGTAAAAGCAAAAAGGGCTCTTTTCAGAGCCCTTTTTTGTGTCCGACAGTTTGATGCTTGAAACTTGCAGCTTACAGCTTGAAACTTGCAGCTCACCTGCAAGGGGCTACCGATGATCACCAGTAAGCTGCCGAATGTCGGCATCACTATTTTCACGCAGATGTCTCAGCTCGCGGCGCAGACCGGCGCGATCAACCTGTCCCAGGGTTTCCCTGATTTCGACGGCCCGCAGTCGTTGCGTGATGCAGTTGGTCGACACATCGCCAGTGGCCATAACCAGTATTCGCCGATGACCGGGCTGCCGGCCCTGCGCGAGCAGATTGCGGCGAAAATTGCTCGCAGCTATGGCGTGCAGGTCAATGCCGACGTCGAAGTGACGGTCACGCCGGGCGCGACCCAGGCAATCTTCTGTGCGATTCAGGCGGTTATCCACAGCGGCGATGAAGTCATCGTGTTCGATCCGTGCTACGACAGCTACGAACCGGCGACTGAGCTGGCAGGCGGTCGTTGCGTGCATGTGCAGTTGAACCCGAACGATTTCTCCATCGATTTCGACCAACTCGCCGCGGCCCTGAGTCCGCGCACGAAAATGATCGTCATCAACACCCCGCACAACCCCAGCGGTGCCCTGATCAGTCGTGCCGAGCTCGATCAACTGGCAGAATTGATCCGTGGTCGCGACATCTACCTGATCAGCGACGAAGTCTATGAACACCTGGTCTTCGATGGCGTGCCGCACGTCAGCGTGCTCGCCCATGAAGAGCTCTATCAGCGCGCCTTCGTGGTCAGCTCGTTCGGCAAGACTTACCACGTTACCGGCTGGAAAACCGGTTACGTCGTTGCACCGCCAGCGCTGACCGCCGAGTTGCGCAAGGTGCATCAGTACGTCAGTTTCTGCGGCGTGACCCCACTGCAATATGCGCTGGCCGATTACATGGCCGAGCACCCGGAGCACGTTGAAGAGCTGCCGGGTTTCTATCAGGCCAAGCGCGATCTGTTCTGTGATCTGCTGGCGCCGTCGCGCTTCACCTTCAAACGTGTCACCGGCACCTATTTCCAACTGGTCGATTACTCACAGATCCGTCCTGACCTGAATGACGTCGAGATGGCCATGTGGATGACCCGCGAACACGGCGTGGCGAGTATCCCGGTATCGGTGTTTTACCAGAATCCACCGCAAGGCCAGCGCCTGGTGCGTCTGTGCTTTGCCAAACGCGAGGAGACGCTGCGTGAAGCGGCGGCGAAACTATGCGTGATCTGAGTGCATTGCCCGATCTCAATCTGGCGCTGGTTCAGACCAGCCTGGCCTGGCATGACCGCCAAGCCAACCTTGAGCATTTCGAGGTGTTGCTGGAGCAGGCGCGGGGGGCGGATCTGATCATCCTGCCGGAAATGTTCACCACCGGATTTTCCATGGAGTCGGAAACCCTTGCCGAAGCCGAGAATGGCCCGACCAGCAAATGGCTGCGGGTTCAGGCGGCGAAGCTCGATGCAGTGATCACCGGCAGTGTGATCATTCAAGCCGCTGACGGCAGCCATCGCAATCGCCTGCTGTGGGCGCGGCCGGATGGCGAAGTGCTGCATTACGACAAGCGTCATCTGTTCCGCATGGCCGGTGAGCACAACCACTACACGCCGGGTGAACGGCAGGTGCAGTTCGAACTCAAGGGCTGGCGGATCCGCCCGCTGATTTGTTACGACCTGCGTTTCCCGGTGTGGAGCCGCGATGCGCAGGACACTGATCTGCTGCTGTACACCGCCAACTGGCCGGGCGCGCGGCGTCTGCACTGGAATCGCCTGTTGCCAGCGCGAGCTATCGAAAACCTTTGTTATGTGGCGGCGGTGAATCGCGTCGGCACCGACGGCAAGGGCTTTGCCTACACCGGCGACAGTCAGGTGCTGGATTTTCAGGGTGAAACCTTGCTGGCGGCGGGGGAGGCCGATGGCGTGTTCAAGGTGGTTTTGGAAGCGGCTTCACTGGCGGCGTATCGCGAACGCTTTCCGGCGAATCTGGATGCCGACACCTTCGAGTTCACCTGAGGCAGCCGATCGTTCCCACGCTCTGCGTGGGAATGCAGCCCGTGACGCTCCGCGTCACTGGACGCGGAGCGTCCCTTGAGGCACTCCCACGCGGAGCATGGGACGAGCGCATCAGGCAAAAAAAGGCCCCGAAGTTTTCACTGCGGGGCCTTTTGCATTTCAGCGGTCGATTACGCCGCTTTCGCCTCAGGCTGGCTCAGCGAGCGGTTCAGCGCGCTGAACAGGGCCTTGAAGCTGGCCGTGGTGATGTTTTCATCGATACCCACGCCGTGCACCGCACGTTCGCCGTTCACCCGCAGCTCGATGTACGCCGCTGCCTTGGCGTTGGTGCCCGCGCCGATCGCGTGTTCGTTGTAGTCCATGATCTCCACCGGAACTGGCAGGCCGGCGACCAGTGCTTCCAGCGCACCGTTGCCCTTGCCGCGCCAGTGCAGGTTGGTTTCGCCCTGACCTTTGCTCGCCACTTCCACTTCAACATTGCTGTTACCGTTTTCTTCCTGCAGACGATGGCTGACCAGCGCGTACGGGGTGTTGGCTTGCAGGTATTCGCTGATCAACAGCGAGTGAATCTGCTTGGCGGTCATCTCCAGACCGAGACGATCGGTTTCACGCTGCACCACCTGGCTGAATTCAATCTGCATGCGACGTGGCAGGCTGATGCCGTATTCCTGCTCCAGCAAGTAAGCGATGCCGCCCTTGCCCGACTGGCTGTTGACGCGGATCACCGCTTCGTAGCTGCGACCGATGTCGGCCGGGTCGATCGGCAAGTACGGCACTTCCCAAAGTGCATCGGGTTTCTGCTGGGAGAAGCCCTTGCGGATTGCATCCTGGTGCGAGCCGGAGAACGCGGTGTGCACCAAGTCGCCAACGTACGGGTGACGTGGGTGAACCTGAATCTGGTTGCACTCTTCGACGACTTTGCGCACGCCGTCGATGTCGGAGAAGTCCAGCTGCGGGTCGAGACCCTGGGTGTACATGTTCAGTGCAACGGTGACGAGGTCGACGTTACCGGTGCGCTCGCCGTTGCCGAACAGGCAGCCTTCGACGCGATCGGCGCCAGCCATCAGGCCCAGCTCGGTGGCCGCGACGCCAGTGCCACGGTCGTTGTGGGTGTGCAGGCTGATGATCACGCTGTCACGACGGTTGATGTTGCGGCCGAACCACTCGATCTGGTCGGCGTAGATGTTCGGGGTCGCGCATTCAACGGTGGCCGGCAGGTTGAGGATCATCTTGTGCTCAGGCGTCGGGTTCCAGACCTCGATCACTGCATCACAGACTTCCTTGGCGAATTCCAGCTCGGTGGCGCTGAAGGTTTCCGGCGAGTATTCGAAGGTCCACTCGGTGTCCGGCTGCATCGCCGCGTATTTGACGAACAGCTTGGCCGCATTGACCGCGATGGCCTTGATGCCGTCCTTGTCCTGGTTGAAGACGATGCGACGGAAGGAAGGCGAAGTAGCGTTGTACAGGTGAACGATGGCTTTCTTCGCCCCACGCAGGGATTCGAAGGTGCGCTCGATCAGGTCTTCACGGCCCTGGGTCAGCACCTGAATGGTGGTGTCGTCCGGTATGTGGCCTTCTTCGATCAGCGTGCGCACGAAGTCAAAGTCGGTTTGCGAAGCGGCCGGAAACGACGCTTCGATTTCCTTCACACCGACCTGAACAAGGGTTTTCCAGAAGCGCAGCTTCTTTACCGCGTCCATCGGCTCGATCAGCGACTGGTTGCCGTCACGCAGGTCGGAGCTGCACCAGATCGGCGCGGTGTCGATGGTTTTCGACGGCCAGGTGCGATCCGGCAGGTTGATGACGGGAAACGCGCGGTATTTCGAAGACGGATCTTTGAGCATGCTCATCGGGAAATTCCTTATTGTCTGGGCCGAAAAGAGGCGGCCTGCCGGTGGAACGAATGTTCTTGGAAAAGCGTGGGACGAGGTGCCGCGATTCAGCCTGGCAGTCGTGCGCTGACAAGGCACAGGCTGCGGTGCTGGCGAAGCTGAATGAGGGTGTGAGAGGTTTTCATGCCTTCAACCCTAACCGCGAGGGGAGAGGATGGCAAGCAGTCGGAAAAAATTGAGAGGAATACTCGGAAAGCGTGGTTTTGCGCGATTTAATTGTGCTGGGTATCGCTGATCGTTGTGATATTTGCGCGAGGTTTGATTGGGGCGCAATTGAGGTTTATAGCAATTCAGTAAGTGTTGATGTGCTTTATAGGCCGCCTTCGCGAGCAAGCTCGCTCCCACAGGGATTTGTGTTTTTGAACGCAATCTAATGTGGGAGCGAGCTTGCTCGCGAAGGGGCCATCAGCCCATCGACTGTCTTAAGGTTGGAACGCACCAATAAAAATCGCCGGATCCACCCGCGCATCATTCAGGCTGACATTCCAGTGCATGTGCGGCCCGGTCGCCCGCCCCGTCGCGCCTACCTTGCCGACCACTGCGCCACGCGCCAGTTGATCGCCAACCTTCACATCAATCTTCGACATATGGCAGAACATGCTGATAAAGCCCTGGCCATGGTCGACAAACACCGTGTTGCCATTGAAAAAGTAGTTGCCGGTAAGGATCACCTTGCCCGCCGCCGGGGTCTTGATCGGCGTGCCCGCCGGCACCGCGAAGTCGAGGCCTGCGTGGGGATTGCGCTCTTCACCATTAAAGAAGCGGCGCACGCCAAACTTGCTCGACAACGGCCCGTTCACCGGTTTGTCCAACAGCAGATTGCTTGGCGTGTTCGGGCTGAAGCTGCGGTAAGCCTTGATCTGCTCGGCCAGTTCGCCCTGGATGCGCTTGAGGTTCGACTGGTCCGGGTTTACTTGCTGTTTGTTCTTCAGAGTGATGCGCTGTTCCGGGTACTTCTTGCTGCCCACGGTAAACGGCAGATTGCGTCCGCCACTGCTGATCTGCTCCGCACCCGGCTTTACGGTCAACGGCACGCCGACAATCGCCAGCCAGTTGTTCTGCTCTTTCACCACCAGCACCGGTTTGCCTTGATAGGTGGCTTTCGGTGCCTGCGCGGCTGAGCCGAGATCAACCACTGCCACGCCTCCCGGCACCGGTTTGTTCAGCAGCCGGGTGATGTAACTGTCGGCGTGGGCATTGAAGGTCAGGCACAGCAGAAACAGTGGAGCCAGAAAACGCGGCATGGATCAGTCCAGTAAAGAAAGGGTGACAGGCGTCAGGTGATTGTCTTCGACGCGCACTTGCAGTTCGCCTTCGCCGAGTTTGGCTTTCAGGCGCTGGCCGGTGTGGGTCTGCGCTGCGTTGCGGATTGCGTGGCCACGCTCATCGAGCAGAATGCTGTAGCCACGACCGAGCGTTGCCAACGGGCTGACCACGTGCAGCGTCTGCATCTGGCTGTGCAATTGCAGACGACGGTTCTTCAGGCCTTCGCGCATGGCCCGGGGCAAGCGTTCGGCGAGGCTGTCGAGACGCTGACGCAACATCGCCAGTTGCCGTCCCGGATGTTGCCCGGCGAGGCGGGTTTCCAGGCGGATCAGGCGTTCGCGGCGGGTATTGAGATGGCGCTCGAAAGCCCGGCGCATGCGCATGTCCAGATCATCCAGACGCTGCGCCTGCTGGCGCAGACGTTCGCCGGGATGGCGCAAGCGACGGGCCATGCCTTCCAGACGCAGGCGATCACGCATCAGGCGGTCGCGTATGCGCATTACCAATCGGCGATGCAGGCTTTCGACCTGACGGATCAAATGGCTGGAATCCGGAGCGAGTAATTCAGCGGCAGCGGACGGCGTTGGCGCGCGAACGTCAGCGACAAAGTCACTGATCGACACATCGGTTTCATGGCCGACGGCGCTGACAATCGGCGTCACGCAGGCATCGACGGCGCGGGCCACGGCTTCTTCGTTGAAGCACCAGAGGTCTTCCAGCGAGCCGCCGCCACGGGCGAGGATCAGTGCGTCGAAACCACGGGCATCGGCCATTTTCAGCGCGCGGACGATTTGCGCGGTGGCTTCGCGGCCCTGCACGGCTGTCGGAATCAACGTCAGTTGCACTTGCGGCGCACGGCGGCGGAACACGCTGATGATGTCGCGAATCACCGCGCCGGTTGGCGAGCTGATGATGCCGATGCGCTGCGGATGCGCCGGCAGCGGCACTTTGCGTTCGGCACTGAAGAGGCCTTCAGCGCTGAGCTTTTCTTTCAGCGCATCGAAAGCCAGGCGCAGCGCGCCGTCACCGGCAGGCTCCACGGTGTCGAGGATCAACTGATAGTCGCCGCGCCCCTCGAACAACGAGACCTTGCCGCGCACCTTCACCGCCAGACCGTCCTTCAGCGCCTGACGCACGCGCGCCGCGTTCTGCCGGAACAACGCGCAACGCACCTGTGCGCCGCTGTCCTTGAGGGTGAAATAGATGTGGCCGGACGCCGGGCGGGCGAGGTTGGAGATTTCGCCTTCGACCCAGATGTTGCTGAACACGTCTTCGAGCAACACCCGCGCGCGGCCGTTGAGCTGGCTGACGGTCAGGACTTCACGGTCCAGGCCAAGTCTTGCAAAGGGATCTTTAATCATGGGGCGCAGTTTAAAGCTAATTTCCAATGCAATACACGCTCCCCTGTAGGAGCTGCCGAAGGCTGCGATCTTTTGATCTTTCTTTTGGCGGTCAGGATCAAAAGATCGCAGCCTCGTTTCACTCGTCAGCTCCTACAGGGGATTGGTGAAGGTCTGGAGGAAGTGTTGGATCAACGGTGTTGGATTCTGACGATAGGCGAGGGCGACGGTGCTTTGGCAGTCGGCATCGGCCAGCGGCAGAAAGCGTACGCCGCTCGGGGCGATGTCCTGCATCGATTCTGGCAGCAGAGCAATGCCGAACCCGGCCTGAATCAGCTGTAACTGTGTGGTCTTGCGCGACATCACCCGCGCGGCTTTCGGGAAGAAACCCTGACGCATGCACAGGTCAGCACACAAATAGCTCAGGCCACCGCGCTGTGGATGCGGAATCGAGATGAACGCTTCGTCCTTCAGTTGGGCCAGGTCGATACGCTCAGCTGCGGCCAACCGATGATCCATGGGAACTGTCAGCAGCAATTGCTCAGTGAACAGCGGCACAATCCGAATCCCTTCGCGCTGGCGCAACACGGGCAAGCGCAGCAAGCCAATATCGAGTCGACCCTCGGCCAACTCTTCAAGTTGCGCTTCCGAAGACAGTTTGCCGATATCCAGCGATACGCCGGGGTGTTGCCGCAGATAGGCGCCGATATCAGCGAGCAAGCGCCCGCTGATCGACACGGTGCTGGAATGGCTGAGGCGCAAGGTGCCGAGCTGACCATTGCCGACTTCAGTGGCCATCGCGCTGGCCTTGCTCAACTCATTGAGCAGATTTCTTGCCCGCGGCAGAAACGCTTCGCCCGCCGCTGTCAGTCGGGGCTGGCGCGCCGTGCGTTCGAACAAAGGTGTTTGCAGGCGCGTCTCCATGTCCTTGATCTGCCGGCTCAGCGCCGATTGCGCAATAAACAGCCGTTCAGCCGCCGCACTGAAGCTGCCGCAGTCGGCGATTTCGACGAAGTAACGCAATTGACGGGTGGAGAGCACAAGCCATGCCTTTTCGAGATGAGTGATCGACTTCGAAGATATTAGTCGCAACCCTCGACGCTGGCTAAAGTCATCTCAGACTTATTAAGGAAGTAGATCCATGAGTGTGGCGGGGCTGTTGAGTGAGTGGTCGTGGGGCGCCGAAGGCTGGGTGGTCATTGGGTTGGGCATCGTGCTGGCGTATATCGTCTTCGGTATCGCCGGGTTTGGCACGGCGTTGGTGGCGGGGCCGATTCTGATTCTGTTCATGCCGTTGTCGAAGATTGTGCCGCTGCTGGTGCTGCTGGATTTCGTCGCTGCGTTTGGCAATCTGCTGCCGTCGCGGCGGGATGTGGCGAAGCCCGAGTTGTTGCGGTTGCTGCCGTGCATGGCGATCGGTTGTACGCTGGGGGTGATTTTTCTGCTCAACCTTAAATCGGACGTGTTGCTGTTGTTGATGGGGCTGTTTATCAGCGCTTACGCGATTTACAGCCTGTGGGTGAAAGCGCGGCCGACGCAATTGTCTGCAGCGTGGGCGCTGCCGATGGGCACGGTCGGCGGTTTGTTTGGGGCTTTGTTTGGCAGTGGTGGCTTTCTCTATGCGATCTATCTCAACAGCCGCTTGCCCAAAGACGCGGCCCGGGCCACGCAAAGTGCACTGATCAGTTGCAGCACGGTGGTGCGTTTGAGTCTGTTTGCCATCGCCGGTGTGTATGCCGAGCTACCCTTATTGATGTTGGCGCTGTGTCTGTTGCCGGCCATGGCGTTGGGGTTGTGGATCGGGCGGCGGTTGACCATGCGGCTGTCACGCGAGGCGTTTGTGCGTTTGGTGACATGGTTGGTGCTGGCGAGCGGGCTTGCGTTGATCGGGCGCTACCTCAGCACTTGACCGGATTTCGTCAGGGATTAAGCTGCCGGCCGCAATTCCTTTGTAGGAGTGAGCCTGCTCGCGATAGCGGTGTATCAGTTGATCTTGATGTGTCTGACCCACCGCTATCGCGAGCAGGCTCACTCCTACAGGGGTAAACCTCGGTATCTGCAGCAGGCTGCACCATGAATTCGCAAAGCATCATCGTCCCGAAAATCTCCACCCTGCCGGTCCACGAACCCCGGGCCCGGGCGATCGTGCGCTGGCTGGTGCGCAAGAATATCGTCAAGGAAGAGCTGACCACCTGTGGCCGCACCGGTAACCGCATGGCTTACGCCATCGCCGATGGCGCCCGTGCCGTGGTGCTGCACCCGCAAGCGTTGCCGTTTGGTGAGCCGATCAACGGCTTGGAAATCGTCACCAAACGCTGCATTTACACCCCGGCCAAAGGCTTTCTCGAAGAAGCCGGTTGCGCCGAGTGCCGTCGTGAAGTCGGCGAAGCACTGTTCGAAAGCCTTGAAGACTGGTTTCCTGGCCGCACCGACAACTTCACCTGCCCCGAATGCGGGCATGAAGACGACATCAACGGTTTTCTGTTTTTGCAGGAATGCGCGTTTTCCAACCTCGGTTTCATCTTCAATAACTGGCTGGAGGCGGGCTTCAAGCAAAGCTTTATCGATGAGTTTGCCGATTGGCTCGATCAACCTGTCTCTTGGGTCAAGGTGGAGCTGTAGGGCCGGGGATCTCCGTATATCAGCAACATTGATATTAAGCTGAGTTTTACATTGAACAGCAGGGGGTGTCTGACTATAATGGCGCGCTTCCATTTTCCCGCTCGGGAGCCCCCGCGATGCTGCGTATCAGCCAAGAAGCTCTGACATTCGACGACATTCTCTTAGTGCCTGGTTATTCCGAGGTACTTCCTAACGAAGTCAGTCTCAAGACCCGCCTAACCCGTGGCATCGAGCTGAATATTCCTCTGGTTTCTGCCGCAATGGACACCGTCACTGAAGCCCGTCTGGCAATCGCCATGGCTCAGGAAGGTGGCATCGGCATTATCCACAAGAACATGACCATCGAGCAGCAAGCTGCCGAAGTGCGTAAGGTCAAGAAGTTCGAAGCCGGCGTCGTCAAGGATCCGATCACCATCGAGGCAGATGCCACGGTGCGTGATCTGTTCGAATTGACCCGCATGCACAACATTTCCGGCGTTCCGGTTCTGCACGATGGCGACCTGGTCGGCATCGTCACTTCCCGTGACGTGCGTTTCGAAACCCGTCTGGAAGCCACCGTACGTGAAGTGATGACGCCTAAAGAGCGTCTGGTCACCGTGCGTGAAGGCGCCGACAAGAACGAAGTCCGCGAGCTGCTGCACAAGCACCGTCTGGAAAAAGTTCTGATCGTCGATGACAAATTTGCCCTCAAAGGCATGATGACCGTCAAAGACATCGAAAAAGCCAAAGCCTACCCGCTGGCCAGCAAGGACGATCAAGGTCGTCTGCGCGTGGGCGCTGCTGTCGGTACCGGTAAAGACACCGGTGATCGCGTAGCTGCTCTGGTCAACGCTGGTGTGGACGTGGTGGTGGTCGACACCGCTCACGGTCACTCCAAAGGCGTGATCGACCGCGTTCGCTGGGTCAAAGAGAATTTCCCTGAAGTGCAGGTGATCGGCGGCAACATCGCCACCGGCGCCGCTGCCAAGGCGCTGGCCGAAGCAGGCGCTGACGCAGTCAAGGTCGGTATCGGCCCTGGCTCGATCTGCACCACCCGTATCGTCGCCGGTGTCGGCGTCCCGCAAATCAGTGCTATCGCCAACGTTGCCGCTGCCCTTGAAGGCACTGGTGTTCCGTTGATCGCCGACGGCGGCATCCGTTTCTCCGGTGACCTGTCCAAGGCCATCGTAGCCGGTGCTTCCTGCGTGATGATGGGCTCGATGTTCGCCGGTACTGAAGAAGCGCCGGGCGAAATCGAACTGTTCCAGGGCCGTTCGTACAAGGCGTATCGCGGTATGGGTTCGCTGGGCGCCATGTCCCAGGCTCAAGGTTCTTCCGACCGTTACTTCCAGGACTCCTCGGCAGGCGCCGAGAAACTCGTTCCGGAAGGCATCGAAGGCCGTGTGCCTTACAAAGGCACCCTGAGCGCGATCATTCACCAGTTGATGGGCGGTCTGCGTTCCTCGATGGGTTACACCGGCAGCGCCAACATCGAAGAAATGCGCACCAAGCCTGAATTTGTGCGGATCACCGGCGCTGGTATGGCCGAATCCCACGTTCACGACGTGCAGATCACCAAAGAAGCGCCAAACTACCGGGTCGGCTAACGCCGACAGCTATAAGCCACAAGCTATAAGCTGCAAGCGGTACTGCATTCATGCAGCTACCGCACAGCTTCCGATAACTTGCAGCTTGCAGCTTGAAGCTTGCAACTGCTTTTCAGAGCTCTACCATGGCCCTCGATATTCACGCTCACCGCATCCTGATCCTCGACTTCGGTTCGCAATACACCCAACTGATCGCCCGCCGCGTGCGCGAAATCGGTGTGTACTGCGAACTGCACCCGTTCGACATGGACGAAGATGCGATCCGCGAATTCGCTCCTAAAGGCGTCATCCTCGCCGGCGGCCCCGAGTCCGTGCACGTCGCCGACAGCCCGCGCTGCCCACAGGCAGTGTTCGATCTGGGCGTACCGGTTTTCGGTATCTGCTACGGCATGCAGACCATGGCCGAGCAACTGGGCGGCAAGGTTGAAGGTTCCGAACTGCGTGAGTTCGGTTACGCCCGCGTTGACGTGGTCGGCAAGAGCCGTCTGCTCGACGGCATCGAAGACCACATCGACGCTGACGGCCTGTTCGGCCTCGACGTGTGGATGAGCCACGGTGACAAAGTCACCAAGATGCCGGAAGACTTCCACATCCTGGCCAGCACCCCAAGCTGCCCGATCGCCGGTATGTTCAACGACGACCGTGGCTACTACGGCGTGCAGTTCCACCCGGAAGTGACCCACACCAAACAGGGCGGTCGCATCCTGTCGCGCTTCGTTCTCGACATCTGCGGCTGTGAAGCCCTGTGGACGCCGTCGAAGATCGCTGAAGACGCCATCGCCAACATCCGCGCTCAGGTCGGCACCGACAACGTGCTGCTGGGTCTGTCCGGCGGCGTTGACTCCTCGGTCGTTGCCGCGCTGCTGCACAAAGCCATTGGCGACCAACTGACCTGCGTCTTCGTCGACAACGGTCTGTTGCGTCTGCACGAAGGCGAGCAAGTGATGGCCATGTTCGCCGAGAACATGGGCGTCAAAGTGATCCGCGCCAACGCTGAAGAGCAGTTCCTGAACAACCTGGCCGGCGAAGCCGACCCGGAGAAGAAGCGCAAAATCATCGGTCGCACCTTCATCGACGTATTCGATGCCCAGTCGAACAAACTGGAAAACATCAAGTACCTCGCTCAGGGCACCATTTACCCGGACGTGATCGAGTCGGCTGGCGCGAAAAGCGGCAAGGCCCACGTGATCAAGTCGCACCACAACGTGGGCGGCCTGCCGGAAGAGATGAACCTGAAACTGGTCGAGCCACTGCGCGAACTGTTCAAGGACGAAGTCCGTCGTCTGGGCCTGGAACTGGGTCTGCCGTACGACATGGTCTACCGTCACCCGTTCCCGGGCCCGGGTCTGGGCGTGCGCATCCTCGGTGAAGTGAAGAAGGAATACGCCGACCTGCTGCGTCGCGCTGACCACATCTTCATCGAAGAACTGCGCAAAGCCGATTGGTACCACAAAGTCAGCCAGGCTTTCGTGGTGTTCCAGCCAGTGAAATCGGTTGGCGTGGTCGGCGATGGCCGTCGTTACGCTTGGGTGGTTGCCCTGCGTGCCGTAGAAACCATCGACTTCATGACCGCGCGTTGGGCTCACCTGCCTTACGAACTGCTGGAAACCGTCTCCGGCCGCATCATCAATGAAATCGAAGGCATTTCTCGCGTCACTTACGACGTATCGAGCAAGCCGCCAGCGACCATTGAGTGGGAGTGATCCCGCTGCAAGTTGATTAACGAAAAACCCTTGGCCTGAAGCCAAGGGTTTTTTCGTTTCATGCCCTGAAAACAGTTAGCTTGGCAGGCGACTTTGCAGGGTCAAGCCGATCTCTATCAGGCGCTGGGATAACGCGCCGATGTCACGGAACATGATGCCGCTGATCCGCGGCATCGACTGTGCCCAGATGTAAACCTGACCATCCCCTCGGCGATTCACCATTGTTCGAACAATATTGCCGTCGCTGTTGCGACGCACAAGCGTGTATGCATTCTGCGTTTTTTCGAGCATGAACATGCCGTTGCGATTCAGCAGGGTATTCACTGTTGCCTCAGTCCAACGCGGTACAGGTGTTTCGATCTGCAAGCGCAAATCAGCGAATAGAAAGTCGGATGAGTTGCGCGTCGATGCCCCGTTATCAAACGGGCCCCGAGCGACTTCCAGTCCCGGGTCGATTCTGATGCCGGGCACTTCGGTGGACGCCGCTTCTTCAATGCGTAAACCGATGCCGCCTCTGAGTTCGCTGATGCCTGGCAGATTTCTGAAAATATTGGTGTTCGTTGCCTCGACCAGGGCAACCCACTTGCCTGGCCTGTTGAGGAGTTCGTCACCCCACATGATTTGCGAGGCGAGTCGGGCATGGATCATCTGCTCTTCGATCGAAGTAAGCGGTACCTTCAACTTGTAACTGTGAGCAACTTCAAGACCTTGAGTCCGGATGCCATTGGCCTGGGCTGCCTTGATCAGTTCGAGGATGTTGTATCGGTCATCAGGGTCGGTGCCCAGGCTGGACAAGTAGCCTCGAAGATCCTCTGACATCTCTCCCGACAGGTAAAAGTCGTTGAGATCTGCCTGGGCAAAATCACTCAGCAAACCCCGTACGTACAGTGTGTTGATATGCCGTGCGAACGTCGGCATGTTTTCGATCATGAAACGCGTACTGGCGATGCGATCAAGGGTTTCGCCGACGACCAGTCCGTCGGTATTGGCAAAGATGCGATCAATCATCTCAGCCGTCTGCATCTCGGCATCGATTTGCGGGATGACCGGCCGTGGGGGCAGGTTGGTCCAGTTCAGCTCTGAGTAATACTCTTTGGCCTCGTTTAGCAGGGACGTGCGTCTGTCGCGGAAATAGGTTGCATAGGTATCGGCAGTTGATGGATTACCGCGGTTAGCACTGGAGAGTTCGGCGAAAGTCTCGGGCAAGTTCATTGCCCATCTTTTCATTTTCGCCATGTCCATTCCCACGATGTCGTTGAGGGGGTTCACCAGACGCAGCGGCCGCGCAACCGGTGACACCGGTTCGACGAGGGGAAGCTCCGCTGATGGGGTTGATGACGCCGGGTCCGAGGACGAGGAAAGGTCACTGAGCAGTAAACAGGCCTTGCCCACGCATTGGCCACCTCCCCTGAGACGCAATGCGGGTATGCGTTCCCACTTGCCGCTGCTGGCGAAGCGTACCGGCAACGAGTAAGCGAACTGATTGGGTCGCTCGGGATTGACGATGGCCCAGTCGCCAGCGCCCTCGGAGTCGGCAAAGTAGCGCACGTAGTACGCGGTGCCATCCATTTCGATGGCATAGCCCGGCTCGTTGTCCAAGCGGTAAATGCCCTCATATTTGCCTGGCGCTGCCTCTACAGAACGGTTTGCAAGTAACTCGTTGCATCGATACTTGCCAGGAATCTTTGGAAAAGACGAACCTTGGCGCGCAGCAGCCGGGGCCAACTGCCGGGTGGATGCGATGGTAGTCTCGGTGCGGATTTCGTTTGTCATCTCAACGGTCGCCTGTGGACTAACCGCTGTGACTGGCGGTTGGTCCAGAGGCGGCAAGAAGGGGGCGTCAGGCGATGTGAACTCGATCAAACCGCGCATTTCTTCAGCTTCGGCAAACTCCACCTGGGGGCCCACTTCAAGATGTGCGCCAGTGCTGATCAGAAACGGAATATTGAACACTATGTCGATCGCATTGAGCACTGCGCCGGTAACACCGGTCTTGCGTTCGGTTGGTGTGATACCGTTGATGGCCTGATCGATGTTCAATCCCATGTTCGCGATGCTGGCGCCAATCAAAGGCAACGCCACAGGCCAGCCCACCGCTGCCATCGGACCGAATACTTTCAGACCGGCACTCAGATAACCGATCCAGAGTTTTTTGCGCAGGTCGCTGTTGGACGTGAGCGCAAGGTGCGCCTCGGCAACCATGGCCGTGCGTGTCGACTCGCTCAACCAAGTGAATGCGTCACCGCTGATCGCGACGTTGCTGCGATTGATCATGCGGTGATCGCTGTGACCCCAGCTGTTCACCAGACGGTTCATCAGATCGGTGAGGTTTTCGCTCATGTGATTGCGGTCAGCCAGGGGGAAATGCTGGAGAAACGCCGTGCGCTTATCCTCTGAGTTCATCTGCTCAAGCATCCACCAATGCAGATCCGCCTCATTGTCCATCAAGAGAAATGCGCGGGCTTCGCCTGGCAAGTAAAGGGTCTGGCGGCCACTGTCTTGCACCAGACGCAGCACATTGGAGGCTACGTGGCCATCGAGGTCCAGTGTCTGCACTTGTGCACCGACCGGGTGTAACGCTTGCAGCATTGGCAAGGTAACGGGCCAGGTGACGGGCCCGATGACCGAGCCGACGATGCGCTGAAAATCGGTGCCATCAAGGTCACCCTGTTGCAGCGCCTGCACAGCCAGACTGAGAAAATTGCACTTTGCCAGGGCGCGGAAGTTATCCGACGAGGTTTGCCAGAATGCTGTCAGCTGACCTGTGTAGCGCGCGCTGAAGTCGACGTCCCAGAACGCGTTCAGCACCTCGCTGCCCAGCAACCGCACTTCATTGCTCTGATTGAAGTTTTCCGCCTCCGGGCCATCCGAGTAGAAACCGCAGTAGAGGCCAAGCAGATCTGCGTTGTCTTGATCGGTCGCACGAAAGCGATGGATCACCAACTGCGTGAGGGTGAGGGTTTCGTAAGGCTTTTCCAGCACATGTTCCCAACCCGTGAAGGTCAATGCGCTGCTTTGCGCCGTTTTGAAACGGTGAAAGTAAATCCGGTCGGAGTCGAGGCCGGACAGTCCTTTGTCCGCGAGGATTTCGTTGGCAACTTGACGGGCTGCGTCGTGCAGACTCGGGCAGGTCCGCACGATAGTCGCGGCAATGGCTTTGAGGGCAGTTTTGTCCGTAGCGTTTGGCAGGAGACGTCGTTCGGGAGAGGTCATGCGTTCTTCATCCTTGAGAAACAAAGATTGAGCATGACCGATTCGATCAAGGGGAGTGCACTACCGGGCTACCGCTAATTGCCCACTATTGATAATTGAGTGGGGGTGATGGAGGAGGACGGCTTGTCCGGCGTCCTTCAGGCACCTGTCGCCGGTATCAAAGATATTGGGATCGAATCAGATCCGTATCGAACGGCGTCAGCCCTTGATCTGGCGCAAATACCGTTTGCGACTGCTGCGCAGAGGCCACTCGTTCGCCCCGGGCTCGCACATGTAATTCAAAAAGTGTTTCGAGATCCGGCCATGGTGTATGCACCAAGGCCCGCAACATCAACGATACACCGCTGAGGTTTTTGTCGACGTTGTTCCACCGGGGAGATGAAGTAAGCCCCAGATCGGCCCAGATCATGCGTCGTTCCTGCAAGTCCATCACGAATGGCAGGCAAATAACTGTGTCGGATGCAATATCGATGCGGTCGAACACGGATCGCGGCTCGAATATTTCACCCGACGCCGTGTCCGCGCGGGCCATCCAGCCAGCGAAGCATTCTGGAAGATCGCAGTAAGGCTGCTCGGTGAATGAGTTGATAGACGTGACGACGTAGCGGATTCCCTTTTCGACCAGAACATCAAGGTCGAGGTCGATGAACTCCGAAGCCCCGTCGGGCGCATCGACGATGTCGCCGCTGTGGTATCCGCCGTACCCTTTCAAGTTGTAGTACGCAACCGTTTCTCTGAACACGAAGTTGGCATCAAAAAATGCGGCGGACAAGTCGATATCCGTACGGCCCCTGCCATTCTTCCACCACAGGAACAGGCGAATAAAACGTGTGTCAGGGATAGGCAACCGGCTGCCTCGCACCAGCGTACGTAGCGACTTCGAAGAGGCGCGCTGCGCTAGCGGCACCCTGTATTCGCGTAATGCCGGATCGATGAAGCAGCGCCCTAGCGGCGGCAGTGACGCAAATCGCTGTACGAGAGCGTCCTCGCAGATTCGGGCTGCATGCGCCAACACTTCAGGTGCAGGAGGCTCTCGGTGATCGTTGATGGCATAGACTTTGGCGAATGAACCTTTCGGAGTGAAGGCGCGCAGGGGCAGGGGGCGCGGTGCACGAACCTGGGCCAGCACCTGCAGCAGGACAGGTGAGGACACTTGTGCCGCAACGGCCTCGAACGCGTCCAGTACAGAGTCGGCTTCCGTCGCGCGGCGCAGGGTCACGTCAAGCCGTCGTGCGAACTCACCAGGTCGGCTTTGTAGTATTGGCACAAGCGTGGCGATGTCACGCTGGACCAGCAATGTTTCGACTCGTGAATTAAATGTGGCGGGCGGTTCGTTTCGACGCGCTGCCGTGATAGCGGCCAGAGCGTGTGGATATTTATCGGCGTAGTCGCCCGGATGCAGTACTTCAGCCAGGCGTTTCCAGCGCTCCGCATGACGCATTACGTCTTCGGCAGCGTTGGATATCTTATCGAGCAGGCGCAAAAACAGACGGCGCATCGAGCGTTTCATCGGTTTGAAACGTGTCGAAGCGGTTGCCAGCGACACGTCTCCTCCGCTCAAGGCGACTGCCAGTCGTAGGACGTCAGTCGCTGTTTCGACATTTCGCTCCAGGAAAGTGTCTACCCGTTTGTCGCCAGCGACATGCAGGATCAGTGCGCCGCCAACCTGTGCACGGACCTCCCGGAACGGGATGGTCTCGGGCAGCAGGCGGAACACATCGCTTTTGTAGTTTCGGATAAACCAGACAACATCGGCCGTTTCCTCTTCGGAGAGCGAGGTGCGCGATGAAACCAGCGGCTCGAGCAGTGACTCAAACTCAGAGACGCTACCCGATTCAATCACCCAGGATATGAAGTTGCCTTCAAGCATCGGAGGACGAGCGTTTTCCGTTGGTGGCAAACGCCGAAGCGTGAGGTAGTGCATGACGGCGTTAAGGTACAGCTCCGCCTCTGGGGCTTTCAGAACCTGCTCGGGAAAGTCTGGATAAAACGGCCTGTGGTGCACATGAGCGCCGGTTCTCCGTCGCAAGACTCTGATAATTTCGCGTAGCCAGTACTTGAGTTCTGTGGCTGACAATGTGCCGATTTTCTCAATCAGAGACTCTGACAGTACACATCGGAACGCCGCGATTTCCTGGACAGCCGACGCGACCTGGGCGCGCGTAGCACCGCCAGAGCCCATCGGGACGTGAACTTTGCTGCGGCGACGCAGGAACAGCTCCTGATTCATGCTTGAATTTCTCCTTTGATCGCCGTCATGGACGATACGCAGCAGCGTGTCTACAGCAGATGTAAAAACGCCTGCAAGAAGCAGGCGCAGTGTGGAGAGCGAAACCCCTAGGTCATAGGAGGTTTAGAAGGAAGGTGTTCCATAGCCACGGCGGCATTCTACGTAAGGTTGTCTCTGTTTGTCAGGTGGTCGCCTGTCTCAACGGTAACAAGCTGCTTCACCAGAAGAATGGGTAATACCGATTAGCCTCAATCAGGGATTCGGCTACGCAATATCAGTCCGGTATCGGACAACCGTTGAGACATGTCCTGCAGGTTGGTGAACTCGATGTCATTCACACGCTGCCACGCAGGTCGGTGGAGGGAGAACTTGCCGTCGCTCAAGCGAGTGATCGCAGTGCGCTGAAGCATGCCTTGCTTGCTGCGATGAATCAGGGTGTAGGCATCTCCGGTTTTCTTGACCAGATACATACCGCGCCGATACAGCAGATTTTCCAGCGTCACTTCACTCCAGTTCGCCTCGGGTGCCTGAACTTTCAAGCGCAAGTCGGCGCGCAGAAGGTCCGGATTTCCTTGCCTGACAGTGCCACCGGGCGAGCTGCCGCGTGGGACTTCAATACCCGGATCGACATCCACACCCAGCTCTTCACCGGCGCCGACTTCATCGATTCGCAGGCCGATTCCTCCCTTCAATTCGCTGATGCCAAGCAGTCCTCTGAAGCTGTTGGTGTTGTGAGCATCCGTCACCACGATCCACTTCTTCGGGCTGTTGAGGTAAACGTCGCCGGTCATGATGTCATTGGTCAGGTAGGTGCTCATCATTTGTTCGTCGACGGAAGGCAGCGGGGTTTTCATTTTGTAGCTCGCGGCGCAGTCGATCGCCTGGACCCGAACCCCGTTCGCTCGCGCAACCTGGACCAGTTCCAGTGGGTTGAATCGACCGCCAGGATCGGTGCCGAGGCTGTTCAGGTAATTGCGTAAATCCACGGTAATCTGGCCGCTGGTGAAGTAGCGGTTCAGTTCAACCTGAGCGAAGTCACTGAGCAACCCGCGCATGTAGAGGGTTTTCGCGTGGCGGGCCAGCGCCGGCATGCTTTCAATCAGAAAACGCAGGCTGGCGATGCGATCAAGGGTTTCTCCCACCACCAGCCCTGAAGCACTTTCAAAAATTTCATCGACAAGTTCGGTCAGTGGCATCAGGCGGTTGATCCCGGGTATTGCCGGTCGCGCAGGCTGAATAATCCACGGCAGGTTCCTGAAAAAGCCTCGGGCTGAACTCTGCAAGAGCTGGCGCTTACCGGCGGCGTACAACTCGAACGGGTCATCCATGCCAAAACCGCCGGCCCCATCGGGCTGCAACTGGGCATGGGTTTCGTTGAGGTTCAACGCCCAGGCTTTAAGCGAACGGCGCACAAGCGGGTCGATGTCGTAGGCACTGGTCACCGGACGCGGGGGCCGTGATGTCGGGGGTTGCGGTTCTGCCGCTGGTTGCACGGGCGTCTCCGGTGATGCAGGTTCGAAGGTATCGAGTTCGATATCAGGGGCGCATGGCTTGCCCATGCATTGGCCTCCACCTCTGAGCCCCAGTGCTGACATGCGCTCCCATTCACCTTCGCCATTGAGGCGGATCGGCAAGGCGTGGACGAGCTGGTTGGGACGCTCCGGGTCGACGATTGCCCAGTCGCCACTGCCGCGAGAGTTGGCGAAGTAGCGCACGTAGTACGGCGCGTCATTCATCAGAATGGCATAGGGAGGATCAGAGTCGAGACGGTAGATACCGTGGAATTTCCCGGACTCCTCGCCGAGTGCTGTGCCATCGAGCAGCTCGTTGCATTGATAGCGTTCGGGCACCGGTGGCGGTGGGGCGTTCTGCGCCGGGACCAGCACTGTTTCATCAAGATTCGGCACGGTGATGTCGATATCGTCCGGCACCATGATCTGCGGTGGGGTGCCGGCCTCGGCGTCAGGATTCAAGGCTTCGCTGTACTCGGCCATTTCTGCGGCCTCTGCCGCCTCGACCTCGGCGCCAATCTCCAGCATCGGCCCGGTGCCGATCAGCAATGGAAGGTTGAATAACAGGTTGATGCCACTCAATACCGCACCCAGCACGCCGGCCTTGCGTTCGGCGTTAGTCTTGCCGTTTTGTGCCTGATCGATATTCAGCCCCATGCTCGCGACGGTGGCACCAATCACCGGCAACGCCAGCGGCCAACCGACAGTGGCCATCGGTCCAAACACCTTGAGTCCCGCACTCAGATAACCGATCCACAGCTTTTTGCGCAGATCACCATTCGATGTCAGGGACAGGTGGGCTTCTGCGAACATTGCCTGGCGGGTCGAGTCGCGCAGCCAACTGAATGCATCAACGGTCAGCACCAGGTTTGTACGGTTGATCAGGTGATGGTCGGCCCGGCCCCAGGTGCCCACCAGCCGATTCATCAGATCGCTAATGTTCTCGCTCATGTGCTGACGATCAGCGAGGGCAAAATGATTCAGGAAGGTCGCGCGGCGTTTTGCGTCGTTCAACTGATCCAGCACCCACCAATGCAGGTCGGCAACCGTTTCCTTGACCACAAATGCCTCGGTTTCATTGGGCAAATAGATAATCTGCCGGCCGGCGGGGTCGACGATGCGCAGCAGTTGCGTGGCGACATGCCCGTCAACGTCGAAGGCGCAAACATCTCCCGTTGGTGTGTGACTCGCTTGCAGCATGCTCAGGGTTATCGGCCAGCTGACAGGCCCCACCACCGAGTCCACCACCCATTGGAAGTCACTGCCGGTGAGTTGCCCAAGATCCAGAGCCTGTACCGCACGGCTAAGGAAATTGCACTTGGCCAGGGTGCGGAAATCTTCGCCGTGACTGTTCCAGAAGTCCGTCAAAATGGCAGTGTAGTGCCCACTGAAATCGAGGTTCCAGAACGCCTTCAAAACCTCATTGCCATGCAGGCGCACCTGGTTCTTTTCGTCGAAATTCTCGCCCTGTGGACCTTCCGTGTAGAAGCCACCGTACAGATCGAGAAGATCGGCGTTGTCCTGGTCGGTGGCGCGAAAACGATGAATCACCAACTGCGTCAGGGTCATCGATTCGTAGGGTTTTTCGCGGATGTGCTCCCAGCCGGTAAACGATCGGGTGCTGCTCTGGGCCGTCTTGAAACGATGGAAATAAACCTGATCCGGATCAAGGCTGGACAGGTCTTTGGCTTCCAGCAGATCACGGGCCGCTTCATGGGCGGCGTCCTGCAGGCCGGGGCAGTTCTGCACGACGGTATACGCGATTCGCTTCAGAGCCGCTTTGTCTGCCGCGTTTGGCAGAGGACTTTGCTGGGTGGCGTACATGCTTTCTCCATCCTTGAGAAATGAAGGCCGAGCATGGCCGATTCGCTCAAGGGGAGTGCACTACATATGTACCGCACATGATCGTTGGAAATGTGTCGGGGTCAGCGCCGGGCCACGTCGGAAAAGTAGAACTTGTCGAGGGTGTGCCGCGATTCGGTGTACTCGAACTGACGACCGTCCTGGAGGAAGGTCTGGTTGCTGACCACGATCACATGGCTCTGACCGTCGAGGTCCAGGTGCAGTTGATCGTCCTTGCTGCGCGGCACCGCTTCGATGGTGCGTTGGGCATAGGCAATTTGTAACTGCAGGGTCTGTTCGATATGCGCATAGATCGATTGCTCGGCGATATCGAGGGACAGCCCGGGAATCACTTCGCTGACGAAGTGGTTGATGTCGAGGATGACCCGTTTACCGTCGATCCGCCGTACGCGCTTGATCCGCGTGATGAGGCTGCCGGGTTCGGCATGGATGTGTTCGAGCAGGGCGCCTTCGAGCGGGATCTGGCTCAGTTCGACCACTTCAGTGCTGACGTCGTTGCCCAGACGCGGGTAGGTCTCCTGAAAACTGACGATGCCGCCCAGCTGAAACTCGATCGGATTGGTCGAAAGCACAAAGGTGCCCTTGCCGTGGATTTTCTGCGCAAAGCCGCGTTCCTGAAGCAGTTCGATAGCCTTGCGCACCGTGCCACGGCTGGCCTGATAGCTGTCCATCAGTTCGGTTTCTGAAGGCAGACGGGCGCCGCGCTCCAGACGCTCAGTCGTGATGCTGGCCAGCAGATCGCTATAGATCTGGTTGTATTTGCTCATGGGTAGGCTCGGTGCCGACAGTGCTCAAAGCCACGAACCTTAAGGCCAGGGTAGGGCTTTGTCCATGTGGACGATGGAAATCACCTTAGGGCTGAGTAGGAAAATTCGTCTTCGGTCTGGCGGGAATATACATAAACAAACTCGTCTGTACGAGTTGTTGCATTAACTCGTACAGACGAGTATTTTTCGCTTCGGCGTGCTGCCAATAACAACAATCCACAGCGGAAGAACAAGCATGAGCCACGACTATCCGAACATTGCCAGGCAATTGCTGCACAGCCTCGGTGGCAGCGAAAACCTCGAACAGGCCGCCCATTGCGTCACGCGGTTGCGGCTGGCCCTGAAGGACCCGAGCCTGGTCGACACTGCCACGCTCAATCAGATCGATCTGGTCAAAGGCTCGTTCTTCACCGGCGGCCTGTATCAGGTGGTAATCGGTCCGGGCGAAGTGGAAAAGGTCTATGCCGAATTGCGTCGCCAGACCGGTCTCGCGGCGTCGACCATTGCTGACGTCAAGCAGAAAAGCGCCGAAAAGATCAACGCCATGCAGCGGCTGGTGCGAGTGTTTTCCGACGTGTTCATGCCGATCCTGCCGGCGCTGATCATTGCCGGCCTGTTGATGGGCATCAACAATCTGCTCGGCGCCAAAGGCATGTTCATCGAAGGGCAAACCCTGCTCGATGCCTATCCGAAACTCGACGGGCTGTGGAGCCTGATCAACCTGATGGCCAACACCTCGTTCGTGTTTTTGCCGGCGCTGGTGGGCTGGTCAGCGGCCAAACGCTTTGGCGGCAGCGAGATCCTCGGCATTGTGCTCGGCCTGATGCTGGTGCACCCCGATCTGCTCAACGCCTGGAACTACGGCAAGGCCGTGGCCGGGCTGGACGGGCAGCAGTTGCCGTACTTCGACATTCTCGGGTTGTTCCAGGTGGAAAAAGTCGGTTATCAGGGGCAGATCCTGCCGATTCTGCTGGCCGCCTATGTGATGAGCGTCATCGAAAAATGGCTGCGCGCGCGCGTGCCCAACGCCATTCAATTGCTTGTGGTGCCGATCACCACCATCGTCGTTACGGGCGTGCTGGCGCTGGCGGTGATCGGCCCGGTGACTCGCCACATCGGCATCTTCATCACCGAAGGCCTGGTCATGTTGTTTGACCTGGCGCCGATGGTGGGTGGAGCGATTTTCGGTCTTCTGTATGCGCCGCTGGTGATCACCGGCATGCACCACATGTTTCTCGCGGTCGACCTGCAATTGATCTCGACCCAAGGCGGTACCTTTATCTGGCCGATGATCGTCATGTCCAACCTCGCTCAGGGCAGTGCTGCATTGGCGGTGTTCTGGATGACCCGTAATGCGCGGGACAAGAGCATGGCGTCGACCTCGGCGATTTCCGCCTACTTCGGTATCACCGAGCCAGCGATGTTCGGCGTCAATCTGCGCTACAAGTTTCCGTTTTACGCCGCGTTGACGGGCTCGGCGCTGGGCTGTGTGTTTCTGTCGTTGAACAAGGTTCAGGCCTCGGCCATCGGCGTCGGCGGCCTGCCAGGATTCATCTCGATCATTCCGCAGTACATCCCGATGTTTGTGCTGGGGATGCTGATTGCCATGCTCGTGCCGTTTGTTCTGACCTGTGCATTGAGCATGAAGATTGTCCGGCCCGGTTATCGCGTTGCCTGAATCGATCTGTAGGAGCTGCCGAAGGCTGCGATCTTTTGATCTTGCCTCTCAAAGTCAAAAGATCGCAGCCTTCGGCAGCTCCTACAGAGCTCGTAAAATTCAAGAGGGAAATGCGCCATGCAAGACTGGCAACGTTCGGTGATCTACCAGATTTATCCGAAGAGCTTTCATAGCCACGCCGGCAACCCGACAGGTGATCTGCTCGGTATCGTCGCCAAGCTCGACTACCTGCACTGGCTGGGTGTCGACTGCTTGTGGATCACGCCATTCCTGCGTTCGCCGCAACGCGATAACGGCTACGACATCAGCGATTACTACGCCATCGATCCGAGCTACGGCAGCATGGCCGATTGTGAATTGCTGATCGCCGAAGCGGGTAAGCGCGGGATCAAGCTGATGCTCGACATCGTGGTCAATCACACCTCGATCGAACACGTCTGGTTCCAGCAGGCGCGCAGCAGCCTCGACAACCCTTACCGTGATTTCTACATCTGGCGCGATCAGCCAAACAACTGGGAATCCAAATTCGGCGGTTCCGCCTGGGAGTACGAAGCCCAGACCGGTCAGTATTACCTGCACCTGTTCGACCACACCCAGGCCGACCTGAATTGGGACAACCCCCAGGTGCGCGCCGAAGTGTTCCGGATGATGCAGTTCTGGCGGGACAAGGGTGTGGGTGGTTTTCGTCTGGACGTGATCAATCTGATCTCCAAGCCGGAGGACTTTCCCGAGGACAGCAGCGATGGCCGACGCTTTTATACCGATGGGCCGAATGTCCACGCGTACTTGCAGCAGATGCACCGCGAGGTCTTCGAAGGGCACGACCTGATCAATGTCGGCGAGATGTCATCGACCAGCCTCGAACACTGCATTCGTTATTCGAATCCGCAGTCGAAAGAACTGTCGATGACCTTCAACTTTCACCACTTGAAAGTCGATTATCCGAACTTGCAGAAGTGGGTGCGCGCCGATTTCGATTTCCTTCAGCTGAAGAAAATTCTGTCTGACTGGCAGACCGGCATGCAGGCCGGTGGTGGCTGGAACGCGCTGTTCTGGTGTAACCACGATCAACCGCGAGTGGTCTCGCGCTTCGGCCATGACGGCGAATACCGCGAACTCTCGGCGAAGATGCTCGGCACTGCGCTGCATTTTCTCCAGGGCACGCCGTTCGTGTATCAGGGCGAAGAGTTGGGCATGACCAATCCGGGGTTCGAATCGATCGAGCATTATCGCGATGTCGAGACGCTGAACATCTTTCGCCTTAAGCGCGAGGCCGGCAGCAGCGATGCCGACAACATGGCGGCGATCATGCAGAAGTCCCGCGATAACGGTCGCACGCCGATGCACTGGGACGCTGGGCCGAACGCCGGTTTCAGCAGCGTCGAGCCGTGGATCGGTGTGCCGGCCAATGCTGCGCAGATCAACGTCGCCCATCAACTCGACGACCCGGACTCGGTGTTGCATCACTACCGCCGTCTTATCGCGCTGCGCCGCAGCGAATCGTTGATCACCGACGGGCTGTACCAACAATTACTGCCTGAACATCCGCAGGTCTGGGCGTATGTGCGTGAAGGTGACGCCGAACGTTTGCTGGTGGTGAACAACTTCTACGGAACAACCTGTGAAGTGCAGTTGCCATCGACGGTCATCAGCGAGTCGATGAGTCAGCGTCTATTGATCAGCAATTATCCGGACGGGCCATTGCACAAGCGCCAGATGACGTTGCGGCCTTACGAGTCATTCGTTCTGCACCTGATCGATCCCTGACCTTTAACTAGAAAAACCAGCTTGCAAAAAAACACGCAGAGCACTGCGCGGGGGATTTCTGCGCGCCGAATTCATGCAACCAGACAATAAAAACAATGGGGTGGCTTATGAAAACAACAATAAATCGCAGCCTTGCAGTCGCAGGTTTTTGCCTGGCCTTACCGCCGACTTCACAAGCGCTGGAGTTTGGCGGCTATTTGCGCAGCGGTGTCGGCACGTCGGTCAACAGCAGCGGTCAGTCGTGCTTCCAGTTACCCGGTGCGCAGACCAAATATCGTCTGGGGAACGAGTGCGAGCAGTACGGTGAGCTGGAGTTGCGCCAGGATCTGTACACCCTCGACGACGGTTCGGTCCTGAGTGTCGACGGCATGGCCTCGCTGTATAACCGCTACGACCGCAGCCCCACGTTCAAAGACGACAATGGTTCGATACGCTTGCCGCAAGCCTATGCACAGTGGTCGGCAATGCCCGCGCTCAATGGCGGTTCACTCTGGGCCGGGCGCCGTTACTACAAACGTAATGACATCCACATCTCTGATTTCTATTACTGGAACCAGAGCGCCACCGGGGGCGGGGTCGAAGACGTATTGATCGGCGACCTTAAATACAGCTACGCCTTCTCGCGCAAGGACAACCTGTACCAGAAGGACTACATCAATCGGCATGACTTCAACGTCGCCGGTTTCAAGACCAACCCGGGCGGTGAGCTGGAGTTCGGTTTGAGTTATATCGACAAACCCGACAGCCGCGATGCCCACCGAGGCTGGGCGATCACCACGCAACATGTGCAAACGGATTTTTTCGGCGGCAAGAACAAACTGGCGCTGCAATACGGTGAGGGGCCAGGCACCGGGCTGGGCTACACCGGCAACGTCAAACTGGACGACAGCAATAAAAGTTACCGGATCGTCGAGTTTTTCGACTGGCAGGTGACCCCGCGTTTTGGCGGTCAGATCGAGGCGGTGTATCAGAAAGACATTCGTCCGGACGGGGCGGATCAGAACTGGATTTCCTTGGGTGTCCGGCCTGCCTACGCGCTCAGTGAACAGTTCAAACTGGTCACCGAACTGGGTCACGATCAAGTCGAAGCGCCGGGCGGCACGCGCAAGCTGAGCAAGTTCACGTTTGCCCCGACCTGGTCGCCCAAAGGCCCGGAGTTCTGGGCGCGTCCCGAGGTGCGTCTGTATTACACGTACGCCACCTGGAACGAGGCAGCCAAACGTGCGGCCAATGAACTGGCGAAAGGCTCGGCACTGTCTGACACCGGCGCTTTCGGCACGGCTCGCCACGGTGCGAATGTCGGATTGCAGGTCGAATACTGGTGGAAATAAGCGATGCTGATGGAGCATCGCGCTCCATCGGCACTTCAAAGCATAAAACTGCAGGTGACGTCATGGCCACACCCCAACAATTGCAACTGCTGGCGCCCTTGTCCGGTGTCCTGATCGCGCTTGAGCAAGTTCCCGATCCGGTGTTTTCCGGGCGCGTGATCGGCGACGGTCTGTGTATCGACCCGACCTCTTCGACCCTTTGCGCGCCTTTGGCCGGGGTCATCAGCAACGTGCAGGCCAGCGGGCATGCCGTGAGCATCACCGATGACAACGGCGTTCAGGTGTTGATGCACATCGGCCTGGACACGGTGAACCTCGGCGGCCAAGGCTTCACTCGCCTGGTCGAAGAGGGACAGCGGGTTGTGCCTGGACAGGCGCTGATCGAGTTCGATGCCGATTACATTGCCCGACATGCGCGCAGCCTGATGACGTTGATGTTGGTGGTCAGCGCTGAGCCGTTTACCTGGCTGGTCGCTTCGAGCGGACGGGTCGAAAGCGGTCAGCCGTTGCTTGAAATAGCCAGCACGCCGGCACTCAGTGAGGAAGCAGTGGCGTCAGAGGGGCAGGCTGTTTTCTCGCAACCATTGAAACTGCCCAACCCCAATGGTCTGCACGCGCGCCCGGCGGCAGTGTTCGCGCAAGCGGCGAAGGACTTCACGGCAAAGATTTACCTGCATAAGCAGCAGGCTCAAGCCAACGCCAAATCCCTGGTGGCGATCATGGCGTTGCAAACTGCTTTTGGCGACAGCGTGCGGCTCAGTGCAGTGGGCGAAGACGCTGACGCTGCGATCGAAGCGTTGACCCGGCTCCTGGCCGAGGGCTGCGGTGAAACGGTAACGGCAGTGGCGCCCGCCGAGGTCGTCGTCACGGAGGCGCTGACGCTTCTGCGGGGCATCTGTGCGTCACCCGGTTCGGCATTAGGCCAAGTGGTGCAGATCAGCGAACCGGTCTTCGACGTCAGCGAATTCGGCGGCGGAGCGGACGTCGAGCGCGAAGCCCTTGCCAATGCCCTGATCGAAGCCGATCTGGCCTTGCAGCATTTGCGTGATACCGCTGGTGGTGAAGCCGAAGCCGAGATATTCAAAGCTCATCAGGAACTGCTCGAAGATCCGGGTCTGCTCGATCAGGCGCAAGCGTTGATCGACGAGGGCAAAAGCGCGGCCTTCGCCTGGCGCGCCGCCACTGAAGAAACCGCGATCATGTTTCGCCAACTCGGCAGTGCACTGCTGGCCGAACGGGCGGCGGATCTGACCGATGTCGGGCGCCGCGTGCTCAAGCTGCTTCTTGGGATTGGCGATCAGACGCTGGAGCTGCCGCAAGGGTGCATTCTGATTGCCGATCAGCTGACGCCGTCGCAGACCGCCGCTATCGATACCGGCAAGGTACTGGGTTTCGCTACGGTGGGGGGCGGCGCGACCAGTCACGTGGCGATTCTCGCCCGCGCCTGTGGCCTGCCATCGATCTGTGGGGTGCCAGTGCAAATGCTCGCGCTGAGCAATGGCACTCAAGTATTGCTTGAGGCCGACAAGGGCGAGCTGCATGTGCATCCGGACTCAGCGGCGATCAAACAATGGCAGGCGCGCCACGCGCAACAGCGCCAACGCCACGAGCATGAACTGGCCAACGCAACGCTCGCCGCGCGAACCCGTGACGGCCATCACGTCGAGGTGTCGGCCAACGTCGCCTCATTGTCTGAAACCGAGCAGGCCATGGCTTTGGGAGGCGCGGGCGTCGGCCTGCTGCGTTCGGAATTTCTCTATCTGGGGCGCAATCACGCGCCGAGCCATGACGAGCAGGTTGCCACCTACGGCGCCATCGCCCGCTGCGTGGGACCTGCGCACAATCTGGTGGTGCGCACCCTCGATGTCGGCGGCGACAAACCGCTGGCCTATGTGCCGATGGACAGCGAAACCAACCCGTTCCTCGGCGTGCGCGGCATTCGTTTGTGCCTGGAGCGCCCGCAATTATTGCGTGAACAGTTCCGCGCCATGCTCGGCTGCTGCGATCTGACTCGTTTGCACATCATGTTGCCGATGGTCACGCAATTGTCGGAGCTGCGTCTGGCGCGGCAGATGCTCGACGAGGAAATAGCGGCGCTTGGGCTAACGCAACGGCCGAAGCTGGGGATCATGATCGAAGTACCGGCGGCGGCGCTGATGGCGGATCTGTTTGCGCCGCTGGTGGATTTCTTCTCGATCGGCACCAATGACCTGACGCAATACACCTTGGCCATGGATCGCGATCATCCGCGCCTGGCCAGTCAGGCGGACAGTTTTCATCCCTCGGTATTGCGCCTGATCGCCATGACCGTGAAGGCCGCGCATGACCATGGGAAGTGGGTCGGTGTGTGCGGGGCGATGGCCTCTGAACGTCTGGCGGTACCGCTGTTGCTGGGGTTGGGTGTGGACGAACTGTCGGTGAGCGTGCCGATGATTGCCCCGGTCAAGGCAACGGTGCGTGAGCTTGCGCTGGCGGACTGTCAGGTCATCGCCCAACAGGTGCTCGGTCTGGAAAGTGCCGGGCAGGTGCGCGAGGCGTTGCAGCTCTTTCACGAGGCAACCGTCGATACTTTACGGGTTCTGGAGAACTGAAGATGTTCGATCAATTGCAGAAGGCATTCTGGAAAGCCTTGACCCCGGATCTGGTCGCGGACACACCGATAGCAGCGGCCGAGCCGACCGACGGATTGAGCGTCGATATCGTCGCGGCGCTGGGCGGTGTGGATAACCTGAAGTCGCAGCAACCGCTGGCGTTGACGCGGGTGCGGGTGGTGTTGCGTGATGTTTCGCACATGGACCAACACGCGTTAAGCGCCGCCGGTGTCTCGGGTGTGATGCCCTTGGCGGACGGCGTGGTGCACCTTATTACCGGGCTGCGATCTTAAGTCGGCAGGTGATGTGCGGCCTCAGGTCGCCCTTACTGTTTCTCAACCGCAGGTGTATCGTATTCGCCTTTTGCAGGCCTCAGGGCCTGTCGCTGATACGTGAGGTAGTTGAGTTCATGTCCTTTACCCGTCGCCAAATCCTCGGTGGCCTGGCCGGTCTTGTTGTCGTTGGCGTTGGTGCGGGAGGCGCGTCGCGTTATTGGCTCGGCAAAATGGCCGACGCCGAGGCGGGCCACGACTATGAACTGATCGCTGCGCCGCTGGACGTCGAACTGGTGCCGGGGCACAAGACCGAGGCCTGGGCATTCGGTCCGTCGGCGCCGGGCACCGAGTTGCGTGTGCGCCAGGGTGAGTGGCTGCGGGTGCGCTTCATCAACCACTTGCCGGTGGCGACCACTATTCACTGGCACGGCATTCGTTTGCCGCTGGAGATGGACGGCGTGCCGTACGTGTCGCAGCTGCCGGTGTTGCCGGGCGAGTACTTCGACTACAAATTCCGCGTGCCGGACGCCGGCAGCTACTGGTATCACCCGCACGTCAGCAGCAGCGAAGAACTCGGGCGCGGACTGGTCGGGCCACTGATTATCGAAGAGCGTGAGCCGACCGGCTTCAAGTACGAAAAGACCTTGAGCCTGAAAAACTGGCACATCGATGATGAAGGCAATTTCGTCGAATTCAGCATTCCCCGTGAAGCGGCACGTGGCGGCACGGCGGGGCGGTTGTCGACCATCAACGGCATGCCGACCCCGGTCATCGAACTGCCTGCGGGGCAAATCACTCGAGTGCGTTTGCTCAATCTCGATAACACCCTGACTTATCGCATCAACATTCCCGGTGTTGAAGCGCAGATCTATGCGCTGGACGGCAACCCGGTCGAGCCGCGGCCATTGGGCAAGGAATACTGGCTGGGTCCGGGCATGCGCATTTGCCTGGCGATCAAGGCGCCGGCGGCGGGCGAAGAATTGTCGCTGCGCAACGGACCGGTACGTCTGGGCACGCTGCGTTCAGTGGCCAATAACGATGCACCGACCGACTGGCCGAAAGCGCTGCCAGCCAATCCGGTCGCGGAACCGGACCTGGCCAATGCCGAGAAACTCAACTTCAATTTCGAATGGGTCGGCTCGGTGTCGGTCAACGTCGACAACGGCAGGCCGCCGAGTCTGTGGCAGATCAACGGCAAGGCTTGGGACATCACCGACAAAACCTGTGCCGACCGACCGATTGCCAGCCTGAAACTAGGGCAGAGCTACATCTTCGAATTGAAGAACATGACCCAGTATCAGCACCCGATCCACCTGCACGGGATGAGTTTCAAGGTGATCGCATCGAACCGGCACAAGATCATTCCGTACTTCACCGATACTTATTTGTTGGGCAAGAACGAGCGCGCGCAAGTGGCGCTGGTGGCTGATAATCCGGGGGTGTGGATGTTCCATTGCCACGTGATCGACCATATGGAAACCGGCCTGATGGCCGCCATCGAGGTGAAGTGATGCGCCAGATTCGTCCTGCGGCGATCATCGACCGCAGCCGTGACCGCGACTTCATGCGCGCAGCCCTGGAACTCGCCGCGCAAGGCGCGGTGCTGGGTGAAGTGCCGGTGGGCGCGGTGCTGGTGCAGGACGGCGAGATCATCGGGCGTGGCTTCAATTGCCCGATCAGCACCAGCGACCCGAGTGCTCACGCGGAAATGGTCGCCATTCGCGCGGCCGCGCAGGCGCTGGATAACTATCGTCTGCCGGGCAGCACGCTGTATGTGACGCTGGAACCGTGCAGCATGTGCGCCGGGCTGATCGTGCATTCGCGGGTGGCGCGGGTGGTGTATGGCGCGCTGGAGCCGAAGGCGGGGATTGTGCAGAGTCAGGGGCAGTTTTTCACCCAGGGCTTTTTGAATCACCGGGTGTTGTATGAAGGCGGGGTGTTGGCGGAGGAGTGTAGCGCGGTGCTGACCGAATTCTTCCGCGCCCGGAGAGCCAAAAGCCCCTCACCCTAACCCTCCCGAAACGTCGGACCGCCCGTAGGGAGAGGGGACTGACCGAGCTGGATGGGTTAAGTCCGTCGACCTGAGATACCGAGTCGAACTCAAGTTTTGAAAAGCCCCACGATCGGCGCCCTCTCCCAGGGGAGAGGGCTGGGGTGAGGGGTGGGCTCACCGCGGTGTTTGAGAGGTTGGATTACTTCTTCGCGACAATCACCGCGCGCATCGGCGCCGGCAATCCTTCGATGGTTTTGCTGTGATCTTCCGGATCAAGGAAATCACTCAGCGACTGATACTTCATCCACTCAGTGCCGCGCTGTTCCTCGACTGTCGTGGTGCTCACATCCACACAACGAATATCGCTGAACCCGGCCCGACGCAACCACAACTCCAGCGCCGGCACCGACGGCAGGAACCACACGTTACGCATTTGCGCATAACGATCTTCCGGCACCAGCACCTGATGCTTGTCGCCTTCCACCACCAGCGTTTCCAGTACCAGTTCGCCGCCCTTGACCAGGCAATCCTTCAGCGCCAGCAAGTGCTCGATCGGCGAGCGTCGGTGGTAGAACACGCCCATCGAAAACACGGTGTCGAAGCCTTCCAGATTCGGCGGCAAATCTTCGAACGGGAAGGGCAGGTGCCAGGCATTCGGCTCAGACAGATAACGCTGCACCGCCTGGAACTGGCAGAAAAACAGCCAGTTTGGATCAACGCCAATCACGCTGTTCGCGCCGGCACCGAGCATGCGCCACATGTAGTAACCGTTGCCGCAGCCGACATCGAGGATGCGTTTGCCTTTCAGATCCAGATGCGGGGCGACGCGCGACCATTTCCAGTCCGAACGCCATTCGGTGTCGACGTGAACACCAAACAGATCAAACGGCCCTTTGCGCCAAGGCGACAAACCCATCAATGCAGTACGCATCTGCGCACGGGTTTCGTCGTCGCAATCGGTGTCGAGTTTCAGGCCATTGAGCAGATCGATTTCGCTCGGCTGAATTTTCGGCAAGGCATCCAGCGCACTTTGCCAGCGCTCCAGATCGCCGTGACCTTTCTCCATTTTCTTGTCGAGTTGCGCCTGCAGGGTGTTGGCCCATTCGGCCAGCGGTGTGCCGGCCAGACGGCGGGCGAGGGGGGACAGATCAATCATGGCAAGGCAATCAACGAGGCAAAGTTAAGACACTGGAACCACGGCACGACTTTCGAGAACCCGGCGGCCAGCAGGCGTTCGCGGTGTTCTTCGAGGCTGTCGGGCTTCATGACGTTTTCGATGGCGCTGCGCTTCTGGGCAATTTCCAGTTCGCTGTAGCCGTTGGCGCGTTTGAACGCGACGTGCAGATCGGTGAGCAGTGCGTGTTCTTCGGCATCGTTGAAACGCAGCTTCTCAGAGAGAATCAGCGCGCCGCCCGGCAGCAGCGATTGGCGGATGCGTGAGAGCAACGCGGTGCGCTGATCCGGGGCGATGAATTGCAGGGTGAAGTTCAGCGCCACCACCGAGGCGGGTTGAAAATCGAGGGCGAGAATGTCGCCTTCGATCACGTCCACCGGCAGCAACTCCTGGAACATCGAATCCTGACCGTTGAGGTATTCGCGGCAGCGCTCGACCATGGCGGCGGAGTTATCCACAGCAATCACCCGGCAACCGTCCGTGCGCACGTGGCGGCGCAGGGCTTGAGTGACCGCACCCAGCGATGAACCGAGGTCGTAGAGCACGCTGTTCGGCTGGGCGAACTGCGCGGCGAGCACGCCGAGGTTCTCGACGATGGTCGGATAACCCGGCACCGAGCGCTTGATCATGTCCGGGAACACCCGCACCACGTCTTCGTTGAAGGCGAAGTCGGGTACCTGGGCCAAGGGCTTGGCGAAAATGCGATCGGGTTCTTTGCTCACGGCGGTTCCGGCGGTGTCGGTGGAAAAGGCCGGCATTTTAGCCAAAAGGGCGCGGGGATGCTTGGGTTGTCTGATAAAGCGCTTTTTTGCCAGTGATCGTTCCCACGCTCTGCGTGGGAACGCCGCCCCGGACGCTCTGCGTCCCTGCGTAAGTGACGCAGAGCGTCACAGGATGCATTCCCACGCGGAGCGTGGGAACGATCAGATCCGTTTAGTCTGGGAGAAAGCGGAGGCGGCGATGCCCCATTGGCCCAGCCAGTAGCTGAGGATGATGACGTAAGGTGCGGCGTGGAAAGGGGCGACGAAACGGTCGATACCGATCACGCTGTCCGAGAACACAAACGCCAGCGCACCACCCGCCGCCAACAGCGCCGAACGCTTGGGTACATCGGTGCCGAGTCGTGCCAAGGCGCGCCAGAGCATCGCGCTGATCGCCGTGGCATAGACAACCACCGGCACCAGCAACGGCCCCAGACCGCTGGAAATCAGAAGACCCAGCAGCACCGCACCAACCGCGAGAGCAAGCACCAGTGGCAGCACCGCCAGACGCTTGCAGTCACTCAGATAAGCCTTCAGATAAGCCAGATGCGCGACCAGAAACGCGCCGAGGCCGAATACAAACAGGTCCCCCGGCCATGCCAGCAACACATCACCGAGCAACGAGAAAATCAGACCCAGACTGATCCAGCGGCGATAGTCGCTGGGCGGCGCATCATGTAGCCAGCCGAGCAGCGCCAGCACCGGCAGCGGTTTCACCAGCAAGCACAGCAACGCCGCGTGCGTGCTGACGCCGTAGAGAAAGGTCACCGCGCCCATCAGCGCCAGAATCAGCCAACCCACGATCAGTTCACCGAAATGGCGCAGTCAAAAGTTTCCACCGGCAGCACTTCCGGCGCCCACGGCTGTTGCGAGGTCAGGCGCAGACGCCCGGTGCCGGGGGCAAAGGCCTGAAAGCGCCAGGTCGACAGACCTGCTGCACCGACCACGCCGGCGTCTTCCGGATTGCTGTAGACCTCCGGGCTGAGTGCACGCAGCACACCGCCGGCGGAATCCTGAATAGCCCAGCGATAACCGGTGGTCGGGTTGCTTGGCAGCATGATGATAAGGTTTTGCCCGTTGGTGAGCCGCACCGGGCATTCGCTTTGTTTTTCCACGGTCACGTTGTGTTTCGGTTGCGTGGCGCACGCGGCCAGCAGCGAGAGGGCGAGAGGGAGAAACAGGCGAGTGGGGGACATAAGGTCAGCGGCTCCGGCGTTGTCGACGAACGGCGAGCATAACTGAAGATGAGACAAAGTGTGACAGTGCCAAGCCCTCACCCTAGCCCTCTCCCAGAGGGAGAGGGGACTGACCGGGGGATATTGGCGAGGTACGCCGACCTGAGCGTGCGTCAGCGAATCCATAATCGACCCGGTGTTTCAGGTCGGCGCATTGCGCAAGACCGCTCGGTTGGCTCCCTCTCCTGGGGGAGAGGGCTGGGGTGAGGGGCTACGGGCTACCGGTCAGAACAGTACCTTCGCCACATCGGCAAACCGCTTGGCGAAATGCACGGTAATCCCTTCCTTCAGATAATCCGGCAACTCCTCAAAATTGCCGCGATTAGGCTCCGGCAAAATCAGCTCAAAAATCTTCTGCCGCCGCGCCGCAATCACCTTCTCGCGCACCCCACCAATCGGCAGTACATGCCCGGTCAACGTCAGTTCGCCGGTCATGGCTACGCCTTTTTTCGGCGGCTGATTACGTGCGAGCGAGAGCAGCGCACTGGCCATGGTCACGCCGGCGCTCGGGCCGTCCTTCGGTGTCGCGCCTTCCGGTACGTGCAGGTGGACAAAGGCTTCGTCGAAGAACTTCGCGTCGCCGCCGAACTGTTTCAGGTGCGAGCTGACGTAGCTGTAGGCGATCTCCGCCGATTCCTTCATCACATCGCCCAGTTGCCCGGTGAGTTTGAAGCCACGGTTGAGCGTGTGGATCCGTGTTGCTTCGATCGGCAATGTGGCGCCGCCCATGCTGGTCCAGGCCAGGCCAGTGATAACGCCGGTGCCGGACAGCACTTGTTCGTTGCGGAACACCGGATGACCCAGCGAGGCTTCCAGATCTTTCGGGCCGAGCTTGATCACTGCTTTCGGCTCGTCGATCAGCTTCATCACCGCTTTGCGCACCAGTTTGCCCATTTGCTTCTCAAGCTGACGCACGCCGGCTTCACGGGCGTAACCGTCGATCAAGGCTTTGAGCGCGCTGTCGCTGATGCTCAGGCTGCCCTTGGACACGCCGGCCTTTTCCAGCAGTTTTGGCCACAGGTGACGCTTGGCGATGGCGACTTTTTCTTCAGTGATATAGCCCGACAGGCGAATCACTTCCATGCGGTCGAGCAACGGGCCGGGGATCGAATCGAGGGTGTTGGCGGTGCACACGAAGAGGACTTTCGACAGGTCCATGCGCAGGTCGAGGTAGTGGTCGAGGAATTCGACGTTCTGCTCCGGGTCGAGGGTTTCCAGCAGCGCCGAGGCCGGGTCGCCCTGGTAGCTCTGGCCCATCTTGTCGATCTCGTCGAGCATGATCACCGGGTTCATCACTTCGACGTCTTTCAACGCCTGCACCAATTTGCCCGGCTGCGCGCCGATGTAGGTGCGGCGGTGGCCCTTGATCTCGGCTTCGTCGCGCATGCCGCCGAGGCTGAAGCGGTAGAACGGCCGGCCGAGGGATTCGGCGATGGATTTGCCGACGCTGGTTTTACCCACACCCGGCGGACCGACCAGCAGCACGATGGAGCCGCTGATCTCACCTTTATAAGCACCGACGGCGAGGAATTCGAGGATGCGATCCTTGATGTCGTCGAGGCCGGCATGGTGTTTGTCGAGGACTTTGCGCGCGTGCTTGAGGTCGAGTTTGTCGTCGCCGTAGACGCCCCACGGCACCGAGGTCGCCCAGTCGAGATAATTGCGGGTAACCGCGTATTCCGGCGAACCGGTCTCGAGGATCGACAGCTTGTTCATTTCCTCTTCGAGGCGCTTCTGCACCTGCGCCGGTAAGACTTTGCCTTCGAGGCGTTGTTCGAACTGTTCGAGGTCGGCGCTGCGGTCGTCCTTGGTCAGGCCGAGTTCCTGCTGGATGACCTTGAGTTGTTCCTTGAGGAAGAACTCGCGCTGATGCTCGCCGATCTTGCGGTTAACTTCCGCCGAAATCTCTTTTTGCAGGCGCGCGACTTCGACTTCCTTGCGCAGCATCGGCAGGACTTTTTCCATGCGCTTGAGCATCGGCACGCAGTCGAGCACGCCTTGCAGCTCGGGGCCGGTGGCGGAGGTCAGGGCGGCGGCGAAGTCGGTCAGCGGCGATGGATCGTTGGGGCTGAAGCGGTTGAGGTAGTTTTTCAGCTCTTCGCTGTACAGCGGGTTGAGCGGTAGCAGTTCCTTGATCGCGTTGATCAGCGCCATGCCGTAGGCCTTGACCTCGTCGGTCGGCTCGGTGGGCTGATGCGGGTATTCGACTTCGACCAGGTACGGTGGGCGGTGATGTTTCAGCCAGGTTTTGATGCGTACGCGGCTGAGGCCTTGAGCGACGAATTGCAGTTTGCCGTTTTCGCGGCTGGCGTGGTGGACTTTGACCAGGGTGCCGTATTGCGGCAGGGCGCCGGTGTCGAAGTGGCGCGGGTCTTCCTGGGGCGTGTCCATGAAGAACAAGGCCAGGGAGTGGTGTTCGGATTTGCTGACCAGTTCGAGGGTTTCGGCCCAGGGTTCTTCGTTGACGATGACCGGCAGGACTTGGGCCGGGAAGAACGGGCGGTTGTGGATCGGGATGATGTAGACCTTGTCCGGCAGGTTCTGGCCGGGCAGGGCGAGGCCTTTGCCGCTGGAGGTGTGTTCGATGTGTTCGGCTTCGGTGTAGTCGTCGGGGTTTTCCGGGAATTCTTGCTGGTCGCTCATGGGGCACCTGCGCAATGGGGTATGGGTCTTAGATGGGGCAGGGGCTGGGTGGTTTCAATGGGGGGCGGTGTTTCTGATTGTGTGTTCAGGGTTTTGACAGGGTTCACGCTTTGGACTTGGCGGCCTTTGGGCCGACCATGTTGGGGGTGTTTGGTGTGTATATCCGTTTTTTTGGTAGTGGCGGCTTAGGGTTCCGCCCTTACGGCGGGTCACTTTTTCCAGGCGCCCGGAGTGCCGGCCCAGAAAAAAGTAACCAAAAAGGCTTGCTCCTACGTGCGGCCCGCTCGCTGGGGCTCGGGGTTCCTTCGCTCCGGGATCGATCCGGGCGCAGCGTCTCCGGTTTGCTTCGCTGCACCTCCTCTCTCTGTGTTTGGCTTCGCCAAACGGTCGCTGCGCTCCCACGCCCGGATCAATCCCTCCACTCAGCCTTCCGACGTCGCCCGTGGATCAAGATCAAGAGCAGGCGAGCTGACACTCGGCCTATTGAGTGGTGAAGAGCACGGCGCGCACGGCTTTGGTTTTTGTGGTGCTCTTGCCCCTCATCGGAACGCCGCCCGCCCAGCCCTCTCCCGAGGGAGAGGGAGCCGATTTGTAGGCATTTCAGAATCTGAGTTCAACGCGGTATCGCACGTCGGCGTAACTCGTCCAAACACCTCGGTCAGTCCCCTCTCCCTACGGGCGGTCCGACGTTTCGGGAGGGCTAGGGTGAGGGGCTTTTGATCTGATTCGGAATCTGAGCTCGGCTCGGTATGCCACGTCGGCGTACTTCTGCCAAACACCTCGGTCAGTCCCCTCTCCCTCCGGGAGTGGGCGTGTTCGGCGGCTTTGTAGAATCTCTTCGAGCCCGGGAATTCGTAGGGTGTGGTGTCGTCGATTTCGGGTGGATTGGGTGTTGGCTTTTTCCCGCTACACGTTCGCGCCCAATGGGCTGCATTACTCGGTACAGCGCCAAGCTGTGGCATCCGTCCATAAACAACCACCAGGCCATCAAGCCCGGTGGTTGTTGGCAATGCGCTGATCACCTCGGATGTTTATTTCACTTCGGTCAATTTCACATCATCGACCAGCATATCGATCAAGCTCCGCAGGTATTTGAAACCCTCATCTTTCTTCCCCCAGCGATCAATGAAAAACAAACCATGGTCATTGACCTGGATCGGTGTCACCTCGATGTCGCCGGTCGTGGATTTATGCACCAGACGGGGCCCTTCCGTGCCTGTATTTTCGATCATGAACATCCCGGAGTGGGTCAGTTTGCTGCGACTGACAGACGGCGTCGGGTCCGGCTGCTTCGTTCCGGCGACGGCCACTTCCATCAGGAAGTCGCTGCGCAAGGCCCGGCTATTGGTGCCGCGCTTGTTGGACACCACTTCCCACGTCCCGCGGTGGATATCTCTGGCCAGTTCCGGAGCGGTGTCGCGCACACCGAGACTGACCGCCGAGAGGGTATCCGCCAGACCCGGCACACCCAGGTTGTAATTAGTGTGGGCATTGCCGATAAGGGCTACCCATTTGTGCGGTCCGTGTGCCAGTTGGTCGGCTTCGATCACTTGGCTGGCGAAATAGCTGAACATCTCGTTTCGCGAGATATCTTCGTCAAACACACCCTTGAGGTGATAAGACGCAGTGCAATCGAGTGCCCTGATACGGATATTGTATTTGGCCGCCGCCTGACAGACTTCTGTGTACGTATCGTTACCGTCGTAGCTGGGCATGTGGCCACGGTCCTGAACGCTTAGATAAGCCTTCAGTCTGTCCGGCATGCGCTGTGTGCGATAAAAGATATCCAGATCGGCCTGATGCAAATCGGTGAACAGGTGTTCCACATATAACGTGTCATAGCCGGCTTGCTTAAGCGCTTTCATGTGCTTTTTCAGCAGCGCTTTGCTCGCTGTGTGGGAATGGGCCTCGCCGATCAGCAGGTTCAAGCGTCCGTCGGCCAGCAGCCGCAAAAACTCCTCGAACGGGGTGTCTGAGGTGAGCGTCGGGAGTGTGGCCGCTTC
The DNA here is from genome assembly GCF_005938625.1 of Pseudomonas fluorescens. GTDB lineage: Bacteria > Pseudomonadota > Gammaproteobacteria > Pseudomonadales > Pseudomonadaceae > Aquipseudomonas > Aquipseudomonas fluorescens_BD. The sequence continues at coordinate 63,910 of NZ_VCNJ01000030.1, forward strand.
GGGAGGCGTGTAGTGAGCAAAAGTGTCCCTGGCCTTTTTCTCGAGACGCTCGCGGCTGGCGATGAACGCGTCGAACGCCTGTTTTTCACTCGGTACGGTCGGGGTGTAGCGTGAATCCATGGCGTAGGGCTGATGCAACATTTGTGCGATATCGTCACGCATGGAGGGCGCAATATCGTATTCGCTGAAATGCTCGACAGCAGGGGCAAGCGGTGCTGGTCGGGAGACGGGCTGAGGCGCCTTGTACGCCGATGGCCATTGCACCCGATAATCGCCCTTGGCTGCCGTATCCCCGGCAATTGCACCGGCTGAATCGACGGCGATGCGTGCCGGCTGATCGAGTGCGACATCTTCCACGCGCACGGCGACAGCCGTGTGCAGGTCGGCCAGGCCGGGAGTCGTGTCGAAGGTGCTCATGCGCGATTGCTCGGTGAGCACCACCCAGCGCTCCTCAGGCGCATCGGCGATGTCGGCGGCCAGCGTCTTGTGCGAATAGAAATTCCTGAGGCTGTTGCTGCGAGGGGTCAATGGCGAGACATCGTTCATTACCATCGCTCCTTCCAGTTGGTAGCTGGTCGAAGCATCCAGCGCATGGATTTTCAGACCCTTTTCGTGCGCTGCACGCACCAGTGCCAGATAAGAGAATGGCGCGTTTTCCTCATGTCCCAACGCACGGTCGACGGCTTTAAGATGTTTTTTGATGTGTCTCCAGGTGCCGCCCTTGTTCATTTTTTCCAGCTTGATATTGAAAATATCCCCCGCCAGGTATTCCACGTAAAGCCGCTTGAAGCCGTTGCTCACGAGTTCGTCCACAGCATCGATCAGCAATTGTTTGCTGGCGATCGAACCGGGCTGGGCGCCGATCACGAGGTTTTTTCCTTTAATGGCGTCGCTGGCCAGTAACCGGGCAAACGACAGGTCGTCGGCGACTGGCGGGACTTTGGCGCGGGCTGGCAGCGGGGCAAGTTCGGCGAAATGCATGGTGGCGTCTGCACTGAGCTTTTCGACCTGCTTCAGGTAGGCGGTGCGTGTCGAGGCGAGATTTTCCACGAACCCGATAAGGATCAAACGGGGATCGGTGCCCATGAAGTCTTGACTGCTGATGAGGATGTCCTCCCGGCTTCGCGGATTCATCACCGTTTCGATGCGCTGCCGGTATTTGGGCTCCACACCATAGACCTTGTGCGGACCGGGTGTCTCTGGCACGGCCTCGTACTTCGGCGCACCGCCGGTCATGCCGCTGCGTACCATCATCCCGTCGGCGTTGCGCACGGTCAGGATGCCGGTAGAGACGATGTCGGGAGAGTTCGGCTTACGGCTATAGAGTAAATAACGACCGAGTGCGTCAGGATTATTCCCGGCGTAGTACATCTGGCCTCTGAAAACCACCACGCGCATGTCATCCCAATCGGGTTGGGGCGCCACTTGATCAATCACGGTCATGACATTCTGTTGTTCGCTGCTGGCACTGGCGAGGCTCTGCCGCAAAGGCCGGCGCACGGGTTTGAGTGAACGCAACGCCGGACGCAGGTCGGTCAGCACCGCGCCGGCGCTGTTGAACAGATAACCGAGCAGATGCTGGAAGGCTTCGCCGTGGTCACCCTGACGGTACGCGTGCAGGGCGAACATGGCGTCCTTGAACGCCAGCAGCAGGCCGGTGCTCAGGCTCAGCAGCGGGAATGGGGCAGTGGCAATGGCGGTGATCCATTCGACACTGGTCCAGACCAGACTGGCGATCATCTCTGAACGGCTGGTGGTGGTCGCGTTGACGTCGTCGATGCGCCGTTGCAGTTTCATGTCGTACAGGGCAGTGCGCAGATTACTGACCGCCGCGACCGCGCGGGTCGAGTCGTAACGTGCAGGGCTGGGTGTGGTTTTATTGAGGTCTTTGGGCAGCCCTTTCCTGATGTTTTCAAGGTGCCTGCGAACCCGCGTGCGGGCGCTGACGCCGACGCGCGACGTCAGGTATTCGAGCATGCCGGACTGCTGCTGAAGCAGGTAATTGAACAGCCGCGCTTCGCGCAAAGCGACGCCGTCGGGCGCCTCGGGCGTGTAGAGCAGGACCGGGTTGTCGCCATGGCTGAAGAGCCACGCATCGAGCACCCATTCGCCGTCGATCATCAAGCGGTGGATCGGATAGGTCGTGCGCAGGGCCCCGGACGTCTCGGCCATGCTGTCGATACTTTGCTCCAGCCATTGCAGATCATGACTGGCGATATGACCTTGCAGTTGGCATTCCAGCGCGGCGCTTTTCATCTGGCGCTGGGTAATGGCCAGGGTTGCGTTGCGCCTGAAGTCGTAGCCTTCGCTCGTCGAACTTTGCAGTTCAGCCTTGACCTTGTTGATGTAGCGCTGGCCGATCCACACACCGGTGACCGAGCGCGCGACATTCTGTGCGGTCAGGTTGCTAATATCGATGCCCTGCGGGCCTCTGAAGCGCGCCGAGCGGGAAAATTTCTCATCGAGAAAACCGATGCCGTCGGCGTAGCCGTCGCGATAAAGCGCTGTGTAGGTCAACGGTTTTGGCGTCCACGAGCGCACGATAGAGGTCGGCGCGAACGCCCAGACCGTATCCGGGTCAACGTCGTTGGCCGCACGCTTGAGCAAGCGATTCAGGCTGATTTTTGCCTGTTCGTGCACGTAGTCATCAAACGCCGGAAAGCGACTGCCCGACAAGGCGTGGCTGTTGAACGCACGCAAAGCGCCTTCGGCGTCTTCGCTCAGGGTCGTCAGCTTTCGGCGGTTGGCGGCGCTGGTCGAGCGATACCACGCAGGTGTACCGAAGTCATAGTCGTCGATCCGTGTGGCCAGCACATGGTCAGCCATCGCGCGCAGGCAATCGAGATGGCTGCCGGTGTGATCGAACGTGACCTTGTGATGCTCCAGCGCCTCAGGTTTGAAACTCAGACCGGCCAACACGTGGCGCACCTTCGCGCGAAAACGCATGGGCGCGCGGCTGATCAGGTAGCCGGCCATGCTCTCGGCGACATCACTGTGCCTGGCCCAGCCGAGCAGGTGGCTCTGGCATTCGCGCTCACTGTCGAAGGCCTGGAATTGTTGGTCTCGCGGCGCCTGTGGCGTGCACAGCAACAGCCGTTTGAGCGTGCCGCTGTCATCGTTCTGGCGCAGTACCCACAAGTCTTGCAACTGTGCACCGTGCAGCGACAGGGTGGCGGCGCGCAGGCGCGGATCGCTGCCGTCACGCAGGCGCTCGATCAGTTGCAGGTCACTGTCGAGCAGGTGCCCTTGCAGCACTGCTGTGTGAGCGAGGGCGACGATACGTTGATCGAGCATCTGCGTGATGGCGGGTTTGATCGCAGGCTTGGCCTGTAGCGCTTTTTGCAAGTGATTGAAGTCAATCCGAGGCTGCAGCTCCAGGGCTTGTTTGATCAGCCACGCCGGCGTCACGTCCGCGTAGTCTGGCGGCAGAGGCGCGTCATCGTAGGTGAGGGTGGTGTGCTTCAAAAACGCTGAGCCCGGTAATTCATCGCCGGTGTGCGGGCCGCGCAAGGACAGCTCGAGCAGATTGGATTGAAGCTCATAAACGCCGTAGCCCGGCACTCGACGTTCGGTCGAAAGGCTTAACTTTTCCGGCTCGAGATCGTCGATCTCCAGGTCTTCGCTCAAACGTTCCAGCCATTGCTGGCGAGCCAGTGCCGCCAGGCTGCCTACCGGCTCCATCAGGTCGAGCAAGTATTGCCGCGCCTGCTGGTAGTTACGCAGATGCTCAGCCAGTACGTCTTTCTGCGCGGTGCTGGCGCTGCGAAACCAGTCCGGTGCGCTGTAGCGCAGGTGGCGTTCGAACAAGGTTTGCGCACGTAATTGCAGACGCGACGTGAGATTCGGCAGGGCGGCAGCAATTGCGCGGTCCAGCGCAGTGCGCAATTGCCTGGGGTCTTGCTGCGGGTTATCGGCGAAGCTCAAGGCGCGTTCGATATCCTGCGTACGTTTTTCGATCAGCGCATCGTAGGTGTGTTCGAACAAGGATTTGCTGTCGATGGGTGCGAGCAGCAGCGGCCAGATCCCTGCTGCGCCCACCGCGTGATAACGCGTCGGCAGCATGGACATGAACGCCTCGCGACCGCTGGCCTGGTTCAGCGATGTACGCAGTTGGCTGTCGAGCTCAGCAAGGGAATTGAAGTATTCGATGCCTCTTGCGGGGGTGAACAGCAGAGCGAAACCCATGCTCTGGTCGGTCTGCAAGTCCTTGACTCGGCGAATGTCCTTTTCCGTGACAACAAAGGCGCCGGCCAGCTCAACGGTGCTGTCTTGATAGTTGAACTGCAGCGCGTACATGGCCGGACGCAGCATCGGGGCCAAATCGAGCTTGTGCAGCAGTTCGCCGGCTAGCGGGTGCAACAGGCGGTCGTCGACAGCCTGTCTGGCTTCGTGGCCGATGGCGGTGAAGCCTGCGTCATATTTGAGGAAGGTTTTCGCCGGTTTGTCGTCGATCCGGTCGCTCTGGTCCATGTTGATCAGTTGGCTGGCCAGTCTGACTTTCAGCCTGGCGATCAGCTGTTTGCCTTCATCGCTTTGCAGATCGCTGTTTTCCAACGCCTGATACAACGCGCGGCTGCGTTGCAGGTAGCTTGTCCGGTAGGTGTCCAATTGCTGGTCGAGGCGTTTCACAAAGGCCTCTTCGGTGGTCGGTTGCTGTTCGGGAAGCAGTGGGGTTTGTGTATTGAACAGGTGATGGCCGATCGCGTTGAGATCGTTTTTGATCTCTTCGGGCGTGGGGGCTGTGGCGGGGTTCATGGGCGCTTTTTCCATGCTGAGGGTGAGGGGCCAGCATGGCGAGGGGCAGCGGGGGGCGGGTGGTATCTATGTATAGGAGGGTAATGATCTGTCGATGTGTTCGAGTGCGTCGAACAGCCCTCAGACCTGCTCGCGAAAGCGCTTTGTCAGTCACTCAAACGGCTGAATGCGCTGACGCCTTCGCGAGCAGGCTCGCTCCCACAGGGGGTTTAGTTGTGTGTTGGGGATTGCGGGATTTCGTGGTTGTCCAACACGCGGTTCACCGCCAGTTCGGCGAGCATGATGATTTGCTGGATCGCCAGAATCGTGCGCCTTTGCGGCAGGTCGATGTAGGCGGCGATGTCGCTGGTCATGAGGCTGGCCTGGGCCAGGGATTCGCAGGCGTGGACCAGCAGGCTTTCGCTGTCCTGTTCGGGGGCGACCTGGAACATGGTGCTGGGTTTGTGGAAGCGCAGGGTGAGTGCGTTGGGTTTGAGGTAGTGGTCGAGGGCGCGGTCGGCGGCTTCGTGGAATCGCTTCGAACCGGGGAATTCGTAGGGGGTGGTGTCTTCGGTTTCAGGTGGATTGGGTGTTGGCTTTTTCATAGTGAAGCTCCGAATGATAAGTGGGGCTGTCACTCTCAATCGCCGCGACGCGACAGAGGGTGGCAGCTGTACGCGGGTTCGCGGACCGAGCCATTCGGCAATCTCGGCATACCCGAAGGTATCCCGCGCACAGCCACCATCAAACCAAACAACAAGCACCTGAGCGCTACGGTTTGGGCCGGCGATTATGCATCAAATCGAATGAACTGCTCGGGCCGCGACGCCCGTTCGCTGAATTTGCAGCGACCCCCCGAGCCTATCCAGCCAATTTCCGAGGCACAACCGACGCGACTTGTCGGAAAACTCCGCGCAATTTTCAACGTCTGTAGGACGAGCACATTTCCCACAGATAAACACTTTTCAACCTGTGGGAGCGAGCTTGCTCGCGAAAGCGGTGTGTCAGGCACCGTAGATGTTGAATGTGCTGACGCCTTCGCGAGCAAGCTCGCTCCCACAGGGTTCTGCGGTGGGTTCAAAATTGGCGTGCACAAAAAAAGGCGATGTCCCTCACGAGACATCGCCTTCATTTTTACCGCCGTTAAACCTTATTCCGGCAGTTTGTAGGCAATGATGTAATCGCCCATCTTGGTGCCCAGCGAGCCGTGACCGCCGACAACCAGCAACACGTATTGCTTGCCGTCCTTGCCGGTGTAAGTCATCGGAGTCGCTTGACCACCCGCCGGCAGACGCGATTTCCACAGCTCTTTACCGCTGTTCACGTCATAAGCGCGCAGGTATTGGTCGAGGGTGCCGCTGAGGAAGCCGACGCCGCCAGCCGTGACCATCGAGCCGCCCATGCTTGGGACGCCGAGGGTGAAGCCGATCGGGATTGGCGAGCTGTCGCGGCTGGTGCCGTTTTTGCGTTTCCACACGACTTTGCTGGTGGTCAGGTCGATACCGGCGACATAACCCCAGGCCGGGGCCTGGCACGGTACGCCGAATGGCGACATGAACGGATGCATGATCACCGCGTATGGCGCGCCGGTGTTCGGTTGCACGCCAGCGGTTTCGCTTTCGCGTTTGCTGCCGGCGGCGACTTGCTCGCGTGGCACCATTTTCGACACGAAGGCCATGTAGTTCGGGCTGGTGAACAGCATTTGGCGAACCGGATCGACCGAAACGCCGCCCCAGTTGAACACGCCAACGTTACCCGGGTAGATCAGGCTGCCCTGTTCCGACGGCGGGGTGTACTGGCCTTCATAACGCAGTTCTTTGAACTGGATGCGGCACAGCATCTGGTCGAACGGGCTCGCGCCCCACATGGCTTTTTCGGTCAGTTCCGGAGCCAGCAGGTTGAGGTCCGAACGGGCCTGGGTCGGTGCGGTGTGGTCGCCTTTGACGGCGCCTTGCGGAACCGGGATTTCCTTGATCGGAATGATCGGCGTGCCGTCACGACGGTCGAGGACGTACAGGCTGCCCTGTTTGGTCGGGGCGATCAGCGCAGGTTTCACGCCGTCGGCGGTTTTCATGTCGAGCAGGGTTGGCTGGCTGCCAACGTCCATGTCCCACAGGTCGTGGTGGGTGAACTGGTAGTTCCAGCGCACTTTACCGGTGGCCAGGTCCAAGGCTACAACGCCGGCGCTGAATTTCTCGGCGCCCGGGGTGCGGTCTGCGCCCCATTGGTCTGGAGTCTGGTTGCCCAGTGGCAGGTACACCATGCCGAGTTTTTCGTCGACGCTGGCCAGCGACCACATGTTGGCCGAGTTGCGGCTGTAGGTTTCACCCGGTGCCAAAGGCTCGGTGGCGTCTGGCTTGTCGCTGTCCCAGTTCCATACGAGGTGGCCGTCGCGCACGTCGAAGGCGCGAATCACGCCCGATGGCTCGTTGGTCGATTCGTTGTCGGTCACGTGACCGCCCATGATCACCAGATCACGGGTAATCGCCGCTGGCGAGGTGGAGTAGTAACCACCAGCGGTGAACGGGCCGATGCCTTGGGTCAGGTCAACCACACCGTTTTTGCCGAAGCCTTCGCAGATTTTGCCGGTGTCGGCGTTCAGTGCGATCAGACGGGCATCAGCGGTTGGCAGGTACAGACGACGCGGGCAAGCCTGAGCAACGGCTTTGCCGGCTTCGGAAATCACCGCGGAAGCTGCGTTTTCAGTTTTCGCGTAAGCGGCTTCGTCGTAGTACGACACGCCACGGCAGGTCATGTGGGCGAAACCTTTGAAGCCGACCGGGCTCTTGATCTGCGGGTCGAAGCGCCACAGTTCTTTGCCGGTGTCCGGGTCCAGGGCCAACACTTTGCTGTGCGCGGTGCAGGCATAGATCATGCCGTTGGCTTTGAGCGGGGTGTTTTCGTTGGTCAGCTCAACCGGGTCATCCGCCGTCGGCAGGTCGCCGGTCTGGATGCGCCAGGCTTCTTGCAGCTTGCCGACGTTGGCCGGGGTGATCTGCTTCAGCGGCGAATAACGGTCACCGAACTCGGTGCGGCCATAGGCCTGCCAGTCGCCATCGGGCATGGCTGGCGCGGTGCTGGTGGTGTCTGCGGTGTCGCGGCCCAGCTCGCCGAAGGTTTCGCCCGGATGGGTGAACAGGCTGGCCAGAGCGGTGACGCCGGCCAGCACCACAGCGACGGTCAGACCGCCAGTGCCCATCGGTGCCGGGCCGTTCAGCAGCAGCGGACGACGGAACCACGGCAGCAACATCACGAAGCCGAGGACAAACCACAGGGCTAGACGTGGCACCAGTTGCCACCAGTCCAGACCGACTTCCCACAGCGCCCAAACGGTGCTGGCGAACAGAACGATGGCGTACAGGCCCAACGCGGCGCGACGACGCATTAGCAGCAGGATGCCGCTCAGCGCAATGCCGATACCGGCCAGCAGGTAGTACAGCGAGCCGCCGAGCATGCTCAGCTTGACCCCACCGGCCAACATGGCCAGGCCCATCAGTAGAAGCAGAATGCCGAGCAGGCTCGGTAGCAAACGGCCCCGACTCGAAGCACTTTCGGTGCTCATAGTGTGATTCTCCGTGACGTTTTATGTAGTCCCGCGCTGTAGTCACTGTAGATGACGATTTGGCGTGGGCATGGTTCAGATAAAAACTTGTCTGGCTAACGAATTTCATCTGTAGGAGTGAGCCTGCTCGCGATAGCGCTGTTTCAGTCACTGGAGATGTCGCCTGAAACACCGCAATCGCGAGCAGGCTCACTCCTACAATGGATTTACGTAAATCTTTAGAACGAGGACTGGATCTTGATCCCGCCGATCAGGGCGTCGTCGACGTTGTTCACGCCACCGGGGTGGCGGATGTATTGCAGGTTCGGGCGTACGGTCAGCCAGTTCGTGACATGCACGCCGTAATACAGTTCGGCGCTGTATTCGGTGTCTTGCGGCGGCAGGAACGACGGATCGTCGTAGTCGTATACGGCGTTGGCCTGATTCGTCGCTTCGGCGTTTTTGCGGTAGGCCGGGTTGACGTGCACGCGGGCGAGGGCGAAGCCGATGTCATCCTTGGCGCGCGCATCGAACGGGCCTTTGTAGGTGATGCCGGCCTGCACGTAGTTGTCGATCGCGTTGGTTTTCTTGTCGTGCATGGTGCCGTTGGCGAATACGCTCAAGCCGCGCGAGTTATCGCTGGCCATGCTGGTGATTTGCTGCTGCACACCGAGCCACACGCCGTGTTTGCTCGACGCACTGCGATAGGCTTCACCGCTCAGCGCTGCCGGTTGGCCGTGGCTGTCTTTATAGACGTCGCTGGCCTTGGCGTTGCTGTAGTAGTAACCGGCACGGTATTCGCCCGGCAAGCCGTTGAGCTTCGGCGTCCACACCAGTTCGATCGGCAGGATTGCGCCCTGGGTGCCGCTGCCGCTGACTTTGAAGCCGTTGCCGCGATCGAGGTTCGACGGGTTTTGCTCATAGGCGCCGACCTGCGCGTACAACTCAGGGGTCAGGTGATATTTGACGCGCAGCGCCCATTGGCTGACCGGCCAGTTGTACCAGATGCCGCCGACCCAGTTGCCGACCTGCGAGCCGCAGAACGCGAGGTTTTGGAAGTCGCACGGGAAGCTGTTGAAGTCTTCGCCTTCGCCGAAACGACCGACCTTGATGTCGAGTTTCTGATCGAAGAATTTCTGCTGATACCACATCTGCGTCAGGCGTGTGGTCTGGCCACGGCCCCAGACTTCCTGGGCCGAGGTGAAGCCGCCAACGCGTGGATCGTTGATGCGATCGTTGCTGATGTTGTTGCCGCTGCGTTTGGTGATGGTCAGTTGAAACTCGGCGTCGTCCCAGCCAAGGATCTTCTGCAGGTCCAGATGCGTGCCCAGACCGAACTGATCGCTGTAACGCGCGGTGCGGTCATGGTCGTAACCGCCGTGCAGGTTGCTGCCCATTTCGCCGGTGTAATCGAGCTTGAAGTCGTAGCCTTTTTCCGAGAGTTCGGTGCGCGTGCCGTTCCAGTCACCGAGCATGTACGGTGATTCGCTGTCGAACGCGGGCGCCGCTTGGACGCTGGTGGCGAGGCCGAGGGCGGTGCAGCCGCCAAGGGTGCGCAGGGCTGAGATAGCGCTGTCTCGGGAGAAGGAGAAATCGGGCATGGCTAAGTCTTTTTTTGGTGTTTTCGGGGGTGCGAGCTGAGTGCTTCAATAAGTCGCAGGCAGTGAAGCGATTCAGCGGAAGGGCGGCAGGATAATGATCTGTTACAAAAAGACAAAGGCCTTTTATAAACATGCATCCTTTCGGATTTGGTAACAGTGCGAAAAGATCGCAGCCTTCGGCAGCTCCTACGTTGAAATGCATACACCTGTAGGAGCTGCGGAACGCTGCGATCTTTTGACCTTGACCTACATTTGAAGGAAGCCCTTCCACCGAACCACCCCCTCGGCTAAGGTGCGCGGCTTCTGCATTTTCACTTCGCCCAAAGGCCTGGCATGAACGAACAAACCCCCGATCCGCTGCACGGCGTGACCCTTGAACAGATCCTCAACGCACTGGTGAGCCATTACGAATGGTCGGGGCTGGCCGAGCGCATCGATATTCGCTGCTTCAAGAGCGACCCGAGCATCAAGTCGAGCCTGACGTTTCTGCGTAAAACGCCGTGGGCGCGGGAGAAGGTCGAGCGTTTGTACGTGAAGTTGATGCGCACCAAGCGACCGCTCTGAGATGGACGCCGGTTGTTGGCGTCGTCGCCTGATCACCTGCGCAGCCGTACTGGGCTGGGCGGGGTTGGGCATTCAGCTGTACCTGATTTTTTTCGCGCGCTTGAGCATCGGCGCCAGCCTGCTGGGTGGGTTGGTGAGTTTTTTCAGCTACTTCACGATCCTGACCAATACGCTGGTGGCGACGGTGCTGACCTGTGCCGTGACCGAGCGTGAATCCGCCGCGCGCCGCTGGTTTTTGCAGCCGTGGGTGAGTAGCGCGATTGCGGTGAGTATCGTCGTGGTCGGTCTCGCCTACAGTATTTTGCTGCGGCATTTGTGGCACCCGCAAGGTTGGCAATTTATTGCTGACGAGTTGCTGCACGACGTGATGCCGCTGCTGTTTCTTGGCTATTGGTGGGTGTGCGTTCCGAAGGGCACCTTGCGGTTGTGGCATCTGCCGGTGTGGCTGATTTATCCGCTGGTGTATTTCATTTACGCGTTGCTGCGCGGGCATTGGCTCGGCGCCTATGCGTACCCGTTCATTGATGTGGCGCTGTTGGGTTATCCACAGGTACTGGTCAATGCCGGGGGGATTTTGGTGGGGTTTGTGGGGATTGGGTTGTTGGTCATCGGCTTGGATCGCTGGAGATTTGCACGAAGTTAAAGCACCTGTAGGAGCTGCCGCAGGCTGCGATCTTTTGACTTTGCTTTTTCAAAAACAAGATCAAAAGATCGCAGCCTGCGGCAGCTCCTACAAGGGATATCACTCTTCTTCGGATCCTTCAGCGCGCCAGTAACCGACCGCTTTGATCAGTTGCTCATCCAGTCCATGCTCATCGATCAGCACCCGGCGAATCTGCCGTGAAACCTTGGTCTCGGTCGCGACCCACGCATACACATTGCCCTTGGGCACCTGCAATTGTTTCACCGTCGCCAGCAAATTGTCCTTGCTGCCTTCGCGCAGCACCCAGATCACGTTGACCTGCGCCGGGCTTTCCAACACCTGTTGTTCTGCACCGTTTTCCACTTCGATCACCACCAGCGCCTTGCGATTGGCCGCCAGGCCTTCGAGGCGGCGGGCGATGGCGGGCAGGGCGGTTTCGTCACCGATCAGCAGGTAGCTGTCGAAAATGTCCGGGACGATCATCGAGCCACGGGGGCCGCCGATGTGCAGGAATTGTCCTGGTTTGGCTTGCTCAGCCCAAGTCGAAGCAGGGCCGTCGCCGTGCAGGACGAAATCGATATCGAGTTCGAGTGCGTCGAGGTCATAGCGACGCGGGGTGTAGTCGCGCATTTCCGGCTTCGGCCCGTCGTCCTTGCCGGCGCCGAGCACCATCGTTTCGAGTGCGGCAGCCTGTTCGGCGTTCTGCGGGAACAACAGCTTGACGTGATCGTCAGTGCCAAGGCTGATGAACCCGGCCAATTCCGGCCCGCCGAGGGTGATGCGGCGCATGCGCGGGGTCAGGTCGACCACGCGCAACACCTCAAGCTTGCGGCGTTTGATTTCGTGCATCACGCGGTGAATGGTTTGGCTATCGACTGCAGTCATTGGCTTTTCTCCGAAACAGGTTGAACGGCAGGGCCGTCGACGATGGCTTTGGCGGTGTCGTTGAGCAGGTCACGCACGCGCAGGATTTCTGCCGGGCTCCAGCGGCCGTGGTGCATTTGCAGGGCATGACGCAGGTTGTGTACCGCCTCGTGGATTTCCGGCGGACGATCATGGCCGCGCAGTGAACGTTTGCTCACATCGATGCGCATGCGCACGCCGTCGAGGGCAACGGCTTGTTCGCTTAAAGACAAACGCCCGGCCTCGGTGACGCTGTAACGTTTTTTGCCGCCCTCGGCGTCGCCGGTGATCAGCTCGCTCTCTTCGAGAAAGGTCAGGGTCGGGTAGATCACCCCGGGACTCGGGCTGTAGGCGCCGTCGAACATGCCTTCGATCTGGCGGATCAGGTCGTAGCCGTGGCACGGCTGTTCGGCGACCAGCGCCAGCAGCAGCAATTTCAGGTCACCGGGGGCGAACACCCGGGGACCACGGCCGCCGCGCTCGCGTCCGGGGCGCTTTTCGAAGCCGTCACGGCCGTCGCCATGTTCGCGGTGGGGGGAATGATGGTCTCTCATTTCAGTCTTCTCTCGTCGTGTTTAGATACAACTTAAGATATATCTTAAGCCCCGCGCAAGAGGTTTTTTCCCGGAGCGCGGTGCTGGCTGACGAGCGGCAGATCGACTCAAACGCAAGCGATGATTTTTTCGCCGGTTGTCGGAAACGATAACTTGAAAGTTAAAGTCATCACTCTATTTCGCGTAGAGTATATATTCTAAATGGCAATAAGTTGCCGTGCTGGAAGGGCGAAGTTGCTGTATGGTTTTTTAACTAAAACTGTCTGTAGGGTGGAACTTACAGTCACTGTTTCAAATGTCGTTATTTTGTTCTTTTTTCTTGCGGGTCATGGGGTCGATTAACTACGAGGCTGTCGGAAGTTGCCTGCTTACATTCCAGAGACAACAGCCGATGATGCCCCTGCATTGAAAGTTCAAGTTGATCTGACGCAACTCGGGCAGAGATTCGGGCACTCAACTTCTTGAGCTTTTAATGCTCATCCCCCTATCAAGAAAACAGGTACATAACGATGTTCAAGAAACTCGCAATCGCCGCTCCACTGGCTCTTCTGGCACTGGGTTCCACTGGCGCATTCGCCGCTGGTGAAGCGTCGCACTCGATCAGCCTAGTCGCGCATGTGCCGACCAACGGTTTCTATGTTGTGCCGACCGATCCGGATCTGGTCAACAAGGACCAGGACATGAGCTATCAGCCGACCACCGGCAAGATGCGCGACGTCAACGGCTTCTTCGATGTGCGCAACAACAACGGCTCGGTACACGCCAGCCTTGAGAGTCAGCCGAAACTGGTGGCCGGCAACACCACCATCGACTTGCAAGTTTTGCTCAACAACAAGGAACTGACCCTGACCCCGCAAATGGTCGTAGGTGAGTCCGAGTCGGACGTCAACTATCGCGCCCCGCTGAAAATCACCGCCCGAGGCAGCAACTTCCAGCCGGGTGATTACACCGGTTCCGTGGCGATGATTTTTGATGCAGTGCCACCGGTCAACTGATCGCGTGAACACGCATTAAGCGCCCGACCCTACAGCGGCGTTAACCGACGGGGCAGGCACAAGTGTTTGCCCCGTCGGACTTCCATTGTTTGTAATCAGAGTACGAGTTCATGTTCCCGATGACACCCATCGCGGCTGCGCTTGCGCTGTTGTTTTGTGCCAGCGCAGCCGTGGCTTCCAGCAACGCCGGTACGACACCTCGCAGTCTGTTGGCGCAGGCCAAAGGTTTGCCGGCGGATTTCGAGGAGCATTTCTTTGATGTGCCTCTGGCGGTGCGGGTCGAAGTCGACCAACAACCGCTGGGCGAGGCCATGGTGGTGTTGTCCCGCGATGATCGCATCACCCTGCTCGAATTCACCGACACCAGCGAAAACCGCTTCGGCGCCGCCGAACGGGAAAAGTGGGCGAGTTATCTCAAGCCCGGCGTGCCGCTGGGAGCGTGCAGTGGTTCGTGCCCGGATCAGTTTCTGGCGGTGCACTACAATCTGGAAAGCTCGCTGGTATCGATCGTTACCGAAAACGCTGAACGCGACGTGGCCGCCAAGCGCTATTACGAACAACCTGACGGCGGCAGCAGTGGCTTGATGGTGCGTAACCAGCTCAATCTCAATGGCGGTCAGGATCAGGACCTTGGCGGACGCTTCGGCCTTGAGGCCAGCTCAAGCCTGGGCAACTGGAGCCAGACGCTCAACCTGCAAATGGCCCGCCTCGGCGGCCCGGACGACAAGCTTTATCACGCAATCCACGAGTTACACACCCAGCGCGAACTGCAAGGCAGTTTTTTCCGTCTGGGCTATTTCACCCCCAATTCCGAAGGGCTGACCCGCCAGCCGCGCACATTCGGCACCAGCCCCGACACCGCCGTCGGCGTCATGTATGGCAGCTCCGACAGCCTGGCCATCAACAGTCCGATGCCCAGCGTTTATCCGATCTATGTCACCGCCAACCGCCAGGGCTCGGTGGAAATCTGGCGCGATGGGTTGCTGATCAACACGCAATCAGTGCCCGCCGGTTTGCAGACCCTCGACACCCGGCCATTGCCCGGCGGCATCTATGAAGTGGAAGTGCGCCTGATCGAAGACGGCCAGATCACCTCCACCACCCAGGAGTTGGTGTACAAGCCCAACAACTGGCGCAACCTCGACGAACGCTGGCGCTATAACGTCTTCGCCGGTGAAGAAAAGAAACTGCTGAGCAACTGGGACACCCAGTCCAGCGGCAGCCCCACGGCCGGCGCTTCAGTGAACTACTTGTTGCACCCACGGGTGATTCTCGGCCTGGCGGCGCGGCAGATTCGCGAAAAACTGCAGTACGGCACCTCGATCGACTGGACCCTGGCCAATCACATCAGTCTGTACGCCAACGTCTATAAAACCGAGGATTACGGCACCGGTCTCGATCTGCAAAGCCTCTATAACTATGGCTCGGGCAGCGTGGTCGTCAGCCACACCCGCAGCTGGCTCGACACCACTTACACCTACGACACCTTGCCGGACGGCACCCGCGTTCGCCCGCGCAATGTATTTGTCGGCCAGACCAGCAACTCGTCGCTGGCGCTCAACCATCGGCTCACCAGCAAAAGTTCGGTCAATGCGCGGATCGCCCACAGCGAAGGCAACGTCGAAGGCATGGGCGTGGATCTGGGCTGGACCCAGCGCACCGAACTGTTTGGCAGCGATGCCAGTTGGCGCCTGTCGCTGTTCGACCGGCCGGGCAGTTACAGCAGTGGCGATGCGCGCAATCGCGGGGTCGACTTGAGTGTCAACCTGGCACTTGGCGCGCCCGGCCAGCAAATCACCGGCAGCATCGGTTCACGTACGGCCCGCGACGGCGCGCGTGACAACAATGCCTCGCTCGGCTGGCGCAAGGATTTCAAGGATCACGTGCTGCAAAGCGTATCGGTCACCGCACTCACCGACACCTATGGCCTGGGCATGTCGAGCCTGACCAATTTCCGCACCGATGCGGTCAATGGCGATGCGTTTGTCCAGCGTTCGTCCTACAACGGCAATTTCACCGGCGGCCTCAACGTCGACAGCACGCTGGTGGTCGGCGGCCAGCAAATGCTCATGACCAGCCAGAGCGAGGTGCGCGGCGCCGGGCTGATTGTCGACGTTGAGTCGGACATCGAGGACATCGTCCTGCGCGCCGACGATTACAGCGGCGGCGGGGCGGCCTTGAAACCGGGGCGCAATTTCATCCCGATCACCGCCTACCAGAACAGCTCGGTGAGTTTCGACTTCGAAGGCAACAACGTCCCGGCGGCGACCATCGAACCGGCACGCAGTCGTTATCACCTGAACAAGGGCGGCGTGGAATACCGCAAGGTGCGGGTGATGAGAACCCTGACCGTGCTCGGCCGGCTGATCGATGAGCAAGGACGCCCGCTCAAGGGCCATCACGTGATCAACCACGCCAGCCGTGGCGTCACCGAAGTCGATGGCTTCTTCTCGATGGAAATGAATGCCGGCTCGCCGACCCTGGAAGTACGACAGGGCAATCAGTTGCTGTGTCAGTTCCGTCTCGATGCCGGCAGCCATCGCAGTGAAAACAACGTGTTGATGATCGGCGACCTGCGGTGCACGCCGGACACGCTGGCCGATGTGACGACCACAGAACAGAAGGCGGGTTGAAGGGATGAAATTGCTAGCAGGAAGCTTGGGATTGGCGCTGACGCTGGGTGTTGCCACGGCGCAGGCGGCCAGTCATGAAATTCGCGCGATGTTCCAGCCGGACCCTTCGCAGCCGAGCAAGAACGTGTTCGTCAACAAGACCCCGAACAGTGGGTATTGCGCTAATTATCCAGACCAATGTGCGGATAACGCGATGTTCAGCATTCAGTTGCCGGTTCGTTTCAGTTCCACGCGCGCGCTCTATCAAGGTGAGGTCGTGCCGATAAAGGTGCCCGCCAATTGGCGACGATTGACAGTGACCAATGCGGATACGCAGGAAACGGAGAGTGTAGAAGTGCGCATCACCGGTATCGGTTCGAATTTCGTTCTGAGCCACCCCGCCAACGAGTTGGTTGGTGTAAGTGACCTTCTTGAAGGCCATCAGAAACTCTGGACCACCAGCAGTTGGGTCTATGCGCCTGCTCCCTGTCAGTACAGCGGCGTGGGGGCATTCGGCCCTGCCAGTTACCGGTTTTTCTGGAAAACCCCCGTGGAGGCATTCTGTACCAAGAGAAACGCATACCCCATTCCGTCCATTTATTTCGACACGCTCGACTTCGCTTACGAATTGCGTACGCCTAATCCACTGGGCATGTCCTCTGGTCTCTACACCGGTTCCATGGCTTACAGCCTTGGCAATGGCGGCGATTTCGATCTGGGGCCGTTGATGCAACCGGACGACGCCAACCTGACCCTGGACTTCGTACTCGACGTGCAGCACACCCTCAAGGTCGATCTGCCACCGGGTGGCAGCCAGGTGTCACTGGAGCCGGAAGGTGGGTGGTCGCGCTGGATCGACAGCGGGCGCAAGCCGACGCGGATTTTCCGCGATCAGTTGTTCTACTTGTCAGCGTCGTCGCGCTTCAAGGTCAAGATGCTGTGCAACTCCACCGGCGGCACGGCCTGCAAGCTTGGCAGTGCGCAGGGCAATACCACCGAGGTTGAGGTCGGCCTGTCGCTGCCGCCGGGCATTACCGGCGCCGGCGGTGGCAATGTCGCCCGTCTGCCCTTGCGCCACGACGAATGGGAAGGGCCGTTTCAGCCCAGCCTGTACGTGGATCGCAAACCCGGCACGCTGCACTTCAACATGACTCCGTTTGCCATCGACTTTCTCCTGCGCCCCGGCTTGAACGACCGGCTGCGCGGCAACATCACCATTATCTGGGACTCGGAAGCATGACCGTCCGTGTCTGGCCTTCTGCACATTTCAGGGAGTTGAAGACAATGAACCGTGGTTTTCTGCTGAGCCTGCTCAGCGTGTTTTGCCTGACGGCGCAGGCCGGCCCGCAGATCAATGTCGGCACCGTGTACGACTATCTCGATGCCGACAAAAGTACCTACCTCAAACGGGTATTCAACAGCGGCGACGCCACCGCGTTCGTCAAGATCAATGTGCTGGAAATTGTCTACGGCGCTGATGGCGCTCCGCAGGAAATTCCCGTCGAAAATGCCGCCGACGGCGCCTCGCGCAATGGCCTGATGGCCAGCCCCGCACGGCTGATCGTGCCGGCTCAGGGCATGCAGGGCACGCGGTTGTTGTACATGGGCGTGCGTGATCGTGAACGCTATTTCCGTGTGCGTTTCGTACCCGTGGTGCCGGAACAGGAAGACGATTTTGTCGTCAGCAGTGAAGAGCGCGACGACTACAAGAAGTCCCTGACGGCCGGCGTCAACGTGATGACCGGCTTCGGCACGATCTTTTTCGTGCGGCCCAGGGATGCCCGCTTCGCCACGGTCGTCAATGACACTGACAGCCGTTACGAGCTACGCAACGACGGCAACACGGTGATCATCGTCGACGAATTCAAAAGCTGTTCGCTGGCCAAGGAAACCGATTGCGGCGCCACCACCAAGCACCATGTGCTGGCGGGCAAGAGCTTTGCTTTCGATAAAGAGAAAGGTCGCGAATACCGCTTCTTCCTGATCGAAGGCAGCGAGAAGAAAACCATGAAGATCGCCAGTCGCTAGGCCGGTTTTCCAATGACGCATCGGGTAACCCACATGATCAAGCAATCCATCGCCGGCGCATTGCTGGCCGCTACCGCGCTGGTCGGCGCCGGGGCGTGGGCCGCGCGCGAAGAACACACCTTCGAAGTGTCCCTGACCATTCCCAGTCGCCCGTTCTACATCATCCCGGCCGAGCCGGACTGGATCCACCGCCCGCAACGACTGGCGTGGGATTACCCGCGCGCCACCCTCGGCGGTCTCGAGAAAAATTTCGATGTGCGTCATGACAGCAGCGCAATCGAGGCTCGCCTGGGGGCCGAGCCGTTCCTGGAAAATGGCCGCCCCGGCGAAATCATCGAGCTGCAGGTCACCTTCAATGGCGTCGAATTGAGCTCGCACATCATCCCGCGTCAGGTGCTCTCGCAGGAAGAGGCCGCCACCGGTAAACGCGTGGCGTTGAAGATCGAACCGATTGAACCCGCCGGCGGTTATCGCTCAGGGGATTACAACGGCAACGTGGTGTTGCTGTTCAACGCGCGGGCACCGGGGGCGCAATGAAAACAACACAGATCAGGCTCATCAGAGGCAGGACGAATAATGAAAAGGTACATTTGGCTGGCATGGCTGGCAGCGTTCAGCATTTCTGAGGCGCATGGGATCAATCAGGAAATCCGCGCGCTGTTTCAACCGGACCCTTCCAAGCCAAACAAGAATGCCTTCATCAACAAAACGCCGAACAGTGGTTATTGCGCGTCGTATCCGGCGGAATGCAACGGCTATCAGATGTTCAGCATCGAGTTGCCCATTCGTTTCAACTCCACCCGTTATGTGGGGATCTTTGACTGGGCGGCTGTCAAGGCACCGGCCAATTGGCGACGCCTGACGGTGACCAACGAACAGACCCAGGAAACGCACACGCTGGAAGTGCGCATCAGCGGCATGGGTTCCAGGTATGTCCTCAGCGTTCCAGCCAAGCAGTTGGCAGGCGGCAGCAACGCCCTTGAAGGCCATCGGCGGCTATGGACCACAGACACCTGGGTTCATGGAATTCCTGCCCCGTGTCGCTACAGCGGCGTCGGTGAGTATGGCGAGGAGTATTTCCGGTTTTTCTGGAAAACTCCTGAAGAAACTCACTGTGTCAAGGTGCCGGCCTTCCATATTCCGTCGATGTATTTCGACAAACTGGATTTTGCCTACGAGCTGCGAACCCCCGACCCGTTGAACATGTCATCGGGGCGCTATACCGGCTCAATGGCATATAGCCTGGGACCCGGCGCCGATTTCGATATGGGCAAACTGTTCGAACCGGATGACAGCAGCCTGACCCTGGATTTCGTGCTGGATGTGCAGCACACCCTGAAAGTGGATATTCCGCCCGGGGGCAATCACATTGCGCTGCAACCTCAAGGTGGCTGGCAGCGCTGGCTCGACAGTGGACGCAAGCCTGTGCGGCTTTTTCGCGATCAGATCTTCCATATCTCGGCGTCGTCGAAATTCACCATGAAGCTCGAATGCGAGCACTCTCCAGGCTTGGGCTCGGGCTGCGCCATCATGGATCGTGAGTCGGGGGTCGCCGGGCCGGTGGCCGTCAGTGTCAGTCTGCCCAATGGCCTGACCGACAGCGCTGGCCAACCGGTACGGCGCAAACTGTTGGGGCGTGAATCTTCCGGCGCCTTCCAGCCCGGTCATTACATCGACCGCAAGCCGGGCACCTTGCACTTCGAGATCGGCGAGCAGGACACCGACTGGCTGATCAAAAATGCCACGGACAAACCCTATCGCGGCAATATCACGGTGATCTGGGATTCTGAAGCGGGTTAGGCGCGGTGCCACTCGGTCAGCCGATGGCGGGGCTGATCGAGTGGCCAACAGTCGCCGTCAGAGGCCTGCCTTGGCCAGGGCTTCACGGGTCAGTTTTCTGGACAGGTCGTTGCGCTCGTAAGCGATTTTATCGCTCAGTCGTTGATACGTTTTTTCGCTCATGGGGTCGCCGCTGAACACGTCCTTGTGGGATGCGCCCAATTGATCGGCAAGCTTTTCCAGATTCCGCTGCAACTCCTTCAGCGGTGTCTCGGGTGTGGCGTTGGCCCATTGCGCCTGCGCCTTGCGCAAGTCTTCGAGCAACCCTGGTTTCTCCGCGAAAAAAATATCATTGGTTTGATATTCGTCCGGGTGGGTACTCCGTAAATGCTCTTCCCAGAAGTTTTCGTAGTAGAGGTCGATCATCCCGTTGATCATCCCGTCGCCTTGTTCACGCTTGACGATCATCCGGTAGGCAATATCGATTTTGTCCGCATCGACCCCTGCACGAGGCCGGTAAACCATGCCCTCGGACTGCCAGGGCAGGTCCAGTCGCCCGGCCAGTGCTGTTTCGTATGCCAAATGAACTTCCACTTCATCCGGTGCGGGTTTGCGCGGGTCTATGAGGTTTTGCAGTTCCTGGTTTTTGTACTCGACTCGGGCTTCATCGGTGACCCGGTTCAGTCGCGATGCGCTGCGTGCCAGGCGTACGAGGCTGTCCTCCAACTGGCTGGGGGAAGTCGATTCGTTGTGGGCCTTGGATACCAGTACTTTGATACCCAGTGAGTTGAACAGTTGAGCACCGAGATCCTCGCAGTCTTGTGGTGACACAATCTGCTCGAACAGCTTTTCGCGCAGTGCCGAGTCGATCGCGGCGGCGTCGACCATTTCCCAGACCCGCTGGGTCAGGCGTCTGCGGCCCTGATCCGTCTGGTAGTCGGCGCTCTCGCGTTGCTTGCGAATCACGCTGAAAAACCCGCTTGAATCAGGTTCGGCCATCAGGTCATGCCAGGACTCGTTGCGGTACTTGCTGAGCGATCCTGACGGGCTGAAGTCGATGGATTCCCGGGGGAACAACTGCCAGTGACTGATTTCGTTTTCGGCCGCCGGAAAATAGTCCTGCACCAGACTCAAGCCTGTGGATTCACGGTACTTGCCCAATCGCAGCCGATCCTCATTGGATAATCGTGATGTATCCAAACGAGCACGGCTGAGAATAAATGCCTGACTGGAGCCGGAAGTCACTTCGGGCAAGCTGTTGATGGGCGCCTCGCGCATGTCCAGCATAAAGCTTCGTGAGCGTTGTTTGGCGACCTCGCCGATATTGAACAAACCCTCGGGCCAGGTGTTGATCCGGGTCTTGGCCAAGTGCAGTGCAGTCAAGTGATCCATTCGCCCGACATCCGGTGGCAGGCTCAGCGGATTGCCGTTCAGATTCAGCGTCCGCAATTGTTCCAGGGCGCTGAGTTGCTGGCGGGACTCGGCGGTCAATTCGATACGGTTATCAGCCAGATCCAGATCCTTGAGTTGGCGCATCAGCCCAGTGATCGACGGTACTTCTTTTAAACCGCACTGGCGGGCGCTCAATTGGCGAAGGTCAGAGAAGCTGCTGAGCAGTGCGCTCGGGTCTGGCGACAGGCGCGCCCGGTCAAGTTTCAGGGCAGTGATGCGATCAAAGTATTTCTTCATTTTTGGACGCTTGATCAGGTCAATCCACCAGCGTTCGACGTCATACCCCATGAGTTCGGAAGACAGGTCCAGCGTGTAGCCTTGTTCGGGATGGACGCTGCGCGCGCCGAAAATTTCGCTCTCGCGATCAAAGCATCTGGACAGTGCCTGCCTGATGAATAGTCCGCCGTTGTGCATGTAGTCGTATGACGGGTGCGAGGCACCTGTCTCGGGATCATGGGAGGAATAGTCCTCAGTCCAGCGCCTCAGCTCAATACGAAGTTCCTCGCGTTCTGCTTCAAGGCGTTCGATGGCTTCCCCCGGTTCGCCCTTGCGTGTCAACGCTTCGAGGAATGCGGTCACTTCCCTCTGCTCCATTGTTGGATAGAGATCCTTGATCCGCTCCTCCGGCGTTGACCCACGAAGAAACCGTGGCCAGCCACGCACCAGCGTTTCGGTTTCGATACTCGCCACCACTCGAATCGGCGGCTCGGCCAGTACGGCTCGACGCTCGGCAGGTTCGGCCGATTGCTCCATGATCCACAGTTTGAGCGCGCGCCCCTGACCCCGCTGATAGCCAACGCTCGACAGCGTTTCGGCCGGGACGGCCTGCAGAATCGCTTCGTAGAAGTCGCTGGCGGCGTGCAGCGAACGGTTGTTGGCGTCGAGCACTTCGTAGCGGCCATGCTCGTCACGGATCAGCCGCCTGACGCTGGTCGGGTCCTCGGGGCCAGCGCTGCAACGCAATGGCCCGTCATAGCTGCCGTCGCGGACTTCGATACGCAGATCGCCGAAGGTGCCGGTCTGCACGCGCAAGGTGTTGAGCGCGAGCCGTTCGGTGTCGGCGGTCATCGATTCGTCGCGGTAAAAACCGTCGTAGGCGCGCACGGCAGTGGCTTCGAAATTCAGCTCGCGGGCCTGGGTCTTGAGGCGCAATGGCAGGCGGTTTTCATCAGCGATACGCTGCAGCTCAGCGGGTGAGGCCTGCGCCACAAGTTTTTCCGCCAGCGGCAGTGGCAGTTCCGGGAAGGTCCGCCTGACCACGCGCAAATCGACTTTGCCGGATTGTTCGGTGGCCTGGTACATGCGGTCGGCCACGGCACTGCGGCGCTCATCGACAGCGTCCGCGAGGCGACTGCGCAGTGCGCTGACGCGTTCGTTACGGGCGACATCGCTGCCGAGCAACTGCTTGAGATCGTCCTCGGCGAGAAAATCCAGCACGCGCTCCGGCAGTCTGCCGGCGTTGAGGTCAGCGAGGCTGATGCTCAAGGTCGCCGCGGGCGCGGCCTGCGGGTTGCCATACTTGTGCGAATAGCCGGTCAGGCTGGCATCGGCGTAAACCTCCAGCGCTTTGCTGGAAGGCCAGCCCGGCAAGCCGGTCAGCAGCGGTTCCAGCCACACCGCTTGCGGGTCGATCGGCCGGCCTTCACGGATGTCGGTGGTGGCCACACGCACATCGTCGTAAGCGCTGGCGCGTTTGAGCGTGTCGGCCAGCAGCGGTGGCGGCGGGCTGTTTTGCACATGCATCTGGCGCAGCATGTCGTGATCGGTGCCGCTGCTGATGCGGATCTGCTCCAGCTCCGTGGGGGAGAACCGTTCGGCACGGTGGCCCAGTCGGCGCATCAATGTGGCATCCGTCCAGTCTTTTGGGGTTTCCGCTTCATGCAGCCAGGCGCCGTGGCCGTTGTGTTCGATCTTCGGGCGGTAAGCGTTGGTGCGGTTCGGGTGTTTGATGTGGTGGGTTTTGGAGTGCGCGGCGGATGAGGCTTTTTCGACGCTGTACAACTGACCCTCCAGCGACAGGATCTTTTCCTTGCCGTAGTCATGCAAACCCTGCGAGTCGGGTTTCGAATCGGCGGAGAGGGTCAGCTCCTGGCGTGCATAGGGGGCCAGATCCGGATACCACAGACTGGCTTGGCCATCCGGCAGCCTGACCGCTTTCATGTTGTCGACCAGCGTCGACAGCTTGACCTTGAAGACCTCGCCAATCTGCGCGCCCGCTGCGAACGTCGCCAGTTGAATGGCGTCGCTGACCACGCTGATCACGTGCCCGGCGGCTTCCTGCCACAAGCCTTCGGCGAGATCGACCACGCCTTCGATGACATCAGTGGTCAATTGATAGGCGGTGTACGCCATCATCACTTCGCCCAAGCCCGGCACGAACGGTGTGGCGATCAACAGCGCCGCATTGAAAATATCCGAAAAGATCTTCTTGAAATTGTCCCACCACGCCCAGCGCGCCTTGCTGTCGGTGTCGGCGGTGGAGACGGCGATTTCCCGGGCATCGTTGAGAATCTTGTTGAGTTTCTGCTGGTAGGCATGGCGCCAGTAATCGCCTTGCAAGGGCTGGTTCTTGAACTCCAGATTGGGGTTCTCCACGGCCACCTCGTTCCAGGGTGGGCGCTGATCGGTGCCGTCCTCGCGGGGGGTATACCTGACGATGAACAGGCGTTGTCTGAGTTCAGCAAAAAAGTGCCCGCGTTGCTGCTGGTCGACAAACTGGCTGAAGAACTGACGGTAGGTCTGGCCGGTCGAGGCGCAGAGTTTGTCCTCACGCAGCTGTCGTGTCAGTTCATCCCTGAACGCCTTGAGCGAGTCGTATTCCTTGAGCGGGTGATCCGGATCATGCGGGATGTAGACGATCAGGCGGCGCACGCCCCGACTGTCCCGGGTGCCGTGCAATAACAGCAACACACCGGTCAGCCGGGTGCCGAGCAGTTTCAGATCGCTGCAACGGATCGAGTGGCCGTTGAGCAGCAACGGCGATTTGCCCTCGGTCAGGTTGAGCACCATTTTGTAGGCGTCGTAAGGGATCTCGTCCTTGATCAGGGCCAGGTGCGCGGCGACGGCGAGGGCGTCTTTCTGGCTGGTGTTGACCTTGTGCTGCAGAACGCTTTCGGCGACGGGTTCGCCGGGCAGCAGATAGCGTTCCAGATGCCTTTTGTATTGCCCGCCGATGTCCAGATCACGGCACAACGCCTGGAACTCGCTGATGGGCATTTGCTGTTTGATCGCCAGCACATCGAACAGGCCGCGCTCGTCGGGTTTGCTGATGTAGTCCGAACCGTACCCGACCGTTTCACTGCTGGCGAAGTTATGCAGTGCGGCGTCGAGCAACGACACTGTGCGCGTAACGGCGCCCTTGTAAACGTTGATGTTGTACCAGGGTTGTTCGGCGGGAATGTACAGACGCAGGTAAGTGGTTTTGAGGTCAGGCTCGATGCCATGACGTTCTCTGATTTTCGCGTTGAGCAAGGGTTCGGCGAAAGCGTAGAGATCGGTTCTGGCCAGCAGATGATCAACCTGATTCTGCGAGTTCCAGGCCGTGAGGTTGACGGCGGCGAGCTTGTCCAGATACGCGGCGGGAGCCGTGGTAAACCAGGGCTGGATCTCCAGTGGCGTGGCTGCCAGCGCCTGGGCCCGGTTGACGGTGGCGCCCTTGAACGCGTCGTTGACGTTTGCCTTGATGAAGTCGTAATGCTGCCCTTTTTCCGTGATTGCGACGGGCAGGGAAGGGAGTGTCATGGCCAATCATCCTTGATTGTTGAGGAATGATCAGCCTACTCACGGCGGGGCAAAACAAAAGTTCAAAGATCGGGAGGCAAACGGCACTGCGGCGGGCGAACCCGACGAAAATTCGAATCTGAAAAATACATAAGTACCACCCGCTACAGCGAAAAAACGTCACCCTGATGCAGAAAAGCCTGACACGAATTGTTACCTCGCTGTAGGGAGGGGCGCTTCAAGCATCGCCACGCTGGCAGTCTGCATCGGCTTGCATTGCGAGTCGCTGCCCGGTTGCAGATACGGCGTGAGAATCGGCGCCATGCCCTTGAGCACCTGCACGGGCAGGGCCGAGGTGAACTTGAAGTTCTCTGCCGAGCGCCCCGGCACGAACGCGGTGAGGGTGCCGAAATGGTGATCGCCGATGTAGAACACGAAGGTCGCCGTACGGTTGATCGACTTCGAACTGAGGATGCGTCCCCCCGAACCGATGGCCTCGATGCGGTTGTCGCCGGTCCCGGTTTTGCCACCCATGGCCAGTGGGCTGCCATCCGCCAGTTTGAAACTGCCGGAAACACGTTTTGCCGTACCGGCGTCGACCACTTGCGACAATGCCTCGCGCATGGCCGTGGCGACTTCGGATGGCATCACCCGTTTGCCGACATGCGGGTCGTTGACCAGTTGCGTTTCGTACGGGGTGCCGGCGGCGAAATGCAGGCTGTCGATGCGCAGTGTCGGCATGCGCACGCCGTCATTGAGGATGGTCCCGATCAATTCGGCGAGTGCGGCGGGGCGATCCCCGGAGCTGCCAATCGCGGTGGCCAGCGACGGCACCAGATGGTCGAACGGATAACCGACTTTCTGCCAGCGCTGGTGAATATCGAGAAACGCCTCGATCTCGAGCATGGTGCGAATACGACTGTCGCGGGCGCCCTTGTGCTTGCTCTTGAACAGCCAGCTGTAGACTTCCTGACGTTCGAAATGGCTGGCCTTGACGATCTCGCTGAAGGTCGCGTCCGGGTGGTTCAACAGATAGCCCATCATCCACAAGTCCAGCGGGTGCACCTTGGCGATGAAGCCTTGATCGGGCAAATCGTAACTGCCGGGACCGTAGGAATCGTAAAGCCGGATCAGGCGATCATCGGTGAGTTTTTCCGTGAGCTTGGCGCCTTTGAGGTGTGAGCGCACGAACGTGTTGAAGTCTGCCTGACTGGCATCGGGCAGCAGGTAGCGATGCACGGCGGCCATGCGGATCGGCGTCGGGCGCATGCTGTCGAGGAAGGTGTCTAGGCGCGCCTGAGTGTCTTTGTTCTTGTACTTTTTCCAGAACTTGAGCTGAAACGAGGTGCCTTCGCGGTCGGCGAAGTTGGCCAGGTATTCCTGGCGGCGTGGGTCACGATCATCCTTGAGTAATTCGGCACTGTTGTTGGGGCCGGAGTAGGTGGTGTAACGCACCAGATCGCGCATTAGCCGAATGAACGGCAGGTTGATCGACTCGCGCAGGGCATCGCGCAGGGTCGGCATGCGGCCGTTGTCTTCGTTGCGGAAGTTGTGGAACACGTGCAAACCGCCACCGGTGAAAAATGCCTCGCCGGGGCTGGCCGAATACTTGCGATCCAGTGCTGCGCCGAGCATCTTCGACAGGTCGTGATCCTTGTTCTGGATCAGGTAATCGATCACCCATTGGCTCAAGCGATCCTGATCGGGGACGTCGACTTTTTTCAGTTCCGGCACGCTCATGGCGCCGTACTTGTCGTGCAGTTCGGCGATGATTTGCAGGTAAGTGGTGAGCACACGCATTTTCGCGGTTGAGCCGAGTTCGAGCTTGCTGCCTTCGTTGATGTCGAACGGCTGGTCGGTGCTGTCGGTCTGCACGCGCACGCGGGAACCGTCCGGGGTCAGCTCGAAGAGGGTGAAGCTGTAGCGCACTTGCGTGGTGCTGGTGGGCGTCAGCAAGCGTTCGCCGAGCAGGCCGATTTCAGCGGCATAGGCCGGGTCAGCGAGTTTTTTCAGGTACGCGGTGGCCTGGGTTTGCAGGTCGCCCTGCAGGGTGCTGGTGGCCGAGAGGTCGAGGCGGTCGAGGTCGTACAGCGGCCGGTTGAGCATGCTCGCCAGACGACTGCGGGCGGCGCTGATGCCCTTGTTGGTTTCGATGGGCTGGAGGGTCGGCTGGGTCTGCCAGTCGCGGTAGCTGACTTTGCTCGCGAGGGCGGCATCGGCCAATGCGCTATCGATCACAGCGTTCTGTTTGAGCAGGCGCAAATGGCTGTCGGTGAGATCAGTGAGTTCCTCGCGGCCCTTGGTCAGATAATACGAGGGGCGGCGCTGGGCGATCATCAACGAGAGCATCTCGCGCAGGGCCAGGCCTTTGTCGGCCATGGTTTTCGGATCGGTGGCCGGACTGTTCAGTTGTTCGTTGGCCTTGTTGAAGTCGCTGCCGTACCAGACGCGCAACCCTTCCGCCATGCCATGCACTTCACCATGCCCCGGCACTGCCGAGAGCGGCACGCTGTTGAGGTAATCGCGCACGATATTCTGCCGTGCTCCCAGGGTTTGCGGTCCGGGCTGATAGGCGCGCACGCTGGCGGACATCATCTGCCGCAGCTTCTCGGCGCCGGACACCGTCAGGCCATCCGGTGAATGCCGGTACTTTTCCAATTGCGTGGCCAGCGTACTGCCGCCCGCCGACTGGCCGGGCAGGTGCAGCAATTTCGCCACTTGCGACCATGCCGCCATGCCGAAGCGCGGCCAGTCAACCGCCGGGTTGGCCAAGGGTTGTTTCGGGTCGAGCAGGAAACGGTTTTCGATGAACAACAGGCTGCTGACCACCATCGGCGGAATGGCTGCGAAATCGGCGTACAGTTGTTGCGGATAGTTGTACTTGTACAGCGGCGCGGCGCGGCAATCGGTGATCGATAAGCCGGCTTGAATCTTCTCCGAATATGGCACGAACAGGCCTTTGTCGGTGTAGCTGAGCAGCGCCGGCGAAAAACGCGTCTGCTCGGTAACGACATAGTTGCGTTTGAGCAGGCGCGGCAGGAATTCATCGAGGGAGCTGTAACCCAGGCGCAGATCGAACGGCCCATTGCCCGGATACCGTATCGCTTCACTGGGGCCGGGTTCGAGGGTGTAGGTCAGCGAAGCAGCGTACTGGCTGAGCTCCCGCGACTGAAAACGCGAGGTGCGCATTTCCTTGGACGCGGCCAGCCCCAGCACAATCGCGATAATCACCAGCAACAACCAGAAAGCCTTCCAGCCATGCCGATGACGGCGTGGTTTTCCAGGGTCAGGCGCTTCATCCACACGTTCAGTCGGAACCACGGCTTTACTCGAATCGGTTTGCCACAAAGCGCCCATAGTCGATTGATCCATTCACGCAGATTGATCGGACTTGTCTGAAGCTTAGACGGTGGTTGGCGATGGTGAAAAAAATGTGCGGCCGCGCGTGGGGCGCCAAGCCAGAACGAGGTCCGTCAAGAGCCGTTCGAGTAACAGTGCTCTTTGAGAGCCCGTATTTCAAATACGTTAAGTGTGCAGTTTTATTCGGTCGGTTATTTGTATAAGTGGAAATTGCTAAAATTCGGTAGTACTCAGGGGCTTTGTCTGTTGAATACTTTGAGGTTAACTCGCGCCTCAACTTTAATTATCAAGGATGAAGTCATGATTGAGTCTCGAAATCAGCTTTTCAGCATGGCCGAGCATAGAGATGTTGTTAAGGCTGCAACGCCTTTGCCGCTGTTGAATATGTCAAAAGAAAACCTGGAGATGTTCAAGGGTTTTGATGCCGATGTTCCTCAGTGGCTGAAAAAGGCCTCGCTGGAGCAACGTGACAAAGCACGGTCCTTGATGGAACAAAGTGTCACCGCGCACACCGTGCTGAATAACGCCATGGCCGCAGTAGAAACACCCCATGAGTTTGCCGCCCCCGTGCTGACGAAAGCCATCAAGGCGAGGTTTGGCCTGGATCTGGACGTTACCCGGGTACGGGTGGATCTGTCTGGGAAAAGCGACTTTCATACGTCACAAGTTCAACCCTCTACGCTGCTTGATGCTGCGCTGCATAACCATTCGGCGGAAAAAAAGACGATGTTTTTTTTCAAACCGGATTGCTACATAACAGCACCAGGCAGGGTCGACAATGTCGGGCTTGATGTTCACGAGTTCGTTGAGTTATGCCGGGCGCTCGACCTCGGGAAACAATATCAGGCACATTTGAATAGGGCACTTGACTGGGATGATGGCAACGCACGGGAAACACTGAATGGACTGTTCGTGGATTATCAGAAAGCGGCATTGAAAGCCGCAAGTTACATCGCGTTATGCAAGCGTGATATTCGCCAAACGCATTTCGACGCGTTGATGTCGAATATTCGTGGCGAGAAACTTGTCCATGTTGACGGTAAGCCACTGTGGTATCGCAGTTTGAGCTTCAATGAGTTGCCAGTGCACAGCTGTATCATTTTCGAGATCGCCGATCCGGACGATGAAAGCATTCTCGACGACTTGCTGCCGACCGTTGACGGTTACGCCAAAAACGATTTCATCGCGTACATTCCCGACGATCCTGATCATCCCGTAAAGCACTACGCGACACTGACGGAGCTCAAGGCCCGATTGATCGAACAATTCGTGCGTCGCGCTGACGATGAGTCGCCCAAGGCCCCAACGACCTATCAACAATTTTTCAGCCGTTTCATGCGCTACAAGGATCGTTCGACGTTCTTCTACAGCTTTACCGAAGAGGTGCCGACTGCGTCAGGCAAACCACGGCTCTGGGATCATGAGGCCCGTCGGCAAAAGCATGACCCCGATTTTCTTCTGCAACTGCGGGTGTTGGACCCATCGGGCGATCCCTGGGTCCAGCACTATGACATCTGGACAACATTGCACCGGGAATTCAACCAGCGGATTTTCCGCGACGCTCGCGATGCCGCTGTCTCCAACGCCGATGCCGATGCACGCGATGAACAATCGTTGCTCGCGATATCCCTTGAGGTCGGCCTGGCCGCACTGAATGTGCTGTCTTTTGCCGTGCCGCCGTTGGGAATGGTCATGCTCGGTGTTTCGGCGGTGCAGTTGATGGACGAAGTGCTGGAAGGGCTTGAAGAACTCAGCAAGGGGGATAAGGAAGCCGGCTGGGAGCACATTACCGACGTGCTGGAAAGTATCGGCATGGGTGTCGCGACGCTGCCGTTGTTGGCCGGCATACATTCGGAGTTCACGCCGATTGAAACGCCCGGTGGGCAGAAGCGTTTGTGGAAGCCTGACCTCGCACCTTATCGAAGCGAAGTGTCCTTGGCGGACTTGAAGCCGGATCCACAAAATCAATTCGAGATAGCTGGCAAACACTTTGTCAGGGTCGAGGATGGCGTCTTCGAGAAAGTCATCGAACCGGCCACCGGTCAATCAAGAATTGCTCACCCGAGCAAGCCGCAGGCTTACCAGCCGATCGTTGAGCAGGACGGCGCGGGCGAGTGGCAGCCTGCACTGGCGCGCCCTTCGACATCGGTCGCACCGACGCCGGCCGGTTTCAGTAACAGGGCATTTCGGCGCTCTGCCGTGAGGCCTGTCGAAGTGGCCCGCCTCAGCCCGGCAGGCAAAGGCATCTTGCAAAGCGCCGACGGGCAACGCCGTTATATTCGTAACATTGACGAGCGAGGCAAGGTCGCGGTGTATCGCGTCAAGAATGATTTCACCCTCAATGCGCAGGTCGTCGACGTCATCCTCGTCGATTCCGGTTTCAACGAACTTGCGCCTCGCCGATACCGGCAAGTCGCGCCGGATCAGTGGCAACCGCAGTCGTTGTTCGGCGGCAATGTCACCGATGAGTTTACTGCGCCGGACCTCATCAGCGAAGCGCCGCCAGGCGCCTCGGGCAGGCCGGTCTGGGTGCGCCCGCCTTTCCACCGCGAGCCTTTGCCCAATGGCCTGTGGGAGCCGCGCCTTGAGGTCGTGACGCTCAAGGACGTACGGCATCTGTCCTACGATTGGGGGGAATTCAAGCTCGTCCCGTTTTCCGTCAGACCCACCAATATCCACGCGGCGCTGTCGGCACCGGAGTTTGCCAATGTTTCGATAAATGGCGGGCTGTTCAATCCGCAAACCGCGCAATATTCCACGGCTACACACCCGTTCGATATTGCTTCGCAGATCAATTACAAGCCAGGCGGCGGGAAAATGATGTTTGCGATGGAGCGTTTGACCCACGCCTCGACGTCGCAAGGGGAGTTCAATGCCATCAAGTTTATCGATCTGGCGGCAGGCGAGTTGCCCGGCCAGAACGATGCCGTGCACGGGTACTGGGCGCCTCAGGGAGGCTACGTGGATATTCCTGTGCATCCGGGATGGGGCGAACCCGATCATGTTTTCACACCCACCTTCGGTGGATGCTCATGGGTCGTGGATCAAATGAGTGAGACTGTTTTACGTGTGCGTCATGTCGAGGCTGGCCGCGAAGCGGCTCAATACAATGATTTGCCTGCCCATGAGCATGGGTGGGGGCTGAGCACCGCTATGGAGTTTCCGGAATACGGTTTGCTGAACGATGACCAAGGCAATGCCTACATGGTCCTGACGGCATTTGCCTACATGAAATACGACCGGGTTGCGCAGGAGTGGGTGCTTCATTATCAGTCGCAGCGCGGTGCACCGGAGATGGCTTCCTATTCCCGAAAGGAGGCGGGTTGGTTCGAGGGAAGCACCCGACAGGTCAAGGTGTATTCCGGTGAGAAAGTCATCGCAACGGGGTCCAAAAGCGTGACTGCGGTGGCCTCCCTAACGCGACAAGGCAACGCGGCGTAACGCCCGACGCCTTCGGTAAAAAGCGCACGAAGAAAAGACGCTGCACCCTCCTTGTGCAATACTCGCCGCCATTTTCGGTGGCGAGTTTTCCTACGCTGGCCAGTTGATCCGCTGGGTCTGCTGAGCGTTTCGCGACAACTCCCGCTGAATCTTGTGGTTTATAGAGTGAAAAGACCTGCATCAAGGTTTTTATACTGACGCCCCGCTGATCTTTCAGGTTGCCCTGCAAGACGCGTCTGCCCACGAAGCAGGCGCGGTTTCATGCACGCCAAGGCTTATCGGCCGACGCTTCGACACTCGGTGGTCATATCCAATAACAAGACGAGGTTGCACCCCTATGCCCGTTGGCAATCACCTGCCTCACGGCGACACCGCTCAGGGCGGTCCGCTCAAACGCGAACTCGGCGAAAGGCATATTCGCCTGATGGCGCTCGGTGCCTGTATCGGCGTCGGTCTGTTTTTAGGTTCGGCCAAGGCCATCGAAATGGCCGGCCCGGCGATCATGCTGTCCTACATTCTCGGTGGTCTGGCGATCCTGGTGATCATGCGCGCCCTCGGCGAGATGGCCGTGCACAACCCGGTCGCCGGATCGTTCAGCCGCTACGCACAAGACTATCTCGGTCCTTTGGCAGGCTTCCTCACTGGCTGGAACTACTGGTTCCTGTGGCTGGTGACCTGCGTCGCGGAAATCACCGCGGTGGCCGTGTACATGGGCATCTGGTTTCCCGATGTGCCGCGCTGGATCTGGGCCCTCGCGGCGTTGATCAGCATGGGTTCGATCAACCTGATCGCGGTAAAGGCCTTCGGTGAATTCGAGTTCTGGTTTGCCCTGATCAAGATCGTCACGATCATCGCCATGGTCATCGGCGGCGTCGGTATCATCGCTTTCGGTTTCGGCAATGACGGCGTGGCACTGGGCATTTCCAACCTGTGGGCCCACGGCGGCTTCATGCCCAACGGCGTGACCGGCGTGCTGATGTCCCTGCAAATGGTCATGTTCGCCTACCTCGGTGTCGAGATGATCGGCCTGACCGCCGGTGAAGCGAAGAACCCGCAGAAGACCATTCCCGATGCGATCGGCTCGGTGTTCTGGCGGATTCTGCTGTTCTACGTCGGCGCGCTGTTCGTGATTCTGTCGATCTACCCGTGGAACGAAATCGGCACTCAAGGCAGCCCGTTCGTGATGACCTTCGAACGTCTGGGTATCAAGACCGCCGCCGGCATCATCAACTTCGTGGTAATCACCGCAGCGTTGTCGTCGTGCAACGGTGGCATCTTCAGCACCGGGCGCATGCTCTACAGCCTGGCGCAGAATGGCCAGGCGCCGGCCGGTTTTGCCAAGACCTCGAATAACGGTGTGCCGCGTCGTGCGCTGTTGCTGTCGATTGCGGTGTTGCTCTTGGGCGTAATGCTCAACTATCTGGTGCCGGAGAAAGTCTTCGTCTGGGTGACCTCGATTGCCACCTTCGGCGCGATCTGGACTTGGGTGATGATCCTGCTGGCGCAACTGAAATTCCGCCAAGGTCTGAGCGCCAGCGAACGTGCCGGCCTCAAGTACAAGATGTGGCTGTACCCGGTCAGCTCGTACTTTGCGCTGGCATTCCTGGTGCTGGTGGTCGGCCTGATGGCGTACTTCCCCGACACCCGCGTAGCGCTGTATGTGGGCCCGGCGTTCCTGGTGCTGCTGACCGTGTTGTTCTACGTGTTCAAGTTGCAACCGCGCAACGTATCGCAAGTGGCGGCGCGTTCGGCTTCGTAAGTTACATAAGCTGAAAAAGCAAAGCCCCGGTCGCGAGATCGGGGCTTTTTTGTTGGCACTGTCGTAGCCCGGCGATACATAACCGCCATGGGGTGAAGTGCTGACCATTCGTCGTAATTGACCCTTGACCTGTAATTTCTGACAGTAGACCGCCAGCGCGTGATGACCTAGGTTGGCTGTTCGCCAAAAACGGCTTTGGCAAGGAACCGAGATGAAAGGATTCTCTGCATTGACTGTGATCGGCCTCGCCGATGGACTGATTCACTGGCAAATATTTTTTGTCCTGTGCACCGCCGCGGGGCTGACGCAGGCTGCCAGTAATTTCGCCGCGTTTTGCGTGGCCGCGGCGTTCTCGTTTTACGTGAATGTGCTGTATACCTTCGAGCGCAATACGTCGGTGCTTGGTTATCTATTGTTTATCGGCGGGATGGGCGGGGTGAGTTTTGCCATCGGTTTGCTTGCCGATGCGCAGCACTGGCATGGATTGGTCACCGTGGCGTCTTTCACGCTGCTCAATCTATTGGCGGGCTACCTGTATTTCCGGGTTGTCTTGTTGCGCCAAAATCAGCAGTAACGCGCCAGTCCGTTGCGCAGACTGGCGCATTGGCCGTTACGCGGCCGCGACTTCTTGCGGCTCAAAACTGTCCGCCCGCGCCATCTGCCACATCCGCGAATAGAACTCGCCGTTCACTTCGCCGGTGAGCAATTCCCCCGGTTTCAGGAACACATGCAACTGCGAGAACAGTTTGATCTCGGTCGCCGACATACGCCGCACCAAATGCTTGGCCGACAGCTGTGATGGATGTTCAAGGCCGGCCGCTGCGAGCATTTCCGCCAAAGCCTTCAAGGTATTGCGGTGGAAGTTGAAGACGCGTTGTGCCTTGTCCGGCACCACCAGTGCGCGCTGACGCAGAGCATCCTGAGTGGCGACGCCGGTCGGGCATTTGTTGGTGTGGCAGCTTTGCGACTGGATGCAGCCGATGGCGAACATGAAGCCGCGTGCGGAGTTGGCCCAGTCGGCGCCGATGGCCAGCACGCTGGCGATGTCGAAGGCGCTGACGATCTTGCCGCTGGCGCCGAGTTTGATCTTGTCGCGCAGGTTCAGACCCACCAACGTGTTGTGCACGAACAGCAGGCCTTCGCGCATCGGCACGCCGATGTGGTCGGTGAACTCGACCGGTGCGGCGCCGGTGCCGCCTTCCTTGCCATCGACGACGATGAAGTCCGGGAGGATGCCGGTTTCCAGCATGGCTTTGGCGATGCCCATGAACTCCCACGGATGGCCGAGACAGAACTTGAAGCCCACCGGTTTGCCGCCGGACAGTTCACGCAGTTGCTGGATGAACTGCATCATTTCGATGGGCGTGGAAAACGCGCTGTGGCGTGATGGCGACACGCAGTCCTCGCCCATCATGATGCCGCGAGTCTCAGCGATTTCCTTGGTGACCTTGTGTTTGGGCAGGATCCCGCCGTGGCCAGGTTTGGCGCCCTGGCTCATCTTGATTTCGATCATCCGCACTTGCGGATTCTGCGCTTGAGTGGCGAAGCGTTCCGGATCAAAGCGGCCGTCGCTGGTGCGGCAACCGAAGTAACCGCTGCCCAGTTCCCAGGTCAGGTCGCCGCCATGTTCGCGGTGATACGGGCTGATGCTGCCTTCACCGGTGTCGTGGGCGAAGTTGCCGAGTTTCGCGCCTTGGTTCAGCGCGCGAATGGCGTTGGCGCTGAGCGAGCCGAAGCTCATCGCCGAGATGTTGAACACCGACGCCGAGTACGGCTGGCTGCACTGCGGGCCGCCGACGGTGACGCGGAAACTGCTCGGGTCGCTCAACGGCGCCGGGCGCATCGAGTGGCCGATGAATTCGAAACCCGATTGATAAACGTCGATCAGCGTGCCGAACGGTTTGTCGGCGGTTTCGTTTTTCGCCCGCGAATAGACCAGCGAACGTTGCGCACGGGAGAAGGGCAGGGCGTCGCTGTCGGACTCCAGCAGGTACTGGCGGATCTCCGGGCGGATGCCTTCGACCAGATAGCGGATGTTGCCGAGGATCGGGTAATTGCGACGCACCGCGTGCGGGCTTTGCAGCAGGTCGAACAGACCGATCAGGCTCAGTACGCCGGTAACGGCAGTGATCGGCCACAGCCAGTCATGTTCGAGGAAAGGCAGGCTGGCGAGGGTGAAAATCACGCAGACGGCAAAGAAGGCGTAGCGGCTCAGGAGGGACAGGCTCATACGGTTTCCTTGGTTCGGACTCGGAATAATCAGCGCCGCAGTTCCTTGTGGGAGCGAGCTTGCTCGCGAATACGGTGGGTCAGCCAACATGAATGTTGGATGTGATGGCCCCTTCGCGAGCAAGCTCGCTCCCACAAAAAAGCGTAAATCGCGCTGTTTCAGGCGTTTTGCGCCTGAAGAAAAATCGAAAACAGCTCTGACTGGGATTTGATCCCCAGCTTGCTGTACATGTGTTTCTTATGGACTTTCACGGTTTCTACGGAGATTTCCAGCTTACGGGCGATTTCTTTACTGGAGCAACCGCTGAGCATCAAGCGCCCGACATCCAGTTCCCGGGCGGTCAATTGCGCGCCCTTGAGTTGCTGCACCGAGGCCTCCAGTTGCACCCGCCAGTCTGCCCGGACAGGAGCGGCGGCGAGGGCCACGGTTTCGTTGATCTCATAGGGCAGTCGTTGACGCAGCAGGCCCAGCACCCAAGGCTGGATCAATGACAGCAAGGCGATCTGTTCGCCAGTGAAACGTTTTTCACTGCCCAGTGACAGACACAACGTGCGATCGCCTTCGAGCTGACAATTGAACTGGATTTCGTCCGCCACGACATTCAGACGAAAGTATCGCTGGTAATACTCGGTCAGTTCGAAATGCTCCGGCGCGACCTCGGACAAGCGATACAGACCGGTGCGCGTTTGCTCGCGGCAGGCGATGTAGAACGGGTCAAGCAGGTACAGACCGCGCAGATAGTCCTGAAACAACGGGTCAGGGTTGCCGTCTGCGCCCGGGCATTCGGCGAAAACTTGCGGGTGCTGATCGGCGCTGAACAGCAGCGCCACCCAGCTATCGAACGGCACGTACTGGTCGAGCAGTCGCACCAGTTGTGCCCAGAAATTCGGCTTGTCGAGCGCATCGATGAGTTGCCCGACGGCGCGGTGCCAAGTGATGTCGTCAAACGAAAGTGCCATCGATCTACCCCTATCGGGTTACCCCGGCCGCGTAATTCCCTGGCCGCTCGCATGCTGCGCATACTGGCCCACAGACAGCCACCGGGCAATCTTTCAGCGCCCGACGCTCATAACAAGGAATCCCCATGAAAGTCGAACTCGCCCAACTGGCGGGCCGTGACAATGCCACGGCATACAACCTCGAACGCGCGCTTGCAGCGATCGCCGCGTGTGCTGCCGACACGCAACTGATCGTGTTCCCGGAAACCCACCTGATGGGCTTCCCGACGGCCGAGACCGTGGCGCAAACCGCCGAGGCGCTGGACGGCCCGACCGTCAGTGCGGTGTTGGCCGCCGTGCGCGAACGCAACATCGCCGTGGTGATCGGCATGGCCGAGAACGACAACGGTCGTTTCTACAACACCACGCTGCTGATCACCCCTGAAGGTATCGCCCTGAAATACCGCAAGACGCATTTGTGGGCGTCGGATCGCGGTGTGTTCGAGGCCGGCGACCGCTACGCCACGTGCGAGTGGAACGGTGTGCGCGTTGGCTTGCTGATTTGCTACGACATCGAGTTTCCGGAGTCGGCCCGTGCCTTGGCGCAACTGGGTGCCGAGTTGCTCATCGTGACCAACGGCAACATGGATCCGTACGCGCCGACCCACCGCACCGCGATCATGGCCCGGGCCCAGGAGAATCAGGCGTTTGCGCTGATGGTCAATCGCGTGGAAGCGGGGGACGACGGTTTGATGTTTGCCGGTGGCAGTGCGCTCGTCGATCCGCTGGGTGCGCTGTTGTTCGAGGCCGGGCGCGAAGAAGGGACGTTCAGCGTTGAGCTGGATTTCGCTCAACTGGAGATTGCGCGCAGGGATTACCGCTATCTGGATGATCAGCGTTTGAAGTTGCCGGGGGAGGTGCTGGAGCACGCTTCTGGACTGCGAGAGTTGCTGATTCCTTGACCCGCTGTACCCGATCGTTCCCACGCTCTGCGTGGGAATGCAGCCCGGGACGCTCCGCGTCCCAAGAGCGGACGCAGAGCGTCCATTGAGGCATTCCCACGCAGAGCGTGGGAACGATCAGCCACACCCGAAACATTCGCCGAATCCGGCTCTGCCATAAATCCAATAAAATTCGGAGTAAGTCGCCCATGGCTCGTTTGCAACGCACCCTTTCATTAGGGTCGGTGGTGCTGTTCGGCATCGCCTACATGACGCCGATCATTGTCCTCGGCACCTTCGGCATCCTCGCTCAATCCACCGCCGGCATGGTCCCCGCCGCCTATCTGGCGGCACTGATCGCGATGTTCTTCACCGCGATGAGCTACGGGCGCATGGCCGCCGCGTTCCCCGTCGCCGGTTCCGCTTACAGTTACGTGCGCAAGGCGATCAGCCCCAAACTCGGTTTCATCGCCGGTTGGGCCGTGCTGCTCGATTACCTGTTTTTGCCGATGGCGATCTGGCTGATCGGCGCGGCGTATCTGGCTTCCGCGTTCCCGTCGATCCCGCAATGGATCTGGGTGCTGGCGTTCATCGGCATCACCAGCGCAATCAATATCATTGGCCTGAAACTGGCCAACGGCATCAATGCTTTGCTGATGCTGGTGCAATTCCTCGTACTGATCGCTTTCGTCGCGCTGTGCGTGCACTACATCGGTGGCGATGCGAGCACGCCATTGTGGTCGATCAAACCGTTCTTCAACGGCGACATGCACATGCCGCTGATCATGAGCGGCGCGGCAATTGCCTGCTATTCGTTCCTCGGCTTCGACGCGGTCAGCACCCTGACCGAAGAGACCCGCGACCCACGCCGCACCATCCCGCGGGCGATCATGTTGATTACCTTGATCGGCGGGCTGATCTTCGTCGGCGTTTCATACTTTGTGCAGATCGCGCACCCGTCGTACCAGTTCGACAGCGTCGATTCGGCGGCCTATGAAATCGCCCGCAACATCGGCGGAGATCTGTTTGTGTCGATCTTTCTGATTGGCTTGATTGTCGGCCAGTTCGCCTCGGGGCTGTCGGCGCAGGCCAGCGGCTCGCGCTTGCTGTTTGCCATGGGCCGCGACGGCGTCCTGCCCAAGTCGTTCTTCGGCACCTTGCACACGCGCTTCGGCACGCCGGTCAACAGCATCCTGCTCTGCGCCGTGGTGGCGTTGCTGGCGCTGAAACTCGATGTGACCACCTCGACGTCGTTCATCAACTTCGGCGCGTTCCTGGCTTTCAGCCTGGTCAACCTCTCGGTGATTTTCCATTACTGGATCGGCGGCGAGAAAAGAGGCCCGCGTGAGGCGGTGCTGTTTTTGCTCTTCCCGTTTATTGGTCTGGTCGCGGATTTGTGGCTGATGGTCAGCCTCGATCACCTGGCGGTTTACCTGGGCCTGAGCTGGCTGGCGGTGGGTGTGGTTTATCTGGCGGTGCTCACCGGTGGCTTCCGCCGGCAGCCGCCGGAGATGGATTTCCAGGAAGCGACCTGAGCCTTGCGGCTTGGCACACCGTTGACCGACATGTGATCCTTGGCGCTTTTGCGCCAAGGATTTTTCGTATGTCGACTTCTTCCACTATTGATATTGCCGCTGCGCTGTTGCTTAACCCTCAAGGGCAGACTTTGCTGGTGCGCAAACGCGGGACCA
The DNA here is from genome assembly GCF_005938625.1 of Pseudomonas fluorescens. GTDB lineage: Bacteria > Pseudomonadota > Gammaproteobacteria > Pseudomonadales > Pseudomonadaceae > Aquipseudomonas > Aquipseudomonas fluorescens_BD. The sequence continues at coordinate 103,396 of NZ_VCNJ01000030.1, forward strand.
CGGCGTTCATGCAGCCGGGCGGCAAGATCGAAGCGCATGAGTTGCCGGTGCACGCGCTGGCGCGTGAGCTGGAAGAGGAGTTGGGCTTGCAAATCGACCTGACGCAGGCTGCATTTCTGGGGCAGTTTTCCGCCCCCGCGGCCAACGAGCCGGGATTTGTTGTACGGGCCGAAATCTTTCAACTGACGATCGATGGTGAAGTCACTCCGGCGGCGGAAATCGAAGAGGTGATCTGGGTCGATCCGACCACTGATCCAGCAGTCGAGCTGGCGCCATTGACACGCGACCTGATCCTGCCGTTTTATCGCCAATCATTGACGGCCATCGCCTGATCATTCTCGCAAAGGACTTTGCCATGATCCCGCTGCAAGACCTGCTGATCTTCGCCGCCGCCGCGTTGCTGATGGTACTGACGCCGGGGCCGAACATGATCTACCTGATCTCGCGTTCGATCTGTCAGGGACGCAAGGCCGGGGTCACGTCGTTGCTTGGCGTGGTGGCGGGGTTCTTTGTGCATCTGTTCGCGGCGGCAGCCGGTCTGACCGCTGTGTTTCTTGCAGTGCCGATGGCTTACGAAGTGCTGAAATGGGCCGGTGCGCTGTACCTGCTGTGGCTGGCCTGGCAAGCGCTGAAACCCGGTGCGCGCTCGCCGTTCGAAGCGCAGCAATTGCCGGCGGATTCGTCGCGCAAGCTGATCACCATGGGCTTTCTCACCAGCGCCCTGAACCCGAAAATTGCGGTGTTCTACCTTTCGGTGTTCCCGCAGTTCATCACCCCTGAGCATGGCTCGGTGTTCACCCAAAGCATCGTGCTCGGCCTGACCCAGATCAGTGTCAGTTTCTGCGTCAACTTGCTGATCGCGTTGTTCGCGGCGGGCATTGCGTCGTGGTTCGTGCGTAACCCGACGTGGCTGGTGCTGCAGCGTTATTTCATGGGGTTCGTCCTCGGCGGCCTCGCTGTGCGGCTGATGCTTGAGCAAAGAAGGACGGCATGAGCATGTCGATCGAACGGCTGGACGCCAGCCACGCTCTGGCTTACCGAGAGCTGATGCTCGAAGCCTACGATCGTCATCCGCAGGCGTTCACTTCCAGCGTACGTGAGCGTGCGGTGATGCCGTTGAGTTGGTGGGAAGCACGCCTGACCAGCAAACTCGACGTGGTACTTGGCGCGTTTGAAGCCGGCACGCTGGCCGGGATTGTCGGGCTGGCCTTCGAGCCGCGCGAAAAGGCCCGGCATAAGGCCACGCTGTTCGGCATGTATGTTTCGGCGGATTTTCGTCAGCACGGTTTGGGTCATGAACTGGTGCAAGCAGCGATTGCCGAAACGCAAAACCACCCCGAACTGAAAGTCATCCAGCTCACCGTCACCGCCGGCAATGACGCCGCGTTCAATCTCTATCAGCGCTGCGGCTTCATCCAGTTCGGCCTCGAACCGCTGGCAGTGCGGGTGGGCGAAGACTACTTCGACAAGATCCACATGTGGCGCGAGATCTGATATCACCCCGCCCTTGTGGGAGCGAGCTTGCTCGCGAATGCGGTAGAACATTCAACAACCAGATTGACTGACCCGACGCCTTCGCGAGCAAGCTCGCTCCCACAGGGTTCAGCGCACCGCGCTGACGCCGTCCAGCGTCGAGAACGAGGTGTCCTTGGCCGTCAGCAGAAAATCACGCATGTACGGGGCATCGAGCATGTCGGTGCGAATCGCCGCGTACAGCGTCGCGAACAAACCCTTTTCCCCCAGCCGCTTACCCTTCACATATCCGCGCGAGCTGTACTCGTGCAGCGCCCAGTGCGGCATGCCGCAGACGCCTCGGCCGCTGGCGACCAGCTGCATCATCATCACTGTCAGCTCTGAAGTGCGCACCTGTGCTGGCTCGATGTCGGCCGGTTCCAGGAAACGCGTGAAGATGTCGAGGCGGTCGCGTTCCACCGGGTAGGTGATCAGCGTTTCCGTCAGCAAGTCTTCGGGGACGATGTACGGTTTGCTCGCCAATGCATGCTGATTGGCCACGGCAAGCATGGCTTCATAAGTGAACAGCGGCACATAGGTGATGCCAGCGATTTCCAATGGATCAGACGTCACCACCAGATCCAGATCACCACGCGCCAGCGCCGGCAGCGGGGCGAAGGCGAAACCCGAAGCGAGGTCGAGTTCGACTTCTGGCCAGGCATCGCGGAACTGGTCGATGGTCGGCATCAGCCACTGAAAGCAACTGTGGCACTCAATGGCCATATGCAAACGCCCGGCGGTGCCACCGGCCAGACGGCCGATGTCCCGTTCAGCCGCGCGCAGCAGCGGCAGGGTCGCGTCGGCCAGTTGCAGCAGGCGCAAGCCGGCGCTGGTGAAACGCACCGGTTTGGTCTTGCGCACAAAAAGCGCCATGCCCAGCCGTTCTTCAAGCTCCTTGAACTGGTGGGACAGTGCTGACTGCGTCAGGTGCAAACGGTCGGCGGCATCGACCAGGCTGTCGGCTTCGCGCAAGGCGTGCAGGGTTTTCAGGTGGCGGATTTCAAGCACCGATGGCTCCATGAGGAAAACTTGTGATAAACACGAAAGCGGTGAGTTTGTCTCATGTTTGCCGGGCTGTCGACAGCGGTGCCTGGTTTTGCTGGAGAACTGCCAGATTGTGGCTCAGCAGTTCTCCGTGGGGCAGACGCTGCTCATTCTCAGAGTGCTTCGAAATGCCCGAGAACAATCGACTGTCCGGTGATTCTGGAATCGAGCAAGGTCGGCTCGTCAGCGTGAGTCAGCAAGCGATGTTCTGGCAGTTTCAGGTGGGCCCTTTCGAACTGGCGAAATGGCCGGTTAGCCGAGCGGTAATGGAAGTGCACATACCAGAGCAATTGCGCAGGCTCGCGCGTGAGGTTCCAGATCTCATATTCCTGCAGGTAGTTGGGGCGGCCTTGATAGTCGGCCAGTCGCTGGATCGGACTGATTCGGCGGATTTCCACCGCATTCTGAGCGATGAGGTCATCCAGCATGCCGTCGGTAGGCCTTTGACTGGTCAATGAACGTTGGGAGCGCAGGGTACGACCTTCGACGATCAGTTCACCCGCCCGATCACGCAATTGCTGAATCATCGGATGCTCGGCAGACTTGGCCGCGATCGCGTCGGCGCGGGTGTTCAGTTCCCCCGCCTGACTGTCCATCATGTGTTGCAGGTTGACCGGGAGCATGCCCGCGTCGGCGTTTCTCTGAACCGTGGCGCGGTAAGTGGCGAGGTTATCCAGACGCTGCTGTGCCTCGGTAACCAGGGTGGGCAGACTCAGCCCGGCGGGCGGACGGTTTATTCTGATTGGCGGGTTGGTCAGGCGCATGACGCCATCGGCGCCTTGTTCCCAGATTTCCTCATGGCCTCCAGGCCCCGTGCATCGATATCGACGCGTCTGAGTGGCGTTATCCCATTGCTCCACGCCATGGCGCAGTTGATTGTCTTGCGTGAGGAATATTCGCTGCAGCGGTCGCCCTGCGAGTGTTGGCGCCGCTGGTCTGTTGATTCCGGCACGGGCTCGATCCGCCAGTCGGTCAACGCCTTCGAGCAATGGCTCGACCACCTCCAGATGAAAGAATTGTGGGTAACTGGCGGTCCAGAAAGTCATCTCGCGGCGAAACTCGACGCAGGCGTCGACGCTTTCCTGAAGAATGCGGTTACGTTGTGCGTTTGTACTCTGAATGTTCGGCAGATCGTACTGACGGTACAGGGCGCGATCGATGGTATTGCGCAGGGGCTCTGCCAGTTCTCGCAGATAGCGCCACGACGCATCGTCCGGATTGCCGGCTTTCTTGACGATTTCCAGGCGCTGGGACGTTCTCAGGTACAGCAAGATTGCATCGCTTTGATGGGTATTGAGGTTGTCGACGAGCGCGGAGATTTTCGGCCGGTCTTTCGCGAGAATACGTTCATACCAGTGATTGACCTGCTCCTTGAGCGCTTCCATATGGTCGAGCTTTTTCACGATCTCGACGCGCAGCACGCGTATCTCTTCGATGATTTCCAGGCGCCGGGTCACTGTGCCGGGTGGCAGAGCGTTGTGTGCCTGCTTCAGTTCCCTGACCTTCAATGTCATGGCATGCACACTGTGCGATGTGTGAACAGCGCGTCGCCGATAGCGATCACTCAATAGCCATGCGGTCTTGCTTTGCATGTCAGCAGCCTCCCTGCGCTTTCTGCCATGGGTCAGCTCAATCAGCTCGCTCAAGGTCTGATAACGCTGTTTGGCCAACTGAATATCGCCAACGCAAGCGGCTTCGACAGCCGGCCACATGGGCGGGCGTTCGGCGACCGGGGCTTCGCGATAGGCGTTGATCACCCGGTCGCTTTTGGCGCCTCTGACCTGTAGTCGGTCAGCCAGGTCGTCAGCCGCAGCGGTCAGCCGATGGTGGCGGCGAAACTCCCGATCCACCAGCCAGCGCGGCAGGCGCTGCCGAATCGCTGGCGGCCAGTAAGGGTCGAGTGTGTCGACCATCCGCCCGCCGACATTGCCACCCCCCGATACGCCACCTTCAAGGGCTGTGCCATAGACGCCGAACCAAGTGTCCCATCGTCCGCTTTCATCCAGTGCGATCGGCTGCTTGTAGGTTTTTCGCGAGTTGCCAGACAGGCGCCAGCTGCGCGAATCCCGGCTCAGCTCCACTTGGTAGAGGCGACCCTGACGTTCAACGAAGTCGCCGTCGGCGTGCCGGTAAATCCCGCGATAGAGGCCGTGGCTGGCAGGCTCGATGCTGGCCAGAGAAATAGGCTTTTCATATTCGTAATCCTTGAAGCGCGTCAGCACATGCCTGGCTTGACGCTGCGACTTGCCGTGCAGCGCCGCCACATTGCCGAGCACCGCGTGGAGCTGCCGAGCCTGTGTCAATGCGCGTGTCGTCCGCGAGAGCGTCGAGGCCACCGCTTCGCCCGGAAGCAGATCCATGAGGGCGTCGATCAACGACAGCAGCATGGACTCGATTTCCGCCAGACCGTCAGCCACGTCGCCACGCAAGAACGCGACGACGGCCTGATTCGCAGCCGTCCAGGCCTGATAAAGCGCCAGCACACTGCCGACGAAGGGCACCATGCCCAAGGCCATTTTTATGTAGTTGAAGGCGCGCGGGCCTTTCAGGGTGTAGCGCTCGAAGAACAGCTCATCGTTGGAGCGCGAGGTACCGCGATGGGCTTCGATCAAGCGTCCCATGTGTGCGTCGAGCAGGTGCGCGGCGAACGAAGTAGTCGCGGGCCAGCTCACCCCGACTTCGATGATGGCATCGAAGTTTTTTTCCACGGCCTGACCGATACGGTTGATATGGGCCCGGACATTGCCCTGCAAAGCCCTGTTCGCCAGGTACTCGATCCTCTTGTCACTCCCGCACAACGCGAACAGCCCTTTGCGCGCCGCTTCGAGCGTGTCGTAACGGCGGAAAAACTGCCCGTCGTGGCTGTCTGGCAGGTACAACAGAGTGACGCCGCTGATCTGCTCTTCGATCAGGCTGACGCCGGACAGGGTCACCGGGCCTTCGCCGGGGGTGTCCCTGCCGCCGACTTTCAGCGACACCGGCAACAGAACCAGGCGCTTGCCGTTGGCTTGCCACGCCTCGGTGGTGTTGGCATCGATGGCGATGTTCAGCAGCGCGGCTTCATCAGGGCTGAGGTGTTTTTGCAGGCGCGCATTTTCGCTTTGGATTTTCAGCATCAGGCGCCAAGGCTCGATCAGGCTTTCCCGGCGGTGTTGTTTGACGAATTCCGACTCGCTGGTGGCGCCCCTGAAGGCATCGTGGATTTTCTGTTCATAGGCTTTGGGCAGGTCGAGTTCCGGCAGGACTTTGCGCAGGTAGGTCAGGTTGATGCCGTTGAGCAGGCGAGTGCGATCCTTTTTCAGCGTCGCGGTGACCTCCAGCCTCAGGAAAATCAGACGCTGCGAGAGTGAGTCATTGAGCACTGAATGGACGTTGTCGATATTGAGCTGGGCCAGGTCTTCCAGCGACATTTTGCTGCGGGCTTTGCTGGGCACAATGGTCGTGGTCTTCCTGACGCCACCAGGCCCCGACTCGGGAACCTGTTCGGTCTTGGTCGAGTCGGGCAGTTCGACCTGGATGGAGAAGTGGCCTTCAAGGGAAAAGTCCTTGCGCAGTCGGGCGTGCAGGTGGCGGCGGGTGAAGTCGTCACGGGGTTCCAGCGCGAGGGTCATGAGCGCGTGGCTTTCGCGCATTGCCGCGATGTACGCCTCGATGTTCTGTTTGAGCCCGTTACGCTCGTGCTCCTTGAGCTTGATCAGCCAGTCCGGCAGATGGCCGGCAAGAGTACCGCTGCGTTCCTGCTCTTGCAGGTGAGCAAAGGTCAGGCTTCTGGCGGCGTGAACCGGAACCTGCACATGGGCGAGGTAGTCCTGACGCAGAATTTCCAGCGCGTCAGCCTGTTCGGGTTTGCCGCGCAGAGGTGCGGCTTTTGCTTCGAAGTCGGTCACCAGCTCATTGAGGCAATGATGCAGTGGGTCTGTGGTGAGCGGGCTCAGTTGCACGGTCACGTCGCTGTCGTGGTCCAGAATCCTGAATACTTCGCGCTCCAGTGTCCGGCGATCGGCAAAGCGTTGCAGGCCACCGCCGGTGCCCGGCCAGTAGAGCATGAGGCTGGAAGTCGCTGCCCTGTCAGAGAGGGCAGCTTGCCGTCCGATGAGCAGCGCGCCCTTGAGTGGTTCGCTCTGCGTCGTACGGATCCCTTCCTTGGTTTCGGTCCGCGACAGCGTCAGGCTGGCCGCCGTGAAATCAGCGTCGCGTTCAGCCGCGACGGGGCTGTCCAGGACGGCCTTGAGCAGATCGTGTTCGGCACTGTCGAGTTGGCCCAGCGCCGCTTGCAGTCTGCCTTCGGCGTACAAGCCGTCCTGGTGCGCCTGACGAAGGGCCGTGAACGCTGTGTTGAAAGCGCTCGCGTCGAGGGCACTGTCGCGGTAAAGCAGCAATGTGGCGGCGGTCTCGCCGGCTTGTTCGGCTGTCTCCAGCGCTTCGAGGGCGTCCTTGCACTCTCGATATCCAGAGCCGTCACCGTCGTTGTCCTGCAAGCGTTCGAGCGCATCGCGTTCACGTTTGAGCGCCGCTTGTCGTACCGCCAGTGGAATGCCGGCCGACAGGCTGCCGAACAGCGGTTTCTCATCCGTCTGGCTATCGCTGCCGGGCGCGAGCGGTTTTGGCGGGGCCGCCACAATGATCGCGCTGCTGCGCTGATGATCGATCAGGTCGACATGGACCAGCGATTGCGCACCGTGCTCGCGGATCCCGGGCTTGCCTTTATTGGTGTTGCTCAAGGCATCGAGCTGCGCGTGGTGTCGGTCGGCGAACAGGTCGCTCGCCCCGGTGACCATCGGGTCGAGCGCCGCGCTGTAGTCGATGCGCCGGATTTCCTTGGGCAGTCCCGTGGGTATCTGTACCTGACGGGTCAGCCAGATTTGCATCTCTGCGCGTGTGTTGAAGGCCTGGATCGACGCGGCGTTGCAGGGCAGATAAAGCAATGGCGCCGCCGTGGCCGGATCGCCGACGCTGACGACCCACGCACCGGGGAGTTTGACTTTGCTGTCGTTGCTCAACACCAGTGCCAGTTTTTCCGTGTGGATGGCTTGACCCTCGACTGTCAATGCACTAGCACCCGAATCGATAATTTGTTGTAGCGTTTTGAGTTGTGCGGCGCTGATGACGCGGTTGGCGTGGGCCGAATGCGCGGTGGCTTCGAAGTGCGCACGATAGAGCTGCGTGGCGCGGCTACTCCGTGACACAGGCGTGCGTGGTGCGCGCGCTTGCCAAAAGGCTGTCCAGCGAGCCTCGTGGCTTTTGCGTGGATCGAGCGATTTGAGCTTCTCAAGGAGTTGCCGGGGTTTCAGTGCGTACAGCGGATGATCGGCGCCGATACCTGTGAGCTCACAACGCTGATCCAGATCGGTTTCCAGCGTCGGCTGTTGAACGACGAAGGCACAGGCATCGGTAAGGCTGACGATATGTTCCGGCTCGTCATCGGTGGCGGCGAAGCGCAATCCGGTTGTTTCGCCATCCAGTTGCAGCTGGTGTCGCAGCAGCTCATTGACGCTGCCGCGCAGGGCAGGGCTGGCGGCAAACAATTCGCGCAAACCCTCACGGCTGGCGCGCCAGCGATGGCTGGCCTGCTGCAACAGGCTGTCATCGATCGTTTTCGGCAGGTGCTCGACGGTCTCGGGCAATGGTGAGGGGGCGGGGAGTTCATCCAGAACAAGGCGATCGGGCATGGGGGCATGACTCGCATGGCGGGGCGGGAAATCCGTCCCTGAGCGGGTCATTGAAGAGAAATCGCGCAAGGCGATGGCGGTACATAGATATTGTTTGCAACAGACGCCCATGACCGCTCGGCACTCTTCATCAAACTGTCATGGAACTGTGGCAGCGCGCTTGTACAAACTTCATCAGACTCGCGCTCTACTGGGGTTCTGCGTTTCGGTGTTTTTCATGGCTAAGGGTTTTCTTTCTGTCGCGGCTTTGTTGGTCGCGATTTTTTTCGGATCGTCGTCATGGGCGGCGGCGCGTTGCGATGTGAATGTGCCGACCGAACACGTCGATCTGTCGCAGGTGAGCCTGGCTTACCAGAGCATTGGTCGCGCATCGGATCCGGCGTTGTTGCTGGTCATGGGCCTGGGTGGACAGTTGATCCACTGGCCGGACGAAGTGGTCGTTGCGCTGTGCCAGCAGGGCTTTCGGGTGATCCGCTACGACAACCGCGATGTCGGCCTGTCGACCTGGCGTCAGGCGCCGGCTGAAGCCAATCTGACCTTTGAAGTGCTGCGCTACAAGCTCGGTCTGCCGGTGGCGGCGCCGTACAGCCTGACGGACATGGCGGACGACGCGCTGGGTTTGATGGACGCTTTGCATGTTGAGCAATTCCACGTGCTGGGCGCGAGCATGGGCGGGATGATCGCCCAGCACATGGCTGCGATGGCGCCGCAGCGGGTCGAAAGTCTGACGTTGATCATGACCAGCTCTGGCGCTGAAGGATTGCCGGCTCCGAGTGCCGCGCTGGTGCAGTTGTTGTCGCGTCGCGGCGCACCGAATCGTCAGGTGGCGCTGGAGCAACAGGCGGATCTGTTGGCGGCGCTGGGCAGCCCGGCGGTGACGGATGATCGGCAGGCCTTGCTGCATCAGGCGGCGCTGTCGTATGACCGGGCGTTCAACCCCGAAGGCGTGAAGCGGCAGATCATGGCGATCCTCGCCGAGCCGAGTCGGGTGGCGTTACTCAACCAATTGCGCGTGCCGACGCTGGTGGTGCATGGCACGGCGGACCCGTTGTTGCCGGTGATGCACGGCGTGCATCTGGCGGCGCATATTCGTGGCAGTCAGTTGAAGCTGATTCCGGGATTGGCGCATCGCTTTCAAGAGGCGTTCAAGGAGCCGTTGCTGGCGGCGGTGCTGCCGTATCTGCAGGCGCATCGTGAAGACACCTCGCACTGGGCGCAGATCGAGCCGGTGGTGGGCGGGAATCTGCTGTAACCAAAAGTGGACGGTGTTGTTATGGCCCCTTCGCGAGCAAGCTCGCTCCCACATTTGGAATGCGTACCCCTGTGGGAGCGAGCTTGCTCGCGAAGGGGGCGTTACAGTCACTACAAAACCCAGCCCCGGTGTATCGTGCAAACTTTCCCGCACGATTTTCCCCTGCGAGGTGTGTGATGAGTTCTGCTCTGAAAATCGATTTTGTCAGCGACGTCTCCTGCCCATGGTGCGTTGTCGGTTTGTATGGCTTGCTGGAAGCGCTGGAAATCCTGCGCAACGAAGTGCAGGCCGAGATCCGTTTCCAGCCGTTCGAGCTGAATCCGAAAATGAGTGCCGAAGGGCAGAACATTGCCGAGCACATCCACGAAAAATACGGCTCTACTCCCGAACAATCGCAGAAAAATCGTGAAGCCATCCGTGCCCGTGGCGCTGAACTCGGGTTCGCGTTTCGCACTGATGGCAACAGCCGTATCTACAACACTTTCGATGCGCACCGCTTGTTGTATTGGGCCGGGCTTGAAGGGGAGCAGTTGGCTTTGAAAGAGGCGCTGTTCAAGACGTACTTCAGCGATGGCGGCAATCCGTCGGATCATCGCCAGCTTGTGCTGATTGCTGAAAGCGTCGGGCTGGATCGCCAGCGGGCCGAGGCTGTTCTGGCGTCTGACGAGTTTGCCGATGAAGTGCGTGAAGAAGAACAGCTGTGGCTGCAACGCGGGGTGAGTTCGGTGCCGACCGTGGTGTTCAACGGGCAGTACGCGGTGACTGGCGGGCAGCCGGTGGAGACGTTTGTCGGGGCGATTCGGCAGATTATGGCTGAGTCCAAGGGCGGGACGGTCAGCTGATATCGGTAGGAGCCAAAAGCCCCTCACCCTAACCCTCTCCCAGAGGGAGAGGGGACTGATTGGGGGATGCTGGAGTTGTACGCCGACCTGAACGTGCTGTACCGAATCCATAATCAACTGGATCTTTCAGGTCAATGTCAGACGCAAGACACCTCGGTCGGCCCCCTCTCCCTCTGGGAGAGGGCTGGGGTGAGGGTCAGCTGTGCAGGCGCACCCAAACCGTCACCAACACCGTAGCAGCCATCAACCACGCCACCGCCGCCACGGCCAGCGAAGCCTCCAGCCGCAGCCGATCCACCATCACGTACAACGTCGCCAGATAAATGAAGTACGGAATGATTGACCACATGCCAAACACGATCGTGGTCTTCAGATCCTCAACCGAACGCCCCTTGCCAACGATGTAATGCGCAATCAGCGCGAACGTCGGGAACAGCGGCACCAACCCGGCAATGTAATAGTTTCTGGTTTTCGACAGCGCCGCGATGATCAGTACTACCGCTGCGCCCAACAGGGCTTTGAAAAACAGATCCATCAGTGGCTCAACCCGTACTTCTTTACTTTGTCGAACAGCGTGGTCTTGGCCATACCCAATTCCAGACTCGCCTGAGTCAGGTTGCCGCCGCTGCGTTGCAGGGCATCGCTGAGCAGGTTGCGCTCGAACGCTTCCACCGCTTCGGCAAACGCCAGCCCTTGTCCGCCACTGTTGGCCCCCGACTTCTTGAACGCCGGCAGACCGAGGGCGAAGCGTTCGGCGACGTTGCGCAGTTCACGCACGTTGCCCGGCCAGTCGTGACTCATCAGGTTCGACAGGGTCTGGTTGTCCAGCTCCGGCAGCGCGCGATCAAAGCGCAGGGCCGACTGCTGGGTGAAGTGTTCGAACAGTTGCAGGATGTCTTCGCGGCGCTCGCGCAATGGCGGCAGTTCCAGCGTCACCACGTTGAGGCGGTAGTACAAGTCGCTGCGGAACTCGCCGGCCTTGCTCGCTTCGTCGAGGTCGGATTTGGTCGCCGCGATCACCCGGCAATCCACCGCCACGCTCTGGTTCGAGCCGAGACGTTCGAGGGTGCGTTCCTGCAATACGCGCAGCAGTTTGATCTGCAAGGGCAGCGGCATGCTTTCCACTTCGTCGAGGAACAATGTGCCGCCGTCGGCGTGTTCGATCTTGCCGATGCGACGCTTGCCAGCGCCCGTAAACGCGTTGGCCTCGTGGCCGAAGATTTCACTTTCGAAAAGGTTTTCCGGCAGACCACCGCAGTTCAGCGCGACGAATTGCTTGCTGTGGCGCCGACTGAAGTCGTGCAGGCAACGCGCGACCAGCTCCTTACCGGTGCCGGTCTCGCCCTCGATCAACACGTTGGCCGAGGTGTCGGCGACGTTGGCGATCAATTCGCGCAGGTTTTGCATGGCCGGCGAGCGGCCGATGATCCGCCCCTCGAGGGAATCGCGCTCGGCCAGTTGCCGACGCAGCGATGACACTTCGCGGGCGAGGCTGCGTTGCTCCAGCGCTCGTCGTGCGACATCCACCAGACGTTCCGGCGAGAACGGTTTTTCCATGAAGTCGTAGGCGCCTTTCTGCATCGCGCCGACGGCCATGGAAATGTCGCCGTGGCCGGTGATCAACACCACCGGCAGGCTGCGATCGCGCTGCTTGAGACGGGTCAGCAGTTCCAGGCCATCAATGCCCGGCAGGCGAATATCGCTGATGACGATGCCGGCAAAATTGTCGCCGACACGCTCCAGCGCTTCCTCGGCACTGCCGACACCGACGCAGGGAATGTCTTCCAGGGTCAGCGCCTGTTGGCAGCCGAGCAGCACATGGGGGTCGTCTTCGACGATCAGTACACTGAGTTCGGGGTTCATATTGGCTCGGCGGGAGTAGGGCTTACCAACGGTAAACTGAGGACGAAAGTGGTACCTCCGCTGGCCGGGTGTTCGACACCCAGATGACCACCGGTGGCAGCCGCGAGGCTGGCGGAAAGGGTCAGTCCCAGACCCAGGCCTTGTTCGCCGGGTTTGGTGGTGAAAAACGGTTCGAACAGATGCTTGCGCGCTTCGGCGTCGACACCGTGGCCGTTGTCGCGCACGCGCAGGCGATACTTGGCGTTGAACTCTTCGCCCTCCAGCCACAGTTCGGGCTGTGGTTGCGTTTGCATGGCGTCGAGGGCGTTGCCGATGAGGTTGACCAGAATCTGTTCGAGGCGGGTCTGGTCGATCTGCACCTGGACATCAGTGAACTGGCGGTGAATGTTGACCGCCGAACTCTCCAGGCGTGCACCGAGCAATTGCAGCGCTGCCTCTACGGCTTTGCCGAGGCTGGCCTGGCCCTGGTTGTCGCCGCGCCGGGCGAACGAACGCAGGCTGGCGGTGATTCGGCCCATGCGGTCGATCAGCTCGTTGATGGTTTTCAGATTGGTGCTGGCGACATCCAGCTGACCGCGTTCGAGGAAGCGCACGGTGTTGCCCGACAGCGTACGCATCGCCGCCAACGGCTGGTTCAATTCATGGGCAATGCTGGTCGACATCTGGCCGATGGCAGCGAGTTTGCCGGCCTGGACCAGTTCATCCTGCGCACGCCGCAAGGTCTCTTCAGCCTGACGGCGTTCACGGATCTGGCTCTTCAGTCGTTCGTTGCTGGCGCGCAGGTCGGTGGTGCGTTCGGTAATCCGACGCTCCAGCTGATTGTTGGCTTCCTGCAAGGCTTCACGGGCCGCGAGGCGGGTGGCGATGACCTTGCGCCGCTCGTTCCAGGCGATCAGCAGGAAGGCCACCAACGCGAAGGCAACCGCGACTAGAATCCCTTGATTGATCGCTTCACGGCGCAGGTCCTGCAACGGCGTGAGCAGGGTGAAATTCCACGGCGTGTCGCTCAGCGGTCTGGTCTGCGCCAGATAGCTGATGTCGTCCTCGCCGGACTGCACTTCGCTGTTGGCCGGGAAGGTGAGTTTTTCTACGCCCTCGGACAAGGTTTCGCGGGCCAACGGTTGCAGTTCGTTGAGCGGGAACCAGTAGTACTGCAGGCTGCGGGCAAGTTTTTCCTTGGTGGCTTCACTCAGGGGAATCACTGCTTTCAGGCGCCGGGCCGGATCGCTGGACAAAATGATGATGCCGTTTTCATCGCTGACGAAGGCTTCCAGACGCGCCCGCTGCCAGCGTTCTTCCATGGCTTCCAGGCGCACTTTGACCACCGCGACGCCGATGATCTTGCCATGCTCTTCGAGGCCGTGAGCGAGGTAATAACCGGGTTCGCCGTTGGTGCTGCCGATGCCGTAGAAACGCCCGGGTTCGCCGCGTACGGCTTTCTGGAAATAGGCGCGGAAGGACAGGTCTTCACCCAGATAACTGTCGACATCGCGCCAGTTGCTGGTGGCCATGACGCGGCCGGTGGTGTCCATGACGTAGATGGCCCGACTGCGGCTGCGCCGGTTCAGGCCTTCAAGGTAAGCGTTGACCGTTTCCCGGTATTGCGGGGTCGGGTCGGCCAGCAGCTGCGACACACTGGTTTCGAGTTCCAGCAGGCTGGGCAGGTAGGTGTATTTGCTGATCTCGCTTTCGACCGCGCGGGCGTGCAGTTCGAGCTGACGCTGACCGTTCTCGCCGAGGCTGCGAATGCCGAAATGCTCACTGGTCCAGAAGCCGATAAAACCCAACCCGATCATCAGGGCGATGATCAGTGGCGGCAGGAACAAATGACGAATCAGACGGGGCTTCACGGCAAGTGATGGCGGCGCGGCGCGATAGAGATTGGGGTCGCATTTCATCACAGTTGCCTTGGGTCAACCACCACACTTGCAGGCTCACCGCTGTCCCTGTGGGAGCGAGCTTGCTCGCGAAGAGGCCGGATCAGTCAACATCAATGTTGAATGGCAGTCCGCTTTCGCGAGCAAGCTCGCTCCCACAGGGATTAGTGTGATGGCGCAAGTACTTGGTTTTAGTGCTGCAGGATTTTCTCGAGGAAGTGCTGCGCGCGTTCCGAGCGGGCGCTGATGTCGCCGAAGAATTCCTCTTTCGGGCAGTCTTCGATGATCTTGCCGGCGTCCATGAAAATCACCCGGTCGGCCACTTTGCGCGCAAAGCCCATTTCGTGGGTCACGCACATCATGGTCATGCCTTCGTGGGCCAGTTGCACCATCACGTCGAGCACTTCGTTGACCATCTCCGGGTCGAGCGCCGAGGTCGGTTCGTCGAACAGCATGACGATCGGGTCCATCGCCAGCGCACGGGCAATCGCCACACGCTGTTGCTGACCGCCGGACAATTGCCCCGGATGTTTGTGGGCATGTGCCGACAGACCGACGCGCTCGAGCAGTTGCAGACCTTTCTTGGTCGCTTCTTCCTTGCTGCGGCCCAACACCTTGATCTGCGCGATGGTCAGGTTTTCGGTGATGGTCAGGTGCGGGAACAGCTCGAAATGCTGGAACACCATGCCTACGCGCGAACGCAGTTTCGGCAGGTTGGTCTTCGAGTCGGCAATCGAGGTGCCGTCGACGACGATGTCGCCTTTCTGGAACGGCTCCAGCGCGTTGACGCACTTGATCAGAGTCGATTTGCCGGAACCCGACGGGCCGCAGACCACGATCACTTCACCTTTTTTGACCTCGGTGCTGCAATCAGTCAGCACCTGGAAGTCGCCATACCACTTGTTGATGTTTTTGATAGAGATCATACGGCGAACCTTTTTTGCAGACGCTTGACCAGCAGCGAGGCGGAAAAGCTGATGATGAAGTAGACGACACCGGCGAAGATCAGGAACTCGTTGGAACGACCGATGATGTCGCCGCTGGAGCGGGCGGAGTTGAGGAAGTCCACCAGGCCCACGGTGTAGACCAGCGAGGTGTCCTGGAACAGGATGATCGACTGTTGCAGCAGCAACGGCGTCATCTTGCGGAACGCCTGGGGCAGGATGATCAGACGCATGGTCTGGCCATAGGTCATGCCCATCGCTTGCGCGGCGGCCATCTGGCCTTTGGGGATCGACTGCACACCCGCACGGACGATCTCACAGAAGTACGCGGCTTCGAACATCATGAAGGCTACGACGCAGGAGGTGAACGCGCCGATCGGCGTGTCTTCGCCGGTGATCCAGCGCAGCACGAACGGCACCGCCAGGTAGAACCAGGTGATCACCAGCAGCAACGGGATCGAACGGAAGTAGTTCACATAAGCGCCGGCCACACGGGACAGCAATTTGCTCGACGACAGGCGCATCAGCGCCAGAATCGTCCCCAGCACGATGCCGCCGACCACGCCCATGACCATCAACTGCAAGGTCATGACCATGCCGTTCCACAGGCCCGGGATGGCGGGGATGATGCCGCTGAAATCGAAGTCCATTATTTACCCCCCACGGAGATCAGGCCGGGCACCGCGACTTTCTTCTCGACCATGCGCATCAGCAACATCAGGCTCATGTTCAGGGTGAAGTAGATCAGCGTGGCCAGGGTGAAGGCTTCAAACAGGTTGGCCGAGAATTCGGCGGTCTGTTTGGTTTGCGCCAGCAGTTCCATCAAACCGATCAAGGACGCCACGGAGGAGTTCTTGAAGACGTTGAGGAATTCCGAGGTGAGCGGTGGAATGATGATCCGGTAGGCCTGGGGCAGCAGCACGTTCCAGTAGATCTGCGGCAGCTTGAAACCCATGGCGCGGGCGGCGGCTTCCTGGCCGCGTGGCAGCGCCTGGATGCCGGTACGCACTTGTTCGCAAACGCGGGCAGCGGTGAACAGGCCCAGGCAGACGACAACGCTCAGGTAAGCCGAGGTGGTCGGGTTGAGGTCCTGTTTGTACCAGTCCTGCAGGTTTTGCGGCAGCAGATCAGGCACCAGGAAGTACCAGATGAACAGCTGAACCAGCAGCGGCACGTTGCGAAACAGTTCCACGTAGCAGGTCGCGATGCCCGATACGATGCGGTTTGGCACCGTGCGCATGACCCCCAGAATGGAGCCCAGCAGCAAGGCGATAATCCACGCCACGATGGCGATGGCGATGGTCCAGCCCAAACCGGTGACGTACCAGTCGAGATAAGTCTCGCTGCCGACGCCGGTGGACTTGAAGAACACGCCCCAGTCCCAGTTGTAATTCATTAGGGTCTCCCCTCGAGATCGATCGATGTACAAGCACCCGCTTGGGGAAGATCCTTTCCCGCCTGACGTTGAACGTCAGGCACACGCGATCGGCTCGAAAACCGCCAGGTCGAGTGTTCCACTGTATAGCCAGCAGGTAGTAACAGACGCCTGAGGGAGGGTGGCTCCCTCAGGAGATAAGGTTAGTCAGGAATCAGATTTTTACGTCAGGCGCCGGCTTGTCGCTCGGGGTGGCGATCAGATCTTTTACCTTGTCGCTCATCGGGAAGTTCAGGTTCAGGCCTTTTGGTGGAATCGGGCTCTCGAACCACTTGCTGTAGATCTTGTTGATCTCGCCGGACTTGTACAGCGCAACGATGGCGTCATCGACAGCTTTCTTGAAGGCCGGGTCGTCTTTGCGAACCATGCACGCGTAGGCTTCGAAGGACTGTGGCGTGCCGGTGATGATCCAGTCAGCCGGTTTCTTGGCCTTGGCTTCTTCGCCGGCCAGCAGCGCGTCGTCCATCATGAAGGCAACGGCGCGGCCGCTTTCCAGCATGTTGAAGGATTCACCGTGGTCTTTGGCGGAGATGATGTTCATGCCCATCTGCTTGTCGGCGTTCATCGCTTTGATGATGCGCTCGGACGTGGTGCCGGCAGTGGTCACGACGTTTTTGCCTTTCAGGTCGGCAAAGTCAGCGTAGGACGGCTTGCCATCCTTGTCTTTCTTGACCAGCAGACGGGTGCCGATTTCGAAGATGTTGACGGTGAAGTCGACTTGCTGAGCGCGTTCGGCGTTGTTGGTGGTGGAGCCGCACTCGATATCCGCGGTGCCGTTCTGGATCAGCGGAATACGGGTTTGCGAGGTCACCAGATTGTATTTGACCTGCAGGTCTGGCTTGTTCAGGTCTTTTTTCAGGGCTTCAACGATGGCCACTTGAATATCGTGGGAGTAGCCCACGGGTTTGCCGGAAGCGTCCGCGATGTAGGAAAACGGAATGGAGCTGTCGCGGTGTGCGAGCGTGATGGTGCCCGAATCGTTGATTTTCTTCAGGGTGCCGGTGAGTTCGGCGGCGAAAACTGGCGTGCTGATCAGAGCGGCCGCAATGGCTGCGCCCAGGATATGGGGAACGATGCGCATCAAATTTTCCTCGACATTGTTTTTTTTATGGAGCCAGTTTGTCGGCCCTTTTGTGCTTCGAATGCCTGACGGCTCCTGAAGTGTTGGCACAACAGGCATTCGTCGAGAGAGTGTAGAGCATGAGTCGTGCCAGACCAGTCGTAGATATCTAACTTGATGATTTATAACGTTATTAAAGTTTTGTGGCGGTATTTTTCACCCTGACTGATCCGGTTAACCGAATCGACCGTAAAGTCGCGTTCGGAAAACCGAACGCGACGCCTCAGCGCCACACCGGCAGACAATCAAACACGAACAGCACATGGGACGTCGCACAGATCACCCCGAACAACAGCACCAGAACGATCATCGGCGTACCTCCCCACACGCGGTAGCGCGGGCTGCCAAAGCGCTTGCGCGAAGCGCGTGCCAGCAGCGCCGGGGTGATCACCGCCCACAACGTTGCCGCCAACCCGGCGAAACCGATGGCATGCAAAAAGCCTTCCGGCCAGAGAAAACCACCGAGCATCGGCGGCCCGAACGTCATGGCGGCGGTCTGCAGGCGACCGACGGGGCTGTCGTCGAACTTCAGCACATCGGCCAGGTAATCGAACAAACCCAGGGTCACCCCGAGAAACGAACAGGCCACGGCGAAGTTGGAGAAAAACGTCAGCAGCAGATCGACGTTGGCGCTGTTGAGCCGTGAACCCAGGGCGCTGATCAAGACATCGATGTTGCCGCCGCGCTGGGCAATGTCCTTGAACGCGTCGCGGGGAATGTTGCCCATGCTGCAAAGCATCCACACCAGATACAGTGTCAGCGCGATCAGGGTGCCGCCGACCAGACAGGCGCGAATCCGCTGCGGGTCTTTGCCGTAATGCTTCATCAGGCTCGGCACGTTGCCGTGAAAACCGAACGAAGTCAGGCAGAAGGGCAGGGTCACCAGCAAATAGGGCCAGTAGTGGCTGTCGCCGCTGTTCAGATCAAGCAGTGTGGTGCTTTGCACATGGCCCAGCAAACCGCCGAAGGTCAGAAAGAACGCGAGGATTTTTGCGCCGAACACCAGCGTGGTCATGCGACTCACCGCCGTGGTGCTGAGCCAGACAATGAACGCCACCAGCAGCGTGAACCCCAGACCGCCGGCGCGCGATGACAGCTCGAACCCGAAGGATTGCGCGGTGTGGTGAATCACTGAGCCGCTGGCGGAAATGTAGGCGTACGTCAGGGTGTAGAGGACAAACACAATGCTCAAGCCGTTCAAACGGCTCCAGCCATGGCCGAGCAGATCCCGGGTGATCGTGGAGAAACTCGCGCCTTCGCGGTAGTTGAGATTGGCCTCGAGGATCATCAAGCCTGAGTGCAAGGTGCAGAACCAGGCAAACAGCAGCACGGCGACGGAGCCGTAGAACCACAGCCCGGACATGATCACCGGCAGCGAGAACATGCCGGCACCGACGATGGTGCCGCCGATGATCATGGCGCCGCCAAGGATCGACGGCGAGCGTTCGACAGCGGGAATGGAGGGTATTGAGGTGACGCGCATGGCAAGGCCTGCAATTTGAGTTGTTATATGGCAGTGGTTGCACGGTTCCTGTGGGGAGCGGGCTTGCCCGCGATAGCGGTTGTTCAGTCAACAGAGATGTTGATGCTGATGGCCTCTTCGCGGGCAAGCCCGCTCCCACAGGGTTTTGTGCTGGATGGCGATTCAGCGGATATCCAGCAGGTGCCGCACATTGGCCAATAGAAAGTCGTCCTGCCCCGGCAATGCATCGAACGACAAACCCACTGGCAACTCACCCGCCGCTGCCACCGGAACGCTGATGCTCGGCGCCGCCAGGTTGCTCGCCGGGTCGGTATTGCGCACGAAGGTTTCGAAATTGCTCTCATCCGCGCAAGCACTGAGCAGTGGTGCGCTGCAAGTGACGGTCGGGTAAGCCAGCAGATCCAGTTGATGGCGGCTGAAGAGGGCGCGGTACTCCTTCTCCAGACACAGCTTGCTCATCAGTGCCTGCACGTAGTCGGTGTAGGAAATCGCTGGGCTTTCCAGTTGGGCGGTGAGGATTTTCTTGATCGCCGGATCGCGAATCTGCGCGAGGATGTCGAGGAACTGTTCGCCGCGTCCTGCTTTCATCAGGAAGCGTGGAAAGTCGATGAAGAACTCATAGATCGGCAGCGGAAACTGAATGCTCTCGTTGATCTCGCCAATCACGGAATCGTCGACCGGCACGAAGATCACGCCACGATCAGCCAGGGTCTCGATGGCCGCGCGGCAATCACGTTGCACGTTTTCAGCGAGCTCGGCCCAGAGAAAATGCTCGGGAATGCCGATGCGCAATGGCCGGGTTTCAGGCTGATGCAGGCTGCCGTTCAATTGCGCGTGAACGAACTGACAATCTTCCACCGTGCGGGTCAGCAGGCCCGGGGTGTCTTTGGTTTGTGACACCGGGACGATGCCATCGGCGGGGTACACGCCCGTAGTTGGACGAAACCCGACAATCCCGCAGAACGCCGCCGGGATACGCACCGAGCCACCGGTGTCGGTGCCGACCGCGCACGCCACCAGCCCGGCAGCGACAGCCGCGGCACAACCGCCGCTGCTGCCACCGGCACTGTGGCGTTCGTTGACGGGGTTGAGCACGGCACCATGAGAATGGTTGGCCGAGGTCACGCCGAACGACAGTTCGTGCATGTTGTTCTTGCCGACAATCTGCGCGCCCAATTGCCGAAAGCGCTCGACGATGCCGGCATCGGCCTGCGGCACATAGTCGGCCAGCCCGGGCGTGCCGGCGGTGGTCGGCAGGCCGCTGACATTGATGTTGTCCTTGAACGATACCGGCAGGCCGTACAGTGCGCTGTCGCGATCGGCAGCATTTGCCTTGAACGCTGACGGGTCGAAGGTGATGAAACTGTTCAGATGTTGCATCTGCACATGGCGCTCGCGCAGGGCATGCTGCCAGGTGTCCGGGCAGTATTGGCCACTGCGAAAGCCGTTGACGAGCTGTTCAATTGAAAGCTGGCTGTACATGGATGATTCTCGGCGTGGAAAGGGACTGGGTCAGCAGTAGCGGTACTGCGAGTGCAGGTCGTCGAGCGGGTTACCGGCAATCAAATCGCCGCCCAGGCTGCTGATCACCGCGCATGCGCCATTCAGCGCGGTCTGGATTGCGCCTTCGGCCCAGCCGCCAGTGAACGAGGCGCCGCAACCGGCCAGGTACAAACCGGTGTCCTGTTTCGGGTCGAGTGCGGTGCGGAACTGATAGAACAGGCGCTCGGAGTAAATATCGTCGCCGGGGAAGTTCAGCTTGAAAGCGCCGAGTGCGTGCTTGTCGGTCAGCCAGTCGTATTCCAGAACGTAGCGCTGGTAGTCACCGTCCAGCGGCAGCAGATGGCTGGCAAATTCCGGTGCACTCATCGCCAATTCATCGACCAGACGCAGGCAGCGCTGCACCTTGTCGGTCATCGAAACCATCTTGTGCGAGTCGTCTTCCCAGGTGTAACTGATCAGCACCACGCCCCAGGAATCCGGATCGTGCGGCGCGTAGTCGAGGCAATACACGCCCTTGACCAGGGTGTCGGTCTGGATGTTGTGCGCCAGGCCATGTTTGAGCCAGAACTTGTCCTTGGTCAGGATGAACAGCTTGGATGAACCGACCATGTGCGTTTCGTTGATCGCCCGCGCGACGTCGCGATTGACGAAGGCCTGGTTCTGCGTGAGCTTGAGATTCACTTGCAGGGCGCGGGTCGTGGTGGTGGTGATTACCCGGTCGCAGGCGTAGGTTTCGCCGTTGCTGCCGGCCAGCAGAATTTCGCCTTTCGGCCCTTTGTTGATCGATTCAATGCGTGTGCGGCAAATCATGTCGCGCACCTGAATACCGTTGAATTCGCTGTCGGCAATCCGCTCGGCCAGCGAAGAAATACCGTTGGGCACCAGACGCTGATTGACCTCCAGCGCATTCACCACCAGCCGCAGGATCTCGGTGAACGAGGCGCGGTACACCGACTGGAAACCACCCGAGCCAATGCCCAGCGAGCCGAACAGGTGGAAGTCTTCAGGCTTGCGCCACGGCTTGCCGCCCGGCGGCTTTTTGCCGGTGAAGATGCGCACCATCGCCGAGTAAAAGGAGCTGTCGCCGAAGCAGTCCAGATAGCGTTGCCACTCGGGCTGCACTTCGCAGTAATTGTGCTGCTTGAGCAGTTCGGTGATCAGTAGCGGTGGCGCCAGGCACGTGCCGTCATCGAGGGTGACGCCTTCGCTGAGAAAGGCGATCCAGCCTTGGTGCACGGTGCTGAACAATGCCGGCGGCGGCTGCATGGCCGCCCAGTGATGGGCTTCGCCGCGGTAGTGAATTTCAGTGTCGACCACGCCTGGGTCGGGAAACGCCTCGGTGGTCTGGATGCCGAAGCGATTAAGGTAATGAAACAGCCCGACCTCACTCGGCGGAAAACGCATGGCGCCCATTTCCGCGATGAACTGCGGCTGTTCCTCATCAAAGCACTGCGTCAGCAGACGCCCGCCGACATGCGCAGGTTCGGCTTCAAACAACGTCACGCGACGCGCACCGGCGCGCAGCAGTTCATAAGCGGCGACCAGCCCGCTGAGGCCGGCGCCGACGATGCCGATGTGTTTCTCGGCAGTTTCCGCTGGCAGGTAACCGATGGCTTCATCGGCACTGCGCAGGAACTGGCCATAGTCATACAGCAGATCGACGTAGGGAAAAGACAGGCACGCGGACGCCTGACTGACATCATGGGAAATAGGTTTCACAGGGGGACTTCTCGATCGATCAGATAATGAGCTGCAGGCTTTCAAGGGCGCGTGCGGGGTTGAGCAACAGGATTTTCTTGCCGTGAATCTTCCACGTGCCATCGATGTTGATCAGTTGATGTTCGACGGTCACCGGGTAGTGCCATTCGTTGTCGCCGCGCGCTTCGCAATAGAGCATGTTGGAGCTGGCGCACGCGCTGAACGAGGCTTCGTCAAGGGTGATGCGCGGGCGCTGGGCGATGTGCAGGCTGCGACTCTTGGGCTGCTGGGAAAAGTTGCGCGCATTGGCCAGCCGGTTGATCCGCAGCGTGGTCAGAAAACGGTCCTCATACACCAGCGATGATTCGTGCAACGGGCTGACCTGCTCTCGGGTCATGGGAATCCAGTAGTGGTAGTCATCGCTGAGCAGCTGTTGCCAGGCGTCGAAATCCTGCTGGTCGAGCAAGTGCAGTTCGGTCTCGATCAGTTGCTCGATGGCGTGGTGATTAGATTGATCGTGTTGCATGGTCGTCCCGCATCAAGTGCTGCCAACTGTTATAGAAATTACGCATGGCCATTTCGCTGGTGCCGGACACCACTTGGCTCTGCGCGTAGGATTCGTTCGGGCTGAACAGGCGGGCGACGTTGACCCATTCGTTGGCGTCGCTGCCCAGGCCTTCCATGGCCCGTTCGTACATTTCCACGTCGTCGTGGGCGACCATCGAGCACGGCGAGTTGATCAGGTTGTTGTACTGCACGGTTCTTTCCAGCAACTGCACGGGGGCGCCTTGCAGTTCGAAGATCCACGACTCGACGATGGTCTCGCGGGCGCTGACCGGTTTGATCACGCGCAAGGTCTGGATCGGTCCCTTGACCATCAGGTTGGGGAAATACACGGTGTTGTGGCGGGTGTCGTCGAGGATCGCCCGGGCCTGCTCTTCACCGTAGCTTTGCACCATCAAGTCCCAGTAACCGGGGATGTCGGTGTACGCCTTGTGGATCGAATTACTCACCCCGGTGTGCCCGTGGCCGTTGGCCCAGACCCGAATGCCCATGCCGGCGAAAAACTCGTAGGAGGCCATGAACGGCGAGAACAGTTCGACTGCCATCGGTGGCTTGCCCTGAGCGCCGGTTTCCTGCCACAGGCGTATCGCTTCGCCGGCCGAAGACTCGTGGGCGATCATCGGGTGGCAGGTGTCGGTCTGGTTGTCGACGACCATTTTCCAGTTGCAGCGATGGCGGTGCAGCAGTGGCTGGCCGATCACTTTCAGCTGGCCTTGCGGCGAGCGCATGACCATGTTGTCCAGGGTCGACAGCGACTCGCCGAAAAAATCCTCGAAGCCGATGCCTTCTTCCGTCAGGCGGACAAACACGAAGCCGCGATAGTTGTGCACCGCTTGCACCGGGCGCATGCCTTTGTGCGCAGAACAACTGCTGAGGTCGCAGTCGTCGTATTCCTTTTTCACGGGAATACTCAGCAACTCGCCGTCCGTCTTGAACGTCCAGGCGTGGTATGGGCAGCGCATGAAGCGGCCGACATTGCCGCGCGCTTCGGCCAGCACTTTCACGCCTTTGTGTGGGCAGCGGTTGTGCAGCACGACGATGGCGCCGTTCTTCTGCCGAACCATCGCCAGCGGCTGTTGCGCGAGGGTGGTGGTGAAGTAGTCGCCGGTCTCGGGGATCAGGCTGTCGTGACCCAGGTAGCACCAGCTCGCGGCGAACACGCGCTGCTGTTCCTGTTCGAAAAGCGCCTGATCAAGGAACAGAGATTTATGCACTTCTCTGCCATTGAAATAGTTGTCCAACGGGGTGTCCTCTCTCAGATCGCCAGTTTCAGGCGCGGGCTTTTCGCACGGGAAACGCAGGGGTAGATTCGCGTACTGCAGGCCGCTTCCTGTTCGCTCATGATGAAATCGCGGTGATCGACTTCGCCTTCGAGTACGTCCAGCGCACAGACGCCGCATTCACCACGACGGCAGTCGTACAGCGGGTCGAGTCCGGCCGCTTCCAAGGCTTCGAGCAATGATTGTTGCGGGCCGACATTGACGCTGACACCGGAGTCGGCCGCCTCGATGACAAAGCCTTGCGCGACGTCATCGCGGGCAACGTTGAACACTTCCAGATGGATCTGCTCACGCGCCAGGCCAACGCTTTCGGCGTGTTTGAGCACGGCGCTGAGCATCGCCGCCGGGCCGCAGACATACAGACGGTCATCGGCGCTCAAGTCGGCAAGCACCTCGCTGATTGCCGGGCGACTGCCGGAGAAGTGCAGTTGCAGGCGTTCTTGCAGCTGTTCTTGCAGGTGCCGGGCGTAGACCGCGTCGTCGGCGCTCTTGGCGAAGTAATGCAGGTGCGCAGGGCGGTTCAACGCGTCGAGGTGGCGCAGGATGCCGGTCAGCGGCGTGATGCCGATGCCGCCAGCAATCGCGATGTCACGTCCGCGGTCAGCGTCGAGCGGGTAGTTGAAGGTGTTCAGCGGACCTTCAAGCTCCACACTGTCATTGACCGCCAAGGTGCGGATGTACTGGCTGCTGGCGGAGTCCGGCGAGAGGCGGATGGCGAAAGTGAACTGGCCATCCGCAACCTCGTTCACATGCACCGTCGAGTAATGCCGACAGTCGTCCAGCCCCGGGATCAGCCATTTGAAGTGCGCACCGGCATGGGTCATTTCCGACAGGGAGGCCGGACCGCTGACGGTGACTTCCTTGATCGACGCCGAGAGCATCCGGCAGTGGGTGACGGTGTATTTCATGCAGGCTTTTCCTGGCTGATCGGTGTTTCGTGCAGGTACAGCCACTGGACGTCGTGGTGCTGCACACGCAGGATCGCCAGCGAAATACGTGAGGTTTCGCTCTGATTCAGGCGATGGGTTTCCTTGTAGCGCAGGGCCACGGTCGAGCCTTCGTGCCAGACCGTGTGCAGGTCGCTGATCAGAATCTCCAGACCTTTGCGGGCACCGACGGCACCGCTGAACAGTTGCTCGACTTGTGCCCGACCGACCACGGCGGCCGAGGTGGTGACCATGCTGAAGTGCTCGGCGAACACCGCCATGAGTGGGCCGATGGCGTCTGCGCCGGCATCGTCGGCATTGGTGAAGACACGGTGAATCAGTTCGTGCACGTGGTGAATACTGTGTTGCGCTCGTTCAACCAGGTTGTTGTTCATGGCATTCCTTTGGAGGGTTCAATTGACTCATCTGAAACAGCGGGAACAGCCCGACCAGTGCCGCAATCGCGAACGTCGCGTGATAGGCCAGTGTGGTGTCGAACTGCTTGAGCAGCACATTGAAGATCATCAGAAACAACGCGGCACCGAGGCTGAACGACATCTGCCGATTGATGTTCCAGATCACGCTGGCCTTGTGTGTATCGCCGCCGGAGAAGTCCATCAGCGAGGTGGTTTGTGCGGTGTTGGCGCCGATGCCACCGCCGATGCCCATCAGGCTGTAAGCGATGACGATCACCCACAGGTCCGTCGGCGCGTTGACCAGCATCAGCGTGGCGATGCCGGCGCTGTGCAGCAGCATGCCGAGGGTGAACAGACGTTTCGCGCCGACCCGGTTGTAGACCCGGCCGCAAATCGTCATCGCAATGAACGCGCCGATGGCATAAAGGATCATGAACATCCCGGTCAGCCGGGCGCTGAAGTGCAGGGTGTTCTGCAGGAAGAAAATGCTCATCAGGTTGACCCCGGTGAACACGCCGGGAATCGCGTAATAGATGAAGATCGAGGTGCTGAGCTTTTTGCTTTTGAGCAGGCTCAATTCGATGATCGCGTTGCTGCAGCGGCGGTAGTGCCGCAGGTACAGCGCAATGAACAGCAAGCCCGCCGCGACACAGCTCAACGCGGCCAGTGCCGGGTAGTCGCCGCCGTACAGCGACATGCCCATCAGCAGGCTGGCGAGTGCAGCGCTGACCAGCAGCAGGCCTTTGATGTCCGGACGAGGCAGGTCCGCTGGTTTGCTTTCCTTGATCCACAACCACGACAGTCCGGCGGCGATCAGCGAGAACGGAATGTTGCTGTAGAACACCCAACGCCAGGAGCTGCTGTCGACAATGATGCCGCCGACCGTCGGCGAAATGGCCGGGGCAATCAGCGCGACGGCCATCACCAGTGTGGATATTTTCGCCCGTTGTTCGCCTTGAAACAGATTGAAGGTCAGCGCCTGACCGACCGGAATCAGCAGCCCGCCACCGACCCCCTGAACGAACCGCCAGATCACCAGTTCATGGAAACTGTCGGCCATGCCGCACATCCACACAGAGCCGGTGAACACCAGCATCGAAGCGGTGAGAATCTCGCGGCTGCCAAAGCGCCCGGCCAGCCAGGTGCTGACTGGAATAATCAGGGTCAGGCCCAGAATATAAGCATTGGCGACCCACGCCACCGATGAAGTACTGACCTGTAAAGTTGCCGATATACTGGGCAATGCCACAGCCGACATAAATATGTTTATACAGTCAATAAAAAAGCCGATCAGAAAGATCAGCGCAATTTTATAGCGATAGTTCATGTTGTATCCCCTTTGCCGCGCAGCATAGGGGCGATGGACTTGAAGTGTCGATACGACTATGCTTAAAACAATGTTTGACAGGATTTAACAGTGAGCCATAGCGCCATGCACTCTCATCTTAATCGGGTTCAGACGTTCCTCGCGGTGGTGGATTTTGGTTCTTACACCAAGGCCGCGAATTATCTGAGTATCAGCAAAGCCATGGCCAGCCTGCATGTCAAGGCGCTGGAAGAAGTGTTGTCGGCGACGCTGTTGATCCGCAATACTCGCAATATATCGCTGACCGAAATAGGTCAGGAGTTTTATGAGGAGTTCAAGGGTATTGTCGCGGACATCGATAATGCGTTTGATAATGTCCTGAAAGGTAATAATCGAGTGTCCGGAAAGTTACGGATTAGTTCAACCAGTGAATACGGTGAAAAATATATTCTGCCGTTGATCCCTCTGTTCTCCGAGCGCTATCCGGAAATTCGCCTGTGCTACAACTTCAACTCTTCGTTGAATGATCTGGTCGCGGAAAAACTTGATCTGGTGATCCGTCTGGGCAACTTGGCGGATTCGGCATTCAAAAGTCGCAAGTTGGCCGATTATGAAATCGTGCTGGTGGCCACCGAGGCATTTCTCGCCCGGCATCCGGTGCGGGCCCCGCAGGATCTGAACAGCGTGCCGTGGATCGCCAACAGCAATTTGCAGGCGCCGACCCAGTGGACATTGCGTCATGGTCAAGGGCAGGCCTTCGAGGTTGGCGGTACCAGCCACTTCGAGTCGAACTCGTCGACGGCGATTCGCTCGATGACGTTGTCGTCCCTGGGCGTGTCGGTTCTGCCGGCGTGGGTGGTGGCCGATGACATTGCTGCCGGGCATCTGGTGCGCTTGCTGCCGGAGTATTCGTTGCCTTCGCAGTCGATCAATGTGGTATTTCCGAACACCCCGCATCTGCCACACAAGTCACGGGCGTTCATTGATTTTCTGTTGTTGCATCTGGCGCAGTGATGCTGCCCTGAAAGCCCCTCACCCTAGCCCTCCCGAAACGTCGGACCGCCCATAGGGAGAGGGGACTGATCGCGTTATCCTTGCGAGTTACGCCGACCTGAAATATCGAGTCGAACCCAGGATTGAAAAAGCCCTCGATCGGCTCCTTTTTCCCAGCGCGGTATTTGAACGAGCCCCGATCGGCTCCCTTTCCCCCTCGCCCCCTTGGGGGGAGAGGGCTGGGGTGAGGGGGGCTGGATTTCATTGACACAAAAAAAAGCCCCTGAATCTCACCATTCAGGGGCTTTCGTCTAAGCGACGGTCCGAAGATCAGGCCGCTTCGATCTTGCGGTTCTGTTCAACCTTGCCCAGATACGCTGCCAGTTTTTCCTGCTCTGCCGGTGTGGTGAACAAACCGAGTTTGCTGCGGCGCCACAGAATGTCGTAGGCAGTGGTTGCCCACTCTTCGCTGCACAGGTAATCGACTTCACGGGTGTAGAGTCCGCCGCCCAAGTGCTCGCCCATGTCCGCCAGGGTTTCTACGCCTTCGAGCATGCGCCAGGTGCGGCTGCCGTAGGTGGTGGACCAGCGACGAGCGATCTCGGTCGGCACGAAGTCGAACTTGTCGCGAATCTGCGCACACAAGGCCTGTGGCGTGGTCATGTCTTCGCCGCCGGGCAGGGTAGCGGTGGCTGTCCAGCTCGGGCGCATCTGGGTGAAGAACGGTAGCAACTGCGCCATCGCCGACTCAGCGAGTTTGCGGTAGGTGGTCAGCTTGCCGCCGAACACCGACAGCAGTGGCGCTTCTTCGCCGCCAGCCGACAAGGCCAGGGTGTAATCGCGGGTGACGGCCGACGGGTTGTCGGATTCGTCGTTGCACAGTGGGCGTACGCCCGAGTAGCTGTGCTGGATGTCGTCGCGGCTGATCTGCTGCTTGAAGTGCGCGTTGACCACTTTCAGCAGGTAATCGGTTTCGCCTTCAGTGATGGCCACTTTCGCCGGATCACCGGTGTACTCGCGGTCAGTAGTGCCGATCAATGTGAAGTGGTTCAGGTACGGAATGGTGAAGACGATGCGCTGATCTTCGTTTTGCAGAATGTGCGCATGATCACCTTCGTACAGCTTCGGCACGATGATGTGGCTGCCCTGAATCAGACGGATACCGTACGGCGATTCCATCTTCAGGTCATCACGAATGAACTTGGCGACCCACGGGCCAGCGGCGTTCACCAGCGCTTTGGCTGTGATCGAAAACAGGCTGCCGTCGGCACGTTCCAGGTTCAGGTGCCACAGGCCCTTGGCGCGGCGGGCGCTGACGCAGCGAGTCTGGGTGTGCACGTGGGCGCCTTTTTCACGGGCGGCCATGGCGTTCAAAACCACGAGACGGGCGTCGTCAACCCAGCAGTCGGAGTATTCGAAGCCTTTCTTGATTTCGCTTTTCAGCGCGCTGTCGGCACCAAACTTGAGGCTTTTCGAACCTGGCAGTTTTTCGCGCTTGCCGAGGTTGTCATAGAGGAACAGGCCCGCACGAATCATCCACGCCGGACGCAGGTGCGGACGGTGCGGCAGCACAAAGCGCATCGGTTTGACGATGTGCGGCGCTTTGGCCAGCAGTACTTCGCGTTCAGCCAGCGCCTCGCGCACCAGGCGGAATTCGTAATGTTCGAGGTAGCGCAGGCCACCGTGGATCAGCTTGCTGCTGGCCGACGAGGTGTGGCTGGCCAGATCGTCTTTTTCACAAAGGAACACCGAAAGCCCGCGACCGGCGGCATCCGCTGCGATCCCCACGCCATTGATCCCGCCGCCGATAACGGCGATGTCGTAGATCTCGGAGATTGGGGGCGTACGCAAGGTAGAGGTGGACATCGGCTGGCCTCGGGTTCTTTTGATTTTCTATATTGGAAATCGAACATGAATGTTCATTTGCGAAAATGGTAGCCCATAAACACGCGCGCAGCCAGTCACGTTCGATTGAAAAAACTCATCGAAGGGCGGTTAAAAGAAAATTTTCGAACATTAAAAGCAAAAGATCGTCCGATCGCGGCCCGAGCCTTCGGCAGCTCCTACAGGTCAAGTGAACCCATGTAGGAGCTGCCGTAGGCTGCGATCTTTTGATCTTGCGGGAGTTAGACGACTTCGAGGCGAATCTTGTGCTGACTCAACAACTGCGCCAACGCCGGCACCGGCTGCTGATCGGTCACCAAACAATCAATCAGACTGATCGGGCCAAGACGAATCATCGCATTACGCCCAAACTTGCTCGAGTCAGCCGCCAGAATCACCTGCCGTGCATTGGCAATGATCGCCTGGGAAACCCGCACTTCCTGATAATCAAAATCCAGCAAACTGCCGTCTTCATCAATCCCGCTGATCCCGACCAAGGCAAAGTCCACCTTGAACTGATTGATGAAATCCACACTCGCCTGACCGACCACACCGCCATCACGACGGACATTGCCGCCAGTCAGCAGCACATCGAAATCATCCTTGGCACTGAGCATCGACGCTACGTGCAGGTTGTTGGTGATGATCTTCAGGTGATTGTGATTGAGCAGGGCGCGAGCAATCGATTCGGTGGTGGTGCCGATATTGATGAACAGCGAGGCGTGATCGGGAATCTGTGCGGCGATGGCTTCACCGATGCGTTGTTTTTCATCGCGCATCTGATCGGCGCGCATCGCATAGGCAGTGTTTTCGACGCTGGAATCGTAGGCAGCACCGCCATGGTAGCGACGCAGCAGATTGGCTTCCGCGAGCTGATTGATGTCGCGGCGGATGGTTTGCGGGGTAACAACGAACAGCGTGGCCATTTCCTCGATGCTCACATAGCCGCGTTCGCGGACCAGCTCGAGGATTTGCTGCTGACGGGGAGGCAGATTCATGGGGCTTCCTTTGGGCTGCCGTGCAAAATTTGCCCATGATGACGCAGGAATCCGCTCCCTACCAGTTTCCAAACAACGTGAAAGCTACTGCGCTCGGCCATCCTGCGTTAAAAACAGGCTCGGACTGCTCATTTACAAACCCGTAAACTCCGCGTCCTCGCCTGTTTTTGCCTTGGCTTGCCTTCGCTCGCTACGCTTTCACGCTGTTTGGACCGCTTTAGCCAGTCCTAAGGTTGGCTTATTCAGCGTCTTCACGCGCCCAGTCACGGGTGCGGCTGACGGCTTTTTTCCAGCCTTTGTACAGCTTCTCTTTTTCGGTTTCGTCCAGGCTCGGCTCGAACTCGCGCTCGATCACCGCTTTGCCGCGCAGTTCTTCCAGGCTACCCCAGAAGCCGCACGCCAGACCGGCCAGATACGCCGCGCCAAGCGCTGTGGTTTCGCGCATTTGCGGGCGTTCCACCTGCGTGCCGAGGATGTCGGCCTGGAACTGCATGAGGAAGTTGTTCGCTACCGCACCGCCGTCCACACGCAGGGCTTTGAGGCGTTCGCCGGAGTCCTGTTGCATGGCGTCGAGCACGTCGCGGGTCTGGTAGGCGATCGATTCCAGCGCAGCGCGGATGATGTGATCCACGCGTACGCCGCGAGTCAGGCCGAACAGCGCGCCACGGGCATACGGATCCCAGTATGGAGCGCCTAAACCTGTGAACGCCGGCACCAGGTACACGCCGTTGCTGTCCTTCACTTTATTGGCGAAGTATTCGGTGTCATGGGCGTCGTTGATGATTTTCAGTTCATCACGCAGCCACTGCACGGTGGAACCGCCGTTGAACACCGCGCCTTCCAGCGCGTAAGCGACCTCGCCACGCGGGCCGCAAGCGATGGTGGTGAGCATGCCGTGCTGGGATTTCACCGCTTTGTCGCCGGTGTTCATCAGCAGGAAGCAGCCGGTACCGTAGGTGTTTTTTGCCTGACCTGGCTCCACGCACATCTGGCCGAACAGCGCCGCTTGCTGGTCGCCAGCGATACCGCCGATGGCGATGCCGCTCTTGGTGCGACCGTAGATTTCCGAAGAGGCCTTCACCTCCGGAAGCATCTCGCGCGGGATGTCGAGGATTTCCAGCATCTTCGAATCCCATTCCAGCGAATGGATGTTGAAGAGCATGGTGCGCGAGGCGTTGGTGTAGTCGGTGACGTGTACTTTGCCGCCGGTGAATTTCCAGATCAGCCAGCTATCGACGGTGCCGAACAACAGTTCGCCGTTGCGCGCACGCTCGCGGCTGCCTTCGACGTTGTCGAGGATCCACTTCAGTTTGGTGCCGGAGAAGTACGGGTCGGTGACCAGGCCGGTGTTGTCGCGGATGTACTCTTCGTGGCCGTCACGCTTGAGTTGCTGGCAGATCTCGGTGCTGCGGCGGCACTGCCAGACGATGGCGTTGTACACCGGGCGACCGGTGGTCTTGTCCCAGACCACAGTGGTTTCGCGCTGGTTGGTGATGCCGATGGCAGCGACCTGGTCGTGGTGCAGACCGGCCTGGGCCAGCGCTTCAACCATCACCGCGCTTTGTGTTGCGAAGATTTCCATCGGATCGTGTTCGACCCAACCGGCCTGCGGGTAATGCTGGGCGAATTCGCGCTGCGCGGTGCAGACCACGTTCGCATCGCGGTCGAAAATGATCGCGCGGGAGCTGGTCGTACCCTGATCGAGGGCAATGATGTAGTTCTTATTCTGAATGTCGGTCATGTCGATTGCCTTGGACGAAATAAGGGAGAGTGGGCCGTGGCGCAGGCTCTATAGGGCAGGAACCCGCGCCGACTGTTTCAAGAAGTTCTTGGTTTGCCGTCAATGGCCGGTTCTGCATCCTTTGTAGCAGGTGTGGCGCCGGTCAGGTGGCGGGCGATAAGCCCGCGATACCCGGCAGCGCCGAGGCAGGCACCGACAATCGGTGCAAAAATCGGAATCAGGAAGTACGGAATATCGCGGCCGCCAGTGAAGGAAATTTCACCCCAGCCAGTAAAGAAAGTCATCAGTTTCGGACCGAAGTCACGCGCCGGGTTCATCGCGAAACCGGTCAGCGGGCCCATCGAGCTGCCGATCACCGCGATCAGCAAGCCGATCAGCAGCGGCGCCATCGGGCCTCTTGGCAGGCCATTATTGTCATCGGTCAGGGCCATGATCACGCCCATCAGGATTGCGGTGATGATCATTTCGACTAGGAACGCCTGAGCGGTCGACAGCACGGGATTGGGGAAGGTCGAGAATACAGAGGCCAACTCAAGGCTGGCGGCCGAGCCGCGAACCATTTGGTGAGTTTGTTCGTAATCGAAGAACAGATTGCTGTACAGCGTGTAAACCAACAGGGCGCCGCAGAAGGCACCGGCGATTTGCGCAAGAATATAGAACGGCAGTTTGCGCTTTTCGAAGTCGGCGAAGATCGCCAGCGCGATGCTCACGGCCGGGTTCAGGTGCGCGCCGGAAACACCGGCAGTGAGGTAGATCGCCATGCTTACGCCGACGCCCCAGATGATGCTGATTTCCCACAGGCCGAAGCTGGCGCCCGCGACTTTGAGCGCGGCGACACAACCAGTGCCGAAAAAGATCAGTAGGGCAGTACCCAGAAACTCGGCCATACATTGGCTTGAGAGCGTTGGTTGCTGTAAAGCAGTTGTCATTGAAAACCTCGGTTTTTGTTGTTGTCTGGCGCGATGCCGTCAGGGCAGGGCGCGATTTTCCCCGGTCAGGAATCCCCATTCCTTTCCCGGTTTACTGCTGGGTGCTGCGGTGACGATAATTCTTACATTATTCAGATTCGAAAAAATATAGACAAGAAACAAACCTGTCAAAGGTCGAAAGTGAACCGTCGGTCACAATAAAACTATTCGCTCTGTGAATGATCCTTTGCTGTCGCTCCATAACGGCACGCTCGGAATGCCCGCGGGCCACGGGAATCGCGGCTTGGAATAGAGCCTTTTAAGATGTGATCGCCTAGAATCCGGCGGAGAATTTTTTTGCCATTGCCGAGCCTGGAGCTGCCATGACCCCTGCGTTGGACTTGTTGAAAAAAGTTCGTGCCGAACATCGCGTGCACAGTTACGAACATGACCCAAAAGCCGCGTCCTACGGGCTGGAGGCCGCGGAAAAACTCGCGCTTGAGCCGGCACAGGTGTTTAAAACCCTGCTCGCGGCCAGTGAAAAGGGTGAGCTGCTGGTAGCGGTGGTGCCGGTCGTCGGAAGCCTCGACCTCAAGGGCCTGGCGCATGCTGCAGGTGTGAAGAAAGTGGAGATGGCTGACCCGGCGGCCGCACAGCGTTCCACCGGCTACCTGTTAGGCGGCATCAGCCCGCTGGGGCAGAAAAAGCGCCTGCGTACTTTTATTGATAACTCGGCTCAGGGTTTTGCGACTATTTATGTCAGCGCCGGTCGGCGTGGCCTGGAAGTCGAATTGGCGCCAGCCGTGCTCGCTGAACATACTCAGGCGAAATTTGCCGATATCGGCCGCGCGTAACCGTCATCGCTGTATGTAGAAAATTGGCCGGTTCTGTCACTGGCGTGGATCGCAGCGTGGTTGCATGCTTTGGCGACTGACTTAGGGAGAAAGTTATGCAGCTCGAGTTTCATCAGGTCGACGCGTTCAGTGATCGGCCGTTCGGTGGTAATCCGGCGATGGTTTATCGGCTGGAGGCGTGGCTTGCGGATGAGCTGATGCAAAAGATCGCCGCCGAACACAATCTGGCGGAAACCGCGTTTCTGGTACGCGAAGGTCAGGCGTGGCACATCCGTTGGTTCACCCCGACCACTGAAGTGCCGTTGTGCGGGCACGCCACGTTGGCCAGTGCTTATGTGCTGTTCGAGATCTATAAGGAAACCGCCGAGCGTATCGACTTCACCTCTAAGTCCGGTCCGTTGAGCGTCACTCGGGAAGGTGATCGGCTGTGGCTGGATTTCCCTTCGATTGTGCCGTCAGAGATTGGTGTGACGCTGGATGTCGAGCGGGCATTGGGCGTTGAAGCCGTTGATGTGCTCGGTTCGAACGAATTGTTTGTGGTGTTGGAATCGGAGCAGGCGGTACTTGATTGCAAACCGGACATGGTCGCGTTGGCCAAACTGCCGTGGCTCGGTGCGATCGTCACGGCGCGCGGCAATCAGCACGACTTCGTCTCGCGTTATTTCGCACCGGCAATTGGCATCAATGAAGACCCGGTGACCGGTTCGACGCATTGCAGCCTGATTCCGTATTGGTCGAAGCGACTGGGCAAATCGAGCCTGACCGCGTGCCAGCGCTCGGCGCGGGGTGGGGAGTTGTTCTGTCGGCTGGAAGGTGAGCGGGTGAAGATTGGCGGCAATGCGACGCTGGTCGCCAGCGGCACCCTGATCCTCGGTTAAAAGCTAAAAGATCGCAGCCTTCGGCAGCTCCTACGTTGATCCCTGTAGGAGCTGCCGAAAGCTGCGATCTTTTGATCTTTAAAGCGCGGCGCTGTAGCGACGGACGCCGTTTTCCACTGCCGGGATTTGTGCAGCGGTGCTGCCCGATGCATGGAACAGTACGAGGTGTTCTGCGGCAACACGAATTCCCACTTCCGCACCAACCTGATGATCCGCATGGCTAGGGAAGATCGACTCCAGCTGCGCCCCCGTCGGCAATTGCAGGCGATACAACGTTGAAGCGCCAAGGAACGTCTTGCCGACAATCCGCGCTTTCAGCGCACTGTCCGGCGCATACACAATGTCATCCGGACGCAGCAACACATCCACAGCCCCGCCAATCGGCCAAGTGTAGGCACGATTGCCGCGCAACTCACCCAGTTCGGTCTGCACCGATTCCGGGCTGCCGAGCTGACCACGAATGAAGTAACCCTGGCCGATGAAGCTGGCCACAAACGGCGTCGCCGGTTCGTGATACAGGTTGTACGGCGTGTCCCATTGCTCCAGTCGACCTTCCTTGAACACGCCAACGTGATCGCTGACGGCAAAGGCTTCTTCCTGGTCGTGAGTCACCAGAATCGCGCTGGTGCCACGGGCCTTGAGGATGTCGCGCACTTCATGGCTGAGCTTGCGGCGCAGTTCGCCATCGAGGTTGGAGAACGGCTCATCGAGCAACAGCAATTGCGGCTCCGGCGCCAAGGCACGGGCGAGGGCGACGCGCTGTTGCTGGCCACCGGACAACTCGTGCGGGAAGCGTTTGCCGAGATTTTTAAGGTTGACCAGTTCGAGCAGTTCTTCGGTGACGCGCTCTTTGTTCGGATGCTTGCGGATACCGAAGGCAATATTGTCGGCAACGCTCAGGTGCGGGAACAGCGCGTAATCCTGAAACACCATGCCGATCCGCCGTTTCTCCGGCGCCAGGGTGAAGCCGGCGCTGGAAATGGTTTCGCCACCGAGGGTGATTTCACCTTCGTGCACCGGCTCGAAACCGGCGATGGCGCGCAGGGTGGTGGTCTTGCCACAGCCGGACGAGCCGAGCAGGCAGCCGATGTCACCGGCATTGAGGTGCAGATTGAGGTTCTGCACCACACGTTGATCTTGATAACCGCAAGCGAGGTTGCGCAGGTTCAGCAGTAATTCATGGCTCATGCGTGGTGATATGCCGGTTCGACGAGGAACTCGAGCAGGGCCTTCTGTGCGTGGAGACGGTTTTCTGCCTGATCCCAGGCGACGGAGCGCGGATCATCAAGCAGGTCGAGGCTGATTTCTTCGCCACGGTGTGCAGGCAAGCAGTGCATGAACAGCACGTCCTCGGCAGCGAGGTCGAGCAGGGCACGGTTGACCTGGAACGGGGCGAACAGCTTGAGGCGCTTGGCAGTTTCCTCTTCCTGACCCATCGAAGTCCAGACATCGGTGCTCACCAGATGCGCGCCGCGCACGGCATCTTGCGGGTCACGCACGATGGTCACGCGATCGCCGGCCTTGGCGACGAACCCTGGGTTGGGCTCGTAGCCTTCCGGGCAGGCTACGCGCAATTGGAAGTCGAACTGCATCGCCGCTTCTATATAGCTGTTGCACATGTTGTTGCCGTCGCCGATCCAGGCCACGGTCTTGCCCTGAATCGAACCACGATGCTCAAGGAAAGTCTGCATGTCGGCCAGCAACTGGCACGGGTGCAGGTCATCGGACAGGCCGTTGATCACTGGCACGCGCGAATTGGCGGCGAATTCAGTCAGGGTGCTATGGGCAAAGGTACGGATCATCACCGCATCGAGCATGCTCGACATGACGATGGCGCAGTCGCCGATCGGCTCGCCACGGCCCAGTTGGGTATCGCGGGGCGACAGGAAGATCGCCTGGCCGCCGAGCTGGATCATGCCGGCCTCGAAGGAGATCCGGGTACGGGTCGAGGACTTCTCGAAGATCATGCCCAGCACGCGGTTTTTCAGAGGCTCGAACAGTACGCCGCGGTTACGCAGGTCCTTGAGCTCAACGCCTCGACGGATCACGCTGACCAGCTCTTCGGGCGTGCAATCCATCAGGGAGAGAAAGTGCCTTGCGCTCATCATTGACTACCTTTTTGCTACAAACCGCAGATGCTCAAAGCCTTGTTTAACGGAACAACGGGCGAGACCTGCGGCGTAAGCCGCACGGGGCGACGAAATAGGGGAAGGCGCGATATTGACACTAAATGTCGCGTTTTTCCAATAGGCTACGGTTTTTGCGGAAATCGAAGGGCGCACTGGATGTTGCAGTCGCGCATTTGAAGCCGGGTTCAGGACAGCAGCGAGTCCCTTTGTACACTGGCCTCGCGGGGCTTGGCAATGCGGTGTGGCGGGGATCGAGTCGCTTGGGTCGGTTTACGACCGTGGCGCCATGCCATCATTTGGTCGGATGCTCAGGCTGAAACATTTGCTAAAGCAAAGTGCTGGGTTATAAATAAGTTTCGAGCGACGCAGGAAGCCTCCGCATGGAATCGAAAGAAAAACTGTTAATGGAATTGCTGGGCCACACGGCTCGCTCACTGACCCATCTCACCGCGTCGGTCACCTCAATGTCTTTCGAACTGCTGCGCAGCGAAGACGAAGTGGTCAAGACCGCCGGTCGCCACATGATCGATCGCATGGCGACCATCAGTGCTGGCCTCGACGAGCACTGGCGATTGATCGGCGAACTCACCGGCGTTCACGTCGCCCACGAGCAGATCGAAACCATCCAGGAAATTCAGCTGGCCGCGCCGCCGCAGTTGCCGTCGAACTGATCATGGCGGTTTATCGGCTCGCCTGATAAGCGCCGATTCACAAGACGAACGTCGCTGGCGCCTGAATGGCGCCGGGGCCATAGTTTTGTTCCCGCGGGCGTGGTTGCCCGCCCAGAACAAGACAGAGACTGGCCATGACCAAGACTCTCCATCACCGTGCCTGCCACCTGTGTGAGGCCATTTGCGGCCTGACCATCGAGACCACCGAAACCGATGGCAAGGTCGCGATCACCTCGATCAAAGGGGATGCCCTCGACACCTTCAGTCGTGGCCACATCTGCCCCAAAGCCGTAGCCCTGCAAGATATTCAGAACGATCCGGACCGCCTGCGCCAGCCAATGCGCCGTGTGGGCAGCGAGTGGTTGCCGATCGAGTGGGACGAGGCCTTTGCACTGGTCGCCGAGAAGCTGGCGGCGATTCAGGAGCGTCATGGGCAGAATGCAGTGGCGGTCTATCAGGGCAACCCGAGCGTGCACAATTACGGGTTGATGACCCACAGCAACTATTTCCTTGGATTGCTGAAGACGCGTAATCGCTTCTCGGCGACTTCGGTCGATCAGTTGCCGCATCACCTGAGCAGCTATCTGATGTACGGCCACGGCTTGTTGCTGCCGATTCCGGACATCGATCACACCGACTTCATGCTGATCCTCGGCGGCAATCCACTGGCCTCCAACGGCAGCATCATGACCGTGCCAGATGTTGAGAAACGTTTAAAGGCAATCCAGGCGCGCGGCGGTAAAGTCGTTGTGGTCGATCCACGGCGCAGCGAGACGGCGGCCATGGCTGATCAGCACTTGTTTGTGCGTCCGGGCGGCGATGCGGCGTTGTTGTTTGGCGTGCTCAACACGCTGTTCAGCGAAGGGCTGACCCGCGACAGTCACTTGCCGGTGGATGGCCTGGACGAGGTGCGCGCCGCCGTCGCCGCGTTTACCGCTGAAAGCATGAGCCCGCTGTGCGCCGTGCCTGCCGAACAGATCCGCCAGCTGGCGCGTGACTTCGCGGCGGCGCCGAGTGCTGTGTGTTACGGGCGGATGGGCGTCTCGACCCAGGCCTTCGGCACGTTGTGCCATTGGGTAGTGCAGTTGATCAATCTGGTCACCGGCAACCTCGACCGGGTAGGCGGCGCGTTATGCACCGAGCCGGCAGTGGACTTGGTGGCATCGACCTCGGGCGGGCATTTCAACAAATGGCAGAGCCGTGTCTCGGGACGTCCTGAATACGGCGGCGAGTTGCCGGTCTCGGCGCTGGCCGAAGAGATGCTTACCGACGGTGAGGGGCAGATCCGTGCACTGATCACCGTCGCTGGTAATCCGGTGCTGTCGACGCCGAACGGGCGGCAACTGGAGCAGGCGCTGGACGGTCTGGAGTTCATGGTCAGCATTGACCTGTACATCAACGAAACCACGCGCTATGCCGACCTGATCCTGCCGTCGACCTCGGCGCTGGAAAATGACCACTACGACACCACCTTCAATCTGTTCGCGGTGCGTAACGTCACCCGCTTCAACCGCGCGATCCTGGCCAAGCCGGAGGGCGCTTTACATGACTGGGAGATCTTCGTCGGTCTGGCCAAGGCCTTCGCCGAGAAGACCGGCAAAGAACTGAAACCGACCATGCCGCCGGCGAAGATGATCGACATGGGCCTGCGTATGGGCATGTACGGTGACGCGTCTGAGCAAAAGCTGTCTCTGGCGACGTTGTTCGATCATCCGCACGGGATTGATCTGGGGGCGTTGAAACCGAACCTGGCTGCGCGCCTGAAAACGCCGAATCAGCGCGTGCAGGCCGCTCCGTCAGAGATCCTCGCTGACCTCGCACGCTTCGCTGCGCTGCAGGCGCCGGCCGCCGATGAGCTGCTGATGATCGGCCGCCGCCATGTACGCAGCAACAACTCGTGGATGCACAACTATCACCGTCTGGTGAAGGGCAAGCCGCGCCATCAACTGTTGATGCACCCGGACGATCTTGCCAGCCGTGGGCTCCACGATGGTCAATGGGTGCGCGTCAGTTCGCGGGTTGGGCAAATCGAAGTCGAAGTACTTGGCAGCCTCGACATGATGAAAGGTGTGGTCAGCCTGCCGCACGGCTGGGGTCATGCACGGCCAGGCGTGCAGATGGCGATCGCCAGTAGTCAGCCGGGGTCGAGCGCGAACGATCTGACTGATGAATGTCAGCTCGACGAGTTGTCCGGCAACGCGGCGCTTAATGGCGTGCCGGTCACGGTGGCGGCCGCCTGAGCGTGACCGACGGGGAGACCGAGCATGGCGCTCGGGATTCCGTTACAATGCGTCACCGTGCCGACCCATGAGTCGGAAAGTTCAGCCGAGGTGCTCCATGGATATCATCGAAACGATTAAAGAGCAGATTGCCAACAACACCATTCTGCTTTACATGAAAGGCTCGCCGAATGCCCCACAGTGTGGCTTCTCCGCGAAAGCTGCGCAGGC
This sequence comes from Pseudomonas fluorescens, assembly GCF_005938625.1. GTDB lineage: Bacteria > Pseudomonadota > Gammaproteobacteria > Pseudomonadales > Pseudomonadaceae > Aquipseudomonas > Aquipseudomonas fluorescens_BD. The sequence continues at coordinate 143,636 of NZ_VCNJ01000030.1, forward strand.
TGTCATGGCGTGTGGCGAAAAGTTTGCGTACGTGGACATCCTGCAGAACCCGGAAATCCGCGCCAACCTGCCGAAGTACGCCAACTGGCCGACTTTCCCGCAACTGTGGGTCGGCGGTGAACTGGTCGGCGGTAGCGACATCATGACCGAGATGGCTGCAGACGGTTCGCTGCAAAGCACCATCAAGTCGGCTGTTGAAGCGGCAGCGGCGAACAAGTCCGAAGCCTGACGGCCTCACGCGCCAGATGCTGCTTGTGTAGGAGCTGTCGAGTGAAACGAGGCTGCGATCTTTTGATCTTCAGCCAATAAAAAGCCCCGCACCTCGAAAGAGGGCGGGGCTTTTTAGTGCGTTCGAAAAGTTACTGCAAGTTGCCGGTGCAATCTGAAGCGATCGCAGCCGGCGGCAGCGCTTACTCTTCGCCCATCTGCGATTGCAGATAGTTCTCAAGACCTACTTTATCGATCAGGCCCAGTTGGGTTTCCAGCCAGTCGATGTGTTCTTCTTCGGATTCGAGAATGTCTTCGAGCAGTTCACGGCTGCCGAAGTCGCCAACGGTTTCGCAATGTGCGATCGCGGTCTTCAGGTCAGCGTGGCCGGTCTTCTCGATACGCAGGTCGCACTCCAGCATTTCCTTGGTGTGCTCGCCGATGTGCAGCTTGCCCAGATCCTGCACGTTCGGCAGGCCTTCGAGGAACAGGATGCGCTTGATCAGCTTGTCCGCGTGTTTCATCTCGTCGATGGATTCTTTGTATTCGTGCTTGCCGAGCTTGTTCAGACCCCAATCTTCATACATGCGCGCATGCAGGAAGTACTGATTGATCGCGACCAGCTCATTGGCAAGGATCTTGTTGAGATGCTGGATGACTGTAATGTCGCCTTTCATGATCGGAGTCCTGCCCTGTATTCGCTGTATATACGGCAGAGTTTGAGCTTCGTACTTATAAGTGTCAAACCTAAGTTATTGAATAATATATGAAAATTAATCGGAATAAGAATGTTTGTGTTCCGCGTCTAGAGCCTAAGCAGTTGATTTACAGGCATAAAAAAACCGGACATAAGTCCGGTTCTTTGAAATGAGGTGTTATTACGCAGCAGTAAATTCTACCGGATAGGGGATCGCGGCCTGGGCGGTTTGCAGCTTGGTCAGGGTTTCGCGGACCACTTCCTTGGCGAGGCAGGCACATTTGCCACATTGGCTGGCGACGCCGGTGGCTTGGCGGACTTCTTTATAGCTGCAGCAACCTTCATAGATCGCTTCGCGGATCTGTCCGTCGGTGACGCCAGTGCAGAGACAAACATACATAAGTGAGAACCGTCGCTGGTTGTGACTCAATTGCGATGGATCTTAATGTTAACGAGAATGATTGTCAAAGTGCTTTCGGAACGCTTCAGCTGATTAACAGCCATGACTGACGAACGGTATTTGCTGGCGATTTGCCTGGCCCCGTAAATGCAGCGCCGTTCTGCGCCTGCTTTGAAAAACCGTTAAGGACAGGCCAAATTCGCAGTGTATGATGGTCGGCCCTTGCGAAGGGGGTTCGTGTCACAGGGCTGTCGCCTGAGGGTGGCAGGCTGGCGCGGACCCTGAACTTCAAGTTTTTACACCAGGAGATATCAATGAGCGTACTCGTAGGCAAACAAGCCCCTGACTTCACCGTCCCGGCCGTACTCGGCAATGGCGAGATCGTTGACAGCTTCACCCTGTCCTCGGCCATCAAAGGCAAATACGGCCTGGTGTTCTTCTACCCACTGGACTTCACCTTCGTCTGCCCGTCCGAGCTGATCGCTCTGGACAACCGCATGGCTGACTTCAAGGCACGCAACGTTGAAGTGATCGCTGTGTCGATCGACTCGCACTTTACTCACAACGCATGGCGCAACACTCCAGTGAACAATGGCGGTATCGGCCAGGTGAAATACACCATGGCTGCCGACATGAAGCACGACATCGCCAAGGCTTACGACGTTGAATCCGAAGGCGGCGTGGCGTTCCGTGGCGCATTCCTGATCGACGACAAAGGCGTTGTCCGCTCGCAGATCATCAACGACCTGCCGCTGGGCCGTAACATGGAAGAGCTGATCCGTCTGGTCGACGCTCTGCAATTCCACGAAGAGCACGGCGAAGTCTGCCCTGCCAACTGGAAAAAAGGCGACAAAGGCATGAACGCTTCGCCAGAAGGCGTTGCGGCTTACCTGACCGAGAACGCTGCTGCCCTGTAAGGCGCAACGTCGAGGTACAAAAAAACCGGCCCATGTGGCCGGTTTTTTTATGCGTGGGATTTACCCGGCGACGATCAATCAGTCGTCGAAGTCTTCCCAGCCGCCCATCTGTTTCCAGCGATTGACGATGCCGCAGAACAGCTCAGCGGTTTTCTCGGTGTCGTAACGCGCGGAGTGCGCTTCACGGCCATCGAAATCGATGTCGGCGGCCTGGCAGGCTTTTGCCAGTACGGTTTGACCGTAGGCAAGACCGGCCAGCGTTGCGGTGTCAAAGCTGGAGAACGGGTGGAACGGGTTGCGCTTCATGTCCAGTCGCGCGACGGCGGCATTGAGGAAACCGAGGTCGAAGCTGCTGTTGTGGCCGACCAGGATCGCGCGCTTGCAGCCGTTGGCCTTCAGCGCCTTGCGGATGCCGCGGAAGATGTCAGTCAGTGCGGTTTCTTCGCTGACGGCCATGCGCAGCGGGTGATCGAGTTTGATCCCGGTGAACTCCAGCGCTGCTGCTTCAACGTTGGCGCCTTCGAACGGCTCAACGCGGAAGAAGTAGGTGTGATCCGGGTAAACAAAACCCTTTTCATCCATGGCGATGGTGGTCGCAGCAATCTCCAGTAATGCATCGGTGGCTGAGTTGAAGCCGCCGGTTTCTACGTCGACGACAACCGGCAGGTAGCCGCGAAAGCGTGCTGCCATCGGGTGACGGGAACCGCCACCGCCACTTTGACCGTCCAGTTCGTCGTCGAAATGGTCTTCACTCACGCGTGTTCCTCCAGCAGGCGCCAGCGCAGTTTTTCACCGGCGCGCAGCGGGATAACGGTCAGCTCGCCAAACGGCAGGCTGGTCGGGGCGGTCCATTCTTCACGAACCAGGGTGATACGGTCGGTGTTCGCCGGCAAGCCATAGAAACGCGGGCCGTTGAGGCTGGCGAAGGCTTCGAGCTTGTCCAGCGCGTTACGTTGTTCGAAGGCTTCGGCATACATTTCGATGGCGGCGTACGCGGTGTAGCAGCCGGCGCAACCGCAAGCGGCTTCTTTGGCGTGCTGCGCGTGTGGCGCCGAATCAGTGCCGAGGAAGAACTTCGCGCTGCCACTGGTGGCGGCGTCGAGCAGGGCTTCCTGATGTGTGTTGCGCTTGAGGATCGGCAGGCAATAGAAGTGCGGCCGAATCCCGCCCACCAGCATGTGGTTGCGGTTGTACAGCAGGTGATGCGCGGTGATGGTCGCGCCAACATTGGCCGAAGCCTCGTTGACGAACTGCACGGCGTCGCCGGTGGTGATGTGTTCGAACACCACTTTCAGCGTCGGAAAACGCTCGACCACGCGGCGCATGTGCTCATCGATGAAAATCTTTTCGCGGTCGAACACATCGACGTCGCCACGGGTGACTTCACCGTGGATCAACAGCGGCATGCCAACTTCGGCCATGGCTTCGATTGCCGGCAGAATCTTGTCGATGCTGGTCACGCCGGAATCGGAGTTGGTGGTCGCGCCGGCCGGGTACAGCTTGGCGGCATAGACAAAACCGCTGGCCTTGGCCTCACGAATTTCTTCGGGCTGGGTGCGGTCGGTGAGATACAGCACCATCAGCGGCTCAAAGCGACTGCCGGCCGGGCGGGCAGCGAGAATCCGCTGGCGATAGCCGTCGGCTTCAGTGGCGTTGCGCACCGGAGGTACCAGGTTGGGCATGATGATGGCGCGACCAAAAGTGCGCGCAACATCGGCAACGGTATTGGTCAACACGGCACCATCGCGAAGATGAATGTGCCAGTCGTCGGGACGCAGCAGGGTCAGGCGGTCGGACATGAGGGGATTCCAGGCGGGTCAAACTGAGGCGAATGCTACCGGAAAAGACTCTTGCAGGCACTCGCTATCAAGTTTTGCCAGAACCTTCCGATATCCCGTAGGTATGCCGTAAACATAGTGTGAATCGGTCTTTGTGTTTCAGAAGCCAATGGAGCCTCCCGTGCGCCAGCGTTATTTAGCCTTGCTCAGTGTGTTTGCCAGCCTTCCCGCGATGGCGCTCACGTACCAGACCCGTCTGGAGAACATTGAGTGGACGGTCGCCGGCGACAAGTTCGAATGTCGTCTGACCCAGCCGATCACCGATTTCGGCTCGGGTGAGTTCGTGCGCAAGGCGGGCGAGCAGGCGATCTTCCGTCTGAACGCCTACAACGCCATGCTTGGCGGTGGTTCGGCGACGTTGCTGGCGGCGGCTGCTCCTTGGCAGCCGGGTCGTGGTGACATCAATTTGGGCAACGTCCGCCTCGGCAGTGGCAACGTGCTGTTCAGCAGTTCGCAGTCGCAGGCCGGAGGTCTGATCAGCGGTCTGCTGGACGGGCGCAGCCCGGTTGTACGCCGTGCGTCTGGCGATGGCCGCGTCTCGGAAGTGCGTTTATTGCCGGTGAAATTCAGCAAGGCGTTTAACGACTATCAGACCTGTGTAGCGAAATTGCTGCCGCAGAATTTCGACCAGATCAAACAATCGCAGATCGGCTTTCCCGGCGAGGGCGTTGATCTGGACGCCGCCGCCAGGGCCAAGCTGCAAGTGATGCTCGAATTCATGAAGGCCGATCCAACGGTCAATCACATCGAACTCGATGGCCACTCGGACAACAGCGGCAATCGCCTGACCAACCGTGAACTGTCGCGCCGCCGAGCACTGGCAGTGGTCGACTTCTTCAAGGCCAACGGCATTCAGGAATCCCAGATCACCGTGCGCTTCCATGGCGAGCAATATCCGATCGTGCCGAACACCAATGCGGCCAATCGCGCGAAGAACCGTCGGGTCAATGTCAAACTGGCGCGCGTGGCGCCGACAAGCCCCGTACCTGCGCCTCAAGCGAGCACGCCAGCCAGCACTGCAGCAACTTCCTGACCCGCCGGTCATCGTCGCGCTCTCGACAGATTCTGTCGCTTTGTCGTCTTAAGCTGTCGCGCCTCTGTAAATTATCGCGTTTGAGCGGTAGACTCCTCGGCTTTCCGTAGAACCCCGTGGAGTGATGGCATGGCGGACGTAAACAAGGTCGTTCTGGCGTATTCCGGCGGCCTGGACACTTCGGTGATCCTCAAGTGGCTGCAGGATACTTATAACTGTGAAGTGGTGACTTTCACCGCTGATCTCGGTCAAGGCGAAGAGGTCGAGCCGGCCCGCGCCAAGGCTCAGGCCATGGGCGTCAAAGAAATCTACATCGACGATCTGCGCGAAGAATTCGTGCGTGATTTCGTGTACCCGATGTTCCGCGCCAACACCGTTTACGAGGGCGAGTACCTGTTGGGTACTTCCATCGCACGTCCGCTGATCGCCAAACGTCTGATTGAAATCGCCAACGAAACCGGCGCTGATGCCATTTCCCATGGCGCTACCGGCAAGGGCAATGACCAGGTGCGTTTCGAACTGGGTGCCTACGCGCTCAAGCCAGGCGTAAAAGTGATCGCGCCTTGGCGTGAGTGGGACCTGCTGTCCCGCGAGAAGCTGATGGACTACGCCGAGAAGCACGCGATCCCGATCGAGCGTCATGGCAAGAAGAAGTCCCCGTACTCGATGGACGCCAACCTGCTGCACATCTCCTATGAAGGCGGCGTGCTGGAAGACACCTGGACCGAGCACGAAGAAGACATGTGGAAATGGACCGTCTCTCCGGAGAACGCTCCTGACAAACCGCAATACCTGGAACTGACTTACCGTAACGGCGACATCGTTGCGCTGGATGGCGTTGAAATGACGCCGGCCACCGTACTGGCGACGCTGAACAAGATCGGTGGCGCTCACGGTATCGGCCGTCTCGACATCGTTGAAAACCGTTACGTCGGCATGAAGTCCCGTGGTTGCTACGAAACCCCGGGCGGCACCATCATGCTGCGCGCTCACCGCGCCATCGAGTCGATCACTCTGGACCGCGAAGTCGCTCACCTCAAAGACGAGCTGATGCCGAAATACGCCAGCCTGATCTACACCGGTTACTGGTGGAGCCCTGAGCGTCTGATGCTGCAACAGATGATCGATGCTTCGCAGGTCAATGTGAACGGTGTAGTTCGCCTGAAGCTGTACAAAGGCAACGTGATCGTCACCGGCCGCAAGTCCGACGACTCGCTGTTCGATGCCAACATCGCGACCTTCGAAGAAGACGGCGGTGCTTACAACCAGGCCGACGCGGCGGGCTTCATCAAGCTCAACGCGCTGCGCATGCGCATTGCTGCCAACAAGGGCCGCAAACTGTTCTAAGCGTTGCAGACTGACGCACAATGAAAAGGGCGGCCCTGTCATCGAGACAAGGTCGCCCTTTTTGCATCATTCCTTGTCGACCTCAGCTTGAACCCAGGCGTTGTTCTTCGCCTGTGTGGCTTAAACTCATCTTTCATGCCCGCCCCAGTAGCGTCACGGCTTGTGAGCACAGGTTATAAACAATACAAAGCGTTTTTCCTGAGCCTTTCTTGACGTGTTTGATCTGCACAAGTGCATGCTGCGTCAGTACGACGTCCGATACGTGATTGGAAAGAAACACAACCATCCGTGCAGTTTTCCTGTCGAGGTTGCGGATATTTTCCAGAATGGTGGCTAATTCTCTCGATGCATCGATATCCCGTGCATCGATGAGGTGCAGGTCGCTGACCCATGCGGGCAACTGAATGTAGTGCTGAACAATCAGGCTCGATTTTGTGTTGATGTCGGACGGCGGATCAGGTGCGTTGTGGACTTTGCACGAGTCTTTGCATTCGCTAGCGCCTGACTCGCTCGGGACGATACAACTGGATAGTCCAAATGTGCCTTGCGCGGATGAATCCACCATCGGCGCGTTTCGTTTGTTCTCGCGAATATTGCTGTCGATAGTTCTTAGAAAATTCTTGTCTTTGTCAAAGTCTGAAGGTGAATAGAGGGAACGGTAGTTGAAGTTTAGAGTGATAAAGAAAAGGAATAGCAAGTAAAACGGAAAGCTGATCAGGAACCACACGTAAATCTCCCGGTCCTTATTGTCCAGGAATGGCAGGGAAACGGCGGCTGATGTTTCCGAAATGGCGGCGAATATGGCAATCACTGTCATGGGGTTGGTGATTTTGCTTTTTATTTTAAGCATGTTCTTACTCTTTTGTTTGGTCTTTGTCATGGTTGATAAGTTTGTACGAGTTGAGGTTTATGGTTGTGGGTGGTTATGTTTATGTTTATAGCAAAAGTATTTGTTCTGGTATAAATATCTTGTTTCAAGTGTTTATCTTTTGCTTCGCGTTGTATTGCCGGTGTCGCAATTGTGGTTTTGTATTGCCAATGTTTGATTTCGGTTTACCACGCAAGGGTGTAGAGTCGCCCGCACCAATCAGGCGCAGTGAATCTCAGCGGTGACATGTGATTTTGCGCCGTTAGTTGTAATTTGTAACAGGTTAGAAATGAGAGGTGATGCCTGGGCGGAGAGTGAAGCGGCGTTGGATGTTTAGGGGGCTAGAAGTTTTTTGTAGGATTAATCCGCGATGGATGTAGGGCATGTCTCTCGTTGCAAGTGCGTGTTAACCTCGGCATGCCATAGAGCAAGTGACTGGGCTATTGTGCGTGTTCTAAAAATTCGAACAGCGAAACTGGACTTGCCCATGAATAAAGTGCTGATCGTGGATGATCACCCTGTCATTCGTCTTGCGGTACGTATGCTGATGGAACGTCATGGCTACGAAGTCATCGCAGAAACTGATAACGGTGTGGATGCGTTACAACTTGCTCGCGAACAAATGCCGGATATTGTCATTCTGGATATAGGGATACCGAAACTTGATGGTCTGGAAGTTATTGCACGCCTGACTTCAACGGCGATGCCTATTAAAGTACTGGTGTTGACTTCCCAGGCGCCCGGGCACTTTTCAATGCGCTGCATGCAGTCGGGGGCTGCCGGTTATGTTTGTAAACAGCAGGACTTGACCGAGTTGCTCAGCGCAATCAAGGCCGTATTGTCCGGCTACAGTTATTTTCCCAATCAGGCTTTGCATACTGTGCGTACCAGTCTGGGCAGTGCGAGTGAGGCCGATATGGTCGATCGTCTGTCCGGTCGGGAAATGATGGTGTTGCAGCAGTTGGCGCGGGGCAAGACCAACAAGGAAATTGCCGATGGCATGTTTTTGAGCAACAAAACGGTGAGTACCTACAAGACGCGCTTGTTGTTGAAGCTCAATGCTCGCTCCCTGGTTGATCTGATCGAGTTGGCGCAGCGTAATGGTCTGGTCTGAATGTATCGATGGCTGACGGGGTCATGGGCCGATCAAACTCAGCTAGCCGCAGAAAGTGAAAAGCCTCCGTTTCGGGAGGCTTTCAAGTATCAGTCATCAAAATCGTAATCGGCCAATTGCTTTTGCAGTCGGCGCTCCTCAAGCAGGTTATCGATCGTACGGCGCTTGCTGAGATTGGTCTTGGCGACTTCGACCACAGGTTCGGCGTCATCAGTTTCTGCAGCGATATCGTCATCTACATCCAGTGGCTCTTTGTCGCTACTCATCAGCTAACTCCCGGCTAAGAATGCCTTTGGCGCTCCTTATATCGATATTCCTGCGGCGGGTAAAAAAGATTTTTTCAATCGACTTATCAATTATTCCAATAGCCGCTCAATCGTCCGAAGTTTTGTCCTTGTACTCGCACAAGTCTTCGATCCGGCAGCTGCCGCAGCGCGGCTTGCGGGCCAGACACACGTAGCGGCCGTGCAGGATCAGCCAGTGATGAGAGTCGAGCAGGAATTCCTTGGGTACAAACTTCATCAGCTTCTTTTCCACTTCGACCACATTTTTGCCCGGTGCAATGCCGGTGCGGTTGCTGACACGAAATATGTGGGTATCGACGGCCATGGTCAGTTGACGGAAAGCCGTGTTGAGTACGACGTTGGCGGTCTTGCGGCCCACTCCCGGCAAGGCTTCGAGCTCTTCACGGGTTTGTGGGACCACACTGCCGTGGCGTTCGACCAGCAGGCGGCAGGTTTCGATGACGTTTCTGGCCTTGCTGTTGTAGAGGCCGATTGTCTTGATGTATTCGGATAGACCTTCGACCCCTAAAGCGTGGATCGCCGCCGGCGTATTGGCCACCGGAAACAGCTTCGCCGTGGCTTTGTTGACACCGACGTCAGTCGACTGCGCCGAAAGAATCACGGCGATCAACAACTCGAACGGCGAGGAGTAGGCCAGTTCGGTCTTCGGCTCCGGATTGTCTTCGTGCAGGCGGCGGAAAATCTCCAGACGTTTTGCAGCATTCATGGGCGATGCGTTTCCTTGGATATCGAGTTCGGGCGAATCAACGCCTGGCGCGCCGCCAACAGCAGCGCCAACAAAATAAAAGCACCGGGGATCAGGGTGATCAGGTGCAGCCCTTCGCTAAATACAACAAGACCTGGCCAGTATTCGGAAAGTCCCCGGCCGAGACTGCCGTGACCGATGAGTTCACGCAGCCCTGCAAGTACCAGCATGAGTCCACCGAACGTCGCGTAGAGTTTGAAGCGTTCGGCCAATGATTGATGCCAGAAACCATTGTGTTCCAGTACCACGCATTGCAACGCGATCAGGCCTGCATAGAGGCCGAATGTTTGCAGCCAGGGCAGAAACCAGCGCTGCGCCAACAGGTCTGCACAACTGGTGAAGGTCGCGGCGAGCAGCAGGCTGGCCAGCAATGCGCTCGTGCCAGTGAGGCGAGACCGTAAAACAGGCATGCACAAGCCATACAGGCCCACGACACTGGCGAACATCAATAACGCCCCCAGTGCACCTGCCAAGGAGTCACTGGTGCCAAGCAGCAATGTCAGCATCAACGCGTTCGAAACAGTCGCCGACCGGTTCATGTTCCGCTCCCCAGCAGCGCCGACCGATGTTCATCGAAGAAGCGCAGCGCATCATGGATAGCGCTGATCGCCGCGCGAGAGGTGATGGTCGCACCTGCGATTTGATCAAATTGCCCTTGATCCTTTTTCAGCGCCCAGCCTGCATCGGTCGGCTCTTTGGCCGATTTGCCGGTAAACGTTTGCAGCCAGGCATTCGGCCAGTCACCCAGATGTCCGCCGAGTGCCGGGGTTTCGGTCTGTTCAAGGGTTTTCACAGCCAATAATTTGCCGGTGGTATCGATGGCGATCAACAGCTCGATGGCACCCGCATAACCCTGGGTCTGACTGCGCAGCAGTATCGCGACGGTCTGACCGTCTCGGGTCGCGCGATAGCCGCTCGACAAGGTGCTGTGACTCAAGGTGGTGTCTGTCAAAGCCAAAGGCTGTTCCAGCGGTTGATTGTCGTAGGTCTCGAGCGGGAGCAGGTCGAGCAGCTTGCGGCTTTCGATCAAGCGCTGCTGCGCGATAATCTGCGGTGCGTTAATACGCTGTACGAAGTAGGTCGCGCCGATGCCGATGACTGCCAACAGCAGCACAATAAGCGTGCTGGCCGTGCGATTCATGGCCTCACCTCAACCTGACGGTCTGCGGCAAATCGCTCCAGCGCCGGCACGCAAAGGTTCATCAGCAGCACCGCAAACGCTACGCCATCCGGATACCCACCCCAGGTGCGAATCAAATAAGTCAGCAGCCCGACCCCGACGCCGAACAGCAGGCGGGCGAGCGCGGTTTTAGCACCCGAGACCGGTTCAGTGATGATGAAGAACGCGCCCAGCATGGTCGCGCCACTGAGCAGGTGGAACAGCGGCGAACCCTGCGAGTCCGACCCGGAACCATTCCAGAACAGCAGGCTGACAACAAACAGACTGGCGAGCATGCCTGCCGGTGCGTGCCAACCGAAGACCCGGCGTTGCAGCAAAAACAAGCCGCCGGCGAGAAACGCCAGATTCACCCATTCCACACCGTGGCCGCCAAAGCGACCAAACGCCGGATTGCTGGCGAACAATTCGTCCATGGTCAGGCTCTTGTTGATGCGCAGGCTGTCCAGCACCGTGGCCTGCGCCCAAGCGTCCGGCGCCTGGCCTGCACCGAACACCTGTTGAAACGCTGCCGTCAGATCCAGGCCATGGGCCGGCCAATGGGTCATCGGCTGCGGGAACATCACCATGGCCAAGGCAAACCCGAGCATCGCCGGATTGAACGGATTTCGACCGACGCCGCCGTACGCGTGCTTGCCAAACAACAGACCCGAGGCAATCGCCGTCACCGTCAGCCACCACGGGCAATAAGGTGGCAGGGCGGCGGCCAGCAATGTCGCGCTGACCAACGCACTGCCGTCGCTTAGTGTCGGTTGCATTGGCTGTCGACGCAGTCGGAGGACAGCTGCCTCGACCATTAGCGCGGTGACGATAGCCAGCAGCAGATTGATCAGCACGCCCCAACCGTAAAACCAGAACAGCGTCAGCAGCCCCGGCAACGTGGCCAGCAGCACCAGTTTCATCGCCTGTGGCAGGCGGTCGTCGGGTGCCTCAAGGGGCGACATGATCTTGCACCTGGCGCTCGGCGTCTTGCAGGCGGGCGCGGGCCTTGTCGAGGGTTTCACTGGGCGTGTCGGCGCGACGTTCGAGTTTGTTGAGGTCCGCGCGGGCGTAGGCCAATTCGGTTTTCAACTGGCGAAGCTGGCTGTCGATCGGGCGTTTTTCGACGCGCACCAGGTCAGGCAAAGGTTGATCGCTTGTGGCTTCGGCGGCGTGCAGGGCCTGCTCGGCATCGCTTAATGCTTGTTCCAGCGCGGCAATCTGCTCCGGCGCTGCTTCGGCGGTTTGGGCTTTTTTCAGTTCGGCGCGGCGCATGGCCAACTGGATCTTCGCCCGTTTCAGATCGGCGTCTTTGCCAGGGGCAGGCACTGTGGCGGCTGGCGGAGCGTTGATTTCAACAGCTGCCAAAGCCTGTTCGGCCGCTTCGAATTGCTGCTGCAACACGATTAATTGCGTCTGCTGCTCGAACGTCGGCGGATGGCCGAAGGCCTTCAGCGATTTGTGCAATTGTGCACGGCTCATGGCCACATCGATCTTGGCTTTCTTCAGCGCCGCATCAGCGGTCGCCGCTTTCTGCGCGCGCACCCGTTCCAGTGCTGCCTGTACCGGATCCGTTGCAGTTACTTCAGGTTGCGCCGCCCGTTTTGCCCGCGCTTCACGCTCTGCCTGCTTTTGTCGTTCTTCGCGTTGCAGGCGCTCGTTTCGTCGCTCGAAACGTTGGCGTGCGTGATCGCGTTTGGCCGCCCGTGCACGCTGTTCTTCAAGACTGAAGGCCAGACCGCCCACCACCGGTAATGTGCTCGGTGGCAATGGATGCATTTCAATGCAATCCACCGGGCATGGCGCGACACACAGGTCGCAACCGGTGCACTCGTCAATGATGACCGTATGCATCAGTTTCGCCGCGCCGACAATCGCGTCGATCGGGCAGGCCTGAATGCACTTGGTGCAGCCAATGCATTCGGCCTCACGGATGAACGCCACTTGCGGCGGCGCTGAGCCGCGACTGATGTCCAGTTCCAGTACCGGCACTTTCAACAACTCAGCCAGCGCGGCAATGGTTTCGTCACCGCCCGGCGGGCACTTGTTGATCGGCTCGCCTGCGACGATGCCTTGCGCATACGGCTTGCATCCCGGATGGCCGCATTTACCGCATTGGGTCTGCGGCAGGAGGGCATCGATGCGTTGAATCAGACTCATGTTTTGATCAGTCCACTGAATCCGAGAAAAATCACTGCGATCAGTCCGGCGCCGATCAGATCGATCGGCAGGCCACGGAAGGGCAGGGGAATATCGTTATCGACCGTGCGTTCACGCAAGTCCTGGAACAGGCTCAGCACCAGCCAGAAGCCTAGCCCGGCCCCGAGACTCAGCGCTGTCGCCTGCAGCAGGCCTCGATCGTTTTGCGCGTTGATCAGTGCCAGCCCGAGCACACCGGCATTGCCCAGCAGCAATGGCCACAAACCTTCGAAGGGCAGATTCGGCAGCCTGCGCGCCAGCAGCTTCAACAGTGGCGCAATCAGCAACACACTCAACGGCAGAAACACGAACAAGCGCAGGGCTTCAAGTTGCAGCGGTACCAGCAGCCAATGCCAGACCGCGTAACTGGTAACGCCAACGATCAGCATCAGGCACAACGTCGCCAGCCCCAACGCATGCACCTGACGACGACTGCCCGCCAGCAGCGGATCGACGCCCAGCGGCCAGTGCAACACGAAGTTGTTGAGCAGCGCAGCACTGATAAGCGTAAGCACGAGTTCGGTCATGGTTCTGCCAGGGAAACGGGCGGGTGTCTCTTAAGGTTAGGCATTATCCGGCCAGATATGAAAAATCCCACAGGCATGCCGGGCACGCCTGTGGGATCGATTCACCGCCGAGTGTTACTTGATGCGCTGACCCGGCTTGGCGCCGCTGTCCGGGCTCAGCAGGTAAATCTCTTCACCGCCGGGGCCGGCTGCCATCACCATGCCTTCGGAGATACCGAACTTCATTTTCCGTGGCTTGAGGTTGGCGATCATCATGGTCAGGCGACCGTCGAGCTTGGACGGATCCGGATAAGCGCTCTTGATGCCCGAGAACACGTTGCGTTGCTCGTCACCGATATCCAGTGTCAGGCGCAGCAGCTTGTCGGCACCTTCCACATGTTCGGCTTTGACGATCAGCGCGACGCGCAGGTCGATCGCGGCAAAGGCATCGAAGTCGATTTCCGGCGACAGCGGATCCTTGACCAGTTCGCCATTGCCCGCAGGGGCGGCGGCACCGGTGTCGGTCTGGCTGGCGGTCAGGTCTTCTTTCGAGGCGTCGGACATGGCTTGTACTTTTACCGGGTCGATGCGGGTCATCAACGGCTTGAATTCGTTCAACTGGTGGTTGGCCAGCAAGGTGGTGTGGTCGCTCCAGGTCAGCGGGGCGACGTTGAGGAACGCCTCGGCATCGGCGGCCAGCAGCGGCAGCACCGGTTTGAGGAAGATCACCAGTTGGCGGAACAGGTTGATGGCGGTGGCGCAGATCGCCTGGACTTCATCCTGCTTGCCTTCCTGCTTGTTCAGCGACCACGGCGCCTTGTCGGCGATCCACGCGTTGGCGCGGTCGGCCAAGGCCATGGTTTCACGCATGGCACGGGCGAAGTCGCGGGCTTCGTAAGCATCGGCAATGCTCGGGGCGGCAGCGAGGAACGCTTCGGTCAGCTCTGGCGCGGCATTGGTGCCGACCAGCAGGCCGGCGTTACCTTTCTGGATGAACCCGGCGCAACGGCTGGCGATGTTGACCACCTTGCCGACCAGGTCGGAGTTGACCTTCTGCACAAAGTCTTCGAGGTTCAGGTCAAGGTCATCGACACCACGACCCAGTTTGGCCGCGTAGTAGTAGCGCAGGTATTCCGGCGACAGGTGATCCAGATAGGTGCGCGCCTTGATGAAGGTGCCACGGGACTTGGACATTTTCTGGCCATTGACGGTCAGGTAGCCGTGCACGTTGATGCCGGTCGGCTTGCGGTAACCCGCGCCTTCAAGCATCGCAGGCCAGAACAGTGCGTGGAAATTGACGATGTCCTTGCCGATGAAGTGGTACAGCTCGGCGGTGGAATCCTTGGCCCAGAACGCATCGAAGTCCAGCTCCGGCGTGCGGTCGCAGAGGTTCTTGAAGCTGGCCATGTAGCCGATTGGCGCGTCCAGCCACACGTAGAAATACTTGCCTGGCTCGCCCGGAATCTCGAAGCCGAAGTACGGCGCATCGCGGGAGATGTCCCACTGTTGCAGGCCGGCGTCCAGCCATTCGGCGATCTTGTTGGCGACGGCGTCCTGCAGGGTGCCGCTGCGGGTCCAGGTCTGCAGCATTTGCTGGAAGTCCGGCAGTTTGAAGAAGAAGTGCTGGGAATCCTTGAGCACCGGGGTGGCGCCAGAGATTGCCGACTTCGGATCCTTCAGGTCGGTCGGTGCATAGGTCGCACCGCATTTTTCGCAGTTGTCGCCGTACTGGTCTTCAGTGCCGCATTTCGGGCAGGTGCCCTTGATGAAACGGTCGGCCAGGAACATCTTCTTTTCCGGGTCGAAATACTGGGTGATCGAGCGTTGGGCGATGTGCCCGGCGTCACGCAGCTTGATGTAGATCTGGCTCGACAGCTCACGGTTTTCTTCGGCGTGAGTGGAGTGGAAATTGTCGAAATCGACCAGGAACTCGGCAAAGTCGGCGCTGTGTTCAGCCTGCACGTTGGCGATCAGTTGTTCCGGGGTGATGCCTTCCTTTTCCGCGCGCAGCATGATCGCCGAACCGTGGGCGTCGTCGGCGCAGACATAAATGCATTGATTGCCGCGATGCTTCTGGAAGCGCACCCACATATCGGTCTGGATATATTCCAGCATATGGCCAAGGTGAATCGAACCGTTGGCGTAGGGCAGGGCGCTGGTGACGAGGATCTTGCGTGGTTCGGACATGTGGGGCTTCGCTACTTGATGAAACGGAGGTCGGCCACTATAAAGCGCCGGGCAAGATATTTCACCCCTGCAAATCGTTGCCGGGCGTGCCGTCCGGAGGATAGAAGGGGTAGGATACCCGCCATCTTTTCCCAGTCTTGTTATCGGAGTTGCCCATGAGCGCCGTCACTCGCGCAGCGGTGGAAGCCGTCCTCAGCCAATACACCGACCCTTACCTGAATCAGGATCCGGTCAGCGCCGGTTGCGTGAAGCACATCGAGATCGTCGGTGACCGCGTCAACGTGCAGCTGGAAATCGGTTACGCCGCCGGTCTGTTCAAGAGCGGCTGGGCGCAATTGCTGCAACTGGCCATCGAAAACCTCGATGGCGTGGTGATCGCCAAGGTTGAAGTCAACACGGTGATCGCCGCGCACAAGGCCCAGGCGCAGATTCCGGGGCTGGCCAACGTCAAGAACGTCGTCGCCGTGGCTTCGGGCAAGGGCGGCGTGGGCAAGTCGACCACCGCCGCCAACCTCGCGCTGGCCCTGGCCCGCGAAGGCGCCAAGGTCGGGATTCTCGACGCCGATATCTATGGCCCGAGCCAAGGCATCATGTTCGGCATCCCCGAGCGTACCCGTCCTGAGGTCAAGGACCAGAAGTGGTTCGTGCCGCTCAAGGCTCACGGCGTTGAGGTCATGTCGATGGCCTTTCTGACCGACGACAACACGCCGATGGTCTGGCGCGGGCCGATGGTCTCCGGCGCACTGCTGCAACTGGTCACGCAAACCGCGTGGGGCGATCTGGACTATCTGGTTATCGACATGCCGCCAGGCACCGGCGACATCCAGCTGACCCTGGCGCAGAAAGTCCCGGTGGCCGGTGCGGTGATCGTCACCACACCACAGGATCTGGCCCTGCTCGACGCGCGCAAAGGCGTGGAAATGTTCCGCAAGGTCAACATTCCGGTGCTGGGCGTGGTGGAAAACATGGCCGTGCACATCTGCTCGAACTGCGGGCATGCCGAGCATCTGTTCGGTGAGGGCGGTGGTGAAAAACTGGCGACCCAGTACGGTGTAGAGCTGCTGGCTTCACTGCCGCTGTCGATGCTGATCCGCGAGCAGGCCGATGGCGGCAAGCCAACGGTGATCGCCGAGCCGGACAGCCAGATTGCCATGGTCTATCAGGAACTGGCCCGCCACGTCGGCGCGCGGATCGTCTTGCAGGAAGCGGCGACACCGGCGATGCCGAATATCACCATCAGCGACGATTGATCAATCAGCAACACAGATAACCCTGTAGGAGTGAGCCTGCTCGCGATAACGGTCGATCATTCAACACATTTGTTGAACGTTAATCCGCTATCGCGAGCAGGCTCACTCCTACAGTTGTTTTGCGGTGGCAGTTAGATCCGCAACCCGCCATCCATCTCCAGGATCCGGCCGGTGTAATAGTCGTTCTCGAAGATATACGCCGCCGAGTGGGCGATCTCTTCCGGCTTGCCCATGCGCTTGAGCGGAATCCCCGAGGTCATCTTCTCCAGCGCTTCCGGCTTCATGCCCAGGGTCATCTCGGTTTCGATGAAGCCCGGTGCAATCCCTGCCACGCGAATCCCATATCGCGCCAGTTCTTTCGCCCAAGTCACCGTCGCCGCCGCAACACCGGCCTTGGCCGCCGAATAGTTGGTCTGGCCAACATTACCGGCACGCGAGATCGACGAAATATTGATGATTGCGCCGCTGGTCTTCAGCTCGACCATTTTCGCCGCCACCTCACGTGTGCACAGGAACACGCCGGTCAGGTTGACGTCGATCACTGCCTGCCACTGTGCCAGGCTCATCCTGGTCATTTCGCCGTCCTTGACCTTGAGCAGCAGGCCATCACGGAGGATCCCGGCGTTGTTGATCAAGCCATGGATCGCGCCGAAATCAGCGGCGACCTGCGCTACCATGTGCTCGACCTGCTCCTCATTGGCGACGTTGCACAGATAGCTGCGCGCCTCGACGCCCTTGGCCTTGCAAGCCGCGACCGCGTCGTCGAGCTTTTCCTGATTGAGGTCGACCAGCGCGAGCTTCGCGCCTTTGCCGGCGAAATACTCGGCCATCGAACGGCCCAAACCCTGGCAACCGCCAGTGATAATGATTACTTTGTCTTTGAGTTGCATTCGCATGCCCCGATAGCAGGTCTGAGTAGTTTTTGTTTTCAGCGACTCTCGATCTGCCCCGGCCGTGGCCGGGATGCACATCAGAATTGCCCGCTGGCGTGACTGGGACTTGATCCCGGGCGCCCGTCCGTTTTTTCGACGGATTCTATTTAAGGAGTCATAAATTGAGCGTTGAAGTGGCGAAGAATGCCCGAGAATTGCTTCTCAAGGAATACCGTGGAGTGCTGTCGACCCACTCCAAATCGATGCCCGGTTTTCCCTTTGGCTCCGTGGTGCCTTACTGCCTGGACGAGCAGGGTCGGCCGCTGATCTTGATCAGCCGCATCGCCCAGCACACCCACAACCTGCAAAAAGACCCGAAGTGCTCGATGCTCGTCGGCGAGCGCGAGGCCGATGATGTGCAAGCCGTTGGTCGCCTGACCTATCTGGCCGAAGCGCAAAAGCTCGAAGACGCAGCTGCCATCGAAGCTGCCGCCGAGCGTTACTACCGCTATTTCCCCGACTCGCAGAACTACCACAAGGCCCACGATTTCGATTTCTGGGTACTGAACCCGGTGCGTCACCGCTACATCGGCGGTTTCGGCGCGATTCACTGGATCGATCAACTGACCCTGGCCAACCCGTTCGCCGGCAAGGCCGAAATCAGCATGGTCGAGCACATGAACAGCGACCATGCCAAGGCCATCGCGCATTACGTTGACCTCGCCGGTCTGCCGAAAACCGCGCCGGCGCAACTGGCCGGGATCGACACCGAAGGCATGCACCTGCGCATCGGTCAGGCGCTGTATTGGCTGCCGTTCCCGGCACCTTGTAATACGCCGACACAAGTGCGCGAGGCCCTGGTTTCATTGGCTCATGCCGAGGTCTGGGCAAAAAATGCAGTGGCCGATGCTTGAATTCACGAAAGGGCGACGTCATCTAAGGCTTACTGCAAGGCATTTCTTGCGTTGAGGAAACTTTGATGCGCCCTTTTCTGTTGCTCTTTCTGCTGTTTCCAGTGCTGGAGCTGTTCGTATTCGTCAAAGTGGCAGGGGCTATCGGGTTTTTCCCGGCCCTGCTGCTGATCATTGTCGGCTCGATGTTCGGCGTGTTCGTGCTGCGCGTCGCCGGT
Organism: Pseudomonas fluorescens; assembly: GCF_005938625.1. GTDB lineage: Bacteria > Pseudomonadota > Gammaproteobacteria > Pseudomonadales > Pseudomonadaceae > Aquipseudomonas > Aquipseudomonas fluorescens_BD. The sequence continues at coordinate 162,406 of NZ_VCNJ01000030.1, forward strand.
CTGGCCACGGCCCTGCGTGCCCGTGAAAGCCTGAACCGCGGCGAACTGCCCGCGCAAACCATGCTTGAAGGGCTGATGCTGGCATTGGCCGGTGGCCTGTTGATCCTGCCGGGCTTCATCAGCGATGTGGTCGGTCTGGTGATGCTGCTGCCATTCAGCCGCCGGTTGCTGGCGAACAAAATGCGTCAGCGCGCCGAAGAACAAGCCATGCGCCAGCGTGCGTTCGCCGACGACCTGCAACCCCGTGGCGGTCCTGCACCGCGTCAGCCTTTGGGCCGCGAGGGTGATGTGATCGAAGGCGAGTTCGAACACCGCGACACCAAGTAACTGCGTTATCGACACGGCACCTGCGGGTGCCGTGCTCGTTTATGGGCCGCATTTATGCAGAACATCGGTGAAAAATTTTTCGCCTCGCCCTTGTAATAAGCTTATGCGCCCTTATGTATCGGTCACCGAAAGGTTTCTGGCATTTGTGCCAGTCAGTCTTCCGCGTCTTGCTCGACGAGGCGCAACCGGCGCACGCCGGATTTGTTAAACCCGCCGGGAATACACCGGCCGATGAAAACCACAATTAGGAGAGATCGACAATGAAGCTTCGTCCTCTGCATGACCGCGTCGTTATCCGTCGCAGCGAAGAAGAAAAGAAAACCGCTGGCGGTATCGTCCTGCCAGGTTCGGCTGCTGAAAAAGCCAACCACGGTGTGATTCTCGCTGTAGGCCCGGGCAAAGCTCTGGAAAACGGCGAAGTGCGCGCACTGTCCGTGAAGGAAGGCGACAAGGTTGTGTTCGGTCCTTACTCCGGCAGCAACACTGTGAAAGTCGACGGCGAAGACCTGTTGGTAATGAGCGAGAACGAAATCCTCGCTGTTATCGAAGGCTGATAACCCCGTTCATTTTCCCGCTACTACAAAGTATTTAAGGAATATCGATCATGGCTGCTAAAGAAGTTCTGTTTGGCGATTCCGCCCGTAAAAAAATGCTCAAGGGCGTCAACGTCCTGGCTGACGCAGTAAAAGCGACCCTGGGCCCGAAAGGCCGTAACGTGATCATCGAGAAGAGCTTCGGCGCTCCGACCATCACCAAGGACGGCGTTTCCGTCGCCAAAGAAATCGAACTCGACGACCGTTTCGAAAACATGGGCGCGCAGCTGGTCAAAGACGTTGCCTCCCGTGCCAACGATGACGCTGGTGACGGTACTACCACCGCTACCGTTCTGGCTCAGTCGATCGTCAACGAAGGCCTGAAAGCCGTCGCTGCCGGCATGAACCCGATGGACCTGAAGCGCGGTATCGACAAAGCGACTATCGCGATCGTCAAAGAGCTGAAAAACCTGTCCAAGCCATGCGCTGACACCAAGGCAATCGCTCAGGTAGGCACCATCTCCGCCAACTCCGACAGCTCCATCGGTGACATCATTGCCGAAGCCATGGAAAAAGTCGGTAAAGAAGGCGTGATCACCGTTGAAGAAGGCACTGGCCTGGAAAACGAACTGTCGGTTGTTGAAGGCATGCAGTTCGACCGTGGCTACCTGTCCCCGTACTTCGTCAACAAGCCAGAGACCATGGTTGCCGAGCTGGACAGCCCGCTGATCCTGCTGGTCGACAAAAAGATCTCGAACATCCGCGAAATGTTGCCAGTGCTGGAAGCCGTTGCCAAAGCCGGCCGTCCACTGCTGATCGTTTCCGAAGACGTTGAAGGCGAAGCCCTGGCGACTCTGGTTGTGAACAACATGCGTGGCATCGTTAAAGTCGCAGCCGTCAAGGCGCCAGGCTTCGGCGACCGTCGCAAGGCCATGCTGCAGGACATCGCTGTTCTGACCGGCGGCACCGTTATCTCCGAAGAGATCGGCCTGAGCCTGGAAGCCGCTACCCTGGAAAACCTCGGTAGCGCCAAGCGTGTGACCATCTCCAAGGAAAACACCATCATCGTTGACGGTGCTGGCGTTGAAGCTGACATCCAGGCGCGTATCACTCAGATCCGTGCCCAGGCTGCCGAAACTTCCTCGGACTACGACCGTGAAAAACTGCAAGAGCGTCTGGCCAAGCTGTCCGGTGGCGTTGCAGTGATCAAGGTTGGCGCTGGTTCCGAAGTTGAAATGAAAGAGAAGAAAGCCCGCGTTGAAGACGCCCTGCACGCAACTCGTGCAGCCGTTGAAGAAGGCGTGGTACCTGGCGGTGGCGTTGCGCTGATCCGCGCTCTGCAAACCCTGAACGACCTGAAAGGCGACAACGCTGATCAGGACGTTGGTATCGCTGTTCTGCGCCGCGCTGTTGAAGCTCCGCTGCGTCAGATCGCTGCCAACAGCGGTGACGAGCCAAGCGTTGTGGTCAACGAAGTCAAGAACGGCAAAGGTAACTTCGGTTACAACGCTGCGACTGGCGAATACGGCGACATGATTGAAATGGGCATCCTGGATCCAACCAAGGTGACTCGTTCCGCTCTGCAAGCTGCATCGTCGATCGGCGGTCTGATCCTGACCACTGAAGCCGCAGTAGCTGACGCGCCGAAGAAAGACGGCGCGGCTGGCGGCGGTATGCCAGACATGGGCGGCATGGGTGGCATGGGCGGTATGATGTAAGCCAGCCTTGTCCCTGTAACGCAAAAACCCCGCTGACGAAAGTCCGCGGGGTTTTTTATTGCCCAAATTTCAGCATCACCGCAAAAAATTGTGGAAGCGAGCTTGCTCGCGAAGAGGGCGTGTCAGTCAACCTATAGGTTGTTTGACACACTGTATTCGCGAGCAAGCTCGCTCCCACATTGGGTTCTTTGTTTCAGGCGCTAACTGGGTTTGATGCCAATACCGGCTGAACCTTGTCCGCCGGGCGATACAGCACCCAGTAATACGACCCCAGACAAATCAGCCAGCAGAAAATCGCCGTCCACACGTTGTGCGAGAAGAAGTGCGCGCCCTGCATCATCCGGCTGATCGAAAACACCGAACCTAGCGCAAAGGCAAAGATGAACGCCTGACGCGCCAGACGCGGACGGCGATCACGCAGGACAAAGAACAGCGCAAACAGAGTGAACCCCGTCGCCGCATGACCGCCCGGCCAGCAACGCCCGGGTTTGTCGGTCTGCGGGCGATGCTCCATCAACTTGCTGTAGGTTTCGTGCCCACCGAATTGCTCCAGGCTCCACGGGCACTGGACGGCTGTCACGGCTTTGACCGGAGTGACGAACGAAGTGGCAAGACCCAGCGACAGCACCAGACAGCCCAGTTCACGCTTGAACGGTTTAAGTCTGGCGAGAAAAAACGAGCCGATAAAACCGAGAATGGCAAACACTGAAAAGGCGATGACCACCTGTTTGGCCCGGTCATGGAGGATGTCTTCGAGGAAGTAACTGTGTCGCCCGATAAAGTCGCCGGCAACCGGATCGTAAAACAGGCGGGCCAGATCCATGTCCAGATCAGTCAATTCAAGCAGCACGAGAATGATCGCCGCGACGGTGGGTATTCCCAGGCATAACCAGAAATTCAGTGGCCTGGAAACGGGACGGGCAGAAGTCGACGCCATGGGCAATTCCTTGGTCGTAAGTAGGGTCTGAAGAGCGCAACCGCGCGGAGTCTGCGCGCGTGCGCGTCGCCGATTTGTTAACCGAAAGTGAAAAAAACGTTGGCAGGAACAATGAACGTTTTTCTCGCGCAACAACCCAACGCACGCCTAGCGGTGAGCCACACTTGGCCGTAAGCTGCGCGGGCCAAGACGGCCGTTACCCCGTACGGAGGAGGTGCCCATGCGAATTCTGTTGGTCGAAGACAACCGCGACATCCTGGCCAATCTGGCCGATTATCTGGGCCTCAAAGGCTATACCGTCGATTGCGCCCAGGACGGTCTGTCGGGCCTGCATCTGGCCGCCACCGAGCATTACGACCTGATCGTGCTCGACATCATGCTGCCCGGGATCGACGGCTACACCTTGTGCAAACGCCTGCGTGAAGACGCCCGCCGCGACACGCCGGTGATCATGCTCACCGCTCGTGATCAGCTCGATGATCGTCTGCAGGGTTTCAAGTCCGGGGCTGACGATTATCTGATCAAGCCCTTTGCCTTGTCCGAGCTGGCTGCGCGGGTCGAAGCGGTGATGCGCCGTGCGCAGGGCGGTGGCCGCCGTGCGTTGCAGGTCGCCGATCTGAGCTACGACCTCGACACGCTGGAAGTGACCCGCGACGGTAAATTGCTCAAGCTCAACCCGGTCGGCCTCAAATTGCTGGCAGTGTTGATGCAGAAGAGCCCACACGTGCTGCGTCGGGAAATTCTCGAAGAAGCGCTGTGGGGCGATGATTGCCCGGACAGTGATAGCTTGCGCAGCCACGTTCACCAACTGCGTCAGGTGATCGACAAACCATTCACCAAACCATTGCTGCACACCGTGCACGGTGTGGGTTACCGGCTGGCCGACGTGTAATGGAGTTCAGGCAAAGTCTTTCCCAGCGGATCATCATTGCCTTTGCCTTGATGAGTGCCCTGGTCGCCGGTGCCTTTGCCATGGGCATCGTCGCGACCGTGCATCTTGTGGAAGAAAAGTTGATTTCAGCAGGGCTGGGCGGCGATTTGCAGCGTTTGCTGCTGATGGACAATGTCTCGGACTGGAGCCACCGTCCGGAGCCGGATCAGCTGTTTTATTTCAGCGGCGGACCGGGCGATTTCGAACTGCCCAAAGATCTGCGCCACCTCGATTCAGGTTTTCATGAAGTGTTTCGCGAGCAGCTGTCGTATCACGCGATGGTCGAAATCGTCGACGGTCGACGTTACGTATTGCTCCAGGATCAAAGCGATTTCGAAGAACGCGAGCGTGTGCTGTTTGCCGTGGTGCTGGTGGGCTTTGTGCTTAGCCTGGCCTTGGCGGTATTCCTCGGTTGGGTGCTCGCACGCAAGGTGATGGCGCCGGTGGTGCGACTGGCCCGACAGGTGCGCCATCGCGATCAGTTGCTTGGCCTGGCGCCGCCGCTGGCACCGGACTACGCGGCTGACGAAGTCGGCGAACTGGCGGTGGCGTTCGATGCCACGCTGGGACGTCTGCGTCAGGCGCTGACCCGTGAAAGATTGTTCACCAGCGACGTCAGTCACGAGTTGCGTACGCCACTGATGGTGTTGGCCAGCTCCTGTGAACTGCTGCTGGAAAACCCGGGGATCGACCAGCGTGGTCGTTCACAGGTCGAGCGTATTGCCCGCGCCAGTGAAGAAATGCGCGAGCTGGTGCAAACCTTCCTGATGCTGGCGCGCGCTCAGCACGAAGATGCCGGTATGGCACTTCAGCAAAACCTTTCGCAAGTCGCCGAAAGCCTGTTGTGCCTGTGGCGCGGGCCGATCGAGAGCAAGGGCCTGAAACTGATCTTCGAACCGGGCAATTCATCAGACATTCGCTACAACGCGACCCTGCTGAATGCCGTGATGGGCAACTTGTTGCGCAACGCGCTGCATTACACCGAAAGCGGCTTTATTCGCCTGACACTCACTGCCAACGGCTTTGTGGTGGAAGACTCCGGTGTCGGCATTCCGGAGGAAAAACGCGAAGCCATGTTCGAGCCTTTCGTGCGTGGCAGCGAAAAGCGCGGCGAAGGCCTGGGGTTGGGATTGTCGTTGGTTCAGCGGATCTGCGAGAACCAGGGCTGGACCGTCAGCTTGAGCACGATGGAGCCCAATGGCTGCCGCTTCGAGGTGGATCTGGGCAAAATCTGACGCACGGGGGGTGGCTCGATGCTACTCCCTCCTTCCTGTCTAAATCCTGTATAACGCTGTAATAATTTGTCTGTTTACCGGACATTTTTTTCACAAATGGATGACCTGACGCTGACACGCCGCTCCTTAAGGTGGTGACATCAGCAATTCAGGAGTCCAGGTGATGGCCGGTCCGATCAAACTCGATTTTTCCGAGAAGTACGACGATCAACATGCGCAGAAATACCTGCGCAAGCACAAAGAAAGCCTTGGACGGCGTCTCTCCCATTGGCGTGACGAACAACTGGCCCGCAAGGCGCTGGCGTCGGTGGGTGAGCCGGGACTGGTGCTGGATCTGCCTTGCGGTGCCGGGCGTTTCTGGCCCTTGTTGGGCGAAAAGGCCAACCGGGTGATTATCGGCGCGGACAATTCCGGGTCGATGATCAAGACGGCCATGCAGTCGCAACCGGCCGATGTGGTGAAACGGGTACAACCCTTGCACACATCTGCCTTCGACATTGCCTTGCCTGACAACGCCGTCGACAGCATTTTCTGCATGCGTCTGCTCCACCACATCGGTGAAGCCGAGCATCGCCGGGCGATTCTGCGCGAATTCGAGCGCGTGACCCGGGACAGTGTGATCGTTTCGCTGTGGGTTGATGGCAATTTCAAAGCCTGGAAACGCCAGCGAGCCGAGCGCAACCGTGACAAACGCGAGTATCAGAATCGCTTTGTGTTACCGGCCGCTACGGTGGAAAAGGAATTCGAGGAGGCAGGTTTTCGGATTCAGGAACAACTGGACTTTATTCCGCTCTACGCCATGTGGCGGGTTTACGTATTACGCAAGAGGTAACAGGATGGCAGTGCAATTTGCAGCAGAAACGGATGTCGCTCCGCAAGATCGCTTTGACTTTTACTGGAACCAGCGTGGCGAGTGGGTGGAAGAGCCCAACGTTCGACGCGGTGGCGAAAGTGGCGTGCAAAGGGTCGTGGGGCGCGATGGTCAACTGCTGTATGCCAAGCGCCAGACGGGTCATATCTATCGCAGCTGGTTGCACCCTTTCGGCCGTCCTACGGTTTTGCGCGAACTGGATGCGCTGACTGGCGTGAGCAAGCTCGGCGTGCGCGTGCCAGAAATCGTTTTCTGCGGCGCCCAGCCTGATCCGCAGCACAAATGGCGCGCGCTGCTGGTGACCAAGTCCCTGGACGGTTTCCAGGAACTGGAACACTGGCTGGCGGCTGCCGGCGGTCGCGATCAGTGTGGCGATGGGGTTTACGAGCGCGTGCTCAAGGACCTCGCCGAAAACCTGGCGCGCATGCACAAGGGCCGTTGGCAGCACAGCTGCATCTACATCAAACACGTGTTTGTGCGTGTGACGGGTGAAGGCGAGTCGGCCAAGGTCGAGGTCGCTTTGATCGATCTGGAGAAATGCCGCCAGCGTCTGACCGCCTATCGCGCCGCTTCCCACGACATGAAGCAATTGCGCCGCCATTCGTCGTTCCGCGACGCGGACTGGAAAAAACTCGTCTATTTTTATGAGACGGCGTTTGGCAGCGCTATCAAAGGTTTATAGCGATGAAACTAGAAATTGCACGAGGTTTGTTTTTGGTTGGAGCCTTGGCAGTTGCGTCATTGGCGGTGGCTGCCTGGGAGCAGCCCCGCATGCAGGTGGTTGGCGCGTCCGTAGACGACGCCCACTGCGCAGTCCCACGGGTGGCAAAAGCCTCCGTGGCGACCCAACCCGATCATGATTTGTTGTTGTTCATGTTCGGACTTTCTCAAGGAATGAGGCCGCAGAGTTGAAACGATTGAAGCCCACATAAAAGGCCTCGCAGATGCGGGGCCTTTTTTTATGCAAGCAAGATCAAAAGATCGCAGCCTGCGGCAGCTCCTACATGGATCGGTGTAGGAGCTGCCGAAGGCTGCGATCTTTTGCTTTCAAGGCTTATCGGGTTTCGCCAGCAGGGTATAAACACACGGCAGCACAAACAGCGTAAACAACGTGCCAATCGACATCCCCGTGGCAATCACCATGCCGATATCAAAACGGCTCACCGCACCCGCACCCGTTGCCAGAATCAGCGGCACCATGCCAAACACCATCGCCGCCGTGGTCATCAACACGGGTCGCAAACGGATGGCGGCCGCTTCCTCAACGGCTTCGCGCGCCGTCAGGCCTTTGTCCTTGCGCAGCTGGTTGGCGAACTCGACGATCAGGATCCCGTGCTTGCTGATCAGGCCGATCAGCGTCACCAGCCCGACCTGGGTGTAGATGTTCATGCTCGACCAGCCGAGAAACAGCGGAATCAGCGCGCCGCAGATCGATAACGGCACTGTCACCAGAATCACCAGCGGGTCGCGGAAGCTCTCGAACTGCGCCGCCAGCACCAGAAAGATAATCGCCAGCGCCAAGGCAAACGTCACCCACAACGCACTGCCTTCCTGGACGAACTGGCGTGACGCGCCGCCATAGTCAAAGGCGAACCCGGCCGGCGCTTCTTCGCGAGCGATCTGCAAGACCGTGTCGATGGCTTCACCCATGCTGACCAACGGGAAACCGGAAATCTTCGCCGCGTTGAGCTGCTGGAACTGGTTGAGCTGGCGCGGTCGGGCGCGGTCGCTGACCTTGATCAGTGTCGACAGTGGCAGCAGCTCGCCCTGAGTGTTTTTCACGTAGTAATTATTCAGCCAGTCCGGGTTATCGCGGTAGGGGCGCTCTACCTGGGCGATGACCTTGTAGCTGCGCCCTTCAATGGTGAACCGGTTGATTTCTGCTTCACCCAGCAGCGTCGCCAGCGTGCCACCGAGATCCTGCATCGACACGCCCATCTGCGCCGCTTTCGCGCGGTCGATATCGACGACGACTTCGGGTTTGTCGAACGCCAGATCGAGGTCGACGAAGGCGAACTTGCCCGACTCCATCGCACGTTTCTTGATCCGGTCAGCCACTTGCAACAGCAGTTCATAGTCGTTGGCAGTGTTGACCACAAACTCAAACGGCAAGCCTTCGCCGGTGCCGGGCAGGGAGGGCAGGTTAAAGCCGAAAATCTGCAGGCCCGGGATGGCGCCCAGCTTTCCTTGTACCTCGGGGAGGATCTGCATCTGCGTGCGACTGCGCTCGTTCCACGGCTTGAGCAGGAAACCACCGATGCCCGCCTGCACGCCGTTGTAACCGTTGATCTGGAACGAGGAGTAGTACTCCGGGAACTCCTTGAAGATCTTGATGAACTCGTCGGTGTAGGTGCTCAGGTAATCGAGGTTGGTCGGCTGCGGCGCGTTGGCCATCATGAAAATGATGCCCTGATCCTCGTCCGGGGCCAGTTCCGATTTGGTGAACTTGAGGAACACCGGGATCAGGCACAACACGATCACTGCGAACACCAACACTACCGGCCGCGTGTTCAGCGTGCCGTGGAGCATGCTCTGATAGCGGCGCTTGAGGCCATCGAAAATGCGGTCGAGGCGGTGTGCCAGGCCACTGGGGTTTTCCTCGTGACGCAGCAAAAAGGCGCACATCATCGGCGACAGGGTCAGGGCGACGATCCCGGAGATCACCACGGCGCCGGCGAGGGTCAGGGCAAACTCCTTGAAAAGTGCCCCGGTGAGACCGGTGAGAAACCCGATCGGCGCATACACCGCCGCCAGAGTGATGGTCATCGACACCACCGGCATGGCGATTTCCCGTGCGCCTTCCAGCGCCGCATCAAACGGCGTCTTGCCTTCCTCGATGTGCCGGTGGATGTTCTCCACCACGACAATCGCATCGTCCACCACCAGACCGATGGCCAGCACCATCGCCAGCAGCGTCAGCAGGTTCATCGAGTAGCCCATCATCTGCATGAAGAACATCACGCCGATCATCGACAGCGGAATGGTCACCACCGGGATCACTACCGAACGCAGCGCGCCGAGGAACAGGAACACCACGACGATGACGATCAGCACCGCTTCGAACAGGGTTTTCACCACTTCGTCGATCGAGGCCTGAATAAACAGCGTGGCGTCGTAGGCGATCTCGCTTTTCAGGTTCGGTGGCAGTTGTGCCTCCAGCTCCGGCATCAGCTTGCGCACTTCCTTGATCACGTCCAGCGGGTTGGCGCCCGGTGTGGCTTTGATGCCGATGTACACCGACGGCGTGCCGCCGAACGAGCTGATCGAATCGTAGTTTTCCGCGCCCATTTCCACCCGCGCGACATCGCTGAGCAGCACGCGGCTGTCGCCACTGACCTTGAGCGGAATTGCCGCAAAAGCCTCGGCCGATTTCAGCTCGGTGTTGGCGTTGATGCTAGTGACCACGTACTCGCCTTTCACTTCCCCAGCAGCGGAGAGGAAGTTGTACTGGCGCACGGCGTTGGTCACATCGCTGGCGCTGAGGCCGAAACCGGCGAGTTTCACCGGGTCGAGCCACAGGCGCATGGCGAACACCTGATTGCCGAGAATCTCCGCCTCGGCCATGCCCGGTAGCGTCGCCAGTTTTGGCTGGATCACCCGTGACAGGTAGTCGGTGATCTGCGGGTTGCTCAAGTCCTTGCTGAAGAAGCTGATGTACATCAGCGCGGAAGCATCGGCGGATTCCTTGCTCAGCACCGGGTCTTCGGCGTCCTGCGGCAGCTTGTTTTTCACCTCGTTGGCCTTGGCCAGCAACTCAGTGAACAAACGGTCGGTGTTGGAGCCGATACGCGCGTAGATCGAAATCACCGAGAAGTTCTGCCGGCTGACCGAGGTCATGTAGTCGATGCCCTCGGCGCTGGCCAGGCTCTGCTGCATCGGCTGGGTGATATAGCCCTGAATGGTTTCGGCGTTGGCCCCGGGATAAGCAGTGGTCACCGTGATCAGGGCGTTTTCCATTTGCGGGTATTGACGCAGTGGCAACTTGCTCCAGGCCTGGAAACCCAGCAGCACAATCAACAGGCTGACCACAGTGGCAAGCACCGGGCGGCGGATGAACGGATCGGTAAAAGCCATGGGAATTCCTTGATCAGTCGGCGCGGGGCGGACTGTTCTGCTCGCCGAGGGTCTTGTCGTCGCTGATGGCAATGTGGGCGCCGTTGTCCAGTTTGATCTGGCCGGCCGTCACCACTTGTTCGCCGCTCTGCACGCCCTTGTTGATCATCACCAGGCCATCGCGGCGTTCACCGGTTTCGATAAAGCGGCGCTCGGCGATCAGTACTGGTTGGCCCTTGTCATCCTTTTCGAGGCTGCCATTTTCGGCCTTCTTCTGCCCGACCACGTAGATCGAGTTGCCGTAGAGGGTGTAGGTGATCGCGCTTTCCGGCACGACGACGTGTTTTTGCGGATCGGGCAGCAGCACTTCAAGGCTGGTAAACATGCCCGGCAGCAATTTGCCGTCGGGGTTAGCCAGCGTCGCGCGGATCAGAATGTTGCGCGTGCTGCTTTCGACAATCGGGTTGATCGCGCTGATCTTGCCGGCGAAGCTTTGCTTGGGATACGCGGCGACAGTGATCTGCACCGGTTGACCGATGGCCAGTTTCGGTACCGATTGTTCGGGCAGGTAGAAGTCGGCGTAGAGGCTGCTCAAGTCCTGCAACGTAGCGATTTTGGTGCCGCTGGCGAGGTAGTCGCCGACGTCGACCTGACGGATACCGATAGTGCCGCTGAACGGCGCGAGGATGCGTTTTTTCGCCAACGAGGCGTTGAGCTGATTGACCGTGGCCTTGTTCTTTTGCAGAACGGCGGAGAGCCGGTCGTATTCACCTTTGGAAATGGCGCGGCTGTCGACCAGTTGCGCGCCACGGCCGAAGTCCAGTTGCGCCAGACCCAGATCGGCCTTGGCGGTTTCGAGGAGGGCAGTTTCGACGGCGCTGTCGAGTTGCAGCAACGGTTGCCCGGCCTTGACCTTCTGTCCGGATTCGAACTTGAGTTCGGTGACGGTGCCGGCGACTTCCAGGCTCAACTCGACACCTTGCAGCGCCTTGAGCGTGCCGACAGTCGGCAGGCGCAGCTGCCACGGCTGTTCGGTGGCGTTGGCCACGGCGACGCTGATCGGCGGTTTCGGCTTGGAAAAGCCCTGGATCATCGTGTAGATCGAAAAGGCTTTGTACCCGCCCAGCACCAGGACGATCAGCAAAACAACACCCAACATGATCAGCATGCGGCGACGCAGCATATTTCCAGTTCCTTGGATAAATCAGGTGAGACAGGCGGGCACATTACTCCGAGTGCAGGGGGGATTCCAACTGGCAGTTCTTACAGGGGGGCGCAAAAAGATCGCAGCCTGCGGCAGCTCCTACAGAGGAGTGCATTCCAATGTAGGAGCTGCCGAAGGCTCGGGCCGCGATCGGACGATCTTTTAAGGCTGTTTTACGCCATTAAGTGCAGATGGTTGTCCCAAAGCCCCGCCGGCAATTCCAGCGGCTTGGCCAACAGCTCATCCTGGCGGCAATCGTAGTAACGGCAACGGCCTTGGCCGGAGGTCACGACAAAACCGTCCTTCACCGCACCGACGCCAGCGCAATCAGGCAATGGTGCATCGAGGCGCACTTCGCCGCTGTCCAGATCCCAGATAAAGAAGCGGTTGCCACGCGGCGCCGTCAGCGCGACCAGACGCAAATCACTGTGCACCGCTACGCTGGCGGTGTAATGCCCCATCGACTGCAACTGATGCTCCGGCACCGGGAACGCCACGAACGGCTGCCCCGGACGCTTGATCGCCAACAGTTCCGAGCGCTCATGCGACGCGCCCATGAATTGCTGACCGGCAACGATGGTGCCATCGCTGGCGATGCCCAGATGGCGCACGCTGTTCATCTGCTGGGCGAGGGTTTCCTTGCTCAGCAAGGTGCCGTCGCGCTGCATCAGCACCAGGCTCGGCTCCATGGCGTTGAGGTTCATGTCGACACGGCTTTCCGCCTCGGTACGAATCCCGCCATTGGCCACCACCAGCGTCTCGCCATCGGGCATCCACGACACCTGATGCGGGCCGAGACCGTGAGTGGAAATCTCGCCCGTGTGCAGCAGCCGCGCGCCTTCGAACTTGTACACGCCGAGCAAACCGCGACCGGGTTCGGTGGTGTCGTTCTCGGTGGCGTACAGGTATTCGCCGTCCTTGTGCACCACAGCGTGGCCGTAGAAGTGCCGGTTCGGCTGCGAAGTTACGGTTTGCAACAGCGTGCCGTCGCGCAGGTCGATCAGATAGCTTTCAGTGCCCGGACGCCGCGCGACGAACAGCGCAATCGGCTGCGTCGGATGGTTGATGATGTCGTGGCAACGCTGGCCGACTTCGGTGGCGAACACCCGCGTGCCATCCAGCCGATAGCCGACGGCGTAATGCTTACCGTCGGTGTCGTCGCGCGCCGACAGCAACAGCGGGCTCTGATCCTTGCGTTTGAACAGCGTCCAGCCGCCCAGCGTCACTGCTCCCAGCAGTGCACTACCTAAAGTCAGAGCCTGACGTCGCAGCATGGCACTTGCCCTCATCAGTCACCGTCGTTGGCGTTGAAGCCCAGTTGAATGCCCAGCGCCTTGGCCAGTTCGCCTTCGTGCAGGCGATGGACGACGTTGAGGCTGTCGTAGATGTCGTTGAGTTGCTGACGACCGGCGTCGTCTTCAAGCATTTCGCCGAGCGAGCGCTGGGTGCTGTCGAACAGTTTCAGCGAAGCGGCGTATGCGGCGTCGATCTTGTCGGCCAGTGGTTTTTGCTCAGCCGCCAACAGACCGCGCAGGCCTTTGTTGTCGACGCCTTCCCAGACGGTTTTGGCGGCGGCGAGGCTGGCTTCCAGCGCAGTCAGGGACGACTGGCTGCGCCAGGCATCGGCCTGGAACGGCTGTGGCACGCCCTTGCTCTGACGGCCCATTGGCGTGCCGAGCTTTTTCTTCAGGGTGTCCAGCGCGGTGACTTGCACACGCAGCAGATCGGCGATCGCTTCGTGGGAGTCGGCGTAGCGTTGGTTCGGGAACTTGGTCATCTGCGCCAGCATTCCGTCGCTGTTGTTCCAGCCCTGCAGAATCTCTTCAGCCAGTTGCTTCTGACGCTCGCCGATGGCGATCAACAGCGGGCAGTACTTGGCTTTCTGATCGGCATTGGCCACGTCAGGCTTGGCGTCGAACAGGATGTACTCGTAAGCCGACAGGCCTTGCACCACCACGCTGGATTTGGCCAGTGCGGCGGCATCGATCTGCGGTTGCGCGACCACCAGTTGCTCGACCTGACGACCGACGAGGTTTTTCTTGTCCGGCCAGAACTGCACCTGCCACGAACGGTTGCCCTCGGCCAACGGGCCGATCAGCAGCGGTTGCAGCTCGGCCCAGGCTTTCTGCGCGTGCAGGAAGTCGGCGCGGGCGGTCTCCAGGGTTTCTTTGCCCTGGCAGTAGGCGAGGGCGCTGACCGCCAGTTGCTTGTCGGCTTCGACCCAACGGGTGTAGGTCGGCAGGATCACCGATTTGGCGATGGCGGCCGAGGTGACCGCTTGCGGATCCTGCGGCGAGCAGGCGCCGAGGGCGAGCGCGGCAAGGCTGGTGAACAGTAGCTTGGGACGGAACATGTCGGGCTCCCGATTCTTTTATCAGTGTTTAAAGTGAGTTCAAAAACGCCAGCAACGCGGCGCGCTGCTCGGCATTGAAAGACAAAACCTGTTGCTGTGCGGCTTGCGCTTCGCCGCCATGCCAAAGCACCGCTTCGAGCAGATTGCGCGCACGGCCATCATGCAAAAACTGCGTGTGTCCGCTGACCGCTTGCGTCAGGCCAATCCCCCACAACGGCGGTGTGCGCCAGTCGCGGCCGGAGGCCTGGAATTCTGTGCGGTTGTCGGCCAGACCGTCGCCCATGTCATGCAACAGCAGATCGCTGTAGGGGCGAATCACCTGATTGGCCAGTTCCGGTTCGGCGGCGTTGGCGGCGGTGGTGTATTTCGGCGTGTGGCACGAATCGCAACCGGCCTGGAAAAACAGGTTCTTGCCGGCGATGACGTCTGCATCGTTAACGCCTCGGCGTGCCGGCACAGCGAGGTTGCGGCTGTAGAACAGCACCAGACGCAGGATGTTATCGCTGACTTCCGGCTCGCCATCCGGGCCATTGCCGTTCGGCGCCTGTTTGCAGGCGGTTTGCGCGCCGGTGCAGTCATCGAAGGGGCGCAGGCTGGTCGTGAGGCCCATGTCACCGGAAAACGCGTGAACATTCTGTTGATTGAGGTTCGGTTGCCCGGCTTTCCAGCCAAATCTGCCCATGACGGTTTTCTGTAATTCGTCATCCCAAACCCGGTTCGGCCGGCCGTTGATGCCATTTTTTTCTTTCGCTTGCGCGGCGGCGTTGGCAAGAATCGCTTCTTCGGGGATGGCTTCTAGCAGGCCGAGGCCGATCATCGGCGGTGCGACGCGTGCCGAGAACCGCGTGTCCGGGTGCATCGGGCCGTAGCCCAGCTGCGTGATCTGCAAGACAGGTTTGCGCAATTCGACTTCGGTGCCGTCCTTGAACCGCACGGGCACCGGGGTGTAGTCGACGCGCACTTTGCCTTCCGGGGCGACGCCGGGCACGGCCATGTCCTGGAACTGGCCGCCGTAGACGGGCTCTGGCACCACGCCGACCTGCTCGATGAGCCGGGCATATTCCGGTGCGTCGGGAATCGACAACCGAACCAGCATCGACACTGCGTTGGTCGCGTCCGGCGTTGGCGGATGACCGCGACCGTCCTTGATGTGGCAGTTCTGGCAGGCGTTGGTGTTGAACAACGGGCCGAGGCCATCGCGCGCGGTGGTGGTCGACGGCGCGATCACCCACGGGCTGCGAAAGAAGCTGTTGCCGACACTGAAATCCACCCGCCGCGAGGGTGGTAGATTCGCCGAAGGCAGCGAGAACGCATTCTGATCGGTCTTGCGCACGGTCGCCGCACCGCCGGAACGCGCTTCACCGGGCTCGGCCTTGGTGAAACGCGGGGCGTCATCGCAGGCACTCAGGCCCAGGGCCAGCAACAGTGCGGACAAGCGAAGAGGCAGCGAGGGCATCAGACATCCTGCGGACGGGCGAAAACAAAGGCGCAAAGTCTAACAGGGCGAGGGGGTTTGAATAAGAGGAATTATCGTTTGCTTGATACAGCGCAAATGCAAACCCCCATGTAGGAGCTGCCGAAGGCTGCGATCTTTTGATCTGTCTTTTTAAAAGCAAGGTCAAAAGATCGCAGCCTTCGGCAGCTCCTACATGGGGTCGTGTACGGAAGGGATGAAAAAGGCGACCCGAAGGTCGCCTTTTTTTGACGCAGACGCGGTTGATCAGAACTCGTGATCAGCGTTGTCCGGGTTCAGGTCGCTGATGCCCAGTTTGCCGGCAGCGGCTTCGATCGAACCGGTCTGCTTGACCAGCGAGGCGATCGCGTCGCGAACGATCTGGTTACCAGCGGTGTTGCCGGCCGCGATCAACTGGTCGTAGTGCTCACCCTTGTTGGCGTGATCGACCATGACCTGGATCTTGGCTTCGGTGGCGGCCAGATCGGCTTTCAGTGCGGTGTCGGCAGCCGGGTCAGCCTTGGCCACCAGCGACGACAGGCTGGCGCCGGTCATCTTGGTGCCGTCGACACGGGTGTACTCGCCCAGATAGACGTTACGAATGCCTTTGGCATCGTAGAAGTGCGAGTTGTGCGTGTTGTCGCTGAAGCAGTCCTGCTCGTCTTCAGGAGAGTTAGCTTCCAGGGAAACCTTCATGCGCTCGCCCGCCAGTTCGCCCAGCGACAGGCTGCCCATGCCGAAAAGCATTTTGCGCAGACCGGTTTCGCCCGGCTCGGCTTCCAGGGTGGCGCGGTAGTTGTCAGCCACGTTCGGCTTCCAGTTACCAACCATTTCTTCGAGGTCGCTGACCAGCAGTTGGGTCACGGATTTCAGGTAGGCACGACGACGATCGTTGTGACCGCCAGTGGCGCCGGCGCCTTCCAGGTAGTCGGAGGCAGGACGGTTGCCAGCGCCAGGGCCGGTACCGTTGAGGTCCTGGCCCCAGAGCAGGAATTCAATCGCGTGGTAGCCGGTAGCGACGTTGGCTTCGGAACCGCCCAGCTCATTGAGGCTGGCGAGTTTTTCCGGGGTGATGTCCTTGACGTCGACCTTGTCTTCGCCGACCTGAACTTCGGTGTTGGCGATGATGTTGGCGGTGGCGCCCGGGTTACCCAGTGCGTGCTCGTAGGATTTGTCGACGTAGTCGATCAGACCTTCGTCCAGCGGCCAGGCATTAACCTGACCTTCCCAATCGTCGATGATGGTGTTGCCGAAGCGGAACACTTCACTCTGCAAGTACGGAACGCGCGCAGCGACCCAGGCAGCCTTGGCGGCTTTCAGAGTGTCGGCGTTCGGCTTGGCGAGGAAGGCGTCAACGGCGGTCTGCAGGGTTTTCGCGGTGGATTCGGCATCGCTGTAAACGGCGAAGACCATGTCGGCGTAGTGCGCGACCACAGCCTTGGCGGCGGCTTCATCGACTTTACCGGCAGCGGCAGGAGCAGCCGCAGGTGCGGTGGTGCTGGCGGCTGGCGTCGGCGCGGCCGGAGCGGCAGCCTTGTCTTTGCCTTCGCCGCAACCGGCGAGGGAAATAGCGATGGCCAGCAGACTGGCGGTAGCCAGAGGCATACGAATCATGGCGAACATCCTGCTTCGATAGTTGAGTGGACTCGCGCTGGGGGTGCGCAAAACTGCGACATAATGCAAATCTTTCGCATTATGTGTAAAGGGTTGTGGCTGGAAATATTTCTTATTTACGCAGATCAAAAGATCGCAGCCTGCGGCAGCTCCTACATGGGAACGCATTCCAAATGTAGGAGCTGCCGCAGGCTGCGATCTTTGCTTTTATAAAATAGCCGCGTTACTGCGTTGCGCCTGCTTGAGATAAGCGCTCAGTTCGCGCGCCGGCAACGGCTTGCTGTAGTGATAACCCTGACCTTCGTGGCAGCCTTCGGAAATGATGTAGCTTTCCTGTTCGGCGGTTTCCACGCCCTCGGCGATCACTTGCATGCCCAGGCTCTTGCCCAGTTGAATGATCGCGCGAACGATGGTCGCATCGTCGTCGTCATCAAGCAGATCCTGAACGAAGCTCTTATCGATCTTGATCTTGTCCAGCGGCAGGCTTTTCAGATAACTCAGCGATGAATAGCCAGTGCCGAAGTCGTCGATGGCAATCAACGCGCCGGAACGGCGCAGGCTGAGCAAATGCTGGGCGGCGGTGCTGATGTCTTCCATCAGGCCGGTTTCGGTGACTTCCAGTTCCAGACTGCGCGGTGGCAGGCGATACATCTGCAAGAGGTTGTTGACCACGCGTGGCAACTCGGCGTGGTGCAGTTGTACGGTGGACAGGTTCACTGCCATGCGCAGGTCGGCGAAACCCTGATCGTGCCATTCGCGCAATTGCTTGCAGGCCTGATCGAGCACCCATTCGCCGATGGCGATGATCGTGCCGTTCTGCTCGGCCAGCGGAATGAACAGGTCCGGCGGCACCAGACCGTGTTCCGGATGCTGCCAGCGAATCAGCGCTTCGACGCCGACCACGCGGTGATCGCGATAGCTGATCTGCGGCTGATAGACGAGGTAGAACTGATCACGCAACAGCGCATCGCGCAAGTCTTTTTCCAGCTCGCGGCGACGACGCATCTCGCTGTCGACGCTGGCGATGTAGAACTGATAGCGGTTGCGCGAACGGGTCTTGGCCAGGGTCATGGTCTGCTCGGCTTTCTGCAACAGCTTCTCGGTGCTGTCGCCATCCTCCGGAAACAGGGTGATGCCGATGGTCGCGCGCAGACGGATTTCCTGATGGTCGAGGGCGAACGCCGCTTCCAGATCATCAAGGATGCTTTGCGCCAGTTCCGCTGCTTCGTAAGGTTGTTCGATGTCGGCTTGTACCAGGGCGAACTGGTCGCCGCCCAGGCGGGCGAGGGCGCCGAGGCGGCCACTGTGGGCACGCAAGCGATCAGCCAAGGCCAGTAACAATTGGTCGCCGGTCTGGTAACTGAACTGCTCGTTGATGCCCTTGAAGTCATCCAGTCCCACGCACAACACCGCGACCCGGCGTTGCAGCTTGCCGGCGTCGACCAGAATCTTGTCCAGTTGCTGCTGCAATTGCTGGCGGTTTGGCAGGCCGGTGAGGAAGTCGTATTGGGCCATGCGCAGCAGGCTGTTTTCCGCTTCGTGGCGCAGGTGAGTGTTGCGTTCGATGGATTCGAGCAACTGGTTGGCGGTGTTGATCCAGATCCCCAGTTCGTTTTTCTCGTGACCCTTTAGCTGCGGGATCTTGTGCTCGCTCGGACGATCCGGGTTGATCTCGGTGAGGTGTTCGATGATCCGCGACAGCGGTTTGGTCAGCAGCCAGTGATAGACCAGATACAGCACCAGACCCATGGCTAGCGCGCGCAGAACCCCGGAAATGAAGATGATCACCGAGCTGACGATAAACCCCTCGCCATAGGTGGCGGTATCGAGGGTGATGCTCAGGTCGCCGTAATACTCGCTGTACGGACCGCGCCCCACCAGCTGCGTGGTGAAGGTGCGTTCCTGGCCGAGGATCAGGTCGGTCAGCCAGCGGCTGTTGGAATGCTGCAACTCGCGGGATTTCTGCGCGAGCATGGCTTCGTTCGGGTGGCCGATGGAAGCCTGACGCACGGCATCGTCCTGGAACAGGCCTTCGATCACCTGCATGCCCATCTCCCGGTCCAGGCTGTAAACAGCCTGGGTCGACGGGTCGCGGAACATGTCGAGGATGCGCTCGGCGTCGCCGGCAACGGCCTGACGGGTTTTGTAGGCATCGAAAACGATCTGCGCGCAGCTCAAGACTACGCCGACGATCAATGCCGACAGGAGCACGACCCGGAGCAACTTCACCGACAAGCTGTTCTTGAGTTCCAGCTTCAAAGGGTTATTCCTTAATCCGTGCGGGTAGCGTCAAGTTGCCATGAGTATTGGCAATCCCGAGTTGGCAGTCAAAGGGACAATCAGACCGGGGATGATTTGCCCGTGGCCTTGGCCGAAATGCTGCTGTCTGGAGTATTAGCCCTATTTGTACTGTGTCGGTAGTTTCGGCCCTCAACTTGAGCGGTTTGCCGCATTTTTTCGTCTTTTTGATGGTAGTTCGCTGTGGCACGGCAGCAAGCAGCGACAGACAGCTTTAATCGTGAGAGAAACGCCATTGTTATGTAGGAGCTGCCGAAGGCTGCGATCTTTTGATCTTCGGCGTATTTGAAGATGCCAAAAGATCGCAGCCTTCGGCAGCTCCTACAGGAGATCAAAAGCGTTGAGTGCTCGCAGGTTCCGGCAGTGCCTACGAATTACAGGCATAAAAAAACCCGGCAAAAGCCGGGTTTTTTGACTGGCGCGCAGCTTAAGCGGTGAAGGTTTTGCCTTCGAACTGCTCAGCAACGAACTTCCAGTTGACCAGGTTCCAGAACGCTTCGACATACTTCGGACGAACGTTGCGGTAGTCGATGTAGTAAGCGTGTTCCCAGACGTCGCAGGTCAGCAGCGGGGTGTCGCCGCTGGTCAGCGGGTTGCCGGCGCCGATGGTGCTGGCCAGAGCCAGGGAACCGTCAGCCTTTTTCACCAGCCAGCCCCAGCCGGAACCGAAGGTGCCGATCGAGGTTTTGCTGAACTCTTCCTTGAACTTGTCGAACGAACCGAAGGCTGCGTTGATGGCTTCAGCCAGCGCGCCGGTTGGTTGACCGCCGGCGTTTGGCGCCAGGCAGTTCCAGTAGAAGGTGTGGTTCCAGACCTGAGCGGCGTTGTTGAAGATACCGCCCGAGGAAGTCTTGACGATTTCTTCCAGGGTCTTGCCTTCGAACTCGGTGCCTGGCACCAGGTTGTTCAGGTTCACGACATAGGTGTTGTGGTGCTTGTCGTGGTGGTATTCCAGGGTTTCCTTGGAAATGTGCGGCTGCAGGGCATCGTGTGCGTAAGGCAGCGGCGGCAATTCGAAAGCCATGATGATTCTCCTAATCAGGTCTGTTGCGGTGAGCGCAAGGCCGATCACGGGCGGCCAGAAATGCACCGGCGAGTTTTTACTCTTTGCGGCGCAGGGTTTCGATCATAGCACCGGGGTTGCGCCATAACCACGCAACAACTGTGTGGGATAGAGGTTCCAGAGCTGTTTGGAATAAATCAGCTGGCGAAAATTAATTGCCCGGCCACGGTAAACATCATCAACGCCACCACCAGATCGAGAATCCGCCAGGTACTCGGCCGGGCCAACCATGGCGCCAGCCATGCCGCGCCTAGCGCAAGCGTGAAAAACCACAACAGAGAAGCACTCGCAGCACCGACCACATAAGCCCCCGGCACCGATTGCTGCGCGCCGAGCGAGCCGATCAACAACACCGTATCCAGATAAACGTGAGGATTGAGCAGCGTTACTGCCAAGGCGCTGAGCATCACCGCCCGCAACGAACGTACGGTCTGATTCGCACCCTGATCCATGCTTTGTTTCGAACAGGCCCGGCGCAACGCCTGGCTGCCGTACCAGATCAAAAACGTCGCACCGCCCCAACGGGCGATCGCCAGCAGCGTCGGGTTCTGCGCCAGAATCGTCGCGAGCCCGAATACCCCCGCCGCCACCAGCATCGCATCGCAGACCACGCACAATGCCGCCACCGGCAAGTGGTGTTCACGACGCAAGCTCTGCGCCAATACAAACGCGTTCTGCGTGCCGATCGCCATGATCAGTCCGAATGCCACCAGCAGGCCGTTCACATAGCTTTGCCACATAAGATTTACTCCGCGTTGGCTGCGAGATCACGCAGCACCTGCATGGCGCGTTGGGCGTCGGCCTGACCGACGAACAAATGATCGTGGTAATAACCGGCGATCACGTTGCAACTGATCCCGGCCTTGCCCAATGCTGTGGCGAAAGCGGCGGTAAGGCCAACCGCTTCCAGAGCCGAGTGCACGTTGAGGGTGATCCACGCGGCGACATAGTCGAAGCTGAAACCGGCCTGTTCGGCGCGGGAACGTTCGACAATCACGGTCAGGCCTTCCTGCTCGCGGAAGCTGCCGACAATCTCCAGACCGCTGGGCAACACTCCGTCGCGCAGGGTGCAGAACACGTATTCGCCGGCGTTGAGTTGCGGACTCATGCTGCGCAACAAAGTCGAGAGTGAAGTTTCGCCAGCCATGAGTGTGATCCTTGAGAAAGAGTGCTTGCTGGCTATTCTCCAGTCGAAACCTGTATAAGAAAAACCAATAGTGCTGATCGCTCATTAGGAAAACTGATGTTCGACTACAAATTGCTTTCTGCTCTGGCCGCCGTGGTCGAGCAGGCCGGATTCGAACGGGCCGCGCAGGTGTTGGGCTTGTCACAGTCGGCGATCTCGCAGCGGATCAAACTGCTCGAGGCACGTGTTGGCCAACCGGTGCTGATACGCGGTACGCCGCCATCGCCGACCGAAATTGGCCGACGTCTGCTCAACCATGTGCAGCAGGTGCGTTTGCTTGAGCGCGACCTGCAAACCTTGGTGCCCGCGCTGGACGAAGAGGGCCTGCCGGAGCGTCTGCGCATCGCGTTGAATGCCGACAGCCTCGCCACGTGGTGGGCCGAGGCGGTGGGGGACTTCTGCGCCGAACAACATTTGCTGCTCGATCTGATTGTCGAAGACCAGACCGTCGGCCTCAAACGCATGCGCGCCGGTGAAGTCGCCGCGTGCCTCTGCGCCAGTGAACGGCCGGTGGCCGGCGCGCGCAGCGTGTTGCTCGGTGCAATGCGTTATCGCGCGCTGGCAAGCCCGGCGTTTATTGAACGACATTTTCCTGATGGCGTGCGCGCCGAACAATTGCCGCGTACTCCGGCACTGGTGTTCGGCCCGGATGATTTTCTCCAGCATCGCTATCTCGCCTCGTTGGGCGTCGACGGTGGATTCGAACACCATTTGTGCCCGTCCTCGGAAGGTTTCATCCGCCTGACCGAAGCCGGACTCGGCTGGGGGCTGGTGCCGGAACTGCAAGTGCGCGATCAGTTGCAGCGTGGGTTGTTGCGCGAACTGTTGCCAGATAAACCGATCGACGTGCCGTTGTACTGGCATCATTGGCGCAATGGCGGTCAGCTTCTAGGCTTGCTGACCGAGCAATTGGTGCGTTCATCGGCGCAATGGCTGGTGCCCTGGAAGCAGCCATGAGCGTCAAGCTGCAAGCGGCAAGTTCAGCGCTGCGCACCGTTTTAAACTTGCAGCTCGAAGCTTGAAGCTCGCAGCTGGTTTCATTGGAGTTTTGCATGAAAATTTTGGTCACCGGCGCAAGCGGCTTCATTGGCGGACGCTTTGCGCGTTTCGCTTTGGAGCAGGGCCTGGACGTACGGGTCAACGGTCGCCGGGCCGAGAGCGTCGAGCATCTGGTGCGCCGTGGTGCCGAGTTTGTCCCCGGCGATCTGACCGATCCCGATCTGGTCCGCGAGCTGTGCTGCGATGTTGAAGCCGTGGTGCATTGCGCGGGCGCCGTCGGGCTGTGGGGCCGCTATCAGGACTTCCATCAGGGCAACGTGCAGGTCACTGAAAACGTCGTCGAAGCCTGTCTCAAGCAGCGCGTCCGACGCTTGGTGCATCTCTCATCGCCATCGATCTATTTCGACGGCCGCGATCACTTCAACCTGACCGAAGAGCAAGTGCCCAAGCGCTTCAAACATCATTACGCCGCGACCAAATACCTGGCCGAGCAGAAGGTCTTCGGGGCACAGGAATTCGGCCTGGAAACCATCGCCCTGCGCCCGCGTTTCGTCACCGGTGCTGGCGACATGAGCATTTTCCCGCGCCTGCTCAACATGCAGCGCAAGGGCCGTCTGGCGATCATCGGCAATGGCCTGAACAAAGTCGACTTCACCAGCGTACAGAACCTCAACGAAGCGCTGCTCAGCAGTTTGCTGGCCGCCGGTTCCGCACTGGGCAAGGCCTACAACATCAGCAATGGCGCGCCGGTGCCGTTGTGGGATGTGGTCAATTACGTGATGCGCAAGATGGAAGTGCCGCAGGTCACCAAATACCGTTCGTATGGTCTGGCCTATAGCGTCGCGGCGCTCAACGAAGGTGCGTGCAAGCTCTGGCCCGGACGTCCGGAGCCAACCCTGTCGCGCCTGGGCATGCAGGTGATGAAAAAAAATTTCACCCTCGACATCAGCCGCGCCCGGCATTATCTGGACTACGATCCGAAAGTCAGCCTGTGGTCGGCGCTGGATGAGTTCTGCGCGTGGTGGAAAGCTCAGGACATCCGTTGAAACGATTCGGCCGGGCGGCAATGAACCGTGTAGCTGCTTGGGGGTCAATCCCTGCGGCTGCGGCGGTTATACTTCGCAGCATTTAGCCATCACCGCGTTTCACAAAGGTTGCCTCAATGTCCATGCGTAATGATGCCCACGACGATTTCGATGATGTCCCGAGCCTGCGTGCCGACACCTTCGACGACGATGACATTCCGACCACCGCCCGCACCTCCGTACACTCGCGCACGCCGCCGGTGGTCAAGGTCAAAGCCGCGAGCACCGGGCCATTGTGGGCCTTGGTCGGTGCGCTGTTCTTCGCCTTCGTCGGTCTGGCCTGGTGGAGTTTCCAGCAGATCTCGTTGATGGAGCAGCAATTGGTCGCGACCCAGGAAAGCTTCGCGCGGATCAGCGAAGAAGCGGCCGGTCGCTTGCAGGACATTTCCGGCAAGGTCGTGGCCAGTCAATCCAACGTCACCAGCGACAGCGAAGCGCTGAAGCTGCAAATCAAACAGCTCGAAGGCAAGCTGCTCGATCAGAGCAAACAGCAGCAAGGCGTAGCAGGGCAGGCCAGCGATCTCGATAAGCGCCTGGCGCAGATGACCGCGCAGACCACCGAACAGCAGAACGCCAACACTCAGTTGCAGGCACAGGTCAAAGCCTTGAGCGCTGAGCTGGCGACGGTGAAAAGCACACCGGCCGACACCAGCAAGGTCGATGCCCAGTTGAAGGCCTTTGACGCTCAGTTCAAAAGCCTCGGCGCCGATATCGCTGCACTGAAGAAGCAGGGCAACCCGAGCGCGGCGATCGATCGTCTTGAGCAGGAAATCGTTGTACTCAAAAGCGAGCAGGACAACCGCCCGGCAGCCGCGCAGGGTGGCGGCAATACCGCCGAGTTCGACGCCTTCCGTGCTCAGATGACCCGCAACATCAACACCCTTCAGGCGCAGATTCAGAATTTGCAGCAGCAGATCAATTCCCGGCCTTGAATCCTGATCACCTGTGGTGGAGCCATTCCTCACCACAGGATCCGCGAAACGTTCAGAAACCCTCTGAATATCCATACATGCCCCCAAGCCGTCTACGCTCTTGAAACACCAAAAAGAACGAGGGATGCGTCATGGGGTTTGTGCAAAAAATCGCCTGTCTCTGTTTGATGTTACTGGCCGGTTTCGGCCAGGCTAGCGCCGCCACCGCCAAGGATGACAGTCAGGCCGCCATCGCCTTGCTGGAAAAGGCCCTGGCCTATTACCACGACAACGGTGACAAGGCGTTCGCCGCGTTCAGCCGCCAAGGCGAGTTCGTCGACAAGGATCGCTATGTGTTCGTGCTCGATACCAAAGGCGTGATGCTCGCCAGCGGCGGGCCTTCGTCGGCATTGATCGGCCGTGACGTGAGTGAGGTGCTCGGCCCGGATTTGCAGAAAACCTTCAAGGATGCCTTGAAAGTGCCGGAAGGCAATGGCATCCAGCAGGCCGAATACCGCTGGCAGAACTGGGCCGACGGCAAGGTCGAGCGCAAGCACGTGTATTACCAGCGCATCGGCCAGCGGATTCTGGCGGTCGGTTATTACTTGCCGCGAGCTTCGGCGGAGCAGGCCAAGGCATTGCTCGACAAAGCGGCGACTGATTTGGGCAAAGACGAGAAGGGCACGTTGACGGCGATCAATTCGCTCAAGGGGGGCTATTTGCAGGATGACCTGTATGTGTTCGTGGTCGACCTGAACACTCAGCGTTACGTCGCCCACGGCACCAATCTGCGCTTGATCAATACCGACTTCGGCAAGGTCAAGGATCCGGAAGGCAAACCGGTGGGCGAGCCGATTCTGGCGCTGATCGGCAAGCAGGATGAGGGCGAATATGAATACCGCTGGAAGAACCCGGTGACCGGCAAGGTCGAGGACAAACATGCCTATCTGAAAAAGGCCGGGCATTTCCTCGTCGCCGTCGGTTACTACAGCCCTTGAAGGATGATCGTTCCCACGCTCCGCGTGGGAATGCAGCCCGGGACGCTCTGCATCCCATCCAAAGCCGAACGCAGAGCGTCCGTTGAGGCATTCCCACGCAGAGCGTGGGAACGATCAACACACCGCTTTCGCGAGCAGGCTCGCTCCCACAGGGGTTTGTGGTGTTGCGGTTATTTGGCGCCGTGCTCGCGCCCGCGCAGCAAGTTGTTCGGCATCGCAATCGCCGCTGCCAACCCGAGCAACGACACCGCCGCACTCACCCACAGCAAATGCCGAAACGTCACCAGCAATTCCGCACGCAAGGCGTTCTGCGCATCACCCGGCGCGGCGTTCAAACCATCCAGCAAGACATTACCCGAATGCCCTTCGCTCATCAGTGAACTGCTCGCCAGATGAGCGAAACTCGAATCCTGCAACAACGCCAGCAACAGCGCCGACATCAACGCAACACCCACTGCGCCGCCGAGGGAGCGAAACAGATTGGTGGTACTGGTGGCTACGCCGATGTCGCGTTGTTCCACCGAGTTCTGGGTGCCGACCAACGACGTTGGAAACTGCATGCCGCTGGAAATACCGCAGAGCAGCATGAACAGACCACTGACCAGCGTCGCCTCGGGCGGGCTGAACGCCATGCCGAGAATCGCGATCGGCATCAGCAGAGCGCCGGTCAGAATCTGTGGTTTGTAACGCCCGGTGATCGACGTGCGCCGGCCGGCGAAAAATGCACCAATCGGCAACCCCATCGCCAATGGCAACAAGTGCAAAGCGGCGCTGTCAGCTCCGGCACCGGTGACGGTCTGAAAGCGCAGCGGCATCAGCACAATCAAGGAAATCGCCTGGAAACTGGTGAAGAAAATCGTGCACCAGCACAGCAGGGCGTTGCGATTGGCGAACAGGTGCATCGGCAGCAAAGGCTCCCGAGCACGGCGCTCGTGCCAGACAAACACCGCCAGTACCACCACTGCACAAGCGAACAGGCCAAGCACTTCACCGCTGCGCCACGAATGACCCTGACCAACCTGAGTAATGCCCAGCAGCAGAGCTGTCAGGCCGATGATCATCAGCAAGGTGCCGAGATAATCGATGATCGGTTTGCGTTGCGGAATCGGCAGGCCACGCAGATTACGTCGCGCCACCCACCAGGCACCGAGGCCCAGCGGCAGGTTGATCAGAAATACCCAGCGCCACGACAGGTACTCGGTCATGTACCCGCCAAGCACCGGACCGGCAACGCTGGCCACCGCGTACATGCTGCTGAAGTAACCCTGGTAACGCCCGCGTTCACGCGGCGGCACGATGTCGCCGATGATCGCCTGACTCACCGAGATCATCCCGCCAGCGCCGATGCCCTGAAGGATCCGCGCCAGCACCAGTTGCTCCATGCTTTGCGCCATGCCGCAAAACAGTGAGGCGAGGGTGAACAGGCCCATGCCGAACAGCATCAGTTTGCGTCGCCCATACAAGTCGCCGAGCTTGCCGTAGATCGGCACGGCCACCGTCATCGCGACCATGTACCCGGAAATCACCCAGGCCAGCAGGCTGACGTCCTTGAACTGAGCAGAAATGGCCGGCATCGACACGGCGACGATGGTCTGGTCCAGCGCGCCGAGGAAGATCGCCATCATCAGCGCGACCAGCACGCTGCGAATGGCCGGTTTGGGCGTTTCGGGGTGATTGAGATTGGTCACGGGCGAGCCTGCGGGCAGTGATGGACCCGCGCGGCCATCGCGCGCGGGTGGATGCTCGCCAGTGTAAGTCGGTAGCAGGCTATTCGATAGCCTCATAAGGAAGTCCGACGTAATTTTCTGCAATGGTTTTTCGCCCTGCTTCTGAACTGACAAAGTAGTCCAGTTCCGAGGCGCTGATGCGCTGGCTGAAGTCATCGTGATCATCGAAGCGGTGCAGCATCGAAGTCATCCACCAGGAAAAGCGCTCGGCTTTCCAGACTCGGCGCAGGCAGATTTCCGAGTATTTTTCCAGCAGTTCGGTGCGCCCGTCGCGGTAAACCTTCAGCAGAATATTGAACAACGTG
Source organism: Pseudomonas fluorescens (assembly GCF_005938625.1). Lineage (GTDB taxonomy): Bacteria > Pseudomonadota > Gammaproteobacteria > Pseudomonadales > Pseudomonadaceae > Aquipseudomonas > Aquipseudomonas fluorescens_BD. Next base: position 190,207 of record NZ_VCNJ01000030.1, read on the forward strand.
CTGACGTCACTCGCCGCCAGATTCAAACCCTTGGCGCCGGTAGGCGGGACGATATGCGCGGCGTCGCCGACCAGAAACATCCGTCCGTACTGCATCGGCTCGACGACAAAACTGCGCAGCGGCGCGATGCTTTTTTCAATTGACGGGCCAGTGACCAGTTTCTCGGCAAGCGCCACCGGCAGACGATTTTTCAATTCATCCCAGAAGCGCTGATCGCTCCAGTCATCGACGTTTTCATCCGCTGGTACTTGCAGGTAATAACGGGTGCGCGTTGCCGAACGCATGCTGCACAAGGCAAAGCCGCGTTCATGGCGGGCGTAGACCAATTCCTCATGCACCGGCGGCGTATCGGCCAGAATGCCCAGCCAGCCAAACGGATAAACCCGCTCGAAGACCTTCATGCAATCGGCCGGAATCGACTGTCGCGCGACACCGTGGAAACCGTCGCAACCGGCGATGTAATCGCAATCGACACGCCAGGTTTCGCCGTCCTTTTCAAAGGTGACAAAAGCTTCGTCGCTTTTCACGCCGTGAGGAACGACGTTGCTTGCTGAATAAATAGTCTGCGCGCCAGCCTCCCGACGAGCGGCCATCAGGTCGCGAGTCACTTCGGTCTGGCCGTAGATCATCACGCTCTTGCCGCCGGTCAGCGCGTGCAGATCGATGTGCACCTGACGCCCGTCCAGGGCCAGATCGAAACCACCATGCACCAGTCCTTCGGCGTCCATGCGCTGACTCACACCAGCCTGACGCAACAGCTCTACCATGCCTTGTTCAAGCACGCCGGCGCGGATGCGGCCGAGGACGTAATCGGGTGTCTGACGTTCGAGGATGAGGGTGTCGATGCCGGCGTTGTGCAACAACTGACCGAGGAGCAATCCGGACGGACCGGCGCCGATAATGGCGACTTGGGTTTTCAGCGTTTTCATTGTTTTTATGACTCGCAAGCTTCACGCGGCCCAGACCGGTGAATGATTTTTATGGATCGAGTGCTTGCATTTTTCCCTTGCGGGTCTGTCAATTGAAGGTGAAAACTGAGCCGATACCTGTACATTCTGCCAATCGGTGCGATTATCGCCCACAACCCCGAGGCCTGGATTGAAGTGATGAACAAGCCTGAGCTGCCTTCGATTCCAGTGTTCAAGCTCTACGGTGAAAGCCTGGACTGGCCGACCCCTGACTTGCTGCACTGTGAAACCATTTCCTCCCGCAGTCGCGAACATGAATGGGAAATCAAACCCCATCGTCATGCTGATTTATGCCAGTTACTCTTCGTCTTCAAAGGTCAGGCAGAGCTTGAGATCGAAGGGCAACGCACGCAACTCGACACCCCGGCCATTCAAGTGCTGCCACCGTTGTCCGTGCACGGCTTTCGTTTTTCCGAAGACGTCGAAGGCTTCATCGTTACCCTCGCCACACCGCTGATCAATCATCTGCAGGCGCAACTGGGCGATTCGGTACATGCTTTGGCCAGTGCAGAAAACTACCCGGCAGGCAACGACGGCGATTACCTCAACAGCCTGTTCTCGGCGTTGCAGGCCGAGTACAACGGCCACCAACCGGCGCGAGAAATGCTCATGCATTCGCTGGTCAGCGTGATCATGGTCTGGGTCAGCCGTCAGGCGATCGTGCGGCACAAAGCCAGTCAGCGGCCGCAACGTCAGCGCGAATACCTCAATGGTTTTATTCAATTGGTCGAAGAGACATATCGCCAGCACGTCAAGGTCGAAGACCTCGCGCATCGGTTGGGGATTTCTGTGTCGCACCTCAACGGCACCTGCCGAGAATTGGCGGGGCAGCCGGCGTTGCAGATCATGCATGAACGGCAGTTGCTGGAAGCCAAGCGCTTGCTGACCTATACCAGCATGACGATTTATGAGATGTCGGAGTTGTTGGGGTTTTCCGATCCGACCAACTTCACGCGCCTGTTTCGACGACGGGTGGGGATATCGCCCAAGGCTTTCCGCGACAGCCTGAAGGCCGAGCATTAATCACTGACACCACAAAACCCCTGTAGGAGTGAGCCTGCTCGCGATAGCGGTGTGTCAGTCAAACTTTATCTGAATGACACACCGCTATCGCGAGCAGGCTCACTCCTACAGGGGATCCGATTTACAAATCATTATCCCACTGGGGGGGGGCGGGAAATCTGAGCACCAGAAAATCCAG
>NZ_VCNJ01000031.1 GCF_005938625.1 Pseudomonas fluorescens
GGGCTGATTCCTGGAGGCATGGGTCAGTAGTCTTTAAGCACGGCGACCCGCCAGTCAATATAAGAGCAGTGCTTATATTGACTGGCGGGTCGCATACTGGAAGATTTTGGATGTCGTACTTGCTGGGCGCATGTTTTTGACGTGTTGTCTAAATATGATCTGAAGATGGCGCAGGCATGGCAGAGGCAGTGAAGTGAGCATTTTATACCTTCCGTGGCATAGGTGCAGAATGGGCTGGAAAAGCCCTGAAAAGTGCGAAAGTGGCTTCAGTGTGAATGGCGAAAGTCTAATAAACGCAAGCTGCTATTTATATTTTGCGTAATCATCCAGTATTCGCGATGAGGGCCATGCTCATGCCATTGGGGAATCTTAGTCAAATTTAATTTTTAAATTCAAAAATATTTCTGAATATTTCAGAAAGTTATTGACAGCTTTGGTAATGGTCTCTAGCTTGGATTGGGAAGTGAATCCACTTCGGACGTTAAATAACTAAAGGACTATATTATGAACGCGACCATTCGTGTACTGACCGACAAAGAACAGAAAGCAGTAAGTGCCTCCACTACCTTCCTCAGCAGCGGCGGTGGTCATGGCGGCGGTGTTGCAGCCAAGGCATAACTCAATCGCCCTTTCAAAGGTTGATTGAAGGACAGGATTAAGCACATGGATGTGCATCGTTATCTTGGAATACTGTATAAATCGATTGTATTTGCTACTTGGATTGGGTATCAAATTTCCCATAGTTGGTACGTCAGGATGACTGTAATAACAAAAATGGACGTGGAGCTACAGCTCAAGCACGTCGGCTACGCTTTGCTTCCGCGTTTTGATTCAAGTTACAGATTGATCGATTGCTATCCTTCATATGAAAACCTTCTGGATGGAATGCCGTTATTACATCGACTATTCGAAGGGCTTAGCGAACGGCTTAAATCGCATTCTGTACAGCCCATCGTCATGGCTTATGAAAATGACGGTCATGCTTTCACGCACATCACCCCTGCAAGGAGTGATCATAAGTCGATGACTGCGTTGAGGGGGCATACCGATGGAGCCTTCCTTCATTTGCCTCACGAATCTGCCACAAACCAATTGATAATTCCGGAAGTTATCGGACTCTTTTGTATTCGAAATCCCGCCGGCGTTTCTACGACTCTTTACACGTTGAGTGAATTAAAACGTCGGCTGTCAAAAAAAACCTGGCTGCAAATGCAAAAGCCGGAATTTCTCATTGGTATACAGGCTAGTTGGAAAATGCCTGTTGATTTTGATCTCCACACTGTTGCTAGACCCTTGGTAGTAATGGGTCGCGATGGAAGTGAATTAGTCAGATTCAGCCATTCAGGGGTCAGGGCGTTGAGTTCTGAGGCCGAAAGTGCGCTAACCGAGTTCAAGAGGGTTTTGCCCACGGCCGAATTTAACCTGAAGTTAAATCCGGGCGACCTGTTGCTGATCAATAATCACAGAGCCGTCCATGGCCGTGCTGCAGCTCCAAACATGGACAGCATGATTGCCAGGCGCCGCTGGTTGCTGCGTTTCTACGCCACTAATCAATAGATGTGTTAATCACGATGCCAGTCCACGGTGTCAACAAAGGGATTTTTAATGAGCATCCAAGAAAAATACCTGACGCCTCCATCTTTCAGAGATCTTGTCGAGTTGTCAGCGGCTCTCGAACAACGTCAGTTGGCGGGGAACGCCGAGGTGGTTCGCCGTTATGAAGAACATTTATCGGCGTTGTTCGACGGGCTCAACTGCGTAGCCGTCAGTTCTGGTTCTGCAGCACTGCACGCAGCATTGGTCGCTAGTGGAGTGGGGCCGGGTGATGAAGTGCTGGTGCCTGGTGTTGCTCCTATCCCGACGATACTGCCTGTCTTGGCTGTAGGTGCAAAACCGGTATTCGTCGACACCCAGGATATTCACTCCCTGCGCATACATGTCGACACCCTTGCTGACGCAATAACTAAAAATACGAAAGCAGCGATACTCCTGCCGTTGTGGGGATACTCTGCCGACTGCAAGGAAGCCATCGATTTTTGTCGGTCGAAAGGAATCAAGACGATTGAAGATGCTGCACAGTCATTTTTGACAATTGACGGTGGTAGCAAAGTCGGCACCATTGCCGATTTCGGATGTTTTTCTACCCATGATAGGAAACTGCTCTCCACGGGGGAGGGTGGGTTCATTTTGTGTAAAAGTCCTCATGATGCAGAGCGCTTGAAGAAGTTTTCTCGACTCGGTGGTATGAAGGGGTTTGAGTATGGGCCCAATTATAAACTTTCGGGGTTACAGGCAGCTCTTGGCATTTCTCGTATAGAAAGTGCCCAACAGCAGATTTTGCTACGTACGGAAACCGCCGCGCAGATATTGAAGGGCGTCGAAGGCGGGTTCTGGAAAGAACTACAGACATCTGCAGGCAGTAAACCAAACTATTATTTGCTGGCTTTATATCCTGTTGCCGGCGAGCCTGAAAAAATTCAAGAACAAATGCAACGTGCCGGACTGCTCACCGACTTTAATACTTATGGTGCTGCTCAATACAAAAAAGAACTGTTTCATGCGAGTGAACTGGATTTGCCGAACGCCATTGAGTGCATCAGATCTTGTGCAACCATTCCAGTGCATCCGGAAATTAGTCAGTCATCCATTTCCGAAATTGTCAGAATTCTGAATAATATCGCCCATCAGTTTTCTTGAATTTTAGAGGTTTTTCATATGTCTCGAAATCGCACTTTTATTCTTGTAAAGCCCGATGCTGTACACCGGGGGCTGGTCGGAAATATCGTGTCTAGATTTGAATCGTGTGGTTTCAAGTTTGTTGCGATGAAAATGATCCAGATGACCGACGATATTTTTTACGGTCTTTATCCTTCTATCAAAGGCAAGGTTTTTCACGATCAATTTTACGCGTTAATGAACTCAGGGCCTTCTGTTGCATTGGTACTGGAAGGACATCAAGCCGTGAAGTCCGCATTTGATATATCCGGACCTTCACGATCGCCGGAACTGGATACTACCAATTCCATAAGGAAGTCTTTCGCCTTGTGGACCGGTGCCGATGTCATTCATCGTGCTGACAGCGTAGAAGACGCTAACGCTCAGATTGAACTGGTCTTCACTCCTCAGGAATTGTTTTCGTACTACAAACTGGGTGAAGAGTTCACAAGTCAGGAGGCCTGGGATGCCTACGGAAGTCGTTGGAGTTGATTGCTTTACCGAGGCCTGGTGCAGTGAACTGATCGAGATAAGTGTTATCGGAAAGGAAGTTTCCATACCCGTCCTGGAAATTCTTCGTTTAATCTCCTACGAAGAAGGCGACTTGATTTTTTTGTCAGGATCTCTGATTGAAGGTATAGGGAACCTGCTGTCTGATCTTGATGTGTATGTTCTCAAAAAAAACAAGCTGCAACTATCAACGGAGTTCGAGGCAAGTCACGATCTTGTGCGAGAGTTTTCAAGTGTGGATTCATTCTCCGGAAAATCTGTGTCGACCTATGACTATTTGCCCGAATATGAATTAAATATAGAAGTGGAATACTGGACTGCCGAAGAGATAGATTGTCTTATCAAAGGCGTGAATCGGAACTCTTTCGAATCGGCTCGGTTCGGATTGTCTCCCGGGATGAATATTCCTTCATTCAAGGCATCCAGGCTAGTACATAATATTGTGACGGCAACTCCGCTTGTAGGTCATGAGCATCTGGCGTCTTTAGTCGATTCTTTTCATCTGCCGTCTTATTGCTTTATGCGATTCAATTCTCTGGCGGGGTCCTATGAGGACTTCAAGGATATTGCCGGGGTGTATATGTCGGGAGACATTTTACGCGCTTATGATTTAGCACGTGAGTACGTAACTGTGCAGATGCAGGCGCTGACGCATTTGCACTTCAATACGAATTTTCGCCGTAAGTGGCTTTTGACATATTTGCAAAAACTGCCTTCGGATTACGATGGCATAGTGGCGCGGTATACTGAGCTTGTTTATAAATCAAGCGGGGTTGATTCCTTGCAAGATAAGTTTGTAGAGTTGGTTGAGTTCTTGAGAGACGTCTTTACTGCTTTCGGATCTACGCTGGATAACTCGCCGGCTTTCTCGAAGTCGAACGAATTGATAGAGTCTTGCGCCGATTTTGCCGAGTCTTTCTCCGACGCTGAAACGCAGAGAATTATCGAGTTCCGCCGCACAGTGATAGGCAATAAAGTATTCGATACCGCAAAAATGTTATCCAAGAGTTCGTGGGGATAGGACTTTTCTGTGATTTGAGGTGGAGACCGAGTGGCAGGCGAGAATGCTTCAATTACCGTCTGCTTCTTGCATTGAACTGCAAGCCGGTCCGGTAAGGAGAGCAGGATGTACATTCAACGGGCGTTTCACCTGTAGACGCGTATCTGTTGTTTCCCGTCGCGCTCGTTGGCCGCTCAATAAGAGCGGCCCTAACGTGCGCCAGAGCATGAAGAAATGGCCTGCCGAAAAATCTGATTCGATAAAAAGAGTCAGTTTGCCTCGCCATTCAACTGAGTGAGCTCTGTCAAAGCCCCCGCATTATTTTTGAAAGCAGCCGCGAACACCGCTCGATTTTTCGCCATGTAGATACTGGCGTCTTCAGCCTGCTTCTCGGTCAGACCCACTACGTTCTTGAGCAGAACTTCAGTCAATGACTCTGCCAGTTCGAGCATTTGGTCGTGTGCATCAGCTAGCTTACGATCCACGAATGTAGTCTCCAAGTCGCGGGTACTGCGATACAGGGTTTCAACAGCCATTTTTGGCCTCGTCATCAGGTGCAGTATTGAGGGGAGTCGTCCCCGTTTTTTCACTTTCAAACAACAATTGCTCACCGTTGGCCATGAGCGCTGCAACTGCCGTCGCGCAAAATTTCTTGCGTTTGCATCGGCAGGTTTGCTTGAGAGTACTGTATCTATATACAGCCAAAAGAATAAGCGAAACTCTGCGCTTTGGGTAGTGGCTTTTTAATGTAGACCGGATTCAGGGTTTGTCTGCCGACGAAAGCAGTGGCGGTGCGACCAAACGCCACGGCGCGGGTTTTGCCGGTGCTCGCCATGATGGCGTGGCCTCGTTTCTGCATGAAAGCTTCTGCATGAAAACAGGCGTGCAGAAACCGTCACGTCCAACACGCATCATCCGCTCGCATTCGAGCTAAGGAACATCATCGTGAAAATCAACTGGGCCGAGAAACTGCGGCAGAACGTGCATCAACTGGCCGAGTCCCTGGGCAACCTGTTCGTCGAGACCTTCCACTATCTGGCGCTGTTTGCCATCGGTGCGGTGACGGCGTGGGCGGCGGTGATGGAGTTTCTCGGGATGCTCGAGGAAGGCCACATCAAGATCGATGACATTCTGTTGCTGTTCATCTATCTCGAACTGGGTGCGATGGTCGGGATTTACTTCAAGACCAACCACATGCCGGTGCGCTTTCTGATCTACGTGGCGATCACCGCGCTGACCCGTTTGCTGATCTCCAATGTCTCGCACCACAACCCGCCGGACATGGGCATCATCTACCTGTGCGGCGGGATTCTGCTGCTGGCGTTCTCGATTCTGGTGGTGCGTTACGCCTCGTCACAATTTCCTTCGGTGAAGATCGAGAAACCGCAGCGCAAACTTGGCGCCGGTTCCAGCGAGCATCCGGAAGTCGAGAAGGGCGAGCTTTAAAGCCCGGCCGCTTGTCCGGGCTGGCCGATGACGCGTGGCGGTGGCGGGGTCAGTCCGTCGCCGCTGGTCATCGCTTCGAGAATCGCCATGGCGCTGTGGCCCTGTTCGATTGCGATGCCGAATTGAATGCTTTGCACCAGGCGCTTGAGGCGCGCAGGGTCATTGCGCTGCTCGGCGCTGATCATGCGTTTGGCCACGATGTGGCCGCTGTTCGACAGGGTCAGCATGATGCTGCCGTCCAGGCCCTGAATGCTCAGATTGATCTGATAGTCCGGCGCGAAGGCATCGGTAATGATCTGAAAAGGATTGTCCATGATGCGTCACCGCCTGATTGAACGTGCAGTTGTTGACCGGCCGTGATCGGGTTGGTTCGCCAAACCGGATCACCGGCCATTCCGTGTCCTGTCCTGGTTACTCATGTAGGAGCTGCCGAAGGCTGCAATCTTTTGATCTTCAATGTTTTGATTTCGGTCATGAAGGTCAAAAGATCGCAGCCTCGTTTCTCTCGACAGCTCCTACAGGGGGAGTTTGCAAGGGCTGTGCCGGGAAAATTGTCGAACAATGAACACGGGCATAAAAAAGGCGAACCGCTTGGCTCGCCTTTTTTTATGGTGCGTTTTCAGGGCAGAACCGAGTAGATGATCGCTGACAGTGCAATCAGGCCGATCAACACCACAAACACGTTTGATGCCTGGCCCGAATACTGGCGCAAGGCTGGTACACGGCGGATGGCGTACATTGGCATCAGGAACAACAGGCAGGCAATCACCGGCCCGCCGAGGGTTTCGATCATGCCGAGGATACTTGGGTTGAAGGTCGCCACGGCCCAGCAGCTGAGGATCATGAACACGGCGGTCGCGCGGTTCAGCCAGCTCGCTGACATGACACGGCCGCGGCTGCGCAGGCTTTTCACGATCATGCCCTGGAAACCTTCGCTGGCACCGATGTAGTGGCCGAGGAAGGATTTGGTGATTGCCACCAGCGCAATCAGCGGCGCTGCGTAAGCGATGACCGGGGTCTGGAAGTGGTTGGCCAGGTACGACAGGATCGAAATGTTCTGTGCCTTGGCTGCCGCGAGATCCGCCGGTGAAAGCGCCAGCACACAACTGAAGCAGAAGAACATCACCGTGACGACCATCATGCCGTGGGCCACCGCGAGAATGCCGCTGCTTTTGCGTTCGGCCTGCTCGCCGTAGCGTTGTTTCTGATCAACCGCGAACGCGGAGATGATCGGCGAATGGTTGAACGAGAACACCATCACCGGAATCGCCAGCCACATTGTCTTGAAGAAAGTGGACATTGGCATGGCTTCCTGGGCGCTGGCGAAAAAAGCACCATTCCAGTTCGGAATCAGGCTGAGCGCGAGCAGCAGCAATGCCGCAACAAAGGGATAAACCAGCACGCTCATGGCTTTGACGATGACGCTTTGACCGCAGCGCACGATCGCCATCAAACCGAGAATCAGACCCAGTGAGAGAATCGCCCGTGGCGGCGGGGCGATGTGCAGTTGGTGTTCGAGGAAACTGCTCAGGGTGTTGGTCAGCGCCACGCTGTACACCAGCAGAATCGGAAAGATCGCAAAGAAATACAGCAACGTGATCAGCTTGCCGGCACCGATGCCGAAGTGTTCTTCGACCACTTCGGTGATGTCCCCGGAGCGCCCGGACAGCACGAAGCGAGTCAGGCCACGGTGGGCAAAAAACGTCATGGGGAAGGCCAGTACCGCGAGAATCAGCAACGGCCAGAAACCGCCGACACCGGCGTTGATTGGCAGGAACAACGTCCCGGCACCGATGGCGGTGCCGTACAGCCCAAGCATCCAGGTGGTGTCGAATTTGCTCCAGCCCTTGTGGGCTGTTTCTGTATTGCGTGTACGGTCTAAAGCGGGATTTTCGGCAGCAGGTGTACGTACATCGGTCATCGGTATCGCCTCGTTATTATTTTTGCTCGGGCTCACGGTTGGCAGACCGTCGGGTGCGGTCTGCCGGGGCGGTCAGGGAAGGCGCCTCAGCATTCCACCCAGCTCACGGCCAGGCCGCCCCGTGAAGTCTCTTTGTATTTGTCGTGCATGTCGGCGCCGGTGTCGCGCATGGTGCGGATCACCCGGTCGAGGGAAATGAAGTGCTTGCCGTCGCCGCGCAGGGCCATTTGTGTGGCGTTGATGGCTTTCACGGCGGCGATGGCGTTGCGCTCGATGCAGGGCACCTGTACGAGGCCGCCAACCGGGTCGCAGGTCAGGCCGAGGTTGTGTTCCAGGCCGATTTCGGCAGCGTTTTCCAATTGTTCCGGGGTGGCGCCGAGTACATCGGCAAGGCCGGCGGCAGCCATCGCACAGGCCGAACCGACTTCACCCTGACAGCCGACTTCGGCGCCGGAGATCGAAGCATTTTTCTTGCACAAAATGCCGACGGCGGCCGCACCGAGGAAGAAAGCGACGACATCATCTTCAGACGCGTCCGGATTGAATTTCATGTAGTAGTGCAGAACGGCGGGAATGATCCCGGCTGCACCGTTGGTCGGCGCGGTGACCATGCGCCCGCCGGCCGCGTTCTCTTCGTTGACGGCGAGGGCGAACAGGTTGACCCATTCCATCGCCGACAGCGTCGAACTGATCACGTTCGGCTTGCCGATCTCCAGCAGGCTGCGATGCAGTTTCGCTGCACGACGCGGCACATTCAAACCACCGGGCAGGATGCCTTCGTGGCGCAGGCCTTGTTCGACGCACTCGCGCATTACCGACCAGATGTGCAGCAGACCTTGGCGGATTTCCGCGTCGCTACGCCAGGCGCGTTCGTTGGCCATCATCAGTTCGGACACGCGCAGGTTGTGCTGTTTGCACAGTGACAGCAGTTCGGCGGCGCTGGAGAAATCGTACGGCAACACCACGTCGCCGGCCGGCGCTACGCCGGACTCAGCCTCGGCTGCTTCGATAATGAAGCCGCCGCCAACCGAGTAGTACGTCTGCTCGAACAACTCGGCGGTTTCGCCAAAGGCTGTCAGCGACATGGCGTTGGGGTGGTAGGGCAGGCTCTCATCCAGCAACAGGAGATCGCGCTGCCAGTTGAAGGCAATTTCTCTTTGCCCGGCGAGGGACAGTTGGCCTGTCTCGCGCAGTTGCTGAATGCGGGGATCGATGGTCGCCGGATCGATGCTGTCCGGCCATTCGCCCATCAGGCCCATCACCGTTGCGCGGTCAGTGGCGTGACCGACACCAGTGGCCGACAGCGAACCGTACAAACGGATTTCCACACGACGCACATCGTTCAAAAAATGCTGATCAATCAGCGCTTGAGCGAAGGTCGCTGCCGCCCGCATCGGGCCCACAGTGTGGGAACTGGACGGGCCGATGCCGACTTTGAATAGATCGAAAACACTGATAGCCATGCTAAACCCTTACAAGCAATGGAGTAGGAATCGCTGCCATTTTTTGTAGGACGAGCGCAATGTCGGCGATACTGCCTACCTCGGTCCTACGTGACTAACGAAACTTCCTAAGTAAGCCTTTAGCAGGACTAAACGATGAGTCGTCAATTGCATGCCCAGACCTATGTCTGGCTACAGGTGTTCTCCTGTGCCGCACGGCACTTGTCGTTCACCCGGTGTGCCGAGGAACTGCACATCACCCCGGGGGCGGTCAGTCAGCAGATTCGGCAACTGGAAGAACGCCTCGGTTTTCGTCTGTTTCATCGGCGCGCGCGCGGTGTGGAATTGAGTGCAGAGGGGCAGCGGTTGGCGATTACCGTCAATGAGGCGTATGGCAGCATTGATGCAGAATTGCGTCGACTGGACGCTGGGATGATCAGCGGGATTTTGCGTGTGCGCTCGATTCCGTCGTTCCTCAGCAAGTGGCTGACGCCGCGTCTGCCACGCCTGCAACAGCGCTATCCGGACATTCAGCTGCGGCTCGTCGCCGAGGACAGCAGCGTGCCGTTGCACGAGGGCGACTTTGATCTGGCGATCGATCTGAACGACGGCAGTTACCCGGGATTGTTATCCACAGCTTTGCTTGACGAGCAGATTTTCCCGGTGTGTGCGCCGAGTTTGTTGCGCGGGCGTCCGCCGTTGCACGGGCCGGCAGATCTGGTGCATTTCCCGTTGCTGCATGACATCACTGCGTGGCGCGGCAGTTATGAATACGCGGAGTGGGAGTTTTATTTAAACGCGATCGGTTTTGAAGGCGCCGACGTACGGCGCGGGCACACCTTCAATCGCAATCACCTGACCATCGAAGCGGCGATTGCCGGCATGGGCGTGGCAATCGCACGACGCACATTGCTCAACGATGAGCTGGAGCGAGGGACGTTGATTGTGCCGTTTGGCCTGTCGGTACCGAATCACAAACGCTACGTGTTGCTGTACGCGCCAGGGGCGTTGAGCCATCCGGGGGTGCGTGCGGTGCATGATTGGCTGGTAGAAGAGGCGGGGATATTTCGCAGTTTGCACCCGTTGAACGACGGGCAATTGTGAGCAAATTTTGCAGCATTGCGAGGCGACCCAACTCCCGACCTTACCAGTGCTTTGCCCGGTTGTCCGGCTTTTTTTGCGAATGAATATTTATCTTTTTTCAGGGGTTGAAATGTTCGCCGGTCGGGCCGATTGTTGTAACCAGGAGGTCAGGAAATTCAACTCAAGGCCTCTCACGAGCTAGCTGAAATAAGGGATGAACTATGCAAATCCAAGTCAACAGCGATAACCATATTCAAAGTAGTCAACGACTGGAGGAGTGGGTACGTACAACCATTGAGAGCACGCTCGAACGTTATGAAGAAGACCTGACCCGTGTCGAAGTCCACCTGAGCGACGAGAACGGTGACAAACCAGGTCCCCATGACTTGCGCTGCCAGCTGGAAGCGCGGCCAAAAGGCCATCAACCGATTTCCGTGACCCATAAGGCCGATTCGCTGGAGCTCGCGATCGACGGCGCTGCCGAAAAACTCGAGCACGCACTGGAGCACCTGTTTGGCAAACTGCGAGGTAAACCCCGCGCCGCTGTGGTGCCATTCACCGGCAAGGCCAATGACAAGCTGTTGGCGGAAGAGTTTGACGAGAACGAACAGGCAGCGATCAACAGTTGATACGCTGATTTTATAAGCCAACCAATGAGAACGGGCCTGCGAAAGCAGGCCCGTTTTTGTTTGTGGCAATTTTTGCGCAGGGCACAAGATCGCGGCCCCTCACCCCAGCCCTCTCCCTCCGGGAGAGGGGGGTCGACCGAGGGGTATCGCGGGGTGCATCGACCTGGAAGACCGAGTCGATTATGGATTCGATTAAGCAGAATCAGGTCGGCGTATTTCTCAAGCATCCCGCAATCAGTCCCCCTCTCTCCGGGAGAAGGCCGATCGAGGTGTCTGAAGAGGTATATCGACCTGTGATCGAGTCGATTATGGATTCGATTAAGCAGAATCAGGTCGGCGTATTTCTCAAGCATCCCGCAATCAGTCCCCTCTCCCTCTGGGAGAGGGTTAGGGTGAGGGCATTTTTCGATTCGCCGCAATTCTTATGATCTGCTCTAGCACATCGTCCATCTGCTGGATCACCTCAAGATTACTGAAACGCACAATTTCAATCCCCTTTTGATTCAGATAGTGAGTCCGGCGCTGATCATGAATCAGTCCCGGTGTTTCATAGTGCTGACCACCGTCCAGCTCGATCGCCAATTTCAGCTCGGCACAGTAAAAATCCAGCACGTAAGGTGGGCAGGGAAACTGCCGGCGAAATTTCAGATGGGCTATTTGGCGAGAGCGGAGTTTTTGCCAGAGCAGATGCTCGCAGTCAGTTTGATTGATGCGTAACTGGCGAGCGAATTGGGCGAGGGTGGGGCGGGTTTGCATGCTTCACGATCCTTGTGAAGTTGGTTGGATATTTCACTGTAGCCGAGAACCCTCACCCCAGCCCTCCCGAAACGTCGGACCGCCCATAGGGAGAGGGGGCCGACCGAGGTGTCTTGCGGGCTACATCGACCTGAAAGACCGAGTCGATTATGGATTCGGCAAAGCAGTTTCAGGTCGAGTCGATTATGGATTCGGCAGAGCAGAATCAGGTCGACGTACCTCGCAAGCATCCCACGATCAATCCCCTCTCCCTATGGGCGGTCCGACGTTTCGGGAGGGCTAGGTGGGCGGCGTTCCGATGAGGGGCTTTTCAATCCTCAGAACGCTACTGAAGTCTGCACATAAACCGTCCGCGGCTCACCCACATATTTGCCCTTGTTGTTGTCATCAAACGAACGTGTGAAGTACTGCGTGTTGAAGATGTTTTTCACGCCCACCGCTACATTCAGATCCGACAACTGCGGTCCGAAGTCATACCCGGCGCGGCTGCTGAACAGCATGTAGCCCGGGATCTTGCCAGTGCTGCCGTCAGCACTTTCTTTCGAGGTGTTGGCGTTATCGGCGAACTGGTCGCTCTGGAAGCTGCTATCCAGATTCAGCTTCCACGGGCCTTCGGTGTAGCCGACGCCAATCGTGCCTTTGTGTTTCGACGAGAACGGTACGCGATTGCCCTTGTTCGGTCCGTCTTCGCGGATGGTCGCGTCAACATAAGCGTAAGTGGCGTAGATATCGAAACCGGCGAGCGCCGGGCTCAAGTCATCCAGCGCGTAATTGACGCTGGTCTCGATCCCTTGATGGCGGGTTTCGCCACGGGCAATCACCGAATCGTTGGTCTGGTTACTTTCGTACTGGTTGTCGAAGTTGATCAGGAACGCGCCGATTTCCGCACGCAACGCACCGTTGTCATAGCGCGTGCCGAGTTCCCAGGTGCGCGCCTTTTCCGGTTTCACTTCGCCGCTGGTTACGCGGTTGGGCATCTGGCTGTATTGCACGCTGCCGAACGAGCCTTCGGTGTTGGCGTAGAGGTTCCAGCTGTCAGTCAGGTGATAAAGCACGTTCAACGCCGGCAGCGCGGTGTTGTAGTCACCCTTGTATTTGACGTTGGTCAGGTTGTTGGTCTGTTGCGACTCGATCATCTCGTAGCGCACGCCCGGGGTGATCGTCCATTTGCCGATGTCGATGCGGTCATCAACAAAGAACGCATTGGCTTCGGTGCCGCCACGGGTGTCGCGGTCATTGCGGCTGCTGGTGGTCGGGTATTCGTTGCTGCTGATCGGCGTGCGATAGCGCAGTTCGTGACCAGCCTCGTTGATGTAGCGGTAGCCGACGCCGACTTCATGGCTGGTCGGGCCGAGGTCGAAGCCTTGGGCGAAACGGGTTTCCAGACCGCGCACCCAATACTCGCGCGGTGACAGCGAGAGGAATGTGCCCTGATCGAGATAACCGCTGCGCAGGGTCTTGGTGAAGAACGTGTTGGCGGTGAACTCGCGGCGATCTTCCTGATAGCGATAGCCGAAGTTGAACATCGTGCGGCGGCCCCAGAACTGGTCTTTCGGGCGGGTCGACTGGTACGGATCTGCGTCGTAGTCGGCAACGTTCAAACCGCCGGGCATGTCAGCCTTGCCTTCGTAATACTGGGCCATGGCGTTGAAGCTGTTGGCTTCGTCGAGCTGGTATTTGCCCTTGAGAATCAGGTCGTCAATCTCGGTGTCGCTGTGTTCACGCCAGTCACCACCACGGGTTCCGGAATACAGCAACGCACCGCCTAGGCCATTGGCGTTAGTGCCGCCGGCCAGTAGATTGGCGCTGGTCTTGAAACCGTCGTGGCTCGACGATGGGCTGGTTTCCGTCTGGAAGCCACCCTTGACCGTTGGCTCGTCGGGAATCGCCCGGGTCACGAAGTTGACCACACCACCGACGTTCTGCGGGCCGTAACGCACGGCGCCACCGCCGCGCACCACGTCCACGGCATCCATGTTGCCCATGCTGATTGGCGCGAACGATAACTGCGGTTGACCATAAGGCGCGAACGGCACAGGAATGCCGTCCATCAACACGGTCGAGCGTGCGGCCAGTCGCGGGTTCAAGCCACGAATGCCGAAGTTCAGCGCCATGTCGTGGCTGCCGGTGCCGTTGTTTTCCGGGGCGTTGACGCCGGGGATACGGTTGAGCACATCACGGGCCTGCGTTGCGCCCTGACGTTCGAACTCTTCGCGACGGATCACATCACGGGCACCGGGATGTTCAAACACATTGATTTGCGCAGCGTCGCCGAGCCAGTCACCGACGACTTTCGACGTGTCCAGCTCCAGCGCGGCATCCGCCACCGGTTGCAGGCTGAACGCATTGTTGCCCTCGGCGCGTGCTTGCAGACCGGTGCCTTCGAGCAGCGCATTCAAACCTTGTTCTGCGGTGTAGCTGCCTTCCAGACCCCGACTTTGCACACCGTTGGTGACTTGCGAACCGAATGAAATCAACACGCCTGCTTCGCGACCAAACTGGTTGAGGGCGTTCTCCAGCGACGACGGCGCGATGTGATAGGCCTTGGCATCGGCAGCCACTGCGGCGGGCAGGGCGCTGAAACTCAGACTGGCGCCGAGGACGAGATTGCGCAGGCTGCGGGCCAGTGGCGTGAGGCGGGTGGGGTGCATGTGAATGATCCTGAGAAGGTTGAATCAAGGGGGCTTTCCTTCTCTGTCACGCCAGATCTGAAAAACGGCTCATTTATTTTTAAATCAAAAGATCGCAGCCTTCGGCAGCTCCTACATGTGGAATGCATATCTCCTGTAGGAGCTGCCGAAGGCTCGGGCCGCGATCGGACGATCTTCTGATCTTGCTCCTTAAACCCGTGCTTCGACGCTCACCCAGTAGCGAGTAAAGCGCTTCACCTTCACCGGCAAACTGATTTCCAGCAGATCGAGAATCCGCTCGCTGTCGTCCAGTGGGTAAGTTCCGGAAATCAGCAGGTCGGCGACGTTCCTGGCGCAATTGAGCTGGCCGCGACGATAGCGGCCGAGCTCATCGAGAAAATCGCCGAGACGCATGTGCGCCGCCACTAGCATGCCGTCGGCCCAGGCCCCGCTGTTGGCGTTCAGCGGTTTGGCTTCGCTGACAGATGTCGAAGTAAAACTCAACTGACGCGCGAGCGGCAGCAACATCGGCGTGCGTCCATTGCTGCTCAGTTCGACGCGACCCTCGAACAGCGCGACCTGCGTGCGATCGGCAAACTGGCGCACATTGAGGCGTGCGCCCTGAGATTTCAAAAGGCCCTGAGCCGTGTGCACCTCAAAGGATTGCGCGGCAGTCAGGAGGATTTCACCTTCGAGCAAGCGGATCAGTCGCGCCGAAGTGTCGACATCCACTGCGCTGGCTGTGTTGAGTTGCAACTGATCGCCGGCACCCAGTGCCACCTTGCGCCGTTGCCCGATCGGGCTGCGGAAATCGGCGAGCAGCGACGGCAATGGATTGTGCTCACGCATGCCCCAGGTGACCGCCGAGCCGGCGCCGAGAATCAGCAGCAGTTTCAGTGCCTGACGACGACTGCCGGACTTCGGCCCGTTCAACGCCGCGTGCGCCAGTGGTGAAGACACACCGCGCAAGCGCTGGTTGACCCGCTGAATATGCTCCCACGCCCGCCGGTGCTCGCTGTGCGCGTCCAGCCATTGTTGCCAGGCGTTTTGCTGGCGCGGCGAGAGCGTGCCTTGCTGCATTTCCATCAACCATTGCACGGCCTGTTCCGCCACCTGTGAGGAGAAATCCGGTGTGCGGTTCATAGGGCGAAGTAGCAGCGCATCGCCGCTTTATTCAGATGCCGCTTGACCGTGGCCACTGAGATGCCGAGTTCGGCGGCGATCTGTGGATAGGTCAGGCCATCGACCTGCGCCAGCAAAAAAGCGCGTTTGACCTGACGCGGCAAACCGTCGAGCAACTCATCCAGTTCCATCAGGGTTTGCAGGATGATCGCCTTGTCTTCTTCCGACGGCGCGACCATTTCCGGCATCTGCGCCAGTGTGTCGAGGTAGGCGCGCTCCAGATCCTGACGGCGGTAATGATTGAACAGGACCCGCTTGGCCAACGTCGTCAGAAAGGCGCGTGGCTCGATGATCACTGGCGCCTCGCGGGCGGTCAGCACTTTGATGAAGGTGTCCTGGGCCAGATCCGCCGCGCTGTCCGGGCAGCCGAGCTTGCGCCGCAACCAGCCGGTAAGCCAGCTGTGATGAGCCTGATAGAGCGATTCGACGGGATGGACGGACGACAACGGTGGACTCCGGGCGCTTTTTTGACGCGGTAGAGAGTACGTTAGAGAACAAGAACTGTTCGCATTGTAGGGGGCGAAATGCTCAACCGGCAATCAGATGCTTTTGCGTATGAGAATATTTATCATTAATATTGTTCGCCTCAAGGTTCGGCTTATCGGTCGGACGTTTTTCGTTTCAGGGTCGAAACATGAAAGGCAAACTCGCCACACTTCCCATGTCCTATCGTCTGGCCGTCACCTCACGGGTGCTGGCCGCGGTATTTGGCGGCTATCTCGTCGCGGCGCTGGCCAGTGTCACCCTGACGCTGTGGCTGCCGTTGAGCCGAGCCGAAGCGGTGGTGACCGGCATGACCATTTCCTTTCTGGTCTATCTGGTGGCGGTGCTTTGGTGTTTTGCCTGTCGCACGGCGTGGTCGGCCTGGGTTGGCTTGCTGGTGCCGAGCGTGATTCTGGCGACCATCTCCGGTGCGGCGCGTGGGCTGGGGCTGGCATGAAAGAGGGCTTTCGTCAGGCGATGGCCTGGCTGCACACCTGGACCGGACTGCTGTTCGGCTGGTTGCTGTTCGCGATTTTTCTGACCGGGACGCTGGCGTATTTCAAAGATGAAATCAGCCACTGGATGCAGCCGGAGATCCCCGCGCGGTCGGTGAGCGCCGAGACCAGCCTGACGCTGGCCCAGGATTATCTGCAGCAACACGCGGCGGGCGCTTCACGCTGGCTGATCGATTTGCCTGATGCCCGAGATCCCGGCCTGACCGTGCGTTGGCAACAAGCGCCGGCCAATCCCGGCGAGCGCGGGCGCTTTGAATCGAAAACCCTCGACGCGCAAACCGGCGCCGAAGTACAGGGCCGCGCAAGCATGGGCGGCGAGTTCTTCTACCGTTTTCACTTCCAGTTGCAAATGCCTTATCCGTGGGGCCGTTGGCTGGCGACCATTGCCGCGATGGTGATGTTTGTCGCCCTGATCAGCGGGATCATCACCCACAAGAAAATCTTCAAGGACTTCTTCACCTTCCGCCCGCGCAAGGGCCAGCGCTCCTGGCTCGACGGGCATAACGCGGTGGGTGTGCTGGTGCTGCCGTTTCACTTGATGATCACCTACAGCAGCCTGGTGATTTTCATGTCGATGGTCATGCCGGCGAGCATCGTCGCGTCGTATGGCAGTGACGTGCGCACGTTTTATGACGAAGTTTTCCCGGCGTCGAAGACCCTGGAACGCGCCAACATCGAGGCACCGTTGGCGGCCATGGCGCCGCTGTTGAGCAAGGCCAGCGAGCAATGGTCTGGCGGCCATACGGCGCGTCTGTCCGTGAATAATCCCGGAGATGCCAATGCCACCGTGGTGCTGTCGCGCGCTGGTGATCGCGTGGTGCATGATTTCGGCCGCGCCGTGACCTTCAACGGTGCGACCGGGCAGATGCTCGGCAGCACACCGGAGCAGCCGGTGGCGATGGCGGTGGGTGGCGCGTTCTATGGTTTGCACATGGGCCACTTTGCCGGGCCGCTCTTGCGTTGGCTGTATTTCATTTGCGGATTGGCCGGCACCGCGATGATCGGCACCGGGCTGGTGATCTGGCTAGGCAAGCGTCAACTTAAACACGCCAAGAGCGGCGTGATGCCGTTCGAACTGCGGCTGGTGGAAGTACTGAACATCGCCAGCATGGCCGGGCTGGTGTCGGCGGTCGCGGTGTTCTTCCTGGCCAATCGTCTGTTGCCGGTGAATCTCGCCGGACGCGCAGATTGGGAAGTGAACGCGTTCTTCATCGCTTGGGGCTTGAGCGTGCTGCACGCGGTGTTACGACCGGGGCGCAAAGCCTGGGTTGAACAGCTTGTTTTGGGCGCTGCACTGTTTGTTGCGGTGCCGCTGATCAATGCCCTGACCACCCCTTGGAATATCGGCGTTGTTTTGCTGCAACGCGATTGGGCGTTGGCCGGTTTTGATCTGACGTGCCTCGCAACAGGTTTTTTCCTCGCCTGGGCTGCATGGAAAATGCAGCGCGCCGGCAACACGGTCAGCGTAAAAAAGCCACGTCGCGAAACGCCACGGTCGATCACTCTTGAGCAAGGGGTTAACTGATGCTGCTGGCCCTGTTGCTCACCTACGCCGGATTCACCGCGTTGTGCCTGTCGATGCCTCGACACCACGATGAACTACTCGGCCGCAAACCTTCCACGCGTCGCCGTCAGGGCCTGAAACTGGCCGGGTGGTTTTTGTTGGGCTTGTCGCTGTGGGCTGCCGTTTCTGCCGATGGCTGGAGCTTCGGCCTGGTCGACTGGTTCGCCGTGCTGATGCTCAGCGCTCTGGCGTTGGTATTGCTGCTGCCGTATCGCCCGCGCTTCGCATTGGCACTGGCCGGTGTCAGTCTGCTGGCCAGCCCGGTCGCCGCATGGGCGCAGTGCTGAAGTGCTGATCGGTCTGCCACCTGAATCCCGCGACGACGAGCCGCGCGGGGCGCGTGCGCATTTTCTCCAGGTGTTCCTGTCTCAGCGTTCGCAAATGGAGGCGCTGGTGAACCGTCGTGTCGGTTGTCGGGCGACGGCGGCGGACCTGGTGCAGGATCTGTTTTTGCGGTTCTGGCGGCGGCCGTTGGTGCAGGTCGAAGAGCTCAGCACCTATCTGCTGCGCTGCGCTGGCAACATCGCCATCGATCATCTGCGCAGCGAAGGCACGCGCACGCGCGTCAACGAGGGCTGGCAACCGGACGCGCCGGACAGCCACGGCAGCGAACCGCAAGCGGCGCTGGAAGCGGGCAATGATCTGAAGCATGTCGAAGCGGCGTTGCGCGCTTTGCCCGAGCGCACCCGGCAAATCTTTTTGCTCAATCGTATCCACGGCCGCAAGTACGCGGAAATCGCCAAAGCCATGGGCCTGTCCCAAAGTGCCGTGGAAAAACATATGATGCGCGCCCTCGAGGCCTGCAAGGCCAGCCTGCGCGACCCCGCGCCACGCCTGCCAGGGAAAGCACCGTGAAACCATCCGATTCCGTCACCCCGACGCTTGCTCAGGAGCAGGCCGCTTTTGCCTGGCTGAGCCTGTTGCATGACCGGCCGAGCGCGGGCGATCAATTGACCTTCAGCCAGTGGCTACGGGCTGATCCAGCGCATGCCGAGGCTTACGCGCAGGCGCAGGTGCTCTGGGAACTGAGCGAAAGCCCGGCGCAAATGCTGGCCGATGAAGAGGCTTTGGCGTTGCAGGGCTATCTCGACGCGATGGATCGCCCGCGCCGTCCGCAGCTTTTGCGTTGGTCGGGGGCGCTGGCAATGGCCGCGTGTCTGTTGCTGATGGTCAGCCTCGGCACCGGCTGGCAGCCGCAGCGCTGGATCGATGATCTGGGCGCGGATTACGTTTCAGCGCCGGGAGAAATTCGCACCGTGACCTTGGCTGATCAATCGCAAGTAACGCTGGATGCCGACAGTGCGATTGCCGTGGATTTCAGCCGTGGCGAGCGGCATGTTCAGCTGCGTCGTGGTGCCGGGTTTTTCACGGTTACGCACACCGGCGAGCCGTTTGTGGTCGAGGCCGAAAAGGGCGAGGCGCGCGTGCTCGGGACGCAGTTCGAAGTGCGACTGCAACCGCATGGCGCGCAGGTCACGGTGTTGTCCGGGCGCGTTGGCGTGACGGCGGATCGCGACGGCGAACAGCAGATTCTCACCGCTGGCCAGCAGGTTGCTTACGGCCAAGGCACAGCGCAAAAGCTTCACGCGGTGGACAGCGAAGCGCAACTTGCCTGGCGTCAGGGCTGGCTGACTTACTACAAGTCGACGCTGGCCGATGTGGTGCAGGATCTGCGGCGCTATTACCCGGGGCGGATTGTGCTGCTCAACGATGAGCTGGCGGCGCGCAAGGTCAGTGGCAGTTTTCCGAGCAAGGATCCGCAAGCGGTGCTCAGTTCCCTGCAAGGGGTGTTGGGGTTTGAGCAGCATCAGGTGTTGGGGCATCTGATAATTTTGCGTTGAGGCAAAGTCAAAAGATCGCAGCCTTCGGCAGCTCCTACAGGGATCCCATTCCAATGTAGGAGCTGCCGAAGGCTGCGATCTTTTGATCTGCAAAAATATTTTCAGATTTGTGGTGAGGTAAACCCGAACCCCATCCGTGTAGTGACTGAAACTGCGAGTCATTCGCATCCGTTGCGGTTCTACACAGGTCATTGAGTCATGAAGTCCAGGGCAAAATCGGGTTCGGTCAAACAGTGGTTAAGCGTGTCGGCATTGAGTTTTTCGGCATTGGCATTGCTGCCGATAAGCGTGTCTCTGGCCGCCGAAACCGGCAGCAGCCAGGCGCAAAAACAGTTCAATTTTTCCCTGGCCGCCAAACCGCTGCCGCAAGCCTTGAGCGACTTCAGCCGCGTCACCGGGCAAAGCGTGGTCTACACCGACGAAGCGCCGTACGGCCTCACCGCGCCGGCAGTCAATGGCCAGATGAGTGCCGAACAGGCACTGCAACGCTTGCTCAGTGGCTCTGGCCTCAACTTCCGCCGCACCGATAGCCACACGCTGGCGCTGGAACCCAAACCCACCGAAGGCGCGTTGACCCTCGGCGCCACCACCATCACCTCGACGCGCGACGAGTCGATGAGCTATCAACCACCGCCAACCAGTTCGGTGATGCGTTCATCAGCTTCGCTTCAGGAAATCCCGCAGACCGTCAACGTCATCCCAGCGCAGGTCATCCGCGATCAGGCGCCGCGCAATCTGGATGATGCACTGGCTAATGTCAGCGGCATCACCCAGGGCAACACCTTGGGCAGCACTCAGGATTCGGTGATGACGCGCGGTTTCGGTGACAACCGCAACGGCTCGATCATGCGCGACGGCATGCCGATCGTGCAGGGGCGCGGCATGAACGCCACCGTCGATCGTGTTGAAGTGCTCAAAGGCCCGGCCTCGTTGCTGTACGGCATTCAAGACCCGGGCGGCGTGGTCAACCTGGTCAGCAAGAAGCCTGAGCTGACGCAATACAATGCGTTGACCCTGCGCGGCTCGACCTACGGCGACGGCAAGAATGGCAGCGGCGGCACCTTCGACAGCACCGGCCCGCTGGGCGATTCCGGGCTGGCCTATCGCATGGTGCTCGACCACGAAGACGAAGATTACTGGCGCAACTTCGGCACCCACCGTGAAACCCTGATCGCCCCGTCGCTGGCCTGGTTCGGCGAAAGCACCAAGCTGTTGTTCGCCTACGAGCACCGCGAATTTCTTACGCCGTTCGACCGTGGCACGCTGATCGATCCGCGCACCAATCACCCGCTGGACATCTCGCGCAAGGAGCGTCTGGACGAGCCGTTCAACAACATGGAAGGCCGCTCGGACCTGTATCACTTTGAAGCCGATCACGAAATCAACGACGACTGGAAAGCGCACTTCGGCTACAGCTGGAACCGCGAAACCTACGACGCCAGCCAGGTCCGCGTGACCGCTATCGACACCAAAAAAGGCACGCTGACCCGCAGCATGGACGGCACCCAGAATGCGATCAGCACCGACCGGTTCACCACCGCCAGCCTCGAAGGCAAGGTCAACGTGCTGGGTATGCAGCATGATCTGGTGTTCGGCGTCGATGACGAGTACCGCAAGATCTACCGCGAGGACTTGATCCGGCAGAAAAGCCTGACCACGTTCAGCTACCTCAATCCGGTGTACGGGCGCGAAGTCGCCGGCACGACCGTCAGCGCCCCCGACAGCGCGCAGACCGATGAACTGCGCAGCGATTCGGTGTTCATGCAGGACTCGATTCACCTTAACGAGCAGTGGATTCTGGTCGCCGGCGGACGCTTTCAGGAGTACGACCAGTACGCCGGCAAAGGCGTGCCGTTCAAAGCCAACACCGACAGCAACGGCCAGAAATGGGTGCCGCGCGCCGGTCTGGTGTATCGCTACATCGACGCCTTGTCGTTCTACGGCAGCTACACCGAATCGTTCAAACCCAACTCCACCATCGCCCCACTGAGCGGCAGCAGCACCGTGCTCGACGGCAGCATCGCGCCGGAAGAAGCCAAGTCGTGGGAGCTCGGTGCGCGGCTGGACATGCCGGGGCGTGTCACCGGCAACATCGCGTTGTTCGACATCAAGAAACGCAATGTGCTGGTGGCCAATTCCGAAGGCCCGACGACGATTTACAGTGCGGCCGGTGAGGTGCGTTCGCGGGGGCTGGAAATGGACCTGACCGGTCAGTTGAGCCACCACTGGAGCATGATCGGCAGCTACGCCTATACCGATGCCGAAGTGACCGAAGACCCGGACTACAAAGGCAAGCGCTTGCAGAACGTGGCAAAGAATTCCGGCTCGTTGTCGGCGGTGTATGACTTCGGCAGCGTGATCGGTGGTGACCAGTTGCGCGTCGGCGCCGGGGCGCGTTATGTCGGTGAGCGCGCGGGTAACGCGGTGAATGATTTTGATCTGCCGAGCTACACCGTGGCCGATGCGTTTGCCACTTACGACACCAAAGTCGAAGGGCAGAAGGTCAAGTTTCAGCTGAATGTGAAGAACCTGTTTGATCGCACGTACTACACCTCGGCGGCGAGCCGGTTCTTTGTGTCGATGGGGGATTCGCGGCAGGTTTCGCTGTCGAGCACTTTGGAGTTCTAGGGCAAGATCAAAAGCCCCTCACCCTAACCCTCTCCCCGAGGGAGAGGGGACTGATTGGGGGATATTGGAGAACTGCGCCGACGTGATCGATCTTTACCGAATCCATAATCGACTCGGTCATTCAGGTCGATGTACAACGCCAGACACCTCGGTCGGCCCCCTCTCCCTCTGGGCGGTCCGACGTTTCGGGAGGGCTGGGGTGAGGGAAGAAGGGCTCAACGCAAAAACGCCTGCCGATACTCCCCCGGCGTCCCGCCCAAAACCTGCTTGAACCGATTAGTGAAATGACTCGCGCTGGCAAACCCGCACGCCAGCGCAATCTCGCCCAACGGCAACGCCGTCCCGCGCAACAACTCCCGTGCCCGACTCAAGCGCCGCGCCAGCACGTATTGATGCGGCGGTAAGCCGAAACTCGTCCGGAACATCCGCGCAAAGTGGTATTCCGACAGCGCGCACAACCCGGCCAGTTGTCCGAGGCTGATCGGCTCGGCCAACTGAGTGTCGATGAACTCCACCAATTGCCGACGCTGATGCGGTGCGAGCCCGCCCTTCAAACGCAAACCCTGACGTGCGCCGACCTGACTGAGCAAAGTGTGGCTGATCAATTCATGGGCGAGGCTGCTGGTCAGCAAGCGCTCGGCGGGTTCGTCCCAGTTCAGCGTCAGCAACTGCCGGAAGCGTTGAGCCTGTTGCGGATCTTCGAGAAAGGTCTGCTCGCGCAACTGCATCTCGCGCGGTTCGCGATCAAGCAGCGTGACGCAACCAAGGGCAAATTGTTCGGCGCTGAAATACAGGTGCGCCAAGCGGATATCACCGTTGATCACCCAGCCCGATTCATGATCGGCCGGCAGGATGCACAGCTTGTCCGGCCCGCCTTTTTGACCGGGTTGATCGCGACGGAATGTGCCGGTGCCACCGGCGATGTAGCAGGACAGGGTGTGGTGGCTCGGCGCTTCATAATCCTGCGCATCGTGGTGGTTGGTCCACAAAGCGGCAGACAAGCCGTCTCCAAGCTCGGCGCTGTGCACCAGGCGCGCATTCGGCGAGCTGTTCAACGCTTGAAAGACTTGCAGTGTATCGATGGCGGCCATGGTCGGTTCTCTTCAACGCCTTGCATCCTACTCCGTAGGCGCCGCGCTGCCAGCCTGCCGCCAGACAAAAGCGCAAGATTCTGCAAGTGCGCAGAGCGAGCGTGGGCAGATACTCAAGGCCTATCGAGGAGTGTGTGCCATGAACCTGTCGTTGTATTTGCTGACCGTGCTGATCTGGGGCACGACGTGGATTGCCCTGAAATGGCAACTGGGCGTGGTGGCGATTCCGGTGTCGATCGTCTATCGCTTCGGCCTCGCCGCGCTGGTGCTGTTTGCGTTGTTGCTGCTCAGTCGCCGGCTGCAACCGATGAACCGCCGTGGGCATTTGATCTGCGTGGCTCAAGGGTTGTGTTTGTTCTGCGTCAATTTCATGTGCTTCCTGACCGCCAGTCAGTGGATCCCCAGCGGCCTGGTCGCGGTGGTGTTCTCTACCGCCACCCTTTGGAATGCGCTGAATGCGCGGGTGTTTTTCGGTCAGCGCATTGCGCGCAATGTGCTGATGGGCGGTGCACTTGGGTTGTTCGGCCTGGGCATGTTGTTCTGGCCGGAATTGGCCGGGCATCAAGCCAGCCAGCAAACCTTGCTCGGTCTCGGGCTGGCGTTGTGTGGCACCTTGTGTTTCTCGGCGGGCAATATGCTCTCGAGTCTGCAACAGAAGGCCGGTCTCAAGCCGCTGACCACCAACGCCTGGGGCATGGCCTATGGCGCGGCGATGTTGTCGGTGTGGTGCCTGGTCAAAGGTATTCCGTTCGACATGGATTGGAGCCCGCGTTACGTCGGTGCGTTGCTGTATTTGGTAATCCCTGGTTCGGTGATCGGGTTCACCGCGT
The DNA here is from genome assembly GCF_005938625.1 of Pseudomonas fluorescens. Classification (GTDB taxonomy): domain Bacteria; phylum Pseudomonadota; class Gammaproteobacteria; order Pseudomonadales; family Pseudomonadaceae; genus Aquipseudomonas; species Aquipseudomonas fluorescens_BD. Next base: position 24,267 of record NZ_VCNJ01000031.1, read on the forward strand.
ATCTGACACTGGTCGGGCGCATGGGGCCGGAGCGGGCGGCTTACTGCACGGTGTTGTTTCCAGTGGTGGCGCTGAACGTCTCGGCGTTTGCCGAAGGTTATCAGTGGACAGCGCCAGCGCTGGTCGGTCTGGTATTGGTGATGCTGGGTAATGTGCTGGTGTTTCGTAAACCGAAAGTGGTGGTAACGCCAGTGCAGGGAAAGTTGGCTTGAAATAAACGAGCGCTGAACTTCAGCGCTCGACTTTCAAGGTGATGTAAATCATCACCGGGAAGATGAAATCAACGATATGTCGCGCCCAGTCCTTGGCATTCCATGATTGCGAAGTGTCCATATCAAACCATTCCACTCCCACAGTTTGCAGGCACACGTAATAAATGAAGATGGCCGCCAGTATGCCCATGATCGAGAACTTTTTTGCCTCGTGGAATACTTCTGCGGACGCATTTATGTGGCGGTATAGCTGATACGTGCCTATCAGGCACAGCACGGTATACGTGACTTCCAGCGTTATGATGAACCAGTAGATCCGGTGATGGATCATCGGTGATTCAATGGCTCGGTACTTGATGGTTTCACTGGCAGTGGTGGTGTCCATACTCAGGATATGAGCCACATAGGTGTAGTTTGAGTTGTAGTCGGTAAAGTTGTGGATCATCACCAGCACGCCAAAGAAGCTGATGTAAGCCATCAATATGACTTTGCTGTAACGAATAAGTTTTTCGGTGGTCAGGGTGTTCAAGGTGTTGGCTCTCCATAGCGTTTGTCGATTATTCGACAGGCAGGCAGAGCTTATAATGCTGTTGTTTAATTGGCTTTGTTGTTCAATTTCAAGTTGTGTAAGGCATAACTAACGGGCAAGTGCGATAGCGCACTTGCCCGTGTTTTTTATCCGCGCCAGACTTGCGGGTTGACCAGATCCTGCGGGCGTTCGCCGAGCAGGGCGCTACGCAGGTTGGCCAGTGCACGATTGGCCATGGCTTCTCGGGTTTCATTCGTCGCCGAGCCGATGTGCGGCAGGGTCACGGCATTGCTGAGCTGGAACAGCGGCGACTCGGCCAGCGGTTCTTTTTCGTAGACGTCGAGGCCGGCGCCACGAATGCGCTTGTTTTGCAGGGCTTCGATCAGTGCGGGTTCGTCGACTACCGGACCGCGAGAGATGTTGACGAGGATTGCATCTGGCTTCATCAGGGCCAGTTCGCGGTGGCTGATCAGGTGGCGGGTCTTGTCGCTGAGTGGCACGACCAGGCAGACGAAATCGGCTTCGGCGAGCAGTTGATCGAGGCTGCGAAATTGTGCGCCGAGTTCTTGTTCCAGGTCGGTCTTGCGGCTGTTGCCGCTGTAGATGATCGGCATGTTGAAACCGAAGCGGCCACGACGAGCGACGGCAGCGCCGATGTTGCCCATGCCGACGATGCCGAGGGTTTTGCCGTGGACGTCGCAACCGAACAGCGGGGCGCCGACGCTGGCTTGCCATTGCCCGGCCTTGGTCCAGGCGTCGAGTTCGGCGACGCGGCGGGCGCTGCTCATGATCAGGGCGAAGGCGAGGTCGGCGGTGCTTTCGGTGAGCACATCCGGGGTGTTGGTGAGCATGATCCCGCGTTCGTTGAAGTAGTCGAGGTCGTAGTTGTCGTAGCCGACGGAGACGCTTGAGACCACTTCGAGTTTTGCGGCGTTTTCCAGTTGTGCGCGGCCGAGTTTGCGGCCGACGCCGATGAGGCCATGGGCGTGGGGCAGGGCTTCGTTGAATTGGGCGTTGATGTCGCCGTTCTTTGGGTTGGGGACGATGACGTCGAATTCTTGTTGCAGGCGTTCGATCATGGGCGGGGTGATGCGGCTGAAGGCCAGGACAGTCTTTTTCATCGTTGTTGGCTCTTGTTCGGGCTTGATACCAAGCACGCTAACATTTCTGGCTTGGGGTTGTCTTGGCGGCCTCTGGGCCGACCATGTTCTTGGGGTTTTGGGTGTATATCCGTTTTTTGGGTGATGACGGCTTAGGGTTCCGCCCTTACGGCGGGTCACTTTTTCCAGACGCCGAAAAAGTAACCAAAAAGGCTTGCTCCTACGTGCGGCCCGCTCGCTGGGGCTCGGGGTTCCTTCGCTGCGGGATCGATCCGGGCGCAGCGCCTACGGTTTGCTTCGCTGCACCTCCTCTCGCTGTGGTTGGCTTCGCCAAAC
>NZ_VCNJ01000032.1 GCF_005938625.1 Pseudomonas fluorescens
GCTGAAAGCCTGAACCATGACCTGGTCTTCGTGGCCTTCCTGAAAGGTGTTGCCAACGGAGTCGGCGGTGAACGCGCCGGCAGTGATCAGGCCTTGTTTTTCGCCAGTGACGGACATGTACGCTGGTGTTGCCATGGGGGTGCTCTCCTTGCTTGAAAAGACATACCTCACAGGCACCATTGCCTGAAAAGGATGGCTATGCGCCATCAAAGTTCATGCCAGCTTTTGTGCAACCCATACAGATCAAGGCCTTGAGCGCATCAGCTCGTTCTTTCCTGTCGCTAAGCCAATGAAAAACAAGGGAAAGTGCGCAACTTCTTGCGCAGTGGTGTGCAAGAAGTTGCGCACTTGGCTGCAGGCCACGAGCTACGCGGCCTGCAGAGGCCTACCCTGGTGAAAACAGGCAAAGCACTGCGCAACTTCTTGCGCACTTGTACGGATAGATGAAGGAACCCCTGAGCTATCCTGCTGCCCACTAAAAGGTATCGACACATTCAGCAAGGAGGTTTGCATGCGTACCCTCGAACTGGCCGGCGTCCAGGTTCCGATCATTGGCCAAGGCACCTGGCGCATGGGCGAAGACCGCTCGGCGCACAAGCGTGAAGTGGCGGCGCTGCGCACGGGGATCGAGCTGGGCATGAGCCTGATCGATACGGCGGAAATGTATGCCGAGGGTGGTGCCGAATCAGTCGTTGGCGAAGCGATTGCCGGCCTGCGCGATCAGGTGTTTCTGGTGAGCAAGGTCTACCCGCACAACGCCAGCCGCAAAGGTATCCCGCAAGCCTGCGAACGCAGTTTGCGGCGGCTCGATACCGATTACATCGACCTCTATCTGTTGCATTGGCGTGGCCAGTATCCGCTGGAAGAAACCGTCGAGGCCTTCGAACGCCTGCGCGAGGATGGCAAGATCGGCCGTTGGGGCGTGTCGAACTTCGATGTTGAGGACCTCGAAGAACTCTCCAGTTCCGCCTGCGCGACCAATCAGGTGCTCTACAACCTCGAAGAGCGCGGCATCGAGTTCGATCTGCTGCCGTGGTGCCAACACCAACGCCTGCCGCTGATGGCCTACTGTCCGATCGGCCAGGGCGGCGCGATGCTGGCTGAACCGGTGCTGAATGAAATTGCCGCTCGTCATGGCGTAACCCCCGCACAGGTTTCGCTGGCGTGGATTCTGCGTCAGGATGGTGTGATTGCGATTCCCAAGGCTGTGCGACCCGAACACGTGCAACTCAATGCACAAGCCGCGCAACTGCAACTGGAGGCCGGGGATCTGGCGGCGCTGGACCAGGTGTTTCAAGCGCCACAACGCAAGCAGCGGCTGGCCATGGTTTGAGCCAGCGGCTGGCGAGGGCTTCGCGATGAGAAGCACTGATCAGTACGACCCGTTCAACCTGCAACGTTTTATCCAGGCTCAGGACCCGGTGTTCGAGCGCGTGCAACGCGAGCTCGATGAGGGCCGCAAGCGCAGCCACTGGATGTGGTTTGTCTTTCCGCAGTTCGCCGGCCTGGGCGGCAGTGAAATGTCCCGGCGCTTCGCTATCGGTTCGGCCGACGAAGCCCTGGCTTATCTGGCCCATGAGTTGCTCGGCGCACGGCTGCGTACTTGCACGCAGCTAGTGCTGAAGGTTCAACAGCGCTCGATCGCGGAGATTTTCGGTCATCCCGATGACCTGAAATTTCATTCCTCGATGACGCTGTTCGCTCAGTTTTGCGCTGAAGACAGCGTGTTCAGTCAGGCGCTGGAACGCTACTTTCACGGCATTCTCGATGAATGGACGCTGCAACTGCTCGACTCAAAACAGGCCCAGTTGCCCACCGATCAGGGTTGAGAAATCGTCGTCGACAAATGGCAGAATCGCATCCGCCACCGGTTGCAGTTGGCGGGTGATGTAGTGGTCGTAGTCGATGGCTGCGCGGCGCACTTCCAAAGGCTCCGGACCTGCCAGGGTGATGACGTAACTGATCCAGCCGCCATTCTGGTATTGCCGTGGGCGCCCGTGTTGCGCGTTGTAATCGTCGGCCAGCCGTGCGGCGCGCACGTGGGGCGGCACGTTGCGCTCGTAATCGTCGAGAGTGCGGCGCAGGCGTTTGCGGTAGACCAGGCGATCATCGAATTCCCCGGCGAGGGTTTTGCGCACGTAGTCGCGCACATAATCCTGATAGGGCTTGCGCTGGAAGATCCGCTCGTAGAGCTCCTGCTGAAATTGCCGGGCCAGCAGCGACCAGTCGGTGCGCACGGTCTCCAGGCCTTTGTAGACCATTTCATCGCTGCCATCGGCGCGGGTGACGAGGCCGGCATAACGCTTTTTGCTGCCCTCCTCCGCGCCGCGGATGGTCGGCATCAGAAAGCGTTTGTAGTGAATTTCGAATTGCAGTTCGAGGGCGCTTTCCAGGCCATATTCATCACGTACATGCGCGCGCCACCAGTCGTTGACGTGCTTGACCAGCGCATGACCGATATTCGCCGCCTCTTCCTGTCCGTGCGGGCGACGCAGCCAGACGAAAGTCGAGTCGGTGTCGCCATAGATCACCGCGTGGCCCTGCTCTTCGATCAGCTTGCGCGTGCGCAGCATGATTTCGTGACCGCGCAGGGTGATCGATGACGCCAGCCGCGTATCGAAGAAGCGGCAACCGCTGGAGCCGAGCACGCCGTAGAAGGCGTTCATGATGATTTTCAGCGCTTGCGACAGTGGTGCGTTGTGCTCGCGCTTGGCGGTCTCGCGGCCCTCGGCAACCCGCGAGACGATCGACGGCAGGCAGTGCCGGGTGCGCGAGAATCGGGCACCACGGAAGCCTGGTACCGAGTCGGTATCGTCCGGGTGCTGCAAGCCTTCGATCAGGCCTACCGGGTCGATCAGAAAGGTGCGGATGATCGATGGATAAAGGCTCTTGTAATCGAGCACCAGCACCGACTCATAAAGGCCCGGTTGCGAGTCCATGACAAATCCGCCGGGGCTGGCCTGCGGCGGATTGGTGCCGAGGTTCGGCGCGACAAAACCCTGTCGATGCATCAACGGCATATACAGATGAGTGAACGCGGCCACCGAGCCGCCGCTGCGATCTGCCGGCAATCCAGTGACGCTGGCGCGCTCCAGCAAAAAGGTCAGCAGCTCGGTCTTGGCGAAGATCCGCGTGACCAGTTCGCAATCCTTGAGGTTGTACTTGGCCAGCGCCGGTTTGTCCTCGGCAAACATGCGGTTGATCTCGTCCATGCGCTGGTACGGGTTGTCGATGGCTTTGCCTTCGCCGAGCAGGGTCTGCGCAACGTTTTCCAGGCTGAACGAAGGGAAGCTCCAGGTCGCTGAACGCAGGGATTCGATGCCGTCGATGATCAGCCGCCCCGCCGCCGAGGCGAAGTAGTGATTGCGGCTGCCGTGTTCGCGCCATTGCATCTCTTCGCCGCCACGGCCGAGCTTCAGCGGCACACCGAGGCGCCGCGCATGTTCGTGGAGGATGCGCAGATCGAACTGCACGACGTTCCAGCCAATGATCGCGTCGGGATCGTGACGGGCGAACCAGTCGTTGAGTTTCTTCAGAATGATCGTGCGTGAGTCGCAGTATTCAAGGTCGAAGTCGACGATGCTGTCATCGCCATTCGGCGCACCGAGCATGTACACCTGACGTTCGCCGCAACCTTCGAGGGCGATCGAGTACAACTCGCCGGTTTCGGTGGTTTCGATGTCCAGCGAGACCAGCCTTAGCGTCGGTCGATATTTGGGGTCGGGTTTGAGCTGGGCGTTGAGCAATACGCCGTCGGCATCAGGCGTGCCGCTGAACCGTACCGGCGCGGTGATAAAGCGCTCCATCAGATAGCGTTCTGGTGGACGCACGTCAGCTTCGAAGACGTCGACACCGTTGCGGTTGAGCGTGGTTTCCAGGCGCATCAATTGGCCGTGTTGCTGGCAATACAAACCCAGCACCGGACGATGTTCGAAATCCTGCAGGGCCAAGGGCCGCAGTTCGACATTCTTTTCGTCGTGCAGCAGGCGTTCGGCCACGGCACGCTGCTCGGCAGGAATAAACGCCACCGACGGCTGATGCGGCAAGCGCACACGGCGCGGCCCGGCGTCGGTCGCCAGCCAGAACTCGACTTCGGTGCCGGCCGGTGTATCGCGCCAATGCCGGGTCAGGACGAAGCCCTGCGGTAAATCCACCACTGCAACCTCAGGAATTGAATCAGAAGGGCATTCTACGCGGCATTGCGTGGGATGACCCTGACGATAAATCGGCGCCAACCACGGAAAAACCCGGCAAATGACGTTTTTTGCGTGCTATCTGCCGCTTTGCCACCTTGCCCTGCGCGCTTGCGTCTACGATGCTTGGATAACAACGACAACACCTGAGTAACCGCCATGAAGACCGTCGCCCAACTGCTCAAGCTCAAAGATCAGAAAAATCAGGAAGTGCACCAGATCAAACCTGATCACATGGTGCTCGAAGCGCTGATGAAGATGGCCGAGAAAAACGTCGGCGCCTTGCTGGTGGTCGAAGACGATAAAGTGGTCGGCATCATCAGCGAACGCGACTACGCGCGCAAACTGGTGTTGCATGGCCGCTCATCGGTCGGCACGCCGGTGCGCGACATCATGGTGGCGAACGTGATCACCGTCGATACCCATCAAACCGTCGACACCTGTCTGGGCATCATGTCGGACAAACGCCTGCGCCACTTGCCGGTGGTAGAAAACGGCAAGTTGATCGGCTTGCTGTCGATCGGTGACCTGGTCAAGGAAGCGATTGCCGAACAGGCGGAGCTGATCAAGCAGCTGGAGCAGTACATTCGCGGGGAATAACCCCCGTCCTCCTCATGATCGTTCCCACGCTCCGCGTGGGAATGCCTCCTGTGACGCTCTGCGTCACGCTTTGGGACGCAGAGCGTCCCGGGCTGCGTTACCACGCAAAGCGTGGGAACGATCACCTCGGTCAGGACGGCCAATGCCGGGCGAAGACCGGCGCCAGCACCGGATGCCGGTCAATTCGCTGCAACCACGCATAAAACCCCGGTCGCGTCTGACGCAAATGCTCGCGGCTGCCTGCCCAACGCGTCACCACTGCCGCGAGCACATCCAGCGCCCCCGGGGTTTCGTCGTCCAGATACAACTCGGCGGAAAACTGGTCGGCAAATACCTCCCAACTCCAGTGCAAACGCTCACGCGCGCCGGCCACCAGATTCTGCCGCGAGGCTTCGTCGGGCATCAGCAGCCAGCGCTCCGGATAATCGATGACGCCGATCGCCGCATAACAGTTGCTGACGATGTAGACCAGACCGCGAATCGCCTGATCACGATCATTCGCCTTGGCTGGCAGCAGGCCGGACTTGGGAAACGTCAGGCCCAGATGAATCAGGATTGCCGCGCTCTCGGTGATAGCGCTGCCGTCGGGCAGTTGCAAGGTCGGTATCTGCTTGAGTGGATTGAGCTGGGCCAGCGCCTCGGCGGCTTCAGTGCTGGCTTCGATATCAATGAAGCGGTAAGCGATCTGGCACAGCTCCAGCGCCGCTTCGATGGCGGCCGCGCCCGAGTTTCTGTGCCCGTAGAGCTGGTACATATCCAATCCCCCCCGAAAAGGCCATTGCCACAGGGTAGATGGCTGTAGCGTGGGTGTAGAAATAATCTGCCTGTGTATCGGTTTTGGCACGGTTTTCCCATGCACTCGCGACTTGCGAATTCAAACCTCGCAAAACAGCGCTGGCGGTGCCCATCCCGCACCAAGAGCAATCATCGAACGCTATCCGCGTTCTTGTAAGGTGCGATACCGAACCAAAAGTTCGCGTATCCGAGCTGGCAACAAGGAGTTCACCGCGTGAATCTTCAAACGCTCTGCCGCATCACAGCCTCTTTGCATTTATCCTTTCGCCGCCGAGTTCATCCGAACAGTCCCGGCTGCCTTCACACTTACTTTATTACCTGACACCTCGACAGCGCACTGCGTTCGGCGATGAGTTATTGGCCGACGGCAGCGTGCTATTTATTTTTTAAATAAGACTCGGGCAGTTATTGCACAAACGCAGTGTGCATTGGACGACAGCGGGATTGTCGAACAATAACTTTCAGCGCCATTGCGAGTGCACCAAAACTGCTCCACGGGTTTGCACTATTCAATACTTCAAACAGTGATTCCATTTAAACAACAACAAGGAACATGCCCCGTGAGCCGCTAAACCATTGACCCGCACCAATTCAGTCCGCCGCGCACCAGCAAGTGCCTCGGCCGCCAGCCGCGCAGCCGCTCTATCCCGCCAACCCGCGTGATATGGCGCACAGCCTGACTCGCCTGTGAAAAAGCTCCCTCGACCGGAGTAACGGCAATCTGCGCGCCATGGAAAAACCACGACAAGGGTAAAACTTATATAAATGCGACATGGGTAACACTCATGAAATAACCGCTCTACATTTCGGCAACATCTGGCACAGCCGTTGCAAAACAGAATTCGAGTAATCAATTGTAGGAGCTGCCGAAGGCTCCTACATAGAACAACACCAGGGAATGGCGAATGAACACTCGAAGTCGATGGCGCTAAGCCAGTAAGTTTGCACAAGCCTTGTTAACCGGATAGTTCAACTATCGGCTTCTGCACACCTTGAAGAAAGTTGCACCCACCCACTCGAACATCCCCTGGATGTTCGGACGGCACCTTATTGCCCTTCATCAACCCGAGGGAGCTTTAATGAACGATGCGGTAAAGCACAGAACCCTGCCGGGGCCGTTGCGGGAAGCGCCAGTCCCGCCGCCACCGGGCAGGCCGGCGTTTAAAGCCAACACTTCGCAACCCGGCGGTCTGAATAAACAGCAGATGCTGTTACTGGTGGCTGTGTCGGCGCTGATACATGGCTGCGCCTGGTGGTTTCTCCAGCAGTCCAAAACAGAGCCATTGCCAACGCCGCCGCAGATTCCGGAAATGACCGTTGAGCTGACCAGCCCGACGCCACCGGCACCGCCCACCCCGGAACCGCCGCCACCGCCACCGCCTCCTCCGCCGCCGGAACCTGAACAACCGGTGGAAGACGAAGACGCGGTCAAGCCACCGCCGAAACCACTGGAGAAGCCCAAGCCGATCGAAAAACCGAAACCGGTCGAGAAGCCGAAACCGGTGAAAAAGGTCGAGCCGCCGAAAGCCCCACCCGCCCCGGCACAACCGGCTGCAGCCGCTGCCCCGGCCACCCCGAGCGCACCGCCGGCCCCTGCCGCCGCGCCCGGTCCAGTCAAGGAATCGGCAGCCGTTTCCGGTCTCGCCAGCCTCGGCAACCCGCCGCCGGAATACCCGTCGCTGGCACTGCGGCGCAACTGGGAAGGCAGCGTAGTGCTGCGCATTCAGGTGCTTGCCAACGGTCGCGCCGGCTCGGTGACGGTGACCAAATCCAGCGGCAAGCCGCAACTGGATGACGCCGCTGTCGCCGCGGTGAAGAACTGGAAATTTATTCCGGCCAAACGCGGTGATACGCCGATCGACGGCTTCGCCACGCAGACCATCGATTTCAAATTGCCGCAATAACCGAACGCTCAATCAACGCACAACCGAATAACGCAAGCGAGGTATCACCATGAACGATTTGTCTTCGATGATTGTCCCCGGCGTGCTCTGGGGTCTGGTGCTGTTTTCCGTGGTCAGCTGGGCGATCCTGCTGGTCAAGTCGGCGCAGTACCTGCGGCAGAAAGCGCAGAACAAGCAGTTCACCAAGGCCTTCTGGGGCGCGCCTGATCTGCTCACCGCCGCCGAGCACGCCAGCCAATATCCGGGCTCGCTGGCGCGCATCGCCAGCAGTGGTTTCGAGGCGCTGCTGGTGGAAGATTCACCGCGCACCACGCAACAACTGGCACACACCATCAACCGTTCGGATCGCCTGGAGCGCAACCTGCGCCAGCAGATTCAGAAGGAGCGCCGCTCGCTGGAAAACGGCCAGGCAATCCTCGCCAGTATCGGCAGCACCGCGCCGTTCATTGGTTTGTTCGGCACCGTGTGGGGAATCATGGAAGCGCTGAAAAGCATCGGCGAAACCGGCTCGGCCAGCCTTGAAGCGGTCGCCGGGCCGATCGGTCACGCGTTGATCGCCACTGGCGTCGGCATCGCTGTCGCCGTGCCGGCGGTGCTGATTTACAACTTCTTCCTGCGTCGCTTGAAACTGGCCTCGGCAGACATGGATGACTTCGCCCACGACTTCGACGCCCTCGCCTCGCGCAGTGCGTTTTCCATCAGCCGTCAGGCCATCGCCAGCAAAACCACAGCCGCCGTGCGGGAGGCCAGCTGATGTCGTTCTCCACTCAAGACAGCGATGAAGTGCTCAGCGAAATGAACGTCACACCACTGGTCGACGTGATGCTCGTGCTGCTGGTGGTGTTCATCGTTACCGCACCGCTGATGACCAACGCGATCAAGGTCAACCTGCCGAAAACCGACGCCGTCGCCCCCGCCGAGAAAAAGGATCCTGTGGTGGTCAGCGTCGATCAGGACGGCAAGTTTTATCTGGCCAAGACCGAACTGGCCCCGGAATCGCTGGAAGCCAGCCTCAAGGAGGTCAAGGCCAAGGACGCCGAAGTGCGTGTGCAGCTGCAGGCCGACTCCGCCGTGAATTACGGCCAGGTGGCCAAGGCCATGGCGTCGATCGAACGCTCGGGCATTACCAAAATTTCGGTGATGACCACCCATTGAGTGCGGTGGCGGGCGCGCATTGAGGGACACGCCCGCCACCGTTCGCTGACTCCCGTCGCAATCAGCCGACCGAAAAAACGCCACGCGTCTTCGGAGGGGATCGGCTTGCTTGAAGAAAGTGGTTTTCCGCACGCGGTATCACCGAAAGCGGAGCAATGAGGGGCTCACAAGGCCAATTCGATAACGTCTGAAAAGTCGGAAATAACCATGCTGATGAACAGTCCACGCTTCACGCTCAAACCCTTGGTGGCAACGATTTCTCGTCACCGTTTTGTTCCGTTGTATCTGGTGGCCATGGGGATGGGCGCCGGCACCGTGCAAGCGGCCGAGGACGACAACGGTGCCGTGCCCGCTGCGGCGGCCGTGGTGGCGCCGACCACGCAACTGCAACGGGTGGAAGTGACCGGTTCGGCGATTCGCCGGGTCGATGCGGAAACGGCGGTGCCGATCACCATTCTCAAGGCCGATGAGCTGCGCAAACAGGGCGTGACCACCACCGCCGAACTGGTGCAGCGCATCACTGGCAGCCAGTCGATCAACAACAGCGCAGGCTCGGTCGGCGCGGCGACTGGCGGTGCCTCGTTCGCTGACATGCGCGGCATCGGCGCGAACAAGACGCTGGTCCTGCTCAACGGTCGACGCCTGGCCAACAATGCCTTGTCGGGGACCAACTCGGCCGGCGGCGCGGTGGATCTGAACATGATCCCGTTTGCCGCCATCGAGCGCGTCGAAGTGCTGCGCGACGGCGCCTCGGCCCTGTACGGCACCGACGCCATCGGCGGCGTGATCAACTTCATCACCAAGAAATCCCTGACCGACGGCCAGTTGACCCTCGGCGGCGAAACCCCGACCCACAGCGGCGGCGGTGCGACCAAGGACATGAGCGCCAGTTGGGGCTACGGCGACCTGGAGGAAGACCGCTTCAACGTCCTCGGCGTGTTCAACTACAACAAGCAGCAGAACCTCGACGCCAACGACCGCTCCTTCGCCACCGACTACGCCCCCGGTCGCGGTCTCGATCAGACCTCCGGCACCGCGTTCCCCGGCAACTACAGCCAGAACGGCAACGCCACCAACCCGCTGGCTAACAGCAATTGCAACGGCCCCAACCTGATCGCCCGCGACGGTTTGTGCCGCTTCAGCACCCGTGAATTCATCGACCTGGTGCCACAGACCGAGAAGACCTCGTTCTTCGGCAAGACCACCGGCAAGCTCGGCGACGACCACAACGTCAACCTCGAGTACTTCTGGTCGCGCAACAACAACGCCACGGCAGTCGGTCCTGCGCCGTTGACCGGCCTGAGCCTCGACGGCTCGTCGCCCTACTACCCCGGCAACGGCATCACCCCGGCGCCGACCGGTTTCGCCCTCGACCCGACCCAACCGGTCGATGTGAACTGGCGTGAAACCGCGGCCGGCCCACGCGAATCGAAAGACCAGAACACCAGCCAGCGCTTCTTGCTCAGTTTTGATGGCTTGGTCGGCGGCTGGGATTACAACGTCGGTGCCTCGTACAACCAGAACAAAATCGTTTCCAGCGTCACCAGCGGTTATGTCAGCGATCAGGCGATGATCGCCGGTCTGGCCAGCGGTTTGCTCAACCCGTTTGGCCCGCAGTCGGCAGCCGGTCAGCAGTACATCGACGACGCGGCGTACCACGGCGCTTACTCGACCGCAGTCGGTCGCGTGGCCGGTTTTGACGGACGCATCAGCCGCGAGATCGGCGACTGGTTCGGTGCTGGCCCTTCCGGTCTGGCGTTGGGTGGCGAGTACCGCAAAGAGAAATTCCATCAGGACTTCGAGTCGTTTGCCGGCGACATCCAGAGCCTCGGCATCGACCCCAACGGCAGTGTCGAGGGCGACCGCAGCGTCAAAGCCGCCTACGCGGAAATCAACGTGCCGGTGCTCGACAGCCTCGAACTGTCCGCCGCCGTGCGTCACGACAAATACAGCGACTTCGGCAGCACCACCAACCCGAAATACTCGTTCCGTTATCAGCCGCTGAAGGAGCTGGTGGTGCGCGGCGCCTACAGTGAAGGTTTCCGTGCGCCGTCGCTGTACGAGCTGTATTCGCCACGCAGCATCACCTTCACTCAGGGCTTCTACAACGACCCGGTGCTGTGTACCGGCGGCGTCGTACAGCCGGGCGGCAATGGCGGGCGTGATTGCGGTCAGCAGTTCCTCAACCAGATCGGCGGCAACGAAGATCTGGCCCCGGAGAAGGCGCGCAACGTGACCCTGGGCTTCGTCTATCAGCCGATCAACAACCTGTCGGTGGGTCTGGATTTCTGGTGGATTCACATCTCCAACCAGATCCAGCCGTTCCCGGAATCCACCGTGTTTGATCAGGCCGGCTCCTACCCGGATCGCTTCGTGCGCAACGCCGATGGCACGCTCAACTACATCGTCACCGGCAACGCCAACCTCGGCATCGTCGAAACCAACGGTGTCGATGTGTCGCTGGATTACCGCTTCCCGAACACGCCGTACGGTCAGTTTGGCTTGGGGCTGCAAGGCACTTATGTCGACGAGTACGACTTCCAGAGCACCATCAAAGGCCCGTTCACCGACAAGGTTGGCGACTTCCGGGGTGACGGCGTGATCGCGCGCTGGAAGCACAACCTCACCGGCAGCTGGACCTTCGGCGCGGCGCGGGCGGCGCTGACCAACCGCTTCACCACGGGTTACAACGACTACGACCGCGACACCCACGCGCGCGTGGCGTCGTATTCGGTGTGGGACCTGTCGGCCGGCTACACCTTCAACAAGGTGCTGGATGTCGATGCCGGGATGAAGAACGTGTTCGACCGCAATCCACCGTTCTCCAACCAGGCCTACAACTTCCAGAGCGGCTATGACCCGCGCTACACCGACCCGTTGGGCCGCACCTTGTTTGCGCGCATGACTTACCACTTCTAACTGAGAGCACCACACCCCCTGTAGGAGTGAGCCTGCTCGCGATAGCGTTTTTTCAGTCAACCTTGCAGGGTCTGACTTGGCCTCATCGCGAGCAGGCTCACTCCTACAGTTTTGATCTGTGTGCATTCAGGATTCGAGGAGTGATTTCATGAGTTTTTTGCGCAACATGGCGGGCCTGCTGTTGGGCAGTGCGCTGCTGTGCAACGGCACCTCGGCGCTGGCCGCTGGCAGTTATGCGCTGACGGTGTACGGCGAGGCGCCGAAGTATCCGGCGAACTTCCAGCACTTCGATTTCGTCGATCCCAAGGCGCCCAAGGGCGGTTCGCTCAGCCGTGCGTCGATGGAGATCGGCCAGTACAACTACATCAGCCCGTATGCCGATCAGGGCATCTCCGTGGTGCAAGTCAACGACTGGGTGTACTCGCCATTGGCGTTCCGTTCGCTCGACGAGCCCTACACCGTTTACGCACTGGTCGCGCAGCAGATCGAACGCGACCCCGAAGGCTTGTGGGTGCGCTTCACCCTCAATCCAAAGGCACGTTTCGCCGACGGCACACCGATCACCGCCGAAGACGTGCGCTACACCTTCAACCTGCTGATGACCAAGGGCAGCCTGAGCTACCGCCAGCAATACGCCGACGTGCAGGACGTGCTGATCGAAGGCCCACGACAGGTACGTTTCACCTTCAAGAACAACCTCAATCGCACCCTCGCACTGGATCTGGCGACGATGCGCATTGTCCCCGAGCATTGGTGGAAAACCCGCGACTTCGCCAATGGCGGCGGCTTCGAGCCACCGCTGGGCAGCGGCCCGTACCGGGTGAGCAAGGTCGACGCCGGACGCAGCATCAGCTTCCAACGAGACCCGGACTGGTGGGGCAAAGACCTGCCGGTCAGTCGCGGCATGTACAACTTCGACACCCTCACAGTAAATTTCTACGGCGACACCGACGTCGCCCGGCAACTGTTGCAGGCCGGCGCGTTCGACTACAACCGCGAGTTCTCCTCGTCCGGTTACGTGGTCGGCTACGACAGCCCGGCGTTGCGCGACGGTCGCTTGCAGCAGTCGATTCTGGCGCCGGAGAAACCGACGGCGGCGCAGGGCTTTGTGTTCAATCTGCAAAACCCGATCTTCCAGGATCGCCGCGTGCGTCAGGCGATCAGCCTGTTGTGGGATTTCGAGTGGACCAACAAACAGATGATGCGCGGCTTCTACGTGCGCCAGAACAGCTTTTGGCCGAAGAGCGAAATGGCCGCCACCGCCCTGCCCGACGCCGAAGAATTGAAGATCCTCGAACCGCTGCGTGGGCAGATTCCCGACGAGGTCTTCACCGAGGTTTATCAGGCGCCGAAAACCGATGGCAGCGGCTACATCCGCGACAAACAACTGCAAGCGCTGAAGCTGCTTGCCGAGGCCGGCTGGACACCGCAACACAATCGTCTGGTCAACGCTGCCGGCGAGCCGCTGGAGTTCACCTTCCTCGACGGTCAGGGCGGTTTCGATCGCATGCTGCTGCCGTTCAAACGCACCCTCGCGCAGATCGGCATCACCCTCAATCTGCGGCGCATCGATTCGGCGCAATACGTCAACCGCCTCAACGCCCGCGACTACGACATGATCGTCACCAGTTTCCCCCGTAGCGGCGATCCGATCGTCTCCCCTGGCCGCGAGTTGTACAGCCTGTACGCCTCGCAAAGTGCCACGCAAGTCGGCAGTTCCAACTCGATGGTGCTGGCCAATCCGGCGGTCGATCAACTGATCGACGGGCTGGTCCAGGCCAACACTCGCGAAGCCATGGTGCATTACGCCCGCGCCCTCGACCGGGTGCTGCAATGGGGTTACTACATGATTCCCAACTATTACTCCAAAGGCACGCCGACGGTGTATCAGAACCGCTTCGGCATGCCGCCGGTGCAACCGGCGTACGACGAAGGCCTCAACACCTGGTGGGAGGTATCGGCCAAGGCGTTGACCACCCAGCAGATGCACACTCAGCTCGCGGGGGGTCAGTGACATGCTGCGTTATCTGAGTCGACGTTTGCTGCTGATCATCCCGACGCTGTTGTGCATTCTGGTGGTGAATTTTCTGATTGTGCAGGCCGCGCCGGGCGGGCCGGTGGAGCAAGCCATTGCCCGCCTGCAAGGTTTCGGCGGGCACAGCATGGGCGGCGGTGGCGAGGTTGCTGCAATTGGCGGCGCCGGGCGCAGCAGCCGTGGCCTCGATCCGGCGCTGATCGAGGAGATCAAACACCATTACGGTTTCGACAAACCGCTGCACGAACGCCTGTGGCTGATGCTGAAAAACTATGCGCAGCTGGATCTGGGCAGCAGCTTCTTCCGCGGCGCCAAGGTCACCGATCTGATTGCGCAGAAGTTGCCGGTATCGCTGTCGCTGGGCTTGTGGGCGACGTTGATCACTTACCTGATTTCCATTCCGCTGGGCATTCGCAAAGCGATCAAGAACGGCAGTGCTTTCGATGTCTGGAGCAGCACGGCGATCATCATCGGCTATGCGATGCCGGCGTTCCTTTTCGCGATCCTGTTGATCGTGGTGTTTGCCGGTGGCAGCTACGTCAACTGGTTTCCGGTGCAAGGGCTGGTCTCGGATAACTTTGCCAGCCTGAGCACACTGGGCAAGGTTGGCGACTACCTCTGGCACCTGGTATTGCCAGTGACAGCGTTGGTGATCGGCGGGTTCGCCACGCTGACGATCCTGACCAAAAACAGCTTCCTCAACGAGATCAGCCGCCAGTACGTGATCACCGCCCGGGCCAAGGGTCTGACCGAGCGCCGCGTGCTCTACGGCCACGTGTTTCGCAACGCCATGCTGTTGGTGGTGGCCGGTGTGCCGTCGGCGCTGATCGAAGTGTTTTTCGCCGGCTCCCTGCTGATCGAAACCATCTTCAACCTCGACGGCCTCGGGCGCATGAGCTACGAAGCGGCAGTGTCGCGGGATTACCCGGTGGTGTTCGGTGCGCTGTTTCTGTTCACTCTGTTCGGCCTGTTGATCAAGCTGATCGGCGATCTCTGCTACACCCTGCTCGACCCTCGCATCGACTTCTCGGCGAGGACTGCCTGATGTTCACACTTTCTCCCCTCGGTCAGCGCCGCGTGGCGCAGTTCAAGGCCAATCGGCGCGGACGCTGGTCGTTGTGGCTGTTTATCGGACTGTGTCTGATTTGTCTGGGCGGTGAACTGATCGCCAACGACAAGCCGTTGGTGATCCGTTATCACGACGCGTTTTACTTTCCGATCCTCAGCGATTACCTGGAAACCGATTTCGGCGGTGAACTGCCGTTTCAGCCGGATTACGCCAGCAGCTACGTGCATAAACTGATCGAGGATCAGGGCGGCTGGATGCTGTTTCCGCCGATCCCGTTCAGTTACGACACGGTCAATTACGACCTTAGCGAACCGGCGCCGAGTCCGCCGTCATCGAGCAATTGGCTGGGCACCGATGATCAGGCGCGTGATGTGCTGGCGCGGGTGATTTTCGGCACGCGGATTTCGATTCTGTTTGCGCTGATCCTCACTGGCATCAGTGCGTTGATCGGCATCGTTGCCGGGGCGTTGCAGGGTTATTACGGCGGTTGGGTCGACTTGCTCGGGCAACGGGTGCTGGAGATCTGGTCGGGGTTGCCGGTGCTGTACCTGCTGATCATTTTGTCCGGGTTCGTCTCGCCGAGTTTCTGGTGGCTGCTGGGGATCATGGCGCTGTTTTCCTGGCTGGCGCTGGTTGATGTGGTGCGTGCCGAGTTTCTGCGGGGGCGCAATCTCGAATACGTCAAAGCCGCTCGGGCACTGGGCCTGACCGACAACGAGCTGATGTGCCGGCACATCCTGCCCAACGCGATGACCTCCACCCTCACCTACCTGCCGTTCATTCTGACTGGTGCGATTGCGACGCTAACTGCACTGGATTTTCTTGGCTTCGGCATGCCGGCGGGTACTGCATCCCTCGGCGAATTGATCGGTCAGGCCAAGCGCAATCTGCAAGCACCTTGGCTGGGGCTGACGGCGTTTTTTGCCTTGGCGCTGATTTTGTCTTTGTTGGTTTTCATCGGTGAGGCTTGCCGTGATGCGTTTGATCCCCGGAGCTGACATGAACGACAACCTGATTGAAATTCGCGATCTGCGGGTGGCCTTCGCCGGACAAGAAGTGGTGCACGGTTTGAACCTCGATATTCGTCGTGGCGAATGCCTGGCGCTGGTCGGTGAATCCGGCTCGGGCAAATCGGTGACCGCGCATTCGATTCTGCGTTTGTTGCCGGGCAAGAACGTCATTAGCAGCGGCGCGATCCGCTACAACGGTGTTGATTTATTGCATGCCAGCGAGCAGCAGATGCGCGGTTTGCGCGGCAACCGCATCGCAATGATTTTCCAGGAGCCAATGACCTCGCTGAACCCGCTGCACACGGTGGAAAAGCAGGTCAGCGAGGTGTTGGAGATTCACAAGGGTTTGAAGGGCCGCGCTGCACGTGAGCGGACGTTGGAGCTGCTGGAACTGGTCGGCATTCGCCAGCCGTTGCAGCGTTTGAAAGCCTATCCGCATCAACTCTCCGGTGGGCAGCGGCAACGGGTGATGATCGCCATGGCGTTGGCCAACGAACCGGAACTGTTGATCGCCGATGAGCCGACCACGGCACTGGATGTCACGGTGCAGCAGAAGATTCTCGAGCTGTTGATCGAGTTGCAGCAACGCCTCGGCATGTCGCTGTTGCTGATCAGCCATGACCTCAATCTGGTGCGGCGCATCGCGCAACGGGTGTGCGTGATGCGCCATGGTGAAATCGTAGAGCAGGCGGATTGCGAAGCGCTGTTTGGTGCGCCGCAGCATCCCTACAGCCGTTTGTTGATCGAGGCGGAACCGAGCGGTGCGCCGGTGCCCAGTGAGTACGATCACAACCTGCTCGAAGTCGATGATTTGAAGGTCTGGTTTCCATTACCGAAAGCGCTGTTCAGTCGCCAGCAGGATTACATCAAAGCGGTGGATGGGGTCAGTTTCACCCTCCAGCGCGGCAAGACTTTGGGGATTGTCGGCGAGTCCGGTTCAGGAAAATCGACCCTGGGCCAAGCGATCCTGCGGCTGGTCGAATCAGAGGGCAATATCCGCTTCGGCAACAAGCAACTGAGCCTGCTCAATCAACGCTTGATGCGACCGTTGCGGCGGCAGATTCAGGTGGTGTTTCAGGATCCGTTCGGCAGCCTCAGCCCACGGATGTCGGTGCAGCAGATCATCGCCGAAGGGTTGCTGACCCATGGCATCGGCACTGAAGCCGAGCGTGAGGCGGCAGTGATTCGTGTGCTGGAGGAAGTCGGTCTCGACCCGCAGAGCCGGCATCGCTATCCCCACGAATTTTCCGGTGGCCAGCGCCAGCGCATCTCCATCGCCCGCGCATTGGTGCTGGAACCGGCGCTGATTCTGCTGGATGAGCCGACATCGGCGCTGGATCGTACGGTGCAGAAGCAAGTGGTGGAGTTGTTGCGGCAATTGCAGATCAGGCATGGGCTGACCTATTTGTTCATCAGCCATGATCTGGCGGTGGTGCACGCGCTGGCGCATGACTTGATGGTGATCAAGGATGGCAAGGTGGTGGAGCAGGGTTCGTCGCGGGAAATCTTTGCCGCCCCGCAACATCCCTATACCCAGGAACTCCTGAAAGCCTCCGGCCTAAAGCCCGACACAAATCCCTGTAGGAGTGAGCCAGCTCGCGATAGCGGTATCCCAGTGACATAAGTTTTGACTGATCCACCGCCATCGCGAGCAGGCTCACTCCTACAAGGGAATGGGGTGGGTCATTGAAATATTTTTCATGGGCACTGCATCCAAACGCCTCCGCCACGGGTAGTCCCTGTAACAGCCCTCTTCGGCTGTCAGCGGTCTACCCTTTTTCGGAGATAACACTGATGAACATCACCCAGCTGATTGGCCTCACCGGTTTGCTCGCCCTGTCCTCAACGACTTTTGCCCAAAGCAGCTATCCCGACGCGATCAAAGTCCCGGATGGCCACAAGATCGCGATGGAAACCACCGGCGTCGGCGAGATCACCTACGAGTGCCGCGACAAGCCCAACGCGGCCGGGCAGACCGAGTGGACGTTCGTCGGCCCGAAAGCGGTGCTCAATGATCGCAGTGGCAAACAGGTCGGCACCTACTTTGGCCCACCGGCCACCTGGCAGGCCAAGGACGGTTCGAAAGTCACCGGAACGCAATTGGCCGTGGCGCCGTCGACTCCGGGCAACCTGCCCTATCAACTGGTCAAGGCCAATCCGGCCGAGGGCAAAGGCGCGATGAGCGGCGTGAGTTACATCCAGCGCGTCGCGCTCAAGGGCGGCGTGGCGCCGGGCAGCGAATGCACAGCGGCGAACAAGGGCAAGCAGGAAGTGGTGAAGTATCAGGCCGACTACATTTTCTGGGCGGCGAACTGATTCCTGGCACCACTGATAAACCCTGTGGGAGCGAGCTTACTCGCGAAGGCGGAGTGTCAGTCCACACAGTCTTCTCTGACCGGCCGCCTTCGCGAGCTAGCTCCCTCCCACAGTGGACAATGTGTTCTGGATGTTTGGGGAATGTGAGCTAGATTGCACGCCATGCCTTTAGCCGAATCCGCTTTCGATTACGAAGCCCGTCTCGCTGCCTGTGCCCGTGGCGAGCGCGCGGCCCTGCGCGATTTGTATGTGCAGGAAGGCCCGCGCCTGCTCGGCGTGGCCAAGCGGCTGGTGCGTGACACGGCGCTGGCGGAGGACGTTGTCCATGAGGCGTTTATCAAGATCTGGAACGGCGCGGCGGGGTTTGACCCGGCGCGCGGTTCGGCGCGTGGCTGGATGTTCAGCGTGACCCGGCATCTGGCCCTGAACCTGTTGCGTGATCACGGCCGGGAAACGTCATTCGACGAAGCTCACGAAGTGGCTACGGACGATGACGGCTTCGATGCCCACGCTCATTCGACGCGTATCCACCGTTGCCTTGAGCAACTGGAGCCACAACGCCGCCACTGCATCCTGCATGCCTATGTCGACGGTTACAGCCACGCGCAAATTGCCGCGCGCCTCGACACGCCGCTGGGCACCGTCAAAGCGTGGATCAAACGCAGCCTCAACGCCTTGCGGGAGTGCATGGGATGACCAGCGAATCAGCGCAAGACCGCGATGAACTGGCCGGCGAATATGTGCTCGGTACGCTTTCTTTTGAGCAGCGGATCGAGGTGCAACGACGTTTGCCCAATGATCCCGAATTGCGTGCAGCGGTAGATGCCTGGGAACGGCGTCTGCTGGAGCTGACGGATATGGCTGAACCGCAACAACCGTCGGCGCAGTTGTGGCAGCGCATTGAACGCAGTGTCGGGCGCCTGACGCGACAAGCACCTTCAACTTCATGGTGGAACCTGCTGCCGCTCTGGCGCGGTTTGAGTGCGGCCGGACTGGCCGCCACATTGATTTTGGGCTCGATCCTGCTGACCCAGACCACACCGAAACCGAGTTATCTGGTGGTGCTGGTCGCGCCGCAGGATAAAGCCCCGGGCTGGGTGATTCAGGCCAGCAACTCTCGCGAGATTCAGCTGATTCCGCTCGGTGTGGTCGAAGTGCCGGCCGACAAGGCGCTGGAGTTCTGGACCAAGGCTGACGGCTGGCAGGGGCCGGTGTCGCTGGGGTTGGTCAAACCCGGGCAAGCCTTGTCGGTACCGCTGGACAAGCTGCCGCCGCTGCAGCCCAACCAGTTGTTCGAGCTGACGCTGGAAGGCGCCAATGGCTCGCCAATCGGCAAACCGACCGGGCCGATTCAGGCGATCGGGCGCGCCGTCAAAGTCTTGTAACATTCCCCTGTAGGAGCTGCCGAAGGCTCGGGCCGCGATCGGACGATCTTTTGACGCTTTCAAAGATCAAGATCAAAAGATCGCAGCCTGCGGCAGCTCCTACATCAACCATCATTGCTGTCGATGTTCACCATCACGGCAATGAAGTTCTCATAAAAAATCTCCGGCGTAACATCGGCTCCATACCAACCAACAACACCCCGGAGCACACCATCATGAAACGCCAGACTCTTCTCGGCATCGCTTTCTCGGTCTTCGCTATCAATGCTTTCGCCGCTACCCCGGCCCACACCATGATCGCTGAACGCGGCTCGGACAAACTGATCGAAAGCCGTGTGGCCGAAGGCGGTTCGGATCGTCTGATCGAACGTCGCGTTGCCGAAGGTGGTTCGGATCGTCTGATCGAACGTCGCGTTGCCGAAGGG
>NZ_VCNJ01000033.1 GCF_005938625.1 Pseudomonas fluorescens
AGCCTGCTCGCGAAGAGGCCAGTCAGGCGATAGAGATCTCAGAGCTGCCCATCACGATCACGGAAGCCCAGCAGATACAGCACGCCATCCAGACCCAACGTCGAAATAGCCTGCTTCGCCGACTGTTTGACCAGTGGCTTGGCGCGAAACGCCACGCCCAACCCGGCAATCGCCAGCATCGGCAGGTCATTCGCGCCGTCGCCGACCGCGATGGTCTGCTCCAGACGCAAACCTTCCTTGTGCGCCAGCTCTTTCAACAGATCAGCCTTGCGCTGAGCATCGACAATCGGCTCGATTGCTACGCCGGTGCACTTGCCGTCGACCACTTCCAGCTCGTTGGCGAACACGTAATCGATGCCGAGTCTGGCCTGCAATTGCTTGGCGAAATAGGTGAAGCCGCCCGAGAGGATCGCGGTCTTGTAGCCCAGACGCTTGAGTTCGGCGAACAACGTTTCTGCGCCCTCGGTCAGACGCAGCGAGGCACCGATCGAATCCAGCACGCTGACGTCGAGGCCTTTGAGCAAGGCCAGACGCTCTTTGAAGCTGGCGCGGAAGTCCAGTTCGCCGGCCATTGCCCGCTCGGTGATTTCCGACACCTGCTCGCCAACACCGGCAGCCTTGGCCAGTTCGTCGATGACTTCGGCTTCGATCAGCGTCGAGTCCATGTCGAACACCGCCAGGCGACGGTTGCGACGGAACAGCGAATCTTCCTGGAAAGCGATGTCGACGTTCAGTTCTTGGGCAACGCTGAGGAATTCGGCCCGCAGTGCCTGCGGATCGGCCGCTTCGCCACGCACGGAAAACTCTATGCAGCCTTTGCCTTTATCGGCCGGCGTGTCCAGAGGCATACGACCCGACAGACGGTCGATGTGATCGATGTTCAGGCCATATTTGGCGGTGATCGAGCTGACCGCCTGCAATTGGCCGGCGGTCACTTTGCGGGTCAGCAAGGTCACGATGTGGCGTTTCTTGCCCTGATTGCCCACCCATTGCTGGTAATCCTCTTCGGACACCGGGGTGAAGCGCACCTGTTGATCGAGCTCGTAGCCCTTGAACAGGATGTCCTTGAGCACGGACTTGCCTTGCTCGGAATCGGGAATTTCGACCAGAATGCCGAACGACAGGGTGTCGTGGATCACGGCCTGACCGATGTCGAGGATGTTCACACCACCTTGTGCCAGAACGCCGGTAATGGCTGCCGTCAGACCCGGACGGTCGACTCCCGTGATGTTAATCAGGACGATTTCGCGCAACGCGCACCCCCGCAACTGGAAAAAAACCGCATTCTACCCACTTTCAGTGACCATCGGGCACCGCGAGCGCTTTGCCGGTCTAGGGCCTGTCGCTATACTGCGCGTCAACTTCACGGACAAAAGAGCCGAGCTCAGTGAACCGGCCCACGCCAGTTAAAACCGATAACTTCTTCCTGCTGATCTTCCGTGCACTGCGCCACCGCCGTGTACCGATTGCATTGCGCATTGCCAGCCATAACGTGATCCTGGTCGCTCTGGCCCTGGTGATCTATGCCGGCGTGATGGGTTTGCAATTCAAGCAGGCCATGCACCAGCAGGCCGATGCGCTGGGCGAAAGCCTGACCACGCAGACCGCGACCTCTGCCACCGAGCTGTTGGTGTCCAACGACATCCTCAGCCTCAATGTGCTGCTCAACAACCTGACCAAGAACAAACTGGTGGCCCACGCGGCGATCTACAGCGTGGATAACCGCATCCTCGCCGAGTCCGGTCAGCGGCCCAAGCACAGCCTGTTGGGCGAAGCCGAAGGCATGTACGAGAGCAAGATCACCTTCCAGGATGTGACTGCCGGGCAACTGCGCATCAGCCTGGACATGGATCAGTTCCAGCAGCCGATGACCATCAGCCTGCAAAGCATGGGCATTCTCAGCGGGATTCTGCTGGCGCTGTCGCTGGCCCTGAGCCTGCGCATGGGCCGCTATCTGTCGACGCCGCTGCTGCAATTGCGCGTCTGGTTGCGCCGTATCGACGAGCACACGCCGGGCATTGATCGTCAGGATGAAATCGGCGATCTGGCGCGTCAGCTGCACGCCAACTACGCGCCGGAGCCTGCACCTGAACCGGAGCCTGAGTTCGAGGACGAAGAGGACGAGCCGGAATTCGAGGTGCGCAACTTGCGTGATCCGAGTTTCGACGAAACCCGTCCAATGGCCGCGCAGAAGCCGGCACCGCGACATCTGGTCAGCACCGTCGAAGACGATGATGACGATGACGCATTCGCCGACCTGCGCGACGAGTCGCTCAATGACGCGCCCCAACCCGTCGTCCGTAAACCGTCGCCCAGCGTGCCACAGCACACCGCCGTGCTGGCCGTGCAACTGGGCTCGCAGGAGCAACTGCGCCGCTTGCCACGGGCACGTCTGGAAGAGTTGCAGGAGCGCTATCGCGACTGCCTCGATCAGGCTGCCTCGTTGTATCAGGGCGAAATCGAAACCCTGAACGACGGCAGCACGCTGATGCTGTTTCACACCGAAGACAGCGGCGATGACTACCTGACCAACGCGATCTGCTGCGGCGAACTGCTGCGGGCGCTGGGTCATCAATTGCAGATTGAGGTCGCTGATAGCGGTATCACCCTGCAATTGCAATTGGGCCTGACCTTGGGTGACGAACTGTTTGGCCTGAGCCAGATTGATCTGCTGCTGACCGATTCGGCGCAGGATGCTCTGGCCCTGTCGCAGCACAGCCGCAACCTGCTGCTGGTTGAGCGCAAGATCAGTGACGATGCGCTGATTCGCCAGCGTGCACGGATCCGGCCTATCGCCAGTCCTGAGGGCGCTTGCTGCGTGGAGCGGTTGATGGAGCCTTATCCGTCGATGCTCGAGCGGCAACTGGCGCGGATGCATGAGCGCCGGGCGTAAGCTGTAGGAGCTGCAGAAGGCTGCGATCTTTTCGCTGCTAAACATAAGGCCCGCAGACGAGTGATTGTCTGCGGGCTTTTTTGTGGATGACTGAAAAGCCCCTCATCGGAACGCCGCCCGCCTAGCCCTCTCCCAGAGGGAGAGGGAACTGACTGGGGGATATTGGAGAGCTACACCGACTTGAACGCCCAGCTGTGAATCCATAATCGCCAGGTTCTTTCAGGTCAACGTATGACGCAAGCCCCCAGTCCGCCCCTGTTCTACCGAATCCATAATCGCCAGGTTCTTTCAGGTCGACGTATGACGCCAGACACCACGGTCGGCTCCCTCTGGGAGAGGGCTGGGGTGAGGGGCTGTTGATCTTCTAGCCCCCAGACACAACAAAGCCCGCACAAGGCGGGCTCTGTTCTGACTCGATCCAGCATTAGAAGCGAAACACTTCCATATCCGTCCGAATCGGCGATGCCATCGGAATCTTCGGCTGCTTCTCGGCTTCCGCCGCTGGCGCGGCCGGTTTCGGTGCCGATTTACGCGGTGCCTCGGCCACCGGTGGCTGATTGGCCAGCGGTTTCAACGCCACCGACAATTGCTCGGCCAGACGCTGCAGCAAAATGCCCTGCGCCTGAACCTGCGAAGCCGTACTGCCGGCATGCAGCTCTTGCAGATGCACGATGCGGTTATCACGCACCTGACCACGACGATCGATCAGGCGCCACTGCGCATCAAGAATCGCCGGCTGTTTCGCGCCGGAATCCAGACGCGTGATAGTCAGCAACACCTGCACATCCGGAGTAAATCCGCTCGTGGCCGGTGCCAGCACCACACGCTGGCTATCAAGATGGCCAGCGACCTGGCGCATCAGTAACTGATCAATATCCGACGAAAGGCTGCCAGCCCAACGACCGTCGGTCGCCGCTTGCAGACTGCCGTCCGGTTGACGTTGCAGTAATGTCTCACGTTGCAGGTAATCGGCTACGACTACCGGGCCCAATAAAACAGCCATGCCTGCGCTTTGCGCAGGCTGAACCGGACTTCCGCTGTCCAGTTGATACAGCGACACCGGCTGGTGAACGCTGCAACCCGCCAGGCCCAAAACGCCGGCGAGCAGGAAAATAAGGGGGCGCAGAGCAGTCATCATCCCGTCCAGGTGGCCGCCACAAGGCTGACCACAGTGAAAATACTCAATAAATATGAAGAACGCTCGGCCACGCCGGCGCTTGGAAAGGCCATATCATCCGTGAATATGCGTTCCGACTCCAGCGCCAAAGCGTCGATCTACGCGTTAAATCGTGGATCGAGCTCTCTAGGACGCCTAATTGAGGTTTTCGACGAGCAGCGCATCGACCCGCTGGAAGCCCCTTGGAAGCTTGTTGCCACGACGTCCACGTTCACCTTTGTAGTGTTCGAGGTCGTCGGCCTTCAGGGACAGGGTGCGTTTTCCGGCCTGCAATACCAAGGTGGCGCCTTCCGGAATGACGGCGATGTCCGTCACATATTCTTCGCGACTGGCCACACGCTCACCGGGAATACCGATGATCTTGTTGCCTTTGCCCTTCCCTAATTGTGGCAGATCGCTGATTTTGAAGATCAGCAGGCGACCTTCGGTAGTGACCGAGGCCAGCCAGTTGTGCTCACGATCCGCCACCGGCCGCGGAGCAATAACCTTGGCGTTGTTCGGCAGGCTCAACAGGGCTTTACCGGCCTTGTTCTTGGCTTGCAGGTCTTCGCCTTTCACCACGAAACCGTAACCGGCGTCGGAGGCGATCACGTATAACGCGTCGTCTTCCGGCATCAGCACGCATTCGAAGGTCGCGCCCGGTGGCGGTGTCAGACGACCGGTCAACGGTTCGCCCTGGCCACGCGCCGACGGTAGCGTATGCGCGGCAACCGAATAGCTGCGGCCGGTGGAGTCAATCACCACGGCAGACTGGTTGGAACGCCCCGCCGCTGAGGTCTTGAAGCCGTCACCAGCCTTGTACGACAGGCCGGTGGCGTCGATCTCGTGACCTTTGGCCGAACGAATCCAGCCTTTCTCCGAGAGTACGACGGTAACTTTCTCGTTCGGCAGCAAATCGTGCTCGGTCAACGCTTTGGCTTCGGTGCGCTCGACGATTGGCGAGCGGCGATCATCGCCATAGGTTTCGGCGTCTTTGATCAGCTCGGTACGCACCAGCTTCTTCAGCTTGGCTTCGCTGCCCAGAAGGGCTTGCAGCTTGGCTTGTTCCTTGAGCAGTTCGTCCTGCTCGTCGCGCAGCTTCATCTCCTCCAGTCGCGCCAACTGACGCAGACGGGTGTCGAGGATGTAGTCGGCCTGAATCTCACTGAGGGCGAAACGCTCGATCAGCTTGGCTTTCGGGTGTTCCTCGGTACGGATGATGTGGATCACTTCATCGAGGTTGAGGTAGGCAATCAACAAACCGTCCAACAGGTGCAGACGACGCTCGACCTTGTCGAGGCGGAATTGCAGGCGGCGACGCACGGTCTGCACGCGGAATTCCAGCCATTCGACCAGCAGCGCGCGCAGGTTTTTCAGCTGCGGCTTGCCGTCCAGGCCGATGATGTTGACGTTGACCCGGTAGGTCGACTCCAGCTCGGTGCTGGCGAACAGGTGCTGCATCAGCGCTTCGTGATCGACGCGGCTGTTGACCGGAATGATCACGATGCGGCACGGGTTTTCGTGGTCGGATTCGTCGCGCAGGTCAGCGATCTGCGGGGCTTTCGACGGTTTCGCCTGCATCAGCGCGGCGATCTGCTCAAGCACCTTGGCACCGGAGACCTGATGCGGCAACGCGGTGACGATGATGTCGCCGTCTTCGACGTGGTACACGGCGCGCATGCGCACCGAACCCTTGCCGGTTTCGTACATCTTCAGCAGGTCGGCGCGCGGCGTGATGATTTCCGCTTCGGTCGGATAATCCGGGCCCTGAATGTGTTCGCAGAGCTGTTCAACCGTGGCTTTCGGCTCATCGAGCAAACGCACGCACGCGGTGGCGACTTCGCGCAGATTGTGCGGCGGCACATCGGTGGCCATGCCCACGGCGATACCGGTGGTGCCGTTGAGCAGGATGTTCGGCAGGCGCGCTGGTAGCACCAGCGGCTCTTGCAGTGTGCCGTCGAAGTTCGGGCCCCAGTCGGCAGTGCCTTGGCCCAGTTCACTGAGCAGTACTTCGGAATAACGCGACAAGCGTGCTTCGGTGTAACGCATGGCGGCGAAGGACTTCGGATCGTCCGGCGCACCCCAGTTACCCTGGCCGTCGACCAGCGTGTAGCGATAACTGAATGGCTGGGCCATCAGCACCATCGCTTCGTAGCACGCCGAGTCGCCGTGCGGGTGGAATTTACCGAGCACGTCACCGACGGTACGCGCCGATTTCTTGTGTTTGGAATCGGCGTCCAGGCCCAACTCGCTCATCGCATAAATGATGCGACGCTGTACCGGTTTCAGGCCGTCGCCGATATGCGGCAAGGCACGGTCCATGATCACGTACATGGAGTAGTTGAGGTAGGCACTTTCGGTGAAGTCGGCCAGCGAGCGGCGTTCTACACCGTCCAGGCTGAGATCAAGGGGGTTGCTCATGCAGGCCTCATCGGTTCGTTGTCTGGCGCAGCAGCATGGTGCCACCGCGCTGAGTAAATTCAAGTTTGTTCAGGGCGCTCATGCCGAGCAACACCTGATCGCTATGCAGCCCCGGCGCCACCAGTGCGCGGACGTCCCGCAGCACGATGTCACCCAGTTGCAGGCGGTCGATTTTGGTCCGGTAGCCCTGGCTCAGGCCGTTGGCCGTGCTCAGGGTCACACCGAAACCTTCTTCCAGTTTCAAACGTTCGGCCAGATCCGCCGGGATCGCCACATCGGTCGCACCGGTGTCGAGCATGAACTCGACCGGCTCACCGTTGATCTGACCGCTGGCGACAAAATGCCCTTGGGCGTTGCCGGCCAGTTTCACCTCGATAAACCCTTCGCCCTGTTCCGAGCTGACTACGACGTTCGGATTTTGCTGGCGTTGCTCCCACTGGCCGAAAAACCGCGTAGCGAGAAACAGCGCCGCGCACCAGGCCAGAATCATCAGCACGCGACCGGCGCGCTTGCCCGGCGGTTGCTGGCTCATGGTTTGGCGCCCCAGCCACCGTCAGGCGCGGCAAAACGCCAGACGATCGGGCGTTTCTCGCCGTCGGCACGCACACCGTCGTTGTTGTCCAGACCGATCCACGCACCTTGCGCATCCACCACCAGCGCTTCCGCCAGACCATAGGCCTGTGAATAACGGCGCTGTGGCTGCAAAGCGTCTTCGGCGAACGACCAGCATTGTTCGACTTTGGCGGTCACCGCATCGCGGCGGCAGATCTGAAACGCGTTGCGCTCAAGGGTGAACAGCTTGCCGTTGAACAGCGACAGATCGGCGAAATCGCGGGTCACCGCACGGGCCTTGGGAAACTGCGGCGGCTGCATTTCGACGCCAGCTTCGCTGAGCAGCACACAGGCACCGTCGCAATCCCAGACCGTTTGCTGGCGCTTGATCTTCAGCAAACCACGGCGCTCACGTTCGGCTGCCAGCCACAACTGATCGCCCGCAGGGTTGACCGCCAGCCCTTCGAACAACGCGTTGAAGTGCAGCAACATGCCACTGGCCCGGGCTTCTTTCACCAGCATCGGTGAGATTTTCAGCCACGACGCCGGGCCTTGTGGCGGCACTTGCAACACGGCGGCATGGGCCTCGCTGACGATGTAGCGATTGCCGGCGCTGTCGCAGCTAATGCCTTCGAAATCCAGATCACCGCCACGGATGAACGACGCCGCCCAGGTGCGCGAACTCAATCCCCACGGCAAACCGCTGTCCGGCACCGGCGGCACGTCGATGTGCACAGTTTCCGCCTGCCAGACCTGATCAGCGGTTTTAAGCCGGTAGATCTGCTCATCATCGCGGTCGGACACCGTCCACAGTTCGTTGCCGCACAGCGCCAGCCCCGAGAGGTTGCCACCGCGCATGCCGTCGACCGGATGCTCGGAGAGCAGGCGCAATTCCTGTAACGGCTCGGCCGATACGGTCATTGCACTCAGCAGCAAGGCACCCGCCAAGGCCCAGCCAAACCGCATCAGGCCAGCACCTCGGCGAGGTTGCCTTTGGATTCGAGCCAGGTCTTGCGGTCACCGGCGCGTTTCTTCGCCAACAGCATGTCCATCATTTCCGAGGTTTCGGCAAAATCTTCACCCAGCGTCAGTTGCACCAGGCGCCGAGTGTTCGGGTCCATGGTGGTTTCGCGCAGCTGCGGCGGGTTCATTTCACCCAGACCTTTGAATCGGGTGACCTGTGGTTTGCCGCGCTTCTTCTCGGCGACCAGACGATCGAGAATGCCGTCACGCTCGGCTTCGTCGAGGGCGTAGTAAATCTCTTTGCCCAAGTCGATGCGGTACAGCGGCGGCATCGCCACATAGACGTGACCGGCATCCACCAGCGGACGGAAATGCTGGACGAACAGCGCACACAGCAGCGTGGCAATGTGCAGGCCGTCGGAGTCGGCGTCGGCGAGGATGCAGATCTTGCCGTAACGCAGCTGGCTCATGTCCGCCGCGCCTGGATCGACACCGATGGCCACGGCAATGTTGTGCACTTCCTGACTGGCGAGCACTTCGCTGCCGTCGACTTCCCAGGTGTTGAGGATCTTGCCGCGCAACGGCAGGATCGCCTGAAACTCCTTGTCCCGCGCTTGCTTGGCGGAACCACCGGCGGAATCACCTTCGACCAGGAACAGCTCAGAACGCATCGGATCCTGGCCGGCGCAATCCGCCAGTTTGCCCGGCAATGCCGGGCCTGCAGTGACGCGTTTGCGCTCGACTTTCTTGCTCGCCTTGAGACGACGGCCGGCGTTGTTGATCGCCAGTTCGGCCAGCGCCAGACCGGTTTCCGGGTTGGCGTTGAGCCACAGGCTGAACGCATCCTTGACCACACCAGAGACAAACGCCGCCGCTTCACGGGACGACAGTCGCTCTTTGGTCTGGCCGGAGAACTGCGGCTCCTGCATTTTCATCGACAGGACGAAAGCGATGCGCTCCCAGACGTCTTCCGGCGCCAGCTTCACGCCGCGTGGCAGCAGACTGCGGAATTCGCAGAATTCGCGCATCGCATCGAGCAGGCCCTGACGCAAACCGTTGACGTGGGTACCGCCCTGCGCCGTCGGGATCAGGTTGACGTAGCTTTCCTGCACCGCGTCGCCACCTTCCGGCAGCCATAGCAGCGCCCAGTCGACCGCTTCTTTGTTACCGGCGAAAGCGCCGCAGAATGGCTCGTCCGGCAAGCGTTCGAATTCGCTGACGGCGTCAACCAGATAGGAGCGCAGACCGTCTTCGTAATGCCACTCGACTTTCTCGCCGGTGCCTTTGTCTTCGAAGCTGACCAGCAGGCCCGGGCACAACACAGCCTTGGCCTTGAGTACATGCTTGAGGCGGCTGATGGAGAATTTCGGCGAATCGAAGTATTTCGGATCCGGCGCGAAGTACACGCTGGTGCCGGTATTGCGCTTGCCGACGGTGCCGACGATTTCCAGTTCCGAGGCTTTGAAACCATCGTTGAAAGTCATCTGGTATTCGTTGCCGTCACGCTTTACGCGCACGCGCACTTCGGTCGACAAGGCGTTGACCACGGAAATACCCACGCCGTGCAGACCGCCGGAGAACTGGTAGTTCTTGTTGGAAAACTTGCCGCCTGCATGCAGCTTGGTGAGGATCAGCTCAACGCCCGACACACCCTCTTCCGGGTGGATATCGACCGGCATGCCACGGCCGTCGTCGCTGACTTCCAGCGAGTGGTCGGCGTGCAAGATGACCTGCACCGATTTGGCGTGGCCGGCCAGGGCTTCGTCGACACTGTTGTCGATGACTTCCTGGGCGAGGTGGTTCGGCCGACTGGTGTCGGTGTACATGCCGGGGCGTTTGCGCACCGGGTCGAGGCCCGAGAGGACTTCGATGGCGTCGGCGTTATAAGAGCTAGCGCTGGGAGTGGCCATAGGGTCTCGTCGTCAGTCATTCATGAAATAGGGGCAAGACTTCACAATGCGGTGAAATCGATTGCCTGATACAAATCGGCGCCAACGCCGGCAAAACTCAGCAACGCCGGCAATTGCCCGGCAAAACCCTGGAAACTGTGATCGCCGCCGGCTTGAATACGCAAGGCGCAGGCGCGGTAATACTGCTGGGCGAGGCGATAATCCAGTGTTTCATCGCCGGTCTGCAACCACACCTGATAGCGCTGCGCATCCTGAGGGGCCGGCACTTCCAGTTCAGCCAGAGCGGTGACGTGGTCGTGGGTCAATTCCCAGGTTTCAGCGGTATACAGGTTTTTCTGTGTGCCCAGATAGCCGTCGAACATCCGGTGCGGGCTGACCGCCGGGTTGACCAGCAGGGCTTTCAGGCCATGGCGCTCGGCCAGGTGAGTCGCATAGTAGCCGCCGAGTGAGCTTCCCACCAGCAGCGGCCGGTCCAGTTCGGCAATCGCTTGCTCCAACTGACCGATGGCTTCACGCGGGTGGTGATGCAGGGCCGGGACACGCAGTTTGTCGCTCAAACCCAGTTGCTCCATCACCGTTACCAGCTGACAGGCCTTTTTCGAGGCTGGGGCGCTGTTGAAACCGTGGATATAGAGGATCGAACCGGACATTTGAGCTCCCTGGGTGTCGGTTTGGGTTTGCGGAGTTTACAGGGAGAGAAGATTGGATTGGGGGGTGGTTTCGAGAAATTGATCATTCAGCAGGAGCGGCCCTCACCCTAGCCCTCTCCCAAAGGGAGAGGGGACTGATTGGGGGATATTAAAGAGATACACCGACCTGAAAGTGATTGGGCGAATCCGTAATCGACTCGGTATTTCAGGTCGGCGTATGACGCCAGACACCTCGGTCGGCCCCCTCTCCCTCTGGGAGAGGGCTGGGCGGGCGGCGTTCCGATGAGGGGCTTTTGATTGGCAATCAGTAACCGTCAGAGCCGTAATCGACGGTGAAGGCAAAATTGGTGACCCGCTCCACGCCGGTTTCCAACCGCCCATCCGGCAACAACCGCAACCAGCGATACCCCGGCGCCTGCTCCCCCACCTTGAAGTCTTCACTCCCCGGCTCAAACTGAATGCACGTCGAAGGCGAAGCCATCAAGCGCACGCCATTGCGCTCACGATCAATCTCTTGATGCACATGCCCCCACAGCACCGCACGAGCCTGTGGAAAACGATCCAGCACCTCGAAAAACGCCTCCGGATTGCGCAAACCGATCGGCTCCATCCACGCGCAACCGATCGACACCGGGTGATGGTGAAAACACACCAGATGATGGCGCTCCGGCGCTTCGCTCAGCGAGCGCGCCAGCAGTTGCAATTGATCATCCTGCAAATACCCCGGCACCGAACCCGGCACCGCCGAATCCAGCAGCGTCACCCGCCAGTTACCGATATCGACTACCGATTCCAGCAGCGTGCTTTGCACGGCAGCCTCGGCCATGATCATCGGTTCGTCGTGATTGCCGGGAATCCAGCGCGCCGGCGCAGCGATCTGCGCGCTCATCTGGCGAAATTGCTGATACGACTCCAGCGTACCGTCCTGGGAGATATCGCCGGTAGCCAGAATCAGATCGATCTGCGGCTGCTGCCCAAGCACCAACTCAATGACCTTTTGCAGGCTCTCGCGGGTGTTCATGCCCAACAGTGTGCCGTCCGCTTCAGCAAACAAATGGCTGTCGGACAACTGCACCAGCAACGCCGGATCGGCGGTGGTCAACGTGGATACGCTCGGCAAGGCGTTCTCCCAAGGCAAAAGCACGGAATCGATCAAGTGCCGCAATTATGCTGGGGGATGACTGAAAGAGGAAACCGCCGAACCGGACGCAGTTCACAACTAGCGTACGACTTCGTACTCGTGCCCCAGCGCCAGGCAATGACTCAGCCATTCCCCCAGGAACAGATTGAGCTGAGCTTTTTCATCCGGCTGATGCATGGCGGCGTTCGGGTAAGGATAGATCCCGCGAAAGCGTCGTGCATGTTCGGCGCTGACCACTTCAGCCATGCGCGCGTCGTGATAGACCTGCACTTCCAGTTGCGGCACCGGCAACCACGGCAGGCTGTGTTCCTGACGCACTTGCAACGTGGTGGTGTAAGGACAGGTTTGCAGTACTTCGAGGGCCAGCACGCCGAGCATCTGCTCGCCCTGGGTCACGGCAATGCGCCGCGCCTCGGGCTCGTTGCGCATGTCCGGCAGCAGTCGCATCAGGCGCGCGTAGTTGGCCTCGCAGGCGGCTTGCAGCCCCACGAGGTCGACTCGATAGCGATCGCGCAATTTGTTTACGACCATAACCCCCTCACTTCGGCGCGGTTCAGCGCCAGCCACTGCAAGGCGATGATGCTCGCCGCATTGGCAATGCGTCCGTCACGGACGGCCTGCAAGGCATCTTCAAAAGCCCAGACCGTGACGCGGATATCTTCTGCCTCTTCTTCCAGGCCATGCAGGCCGCCAACGCCGTCGGTACTGCAACGCCCCAAGTACAAATGCACGAACTCGTTGCTGCCGCCCGGCGACGGGAAATATTTGGTCATCGGCCACAGGGCCTTGATGTCCAGTCCAGCTTCCTCCTGCGCCTCGCGGTGAGCAACTTCTTCCGGCACTTCTGCCTTGTCGATCAGACCAGCGACCAGTTCAATCAGCCACGGGTTATCGGTCTTGCCCATGGCACCGACGCGGAACTGCTCGATCAACACCACTTCGTCGCGCTGCGGATCGTAGGGCAGCATGCACACCGCGTCGTGGCGCACAAACACTTCACGGTTGATCTCGCGGCTCATGCCACCGGCGAACAACTCATGGCGCAGGTGCAAACGGTCGAGTTTGTAAAAACCCTCGTAGCAGCGTTCGCGTCGCACGACGTCGACGGCGGTCGGAATGGCGTTGGCAAAATCAGTCATGAGCATCCTCTTTACTACAGATCCATTACGAGGTTGCTGGTTGTTACTGGCAACCTCGACTTCGCGCCATCCTAACGCGCCCGAACGGTTTGATGCAGCCCCTTTACCGTCAGCGGGATGGACGGTGGAGGCGAAACCCACTCTAATTAGCTTAGTGGCGAACTGACTGCTTCTGCGAGAGTCGAAGCGGATATCTTTTTGCCTTCCCCTGCTTTCGAAAGGACGCCCATGTCGCTTTTCAAAATTGCCTCCGTGGCCGCCATCGCCCTGACTCTGGGCGCCTGCGCCAGCCTGTTCCAGCCCAACTACCGCACACCGCTGGAAACCACCCGCGATGCGTCGGAACAGCTTAAGCCTGGATGTTCCAACCCTGACTGCCCGCTGGTGAACATCGACACCCTGCGCTTCCCGGCCGAACCTGCGCTGGACGGCATCATCGAAAAACGTCTGCTGCAAATGACCCGCGCCGAGAAAAACGCCCCGGTAGCGCCGACCCTGGCGGCTTATCGCGAGCAGTTTCTGGCCAGCGCCGGCCCGCGCAACAGCAGCTACCTGCAAGCGAAAGTACGCGAGCAGCATGACGGCTTGGTGATCATCGAGGTGTCGAGCTACCTCGACACTGGCGGTGCGCATGGCACCCCGGGTCGCGGTTTCATCAACTATTCGCGCCAGCAACACAAAGTGCTGAACCTGTCCGACATGCTCGTGCCGGGTCAGGAAGAGGCGTTCTGGAAAGCGGCGCAAGTCGCGCATAACAGCTGGTTGATCAGCACCAAGCTCGACCAGGAAGCGGACTTTGTGAAGAGCTGGCCGTTCGTGAAAACCGCGAACGTGGCGCTGACCTATGGCGGCGTGATCCTCAAGTACGACGTGAGCACCATTGCGCCTTACGCGCTGGGCCACGTCGAACTGAAGATTCCTTATCCGCGTCTGAACGGCATTCTCAAGCCCGAGCTGTTTCCCGGCCGTAACTGAAGGCCCGGCCCAGCACTAGCTGCAACAGCCCTGCCAGCACCAGCGCCGGCAGGGTTGCGCCGACATCCGGATACAGATTCGCCAGCAAGTGGTAGGTGCTGACGCCACCCAACCACGCCAACAACGCCGGCCAGCGCAATGCGGCCGACGCCACCTGAGCGCTGCGCTTGCGCAGGATGAAGTGATCGACCAGCACCACGCCGAACAGCGGCGCAAACACCGAACCGATCAACAGCAGGAAATTCTGATACTGCGCCAACGGCGCCAGCAGGGCGATCAGCGTGCAGATCACACCGATGGCCAAGGCCAGATGCTCGACTTTCAGGCGCAACAGAATCCCGCTGGACACCGCTGCCGAGTGAATATCGGCAAAGGCGTTTTCCGACTCATCGAGCAGAATCAGCAGCAAAGGAATGCCCAGTCCGGCGCCGGCGAGTGCCAGCAGCAACGCGTTGACTTCACCGCTCGGCGCGAAGGCCAATGTGTAGGCAACGCCGAGGCTCATCAGCCAGAAATTGCCGATGAAGAAACCGACGGCAGTACCACCGAAAACATTCTTTGCGCGTTTGCCGAAACGCGAGTAGTCGGCGATCAGCGGCAGCCACGACAGCGGCATCGCAATGGCAATGTCGAAGCCCACGGCAAATGGCATCGAACCGTCACCGGCACGCGACCAGAGATCGGCCAGATCGGCTTTGGCGAACAGGTTCCAGGTCAGCCAGAGGCACGCCGCCAGCAGCAGCCAGATGCCCCACTTGCGCAGGATCTGTCGCACGAAGGTCAACGGCCCGCTGACCGCAAGCAGAGTCGCCAGGGCGCCGAAAAACAGCGTCCACAACATCGGGTTCGACCACAGCGAACCTTCGCTGAACGCGCGGCTGCCGAGCAGGCTCGCGGCGTCGCGCATGACGATGATTTCGAACGAGCCCCAACCGATCAGTTGCAGCAGGTTGAGCAGCGCCGGCAGGCTCGCGCCTTTGCTGCCGAGGCTGAGTTTGAGGGCAGCCATCGACGACAGGCCGGTGTCGCTGCCGATCACGCCGACGGCGGCCAGCAACAGTACGCCGACCAGCGTGCCAAGGAAAATCGCCAGCAGCGAACCGGACAGACCCAGACCTGGCGCCAGCAATGCGCCGGTCTGCAAAACCATCAGGCCGATGCCGAGGGAGAACCACAGGGAAAACAGGTCGCGACCGCCGAATACACGCTTGTCGGCGGGCACGGCGAGGTCAGGAGAATAAGTGCTGGGTTGAATGCTCAAGGGTGTTATCTCAAAAAGGAGCAGAGAAAAAGCTGCAAGCTGCGAGCTACAAGTTAGAAGCAGTGCGCGGACTGCTTCTGATCTTGCAGCTTGTAGCTTGCCGCTCGGGGCTAGACTTTCTTGTACAGCTGACTGCCTTCCTTCTTGAACCGCTCGGCCTGTTCCGCCAGGCCTTGGGCGACGTCCACGTCGACCGCGTCGATCCGCTGGTTGGCCGCGTATTCGCGGACTTCCTGAGTGATCTTCATCGAGCAGAATTTCGGTCCGCACATCGAACAGAAATGCGCGACCTTGGCCGAATCCTTCGGCAGGGTTTCATCGTGATACGAACGCGCGGTGTCCGGGTCCAGACCGAGGTTGAACTGGTCTTCCCAACGGAATTCGAAACGCGCCTTGCTCAAGGCGTTGTCGCGAATCTGCGCGCCTGGATGTCCTTTGGCCAAGTCCGCCGCATGCGCCGCGATCTTGTAAGTGATGATCCCGGTCTTCACGTCATCCTTGTTCGGCAGGCCCAAGTGCTCCTTCGGCGTCACGTAGCAAAGCATCGCGCAACCGAACCAGCCGATCATCGCCGCACCGATACCTGAGGTGATGTGGTCGTAACCCGGCGCGATATCAGTGGTCAGTGGGCCGAGGGTGTAGAACGGCGCCTCGTCGCAGCACTCCAGCTGCTTGTCCATGTTTTCTTTGATCAACTGCATCGGCACGTGGCCCGGACCTTCGATCATGGTTTGCACATCGTGCTTCCAGGCGATCTTGGTCAGTTCGCCGAGGGTTTCCAGTTCGCCGAACTGAGCAGCATCGTTGGCGTCGGCAATCGAACCCGGACGCAAGCCATCGCCCAGCGAGAAGCTGACGTCATAGGCTTTCATGATTTCGCAGATTTCTTCGAAATGCGTGTAGGCGAAGTTTTCCTTGTGATGCGCCAGGCACCACTTGGCCATGATCGAACCGCCACGGGACACGATACCGGTCACGCGTTTGGCGGTCAGCGGCACGTAGCGCAGCAATACGCCGGCGTGAATGGTGAAGTAGTCGACGCCCTGCTCGGCCTGCTCGATCAGTGTGTCGCGGAACAGCTCCCAGGTCAGGTCTTCGGCCGCGCCACCGACTTTTTCCAGCGCCTGATAGATCGGCACCGTGCCGATCGGCACCGGCGAATTGCGGATGATCCACTCGCGGGTTTCGTGAATGTGTTTGCCGGTGGACAAGTCCATGATGTTGTCCGCGCCCCAGCGAATACCCCAGGTCAGTTTCGCCACTTCTTCTTCGATGGACGAACCCAAAGCACTGTTGCCGATATTGCCGTTGATCTTCACCAGGAAGTTACGGCCGATGATCATCGGTTCCAGTTCGGTGTGGTTGATGTTGGCCGGGATGATTGCGCGGCCACGGGCGATCTCTTCACGGACAAATTCGGGGGTGATGATTTTCGGCACACTGGCGCCGAAGCTGTGACCCGGGTGTTGCTGATCGAGCAGGCCGGCGGCGCGGGCCACCTCAAGCTTCATGTTTTCGCGGATGGCAACGAATTCCATCTCGGGCGTGATGATGCCCTGACGCGCGTAGTGCATCTGCGTGACATTGCCACCGGCCTTGGCGCGGCGCGGGTTGTTGACGTGGGCAAAGCGCAGTTTGGTCAGTTCCGGATCGGCGAGGCGTTCGCGGCCGAAGTTGGAACTCAGGCCCGCCAGGCGCTCGGTGTCGCCACGGTCGTCGATCCACGCCGAACGCACATCGGCGAGGCCTTTGCGTACGTCGATGACCACGTTCGGATCGGTGTACGGGCCCGAGGTGTCGTAGACTGTCACCGGCGCGTTGATTTCGCCGCCGAAATCGGTCGGCGTCACGTCGAGGGTGATTTCGCGCATCGGCACGAGGATGTCCGGGCGCGAGCCCTGAACGTAGACTTTTTGCGAACGGGTGAACGGCTTGACCGATTGCTCGTCGACCTTGGCCGAGTCACTCAGGTTGATCGCGTTTTTTGATTTTGTAGTCATCACGGGCTCTCCAGACAGCATCCAGGCAGTGGATTGTCGGAGCAGAACCTGAAAGGCACGGACGCACCAGGACCGGTGCTGTGCATCGTCGTCGAGCGTTCGATTGTCGAACAATATCCCGGACGAAGCACAAGAGGACTCGCCGGGTGACGAGAAATCTTGTTCCCTACGCAGGCGCTAACCTGATCAGGTTCAACGGGATCCGAAATTATTCGATCTCAGCCTCATAGCAAGGCACCCCGACAAGAACCCGGCCAGTCTAGACACAACCGGCAAAGAACGCCAACACCGCAGCAAACACCATGATGAATGGCGCAAATACACAGGTTGGGCCGATTGTTGTGATCGGTTTGCGCAACTACACTCGCTTTGCCCCGCCACGCCTTGACGCTGTGGGGCCTGCGCCGTACCTTTGGCGCCCGGATTACTTCCATAATATTAATGCTAGGGATCGCCTCATGCTGCGCAAACTCTCACTGGCTCTTGCCGTGTCTTGTGCGTCCAACGCAATGGCCTGGGCAGCAGAAGCGCCCTTGTCGACCAAAACCGATCTGGTCAGCGTCTATCAGGAAGCGGTCGACAACAACGCCGACCTCGCCGCCGCTCGCGCTCAGTACGGCGCACAGAAGGAAGTGGTGCCGCAGGCCCGCGCCGGGCTGTTGCCGAATCTATCGGGCGGTGCCGAAGTTGCCAATGTGCGCACGTCGATCGATCAGCCTTCGGCCACGGCCAACCGCAGCGCTCACTCGTATCAGGCAACCTTGGCTCAGCCGTTGTTCCGCGCCGATCGCTGGTTCCAGTATCAGGCCGCGAAGGACGTCAACGAGCAAGCCGCGCTGCAACTGTCGGCGACCGAGCAGAATCTGATCCTGCAATCGGCCGAGAGCTATTTCAACGTGCTGCGCAGCCAGGACAACCTCGCTTCAACCAAGGCTGAAGAAGCCGCATTCAAGCGCCAGCTCGACCAGTCCAACGAACGCTTCGATGTCGGCCTCTCGGACAAGACCGACGTGCTGCAATCGCAAGCCAGTTACGACACCGCACGGGCTAACCGTATCGTTGCGCAGCGTCAGGTCGATGATGCCTTCGAAGCGCTGATCACTCTGACCAACCGTCAGTACAACTCGATTCAGGGCATCGTCCACACGTTGCCGATCTTGCCGCCGGCACCAAACGATGCCAAGGCGTGGGTCGATACTGCAGCGAAACAGAACCTTAATCTGCTGGCGAGTAACTTCGCCGTCAGCTCCGCCGAACAGACCCTCAAGCAACGCAAGGCCGGCCACTTGCCGACCCTTGATGCGGTGGCCAAATACGAAAAGGGTGACAACGACGCCCTCGGTTTTTCCAACCCGAACGCTTTCGGTGTGCCATACCGCGACAACGTCGAACAGAGCACCGTCGGCCTGCAACTGAACATCCCGATCTACAGCGGCGGGCTGACCAGCTCGCAAGTGCGCCAGTCGTATGAACAACTGAATCAGAGCGAACAACAGCGCGAATCGCTGCGTCGGCAGATCGTCGAGAACACTCGCAACCTGCACCGCGCGGTGAACACCGACGTCGAGCAGGTGCAGGCGCGCCGCCAGTCGATCATCTCCAACCAGAGCGCAGTGGAAGCTACGGAAATCGGTTATCAGGTCGGCACCCGCAACATCGTTGACGTGCTCGATGCGCAGCGTCAGCTGTACACCTCGGTGCGCAATTACAACAACACGCGTTATGACTACATTCTCGACAACCTGCGTTTGAAGCAGGCGGCGGGGACGTTGAATCCGGGGGATCTGGAAGATCTGCGGCGTTATCTGAAGGCTGACTACAACCCGGACAAGGATTTCCTCCCGCCGGATCTGGCCAAGGCTGCCGAGGCGCAGCTCAAGGCCCGGCCTTAAGCCTTAAAAACAAAAGATCGCAGCCTTCGGCAGCTCCTACGGGAAACGTATTCCAATGTAGGAGCTGCCGAAGGCTGCGATCTTTTTGCTTACTTGATCAGTCCGCCCAAGCCATCCAGCAAACGCTGCAACGCGCCCTGATTGCGGCGCATCACAGCTAGCCCGGCGTCGGCCATGCGCTGCGCATCGCGCGGCAATTCGAACAAGCGCTGTACTTCCACCGCCAGCCCTTCGGCATCATCCACTTCAGCCAACGCCCCGGCTTCACGCAATTGCGCGGCGATGTCGAGGAAGTTGAACAGGTGCGGGCCACTGATTACCGGTTTCGCCAAGGCTGCCGGCTCCAGCAGATTGTGCCCGCCGTTAGGCACCAGACTGCCGCCGACAAACGCGCTGTCCGCCAGTGCGTAGAGAAACAGCAATTCGCCCATGGTGTCGCCGAGCAGCACGCTAGTCTGCGCATCGACATTGGCCCCGGTCGAACGCCGAACCGTGGCGAAGCCTTCGCGCTGGCACAGTTCGAACACCGAGTTGAAGCGTTCCGGGTGACGTGGCACCAGAATCAGCAGCGCATCCGGGTGATTGGCCAGCAAGCGACGGTGGGCATCGAGCACCACTTCGTCCTCGCCTTCGTGGGTGCTGGCGGCGATCCACACTGGGCGTTCCAGCGCCTGCCACTGCCCGCGCAGTTCGGCGGCGCGTTGCAACAGTTGCGGGTCGATGGTCAGATCGAACTTGATCGAACCGGTGACCTCGACTGTCTCCGGACGCGCGCCCAGATCACGGAAGCGCTGGGCTTCGGTTTCGGTCTGGATTGCGAAAAAACTCATTTCGGCAAGCATCGGCGCGGTCAGCTTGCTGAAGCGGCCATAGCCGCGTGCCGAACGCTCGGACAAGCGCCCGTTGGCCAGCGCCACCGGGATTCCACGCTTGGCGCACTGATGAATGTGGTTGGGCCACAACTCGGTTTCCATGATCACCGCAAGCTTGGGCTGAGCGCGATCAAGAAACCGCGCCGCCGCACACGGCAAGTCATACGGCAAATAGCAATGCTGAATGCGCGGCTCATTGGGGAACAGCGCCTGAATCCGCTCCGAACCGGTCGGCGTCATGCAGGTCACCGTGATCGGCAACTGTGGATAGCGTTGCAGCAAGGCGCGGATCATCGGCGCCGCGGCAATGCTTTCGCCCACCGACACCGCGTGCACCCAGATGCCGCCGGGTTGCAGTTTCGGCATGCCGCAGGAGAAGCGTTCGCCAATCCGTTTGGCGTACGCCGGCGCCTTGCGCGCCCGCAGCCACAGCCGAATCGCCACCAATGGCAGCCCCAGGTAAAACAGCGCGGTGTACAGAGTTCTATTCATGGCGGCGGAGTTTATCGGCTTTTGCCGCTGATCGCGCGCAAGTGCACGGCAAAACGTTCGGCTAGCCAACGCGCGGCCGGGCCAAGTGGCTCGTCGCGGCGCCAGACCAGTTCCACCACCAGTGCCGGCGGCGTCCATTCGCTGTCGAGTTCGACCATCAAGCCCTGATACGCCGAGTACTGCACCACATGCCGCGGCAACCAGGCCCAGCCGAGATCGCGCACCAGCCATTCGGACATGACGTAAAAACTGTCGGCGCGCCACACCTGTGGGCTGGCCGGCTCGTTGCCGGGGTAGACACTGGTTTGCGTCGACATCAACAATTGCCGATGTTGCGCCAGTTGTTGGCAGGTCACGTAAGACTGCGTCGCCAGCGGATGATTGATGCCGCAAACCGTGACCATTTCCACGCTGCCCAGCACGCGACGCTCCAGCGCTTCGGGGATTTCGTCGTGATAGAACAGCAGGCCGAGATCGGCCCGGCGCTCGACCAGTTTGTGCGCGACCTCGCCTTGGGCGGCGCTGGTCAGTTGTACTTCGAGGCTAGGGAATTGCTCGGCCAGTTCACCGAAGCTTTCCACCAGCGCCTGATAGGGCATCGCCTCATCCTGGGCCACGCGCAGTTGAGCTTCCTGGCCGCGCATCATCGCCATCGCCCGGCCATTCAGACGCTCGCACTGGCGCAGGACTTCACGTGCATCTTCCAGCAACGCTTCACCCGCTTCGGTGAGGGTTGGCTGGCGACCGCTGCTACGCTCAAACAGGCTGACGCCCAAATCATCTTCAAGCATGGCAATCGCGCTGCTGATCGCCGACTGCGCTTTGCGCTGCTGACGCGCTACAGCGGAAAACGAGCACTGCTCAGCAACGCCGACAAACACCCGTAGCTGATCTAGATTCCATTGCATGCTTATTCACCAACCCATCTCTGTAGCAGATAGGTAATGACTTTACCCCATCTGGCGAATCACTAGAATGCCGCCTCAGCAAGCAACGTTTCACATGAGGATTTGAACCATGAACGCCTACGCTTACCTGGCCATTGCCATCTGCGCCGAAGTGATCGCCACCGTGTCGATGAAAGCCGTCAAAGGCATCAGCACGCCGCTGCCGTTGGTGCTGGTTATCGTCGGTTACGCGATTGCGTTCTGGATGCTGACGCTGGTGGTGCGCACCGTTCCGGTCGGCGTGGCCTACGCGGTCTGGGCCGGCATGGGCATCGTGATGGTCAGCGTCGCGGCGCTGTTCATCTACGGGCAGAAGCTGGATATCCCGGCGATGCTGGGGATGGCGTTGATCGTGCTCGGCGTCGTCGTGATCCAGCTGTTCTCGAAAACTGCCGGACACTAAAATCCAACCACAATCCCTGTGGGAGCGAGCTTGCTCGCGAAAGCGGTTCGTCAGACGCATGATTGCTATCTGACACACCCTCTTCGCGAGCAAGCTCGCTCCCACATTTGGTTCTGCGTTCAACCTGTTGATCATCGACAAATCCGCCTCTTTCCCGAGTCTGTATACTGCGCCCTCGTCTTGAACACTGAGGTCGCTGCATGCCATCCGTTATTTCCACCGACGTTCTGATTGTCGGCGCTGGTGTCGCCGGCCTCTGGCTGAACGCGCGTCTGCGCCGTCAGGGTTTTTCGACCGTGCTGGTGGAAAGCGCCAGCCTCGGCGGCGGGCAGAGTGTGAAGTCCCAGGGCATCATCCACGGCGGCGCCAAATACGCGTTGCACGGTGCCCTGACCGGTGCCTCGGAAGCCATCGCCGACATGCCGCGCCGCTGGCG
This sequence comes from Pseudomonas fluorescens, assembly GCF_005938625.1. Classification (GTDB taxonomy): domain Bacteria; phylum Pseudomonadota; class Gammaproteobacteria; order Pseudomonadales; family Pseudomonadaceae; genus Aquipseudomonas; species Aquipseudomonas fluorescens_BD. The sequence goes on from NZ_VCNJ01000033.1 coordinate 22,104, forward strand.
TGAAGCGCTGGCCGGCAATGGCGAACTGGATCTGTCCGGCGTACGCCTGCTGTCCGAAGCTCACTATTTGTGGTCGCCGGGCACTCTGGCGGGCAACCTCACCAGTTTCTTCGCCAGTAAAGCGGTGCGCGGCCGGGTCGATCAGGTCAAGGGCGAGCAACTGCCCCCAGCTCTGCAAGACAAACGCTTCAAGGGCAAGGTCTATCGTCTCGCCGAACTGGTGGTCGACGTGCCAAGCCTGATTCAGCGTCTGGCCGATCTGGCCGGCGATGGCCTGCTCGCCGGGCAAACCATCGAACCATTGCTGGAAGCCGGCGTGCTGGTCGGTTTGAAAGTCGATGGCCGCGAAATCCGCGCGCAACGCATCGTCCTCAGCGCCGGCGCCGGTACCGCCCAACTGCTCGAAAATCTTGGTTTGAGCCAGCCGGCCATGCAACGCCGGCCACTGCACATGATCATCGCCAAAGGCCCGGGCCTGAAACCGCTGTTCGCCCACTGCCTGGGCGGCGGCACCAAACCGCGCATCACCGTGACCACGCATCCGGCCGCTGACGGCCAGTGGGTCTGGTACATGGGCGGCGACATCGCCGAAAGCGAAGGTGTGAATCGCGAACCGGCCGATCAGATCACCACCGCGCAGAAAGAGATCGCTCAGTTGTTACCGTGGATCGACCTCAGCACCACACGATGGGCGACCTTGCGTGTCGACCGTGCCGAGCCGCTGCAAACCGGACTGACTCGCCCGGACAATGCCTTCCTCGCCGAACAGGGCCGTTTGCTGGTCGGCTGGCCGACCAAACTGGCGCTGGCGCCAGACTTTGCTGACCGCGTGATCGCCTCTCTTGAACGCGACGGCATCCAGCCGCAAACCACCGAACCGCTACCGGCCCTGCCAAAACCACCAATGGGCATTCCTGCCTGGGAGCAATTGCTGCCATGACCATTGCCAGCCTGCATGACTTCCACCGTTCGCTGGGCAGCACCGGTCTGACGGTTTCGCCACTGGGTCTGGGCACGGTCAAACTCGGCCGTGACCAAGGCGTGAAATACCCCAACGGTTTTCAGATTCCCGGCGACGATGAAGCGCGGATGCTGCTGCGTCAGGCGCAAGATCTGGGCATCAACCTCATCGACACCGCCCCGGCCTATGGCCGCAGCGAAGAACGCCTTGGCCCGCTGCTACGCGGCCAACGGCAAGACTGGGTAATTGTCAGTAAGGTCGGCGAAGAATTTGCCGATGGCCTGTCGCGCCACGACTTCAGCGCGGCGCACACACGGATGTCGGTGGAACGCAGCCTGCAACGTCTTGAAACCGATTTTATCGACCTGGTGCTGGTGCACTCCGACGGCAACGACATGGCGATCCTCGAACACGAAGAGGTTTACGCGACTCTCGCGGCGCTCAAGGCCGAGGGCAAGATTCGCGGCTTCGGCTTCTCTGGCAAGACTGTCGAAGGTGGCTTGAAAGCACTGGAGCAAGGCGACTGCGCGATGGTCACCTACAATCTGAACGAACAAAACGAGAAGGCTGTCATTGACTATGCTGCTGCCCACGGCAAAGCCATTCTGGTGAAAAAAGCCTTGGCCAGCGGTCATGTTTGCCTGAGCCCGGGCGTCGATCCGGTGCGCGCCAGCTTCGAATTGCTGTTCGCGCAACCTGGCGTGGCCAGTGCTATTGTCGGGACGATCAATCCGCTGCACCTCGCCCACAACGTTGCGACCGTTGCCCAGGTCCTACGTGGTCACTGACGCCGCTTCGCGGCCTTAAGCAGGAGCCGATATGCCGCGCACGCTCATCAGAAAGAACCCGAGCAACTTCAAGACCCTGCCGCTGTTCGTCGAAGCCACCCCCGAAGGCCTGACCTATCAGAGCGTCGGCATGCCGCTGAACTTCGCGCAGACCTTGCAGCGACGCAAACCGGTGAGCGTGGCCGATGCCGAGCGCTTCTCGCTGGAATTGGCCAACCTCGGAGTCTCGGTGCGCCTGACCCTGCATTGGCAGAACCGCGACTATTGGGTACTGGTGCGCCAGCGCCGGCAGGATCGCGGCGACGTCGTCCTCAAGTTGATTTCCGGCTACGTACCGGCGCACGAATTGAATATTCCGCTGCACACCGCCATTCAGGAAATTGCCGAAGAGTGTTTGCTCGAGACACCGGAAGGCTGGCTCGGCGGGCGCTTCAACGACACATGGCTGCCAGCGCCCTACTCTGCGGCGCTGCATTATCGCGAGGCTCTGCCGTTTCGCCTGACGCCGTTGTCCGGCTCGGCGCGCCCCATACGCAGCGCCAATCTGCAATTGCTCGAACGGCCTCGGGCCTACGTGCATCTGCCGACCGCCTCATTGCAATTGATCTACGACTTGCGCCTGGATGTGCCCAAGGAAGCCAAATCCTTGAGCCTGTTCCACGTTGACGAGCGTCTTGAAGGTGATCAACTGGTGGCCCGGCTCGACCGAAAGCGCCCCGACCTGTACTTGATGCCACTCAAGGACGGCGCGCCACTGGCCGAGTTGTACACGCTCAAGCGCGACAAACTCGTTGCCGCCAGCACCCGAGGTCTGTATCTGGCCGAGAGCTTTGCGACACAGACCGGCTGGGTCGTGCGCGAGGAGCGGATTCGCTGGAAGGACTGGCTGGTGCAACAGGGCCTGCAACCGGCGAAAGCCCCGCGTCAGGGGCTCAAGCAGTTGAGTATCAAGGCGCTGCGAATAATCGGGCTGGGCAAAAAAACCGCCAAATAGCGGTTTAGCGTCGGCGATCCCACCACGTGCGCAACCCGGCGAAGAAATGGAAGTAGCGATTTTCGCGCTTGCCCATGCCGCGTTTGGGCGAGAACGATTCTTCGGCAAAGGCACCGGTAATGCGCACCCGTGACGCCTGGGTCGACAGCGTGCAGATTTTGGCATCCACCTGCTGCAGTGCATATTTGAGCAGCCGCTCGGAATGCAGCTTTCGGCCTGTCGCCTTGCAGAAATCGAAAATGCGCTCGATTCGCTTGCCGTAAGCGACATACGTATCGCGCCCGCACACAGCAAAACGGTCGTTCAAGCCGCCCCACCACTGCCAGTCCGGGATGTACGCGTAATGCTGCCGCGCCTGCGGATGATTGAACACATAGCCGGGTAACGCAGTGTGGAAGAAGTTATCCGGACGCACGAAGACGACGAAATCCGGATCGAAGGATTCGATCATCGTGGTCACGGTGTGCAGCGAATTGAGCTGATAGATCAGGTTGCGCAGCGACGCAAAGTCGTCGGCCCAGGTATCGCCCTGCGCTTTGACCTGCTCGAAATTCCAGCGCTCCAGCACGCCGTCGGTCGAGGTGAGCGTGCCGCTCATCGACTCGAACGGCTGGTAGTTATCCGCATTCAGTTCGCCTTTCTCACCGGACCGCGAGTTCTGCACCTCATCGATCTGGTACAGGTGGTAGAAGCATTTGACGTCGCTGCCCGCAGGCAACTGCGCCAGCACATTCTGTTCGATGGAGGGGAAACAGATCGGCGAGTTTCTCGGGATCCCGAAAAAAGCCACGGCAATTTTCAACACTCAACAGCACCTTTTGAAAGTAGATCGGGCCTGCTGGCAACCGGATTCACGACGTGACTTACTTTTGCCGAAACAGCTTTTGCCACCAGCGCCGGGGCTGCAATGGCACCACGATGATGTCCGACTTCTGCAGCCAGTCGCGCTCATAATCCCACGCATGGCCACCCCACAGCTTTCCTGCTTCGTTGGAAAACCCGAGGGTCATGAGCTGATAGCTATAACCGGCGTGACCGCGCAACCAGTCGAACAGCACCAGCGTGTTGAAGCCGGTGGAAGGGCCGACATAGCGCTTGCCGCCGGGGCGGTCGACCGGGTAATTCCACAGCGGCGGCAGTGGAATGCGATCCCAGTACATGGCCACACGTGGCAATGGACACATCGGTGCGGCGCAGCCCACCAGCATGCTGAAACAGCGCTCGCTCGCCTGCTCGAACATCCGCTGTACCGGCGACGCGTAAGGCAGACCAAAAAAATAGGCGTCCGGCGCGTTGTAGCCATGCACGAAGACATTGACGCTGTGCTCGTTGAGCAGCGCTGCCTTGATGCAGGTATTGAAACTGACGACGACGTCATCGACGCCAATGTTCAGTGCCTGAAAGTCCGCTGCGGTGATGGCCGGATTGTTGGCAATCAGCACGACGCGGGGCGCGCGGCTCAGACAGTCGAGAAATTCTGTAGGCAAAGCTCCCAGAACGGACTGGTCACCACCGGGCAGCGCATCCAGCGCCATGTTTTCGCCGGGTTGCGACGATTGATGATCCTTCATTCAGACTGGCACCTTCATCCCGTAACGCAGTTTCACCCAGAATCTTGTGAACGCCGAAGGCGGCTGCCATGGGCGCATCTCACGCTGGATTTCCGTGGCCAGTGCCTGACCGACACGGGCAAAGGAATAACGGCTTTGCGCGAACTCCTGGCCGTTACGGGCAATGCGCGCTGCCAGTTCCGGGTCGCTTTGCAGCAGCTTGATCTTTTCCACCGCCTCTTCTTCGCTGCGGTAGAACACGGTGTTGTGCATGTCTTCAAAGCCGAGCAGACGGTCTTCTTCGCCCTGACTCCAGGCCAGCAGCACACAGCCACAGGCCATCGCCTCATAGTTCTTGATCATGAACTCGTTCATGCCGATGTCGGCACTGACGAAAATCCTGATGCGATTGAGCGTCTGCAGGTACTCCTCACCCGATTTGGTGCGGGTCACCAGCATCCCGGTGCGCTTGGAGAGCGACTCGAGCATGGCTTTGCGCTCGGCATACTCGGTGCTTTTCAGGCTGCCAAGAAAACCGACGGGAATGTCCCGCTCAACGCCGGTGTTGTGCAGCATCTGCTCGTCATAGCCTTTGGAGACGAACACCGTATCGATGCCTTCGGCGAGCATCTTGCGCGCGACCACGGCGCCGGACACCAACGCCCGACAACTCGGCAGACGGCGGTAAAGTCGCGAATACACACCCCGATACTTACTCGCCGGCATGTAGTTCTGGTAGGCATCGTGCTCGAGAAACACCAGCCCGGGAATGCACTTGAGCACCTGCAGTTGCGTGGCCAGACGCTTGACCCGGGAGAAAATCACCACGCGATCGAAGGTCTGGTAATCGACCGACGCCAGAAACGACCCCAGATTCAACTGCTGCTGTTTGCTCAAACGAAAGATGAAACATTCATCACAGTTCTGCTGCACGATGTCGTAGAGCCGGTCGAGAATGACCCGCTGCTCGTCCATCACCAGGAGCATGACTTTCATAAGTTAATTGACCACGCGACGTAGGCAGGCAAGCGCATCGGATTCAAAGCTGCCTACATCAACGGAAACGGTAAAATCCCCAAGGCAAAATCCGTTCACACGCAGTACACAACGGTAAAAATTCATCTGATCAACGACTACGGATCTTCTCGACAATCGCAGTTGTCGAGCTGTTTTCCACAAGCCCCAAGACCTTCACGGTGCCGCCGTAAGCGGTGACGATATCAGCGCCAACCACCTGATCGATGCCGTAATCTCCGCCCTTGACCAGCACGTCCGGTTTGACCTCGCGCAGCAGGTTTTCCGGAGTACCTTCAGGGAAACTGATCACCCAGTCCACCGCGCCGAGGCCGGCGAGAACCGCCATGCGTCGATCAACGCTGTTGATCGGACGGCCCGGGCCTTTGAGGCGGCTGACCGAAGCATCATCGTTGACCGCGACAATCAGACGATCGCCCTGTGCTCGTGCCTGTTCCAGATAGGTCACATGCCCGGCATGCAGGATGTCGAAGCAGCCGTTGGTGAAGACGATCTTTTCGTTGTGCGCGCGGGCATCGGCCACGGCGAGCAGCAACTGCTCAAGACCGAGCACACCACGCTCGGAACCTTCTTCACGCTGAATGGCGCGACGCAGTTCCGGAGCACTGATGGCGGCCGTACCGAGTTTGCCAACCACGATGCCTGCGGCCAGATTGGCCAGCGCAACGGCGTGGGGCAGGTCTTCACCGGCGGCAATCGCTGCAGCCAAGGTGGAGATCACCGTGTCACCGGCACCGGTGACGTCGAACACTTCACGGGCACGGGCCGGCAGGTGCAGCGCCGGCTGGTCCGGACGCAGCAAGGTCATGCCGTGTTCACCGCGTGTCACCAGCAGCGCACCGAGTTCGAGGTCGTGCATCAGGGCGGCGCCCTTGCTCACCAGCTCATGCTCGTCGACACAACCGCCGACGATGGCTTCGAATTCGCTGAGGTTCGGGGTAATCAGGCTGGCGCCACGATAGATCGAGAAATCCTTGCCCTTCGGGTCGGCCAGGACCGGGATGTTCTTCGCGCGGGCGGCCTGGATCAACGCCTGATGGTTTTTCAGGGCGCCTTTGCCGTAGTCGGAAAGTACCAGCACCTTGATGCCTTCGAGCAGGTCGTCGACCTGCGAACCGAGGGCCAGGGCGTCGGTGGCGAACGGTTCTTCAAAGTCGATACGCAGCAGTTGCTGGTGCCGGCTCATGACCCGCAGCTTGACGATGGTTGGCTGGTGCGCGATGCGCTGGAACAGGGCACGTACGCCCGCGCCTTTGAGACTGTTGCTCAGGCTGTCGGCGGCTTCGTCGTCGCCGGTCACACCGACCAGCGACGCCGGCGCACCCAGCGCGGCAATGTTCAAGGCAACGTTCGCGGCGCCACCCGGACGGTCTTCGATCTGCTCGACCTTCACGACCGGCACCGGCGCCTCAGGGGAAATCCGTGAGGTTCCGCCATGCCAGTAACGGTCGAGCATGACATCGCCGACTACCAAGACCGGGGCTTGATCGAAACGCGGCATGGACAACTTCATGGAGCAACCCACATACAAAATGAACAGGGGCGCGATATTAACACAGGGTAAAGCGCCGTCCGCCTCAATCTGAAAGGTCGCGTACCCAGAACAATTCGTGACGCCGGACTGCCTTGCGGAAAAACTCGTTACTGCCTGTAACAGGCCAGCGACGACCGGCTAGACCCTGCTGGATCCAGCGGCGCAATTGCCGCTTGAACCCTTGCCCACCCTGCAAATCGTGCTCCATGGCCAGCGCCATCGCCTTGTCCAGCTGCACATCCGCTGACAACAGCGGACTCCACAGCCGGTCAGCCGGCAACGGCTCGATGGCCGGCGGCAGCGCAATACCGGCACCGGCAGGCCCCATCGGCCAACGATCATTGTCGTGCAAGTGATTGGCGTACATCAGCAGGGTGGCCGGTTTCCAGCTACTCAGCGCGATAGCCTCACGCAACGCCTGGGTCGAGGCCACATGATCACTGTGTGGATCCAACTCCGGATGCGGCGTCACAACCACTTCGGGACGGTAATGCTCAAGCAGCGCCGTCAGATCCGCGACAAGGTTGCGCCAGGTCGGCTGACCATCAGAGTCGGCCGGCAGGGCCAGCGGGTTATGACGGCGGACACTGCGCACATCGGCTTCCTGCGACTCGCGGGAGCCGAACGACTTGTCTGGCTCTTGCGCCATTGCCGGCAACTGCAGGCAGTAATAACCCAGTTGCACACAACGCTCGGCAGACACCCCGCCCCACAGCGGAATCGTCAGGCTGTCCCAACTGCGCAAGCGCCCCTTCAACCGCGCAGCCGCGGCCTGATCCAGACCCAGACGCTGGTAATCTTCAGCCTCGATCTCGCCCTGAGTCAGGGTGATGATACTGACGTCTTCGCAACGACTGTAAAGGCCGAACGCCGCCAACTCCGCATCATCGGCGTGGGGCGCCAGAACCATCACGCGCTGGCGGCTGTAATCAGGATTGGCCATGACCCACAAAGTGCCCGTAGCCCCGACCGCGCAATAGCGAGCGCGCAACGTCAACGCACCTTGTGCCAGTGCCGCTGCCTGCCCGGAAAGATTAAGGAAACGCCGCCCTTTGACCCCGCGCTCGAAATCCTGACGATCATCGCCGACGGCAACGTATGGATCGAGCCAGCGGCCCAGCCAAGCGCTTTTCAACTGTACTTCGAGGACTAGCGTCTCACCCGCTGTCAGCGGTTCGCTCAGGCGAATCACGCCATCCGCAAGGTTCACTGCCTGACGCGCCGCGTGTGCAGGAAAGTCGTAGTGATAGTCGTCAGAAGGCCGATAGAACAGGTGATCAGCGAACCAGGCCTCGTGTGCGACCCAGGCCAGCACCAGCAACAACGGCACCAGCCACCACGCAACCAGCCATCCGATCAGCAACAACCCCACCAGAAAAGCAATCAGGAACAGACGCTTGTTGCGTCGATGGGCCTTGAGAAGCTGTTGCTTGCGAGCACTCATGAATTCAGACCTTGTAGACCGGCACCGTGTGGCACCAGCGATCCTTGTACTCACGGTCGGCACGACCGAATGAATAACGCAAAGGCTTGCCCAGCGCTTGCGCGTGCGCCCAGGCCTCTTGGGTGTTGACGAAACTCAGCACACTGCCGGGACTGAACTCGCGGCTCTGCGGATCGACGCCACCATTGATGTACTCCAGCGAGACCCATTGCGGGGCCTCGACGCGGTACAGCACCTGAATGGCCACGGGCGCCGAATCGAGCATCACCACCGAACCGGTCATGAACTCGCGCAGCAAGGTGAAGACCTCAACCAGCCCGGCCTTGCCCGGCACCTCAAAGCCCCAGCGCCGCTGAAACAGATCGCCGTAAGCCGCGGCCTGCTCCTGCGGGGTAAAGTCGGACATCGGCACCAGCGATCCGCCCGCCTCTTCCAGCAGGCGCTGCTCGCGACGCTGGTTATAGCGGAATTTCTTCGAATACTCTTCCGGGAGCCGAGCCAGGGCCAGGCCCTCGGGTTGCGGCTTCAACGTGCTGATCTGCTCGGCATTGAGCTGCGACACATACGCCATGCGCTGGCGCACCGGCACGCTGACATCTGGCGCAATCGGCAGAATGATTTCCGCATTGCCCATGTCCAGCAAGCCACGTTTGCTCTCGCGCTTGAGCACTTCCTTGGACAAAGCGACATGCCGGCCCCAGCAGGGGATGGCGGCCAGCACATCACCGCCAACGATCCAGCCCAGGTAACGCAACTCGATGCCTAGAAATGTCGACAAGCGCTCGACGACTTCCGGATGCGTGGCAAAACTGCCGCCGAAACGCTGCCAGGCCCGGGCGTAGCTGTCCCGGTCGATCTCGGTCCAACCACGTTCGCGAAAGCTGCGAAACATCTTCAGCATACGTTGGTCGCGTGTGCCGGCTGAGGCTCGTCACCCTCTTCAAATTCTTTGGCATGCAGACGGGCGTAATAGCCGTTTTGCTCAAGCAATTGCGCGTGAGAGCCGCGCTCGACGATACGACCTTCGTCCATGACCAGAATCAGGTCGGCTTTCTCGATGGTGCTCAAGCGGTGGGCAATGACCAGGGTCGTGCGGTTCTTCACCACATGATCCAGCGCGGCCTGGATATGCCGCTCCGACTCGGTATCGAGCGCGGAAGTGGCCTCGTCAAGAATCAGCAGCGGTGCATCCTTGAGCAGCGCCCGGGCAATGGCGATGCGCTGACGCTGGCCACCGGAGAGCAGCACACCGTTTTCGCCGACCATGGTTTCGTAACCTTGCGGCATCTTGATGATGAACTCATCGGCATAGGCCTCGGTTGCCGCGCGCTTGACCTCATCGAACGGCGCGCCAGCCAGATCACCGTAAGCGATGTTGTTGGTCACCGTATCGTTGAACAGCGTGACCTGCTGGGTCACCAGAGCGATCTGTCGACGCAGGCTGCGCAGGGTGAAATCCTGCACCTGCACGCCATCAAGCAGGATCTGGCCCTGGGCATGATCATGCTGGTAAAACCGCGGAATCAGGCTGGCCAGGGTCGACTTGCCACTGCCCGAACGCCCCACCAAAGCGACCATTTGCCCCGGCTCGACAACGAAGCTGATGTCGTTGAGTACCGGTTTTTCGGTATCGGGATAGTGGAAGCTGAGGTTACGCACTTCCAGACGGCCTTCGAGACGATCCTGCTCGACCGTCCCCTGATCCACTTCCGCCGGCTCATCCAGTTGCTCGAAAATACTCTCGGCACCGGCGACGCCCTTCTGGATAGTCGAACTGACTTCCGATAATTGACGAATGGGTTTTGGCAGCAGGCCCGCCATCGTGATGTAAGCCACCAGATCGCCCGGCGATGCGTCACCGCGAAGGTACAGCACAAGGAACATGACCACAGCCATGGCGCTGTAAGTCACCAGTTGCAACATCGGCGTATAAACCGCGCCGGTCTTGGTCATAGTCAACTGCTTGTCGGTGTTGCTCTGGCTGGCATCGCGAAAGCGATCCTTTTCGTACTGCTCGCCGCCGAAGCTGCGCACAACGCGGTAGCCATGAATGGTTTCGGAGGCGACGTGCGTGACGTTCCCCATCGAGACCTGGATCTTCTTGCTCTGCTTGCGGAATTTTTTGCTGGTGCTGTTCACCATCAAGCCGATCAACGGCAGGATGGCGACCATCACCAAGGTGAGTTTCCAGTTCATCCACAACAGTGTGCAGAACAGGAAAATCACGGTCATGCCTTCACGGATGACGACTTTGATGGCGTCCGTTGCCGCACCGGTGACCATGGTCACGTTGAAGGTGATCCGGGAAATCAGATGGCCGGAATTGTTCTTGTCGAAGAAGCGATTGGGCAACTCCAGCAATTTGTTGAACAGCACCACCCGCAGGTCATGCACCAGGCCCAGAGAAACCCGCGCCAGGAAGAAGTTGCCCAGGTACGAGCCCACCCCCTGCCACACCGCAATGAACACAATCATCAGCGGCACGGATTCGAGCAGCTGCAACTTGCCCAGATACGGGTTGCCCGGAAACAGACTGGCTTCAGGATTGGCCAGACCGTCGACAAAGTATTTGAGGATATAAGCGAGCATCGGTTGAGTCGATGCGAAGATCAGAAACCCGACGATGCTGAGAAGGAAAAGGCCGGCGTAAGGCCGCACGTAAGCCAAAAGGCGGAAATAGATCGCCAGCGTGGACTGGGGTTTCGGTTCAGGACTGCTCATGGTGATCCGCGCAATTCAGTGAGGCGCCGATGATATCACACGCGTTTTTGCCCCGATAAACATGACTTCAAGCCAGCCTTCGACCAAGTCGGTTAAGATACCCCGCTAATGATGGGGAGCCGGATATGCAATCGATTGATCACAGCACTTACGAGGCACTGCGCAAAGGTGCACACGTATTGGAGGCCGACGGTTCCGGTGACAAAGTGCTCAGATTGGCCGATGGACGCATGCTCAAGCTGTTCCGCCGCAAGCGGTTGCTCAGTTCGGCGCTGTTCTATCCCTATGCACAACGCTTTGCCGACAACACCCGGGCACTCGAACAACGCGGCATCCTCTGCCCGAAAGTCATTGCGGTCTATCGTATTCCGAGCATCGAACGTGACTGCGTGTATTACAGCCCGCTGGAAGGCGACACAGTGCGTCAGTTGCAGAGCGCTGGCGATGAGGCTGACACACTGAGATTCCAGCTGGGCGGGTACTTCGCTTTGCTGCACGAAAAAGGTGTGTACTTTCGATCGCTGCACTTTGGCAACGTCGTGCTGACCCCCGACAACCGCTTGGGCCTGATCGATATCGCCGACCTGCGCTGCCAGAAACGCGCACTCAGTGACAGCAAACGCCTGCGTAACTTCGCGCACTTGCTGCGCTACAAGGAAGACCGCCAATGGTTGCTCGGCCAGGATGCCGGCGAAACATTTGTCGAAGGCTATCGCCAGGCACTGCCGAGCCACCGACAAGCGCCATTGATCTCGCGCCTGCGTCCGCTGCTCGGCTAAACCCTAGCGGCCGATGACCACCACAGTGGCGCCTTTGCGATTGGCGAAATGTTCGATGATGCGCATCTGGTGCGCCACAAGCCACTCATTCAGCCATGGCTCGTCACCTTTGGCCTCGATGAGGAAGTATTGATAGTCACCAGCGTGCGCTGCCGACATCGCTTCCTCTACGGTCAGTACCGGCATCACATAGCCGCGACCGGCGTAATAGCTGATCCGACCATCCTCAAAATAGGTCTTCGCCCCTGGCTCGAGATGAGCCGACATCCAACGGCCGGCCTCGACGTAATGCGTTTTGCCAGCCCCGGTGGAAATAACGTTCGACAGCATCACCAGCAACCCCAGAACCACCAGCCATTTGCCGCAACGCGGAAACTCGCGAACGAACGCCGCCAGCCCCATCGCCAGCACAGGCACAAACAACAGGTTCAGAAAGCTCAGGTAGCGCGCATTCATGAACTGCTGCTTGATGAAAAACAGCACCAGCACCACCAGATACAGCAGCGCCGCCCAGGCAAAGGGGCGATAGTCGCGCCAGTAAGTGCCTAGAACCCCCCAATTGCGTCGTAGCACGAAGGGTACGGCGAACGGTCCCATCAATTTCACAAAGGTGATGGCCATGGTCGCCAGAATGCCGAAGAAAATGATCCGCCCGGCTTCATCCTGGGAATACTTGTTGATGAGCGAATTGGCAAACTGATCGCACAGCATCTGAAAGGATGCAAACACACTGTGCGGCGCAATCATGTCCATATACAGCATCACGCGCGCCGACATGAGCACACCTGAGACCGAAACGGCCAGCAGCCCCAAAATCGGCAGCAGCGAAAACTGGAAGAATTGTATCCGTCGGGTCGAAGACCACAGATTGGGCAACTGCCAAAGGGCTAACGCGGGTACCAGCAGCAAGGCTTCCAGACGAAACAACGCTGCTGCGACAATCGCCAAGTGAATGCATGCCGCCCGCAGCCAGCCACCCCGGGCTTGCCAGCGCAGCGCGAGCCAGAGCGTCAGCGTGCAGAAGAACCAGAAACCGCATTCACGGATGATGTCATTGCGAAAGGCATTCACCGCCGGCATTGCCAAAACCACCAGGCACGCCCAACGGGTGACCTGCGCAGATCGCTGACGAACGCAATCGACCATCAGCGCGCTGGTGCCCGCAAAAAACAACGCGCACCAAAGATAGGCGCTCAGTTCCAGGGGCAAATGCAGGATGGTATGCGTACCGGCCAGCAGAAAGGAAAACCACGGCCAGTCGAAAGAAGCCCAAGCCACATTAGGCCCGTGCTCGGTGACCTGTTGCGCGATATCAATGTACAGCGCGGCATCACGCCCCACTGTCGCAGTGCCCAGGACCGCTATCAGTGATAGCAGCGCACTGCCCAGAAACGCCAGCCAGACCGGGTATTCGTCGATGATTCTGGAGACTCTAGTTGCCACGCTATTGCCCGTACCTTTCACCCAGCCACCTCACCGACATCCATTACAGGGTCCGCATAGTCTCCGCGACCCGTTTACCGAAACAGCAACCGCAACGCCTTGCGGGTGTAGGACCAACGCGAAAACGTTCGCCAGTCTGCACGCAAGGCCTGAAAGTAAAACGACTTGGCCAGTTTGTATTCGCCATGGGAATAACAGTCACGAAACAATGACAGGCAGCGCTGCGCCAGAAACGCTTGGCGCAAATCACCCATTTCCTCGGGCATCCGTCGACTGGAAAAGACTTCGCTGACCACCTGCTCCGTGCCAGCGGCAAGGCTTTGGCGCAGATCATGGCGCATGCTGTCGGCGTGCTTGTAGATCAGCGCCAGGGGCTTGTCCAGAACGGTGCAGGGGTAGCGCGCCAGCACTTGGGCGAATACTGGCAAGTCCTCGACGTTGCGCAAATGTTCCGGGTAATTACCCAAAACGAATACGTCGCGGTGCATCGCACAGGCACCGTTGGAAATCGATACCGTCTTGTTCAGCAGGTAACCCTGCAGTCGCTGGCGGGGCGTAACAGGCAGCGGCCTGGAGGCCTGCAAGCTGCGTCGCCCGTCTGCAAACACCGACCAGTGCGCGCCGATCACCATCAGGCTGTGTGGATTACTTTCGATGTGCTGTGAAAGTGCAGCCAGGGCACCTGGCGCCATTTCATCATCGGAGTCGAGAAACACCAGATACCGTCCGGCTGTCTCTTCCAGCCCTCGATTGCGCACCGACGACAAGCCGCCGTTGCTTTTGCGCAGCGCGCGAAAACGCCCGCCATGTTTGAGCAGGAGGTGTTCTACTACCTCAGGCGTATCGTCCGTCGACCCGTCGTCGATGACCAGCAGATCCGCCGTCGCTTCATCCAACTGCGCCAACACCGACTCCACTGCACGTGGCAGGGTTCGCGCGTAGTTGTATACCGGAATAACGACGCTGATCAGTGTTTCAGTCAAGTTCGTATCCTTTTACACCCTCTTTTACGACCAGAATATCTTCCATGATCAGGTATTCCAGATCTGAACCGAAAAACATGTTCAGCGCGTCGGTCGGCGAGCAGATCATCGGTTCGCCACGACGGTTGAGCGAGGTGTTCAGCGATACGCCGTTACCGGTCAGGTTTTCCAGCGCCTTCATCATGTCGTAGTAGCGCGGGTTGTATTCACGCTTGAGCACCTGAGCGCGAGAGGTGCCATCTTCGTGGACGACTTCCGGCACGCGGGTCTTCCACTCTTCCGCCACTTCGAATGTGAAGGTCATGAACGGCGCCGGGTGATCGATCTTGATCATCTGTGGCGCAACGGTGTCGAGCATCGACGGGCAGAAAGGCCTCCAGCGCTCGCGGAACTTGATCTGGTGGTTGATCCGGTCAGCCACGCCAGCCACGCTCGGGCAACCGATGATCGAACGGCCACCCAATGCACGCGGGCCAAATTCCATGCGCCCCTGGAACCAGGCCACCGGGTTGCCATCGACCATGATTTTGGCGATCTGCTCAGGCATGTTGTCGAGCTTGCGCCAGGTCGGCTTGCTCTCGTGACGGGCGCAGGCGGCGATGACGTCTTCGTTGCTGTACGACGGGCCGAGGTAGACGTGTTCCATCTTCTCGACCGGTACGCCGCGAGCGTGAGACACATAGGCAGCAGCGCCGACCGCAGTGCCGGCATCGCCGGACGCAGGTTGCACGAACAGCTCCGTGATGTCGTCACGGGCAATGATTTTCTGGTTCAGCTTGACGTTCAATGCACAGCCACCGGCGAAAGCCAGCTTGCCGGTTTCCTTGAGCACGTCGCCCAGGTAGTGATCGATCATCTGCAGCGCCAGTTTCTCGAACAGCGCTTGCATACTCGCGGCGTAGTGGATGTACGGTTCGTCAGCGATGTCGCCTTCGCGCTTCGGACCCAGCCACTCGATCAGCTTCGGCGAGAAGTAGAAGCCTTTGCCCTTCTCTTTGTAGCGACGCAGGCCGATGACGTTGGCGTAATCGGTGTTGATCACCAGCTCACCGTTCTCGAACGAGGCCAGGCGCGAGAAATCGTACTTGCTGGCGTCGCCGTACGGCGCCATGCCCATGACCTTGAACTCACCGTCGAGCATCTCGAAACCGAGGAACTCGGTGATCGCACCGTACAGACCGCCGAGGGAGTCAGGATCGAAGAATTCCTTGATCTTGTGAATCTTGCCGTTTTCGCCGTAGCCAAAGAAGGTCGTGGCGTACTCGCCCTTGCCGTCGATACCGAGGATCGCGGTTTTTTCCTTGAAGCCGGAACAGTGGTAGGCGCTGGAAGCGTGAGCCAAGTGGTGCTCGACCGGCTCGATCTTGATTTTTTTTGGGTCGAAACCCAGTTGCTCAAGGCACCAGACAATCTTGTTGCGATAGCGCTTGTAGCGACGGTTGCCCATCAGGATCGCATCGAGGGCACGATCCGGCGCGTACCAGTAACGCTTGGCGTAGTGCCAGCGCGCCTTGCCGAACAGGCTGATCGGGGCAAATGGAATCGCAACCACGTCAACGTCGGACGGCTTGATGCCGGCCTGTTCAAGACAGAACTTCGCCGATTCGTAGGGCATGCGGTTCTTTGCATGCTTATCGCGTACGAAGCGCTCTTCTTCAGCCGCCGCCACCAGCTTGCCGTCGATGTACAAGGCTGCTGAAGGGTCATGGCTAAGGGCGCCGGACAGGCCAAGAATCGTCAATGCCACAGGGGTCTAGCCTCTTTAGTCTGCGTGCAGGCGCGATGCGCCTTGAATATTGATGTGCCCTCGCACAGGGCGAGTGACAGCTAAAGGGCGGGATTATAGCGTAAACGAGTGGGGAATTACCCTGTGCGATTGCCCCAGGTTGAATGGTCTGGAGAAACCTTGCCCAAAGATTCAATAACCACCCTTTCGCCAGTAAATACCAAGATTGCCGTCAGTGACCTGACGATAAACCGTATAGGGCAGCGATACTGTATCGAACACACCGGACAATGGCAGATCCAACAGCACGAACGGCACAAGAAAACCGCTGGGATCGGGGGGCGCGTTCAATACACAGAAATCGAAGGCCAGACCGCTGTAAACCCTCGGAATGGACTGGCAGTAGGTTTTTTGTTTGCGCATGTCACGGGCGACGTCGGCATCGTCCTGCAAGACCGTCATGGCGCTGCCACAGCCCGCCAGAACCCATGAAATTGCACTCACTGTTGCAGCCTGTTTGATGATCAAGATCCGCCCTCCAAGGTCGTCGGGCAAATTAGCATCGGGGCTGAACAGGGCACAGTTCATGGCTTCTGCAGAAGCTGTAGGACAAGTCGCTTAATCTTGTCCTCCAGCGCTGTAGTGGTTCGACTCAGACCGCGCTGGATATTTCTTTCGGCAAACGCTGATCAATAACCTGATACAGAGCGCTGCTTTCGGGCCAGTTACGCATGAATCGCGCACGGTCACGAGCATAGGCCGGCGCGAAACTGCCGACAGATCCATGCTGACACATCGAGTCCAGATCGATCAGCGCCCAGCGATCCTCATGCCAGAACAGGTTGTGCCCTTTGAAGTCGCCATGGCTGATGCGCTCGTCAATCAATCGCGCGAACAACTGATCCAGCGCCTGCAGTTCTGCCTCCGGCGCTTCGCCATTTTCAACATACGGGGCAAATCGCTCGATAATGTCCGGGCCCGACAAGAACTCGGTCACCAGATACGCTCGGCTGCGCAACCACAAAAAGCGCTTCTCCAGCACCGCCAGCGGCTTGGGCGTGGCGATACCGAGGAACGCCAGACGATTGCCCTCGCGCCACGAGTGCCAGGCGCGACTCGGACGCCAGAAACGCTTGAGCCAATGAGCAAAGCCCTTGATGTTGTAGCGCTTGATCACCAGCGTACGTGCGCCTGCCTGAACCTTGCCGACGCTCGCCGCACCACCGGTCTTGTACAGATGGCCCTGATCGAGCAACGCATCGGCCTGCTCCAGAACCGGCAACATGGCTGATTCTTCTTCACGACGAATCGCGCGCAGAGCGAACGCGCCACGCTGCACACTGAACAGCGTGCACTCGCGACCGACCTTGATCAGAAAATCCTTCAGACGCCAGCGGCGTACTTTGTCGATCTGTTTCTGCAAGGCCTCCAGCGGCAACGCATGCTCGCTGTTGCTCAACAGGTAATACACCAGCAGTTCTTCAGTAAACGGCTCCAGCGACTTGGGTAACTGGGCAAAAAACACCCCGAGATTTTCCAGGACTTTTTGCCGCGATAACGGCTGACCGGCGGTTTCTGCGCAAATCCCGGCACCGTCAATCAAGTACAACTGGCCGCCATGACGCAGCAGATTGTCCAGATGCAGGTCTTCCTGCCAGAGCCCTTTACCGTGCAACTGGCCAATGGCACCCAGCGCCTCAGCCAACACCGCCGACTGTTCATCGGCCAGCACCGGCAGCGACTCGACTTTCACCCAGGCATCACCAAGGCTTTCGGCACCCTCAAGGAAATCGAACAGCAGCCAGCCACCTTCGCCATTCTTCAAACCATCGGCCAGCAGCAGCGGTGTCGTCAGGCCTTGTGCGGCCAGCAAGCGCACGCCTTCCAGCTCACGCTGGAAATGCCGGGCAGCCTTGCCGCCGACCAGCAATTTGGCCAACACCGGACGCCCGCGCCAGACACCGGCGCCGACGTAGCGCTGCCCTGGCAGAACCCGCAGCAAACTCAGCAATTGCAGATCCGCACTCCCGGCAGCATCGGCCAAGGTCACCGTCAGCGGCAGTTGCGGGGTTCGCCCGACACCGGCCAGCTCGGACAATTGCATCAGCGCGTCTCCTTGTGACTGCGGCGCGCGGTCAACCGGCCGAGCCAGCTGTCGAGCAGCGTGCTATCGGTCGATTGATCAAGATAAGCCGCCAGCAATTCACGCAATTGCGCTTCGCTCCATTCCGGCGCACGGCGTTGCAATGGTTCCAGGTCCTTGATCCGGTCACGCATGCCGAACAGTAACGGACGGGTTTTTTCCAGGTCGATCAATTGCGCCTGGTATCCATCACCGGTTGCCCGCAGAAAAATATGTTTGGGGTAGAAACAGCCGTGCACCTGGCGCACACCGTGCAGATGTCGAGCCAGCAGACCGCAAGCCTTGAGAATGGCCGACTGCTGCACGCCGCTGAGCTGTGCCCAACGCTGCAATAGCGACTCCAGATCGTTCCAGCCATCGAGTGCCCGGGTCAGCAGGATCGCGCGAACTTCGCCGTCAACCTTGCGCTCACCGAAGAACGCCGCTTGCAGCGCCGGAATACCGAGCTTGCGATAGCGACTGATATTGCGAAACTCGCGGGCAAAACTGGGTTCACCGAAAGGCGCGTGCAAAGTGCGCGTCAGGTAATTGCTCTGGCGCTTGAGGTAATAGCCCTGCCCTTCCAGGTCCAGACGGAAGACGCTACTCCAGCCACCACGGGCAGTATTGGGTTCATCCACAGCTTCAAGCTGCTTGGCCCACAATGCGTCGAAAGTGCCGAGACCATGGCGCTCAAGCAGTGCGCGGTCTTCAGCAGCGAGAAAATCAGTCATTCGCGTCCCTCGAAAAATCTCACCACGTGCCGAATCCGTTTCTTGTCGGCGCTATCAAGCCGATCGCACTGGCGGTATTGCTTATAGAAGCGCAGGCGTTGGGTATTGGACAGGTGGTATTTGGCGAGTTTATCGAGACAGGCCAGATCCTTGGTGATCCGATACTTGAGCCAAAAGCCGCGCCAGAACTCGCCGTTAGGGCAATCGATCAGAAATATCCGCGCCTGATCATCGATCAACAGGTTGCGCCATTTCAGATCGTTATGGGTAAATCGGTGATCATGCATCGTCCGGGTATAACCGGCCAGTTGCCGGCTGACGCCGTCGACCCAGGCGCGATCCTTGAGCTTCGGATCCTTGCGCTCGGCGAGCGCCGAGAGGTCTTCGGTGTTGGGCAATTCGCGAGTGATCATCGCGCCACGATCATACGCCGCGCCGCGTCGCTCCAGGCCCCAGGCCACCACTTCAGCGGTGGGAATACCCCACTTGGCGAAGCGTTTGAGGTTCTGCCATTCCATCTTCACTCGTGGCTTGCCGAGGTAGCGGCGCAAGCCTTTACCGGCGCCGACGTAGCGCTTGACGTAATAGTTGACGCCGTTGCGCTGCACGCGAATCACTTCCGACAGCGGGTCACGGGTCAGGCGCTCGCCCTGCAACGCAAACACGGCTTCGAGGCTGCCGAAGTCTTCGGCGAGCTCGCTGTATTGCGGCTCGAGAGTCCAACCCGCCATCAGAGCGCATCCCCGTAACGCTGTTTACGCGCATAGAGTTTGTTGGCCTTGCCTTCCAGCCAGCTCAGCAGCGGCGCTTCTTCAGCCAGGATCTGACGCAGCGGTTGCTGGAAATAGCCCTTAAGAAAACGCAGCTTGTCGCGGCGGGTCAGGCCGATGTCCAGTGCGGAAAAGTACAGCGCTGCCAGATCTTTATTACGCCAGCGCTGAGTGATCTTCGCGCGGGTCTGGGCGCGGTGCAGATCGATCACCGAGAGCTTGAATTCCTCAGGTGTCACCGGTTTATCGGTGTGCAGCAGGAAGTGGCATATGTAGCAGTCGCGATGATTGACGCCGGCACGATGCATCATGCCGGTCATGCGCGCGACTTCGGCGATCAGTGCGCGCTTGAGTTTTGGCTCGGGCGGCTGCTTGATCCAGTCGATGCTGAAGTCTTCCAGGCTGATGGTCGGCGCCAGTTCTTCGGTGACGATGAACGAGTGCTGATCCGCCGGGTTGCTGCCCTTCTCGCCGTACGCAACGGCGGTCATGGTCGGCACGCCGACTTCCTGCAGACGCTGGATGGCTTTCCACTCCTGACCCGCGCCGAGTACCGGCAACTTGGCGGTCAGCAGGTTCTTGAAGATTTCGCCCCAGCCGATGCCACGGTGGATCTTGACGAAAAATCCTTTGCCGTCGACTTCCGTGCGCAGCGTCCGGCGTGCTTCCAGCTCGCGGTATACCTCGCCCTGCAAGCCTTCGACTTCGGCGAACGGATCGCGTCCGGCCCAAAGGCTCTTGAACGGTTCAGCCAGCATCAACTTCATTAAGCGTGCTCCGCCAGAATCACATCGGCCGCGTGCTGCGGCATGCTGTAGAGGTCGGCCGTCTCGGCGAAGGCCAGACCATTGCGGCTCCAGGCCGCGCGTGCAGCGTCATCATTCAACATTTCAGTCAGGTATTGCGTCAGCTGCGCCTGATCAAACGGCTCGTCCAGCACTCGCCCGGCGTCCGCCTCAGCGATGTAATGGGCGTAACCGCAGACCGCGCTGACCAGCACCGGCAATCCGGCGACCAGCGCTTCCAGCAACACCGTGCCGGTATTTTCGTTGTACGCCGGATGGATCAACAGATCGGCGCCAAGCAGGAAACGCGGGATATCGCTGCGCCCCTTGAGGAACGTCACGTTGTCGCCCAGACCCAAAGTTGCACTCTGCATCTGGAACAATTTGGGGTCATCCTGGCCAATTACAAACAGCCGGGTGCGTTTCTTCAGCTCAGCGGGCAATGCGGCCAGCGCTTTCAGGCTGCGATCAACGCCCTTGGTTTTGAAGCCGGAGCCGATCTGCACCAGCAGCAGCTCGTCGTCCTTCAGATTGAATTCAGCACGGAAGCCGGCGCGGATTTCATCGGCGTCCGCTGGACGGCGACGATCCTGAGCGATGCCCGGTGGCAGCAGATGGAAACGCTCGATCGGCGTGTCGTAATGCTTGATGAACAGCGGTTGCTGCACTTCGGAAATCATCAGCACTTCGGTCTTCGCATCTTTGGCGAACACCGCGCGCTCGTACTCGGCGAAGTGGCGATAACGGCCCCAGCGGCGGTACAGCGAATTGCGCAGGTTCTGCGCCTTGTCTTCGAAGCAGCCATCGGCGGCGTAATAGACGTCCAGCCCCGGCATCTTGTTGAAGCCGATCAGGCGATCGACCGGGCGCTTGGCCAGATCCGCTTCCATCCATGCGCTGAGTTTTTCATTGCGACGATGGTTGAAGAACGCCTTGACCGGCGCCACCAGCACCTCGAAACCGGGCGGCACGTCGCCTTCCCAGATCAGTGTGTAGACGCGAATCTGATGCCCGCGTTTCTGGCATTCGAGGGCGATGCGCATGAAATCGCGCTGCAAACCACCGAACGGGAAATATTTGTACAGGACGAATGCCAATTGCATCAGCGCAGCTCCTCGGCCATTAACAACGTGCTCAGTCGGCTGGCGACACGCTCGGGGTTCAGTCGCGTGAAGCACAGCGGCTGTTCACGCTTCAGGTCAAACTGACGGGCATCCTGCGCGGTCGGTTGATAGGTACATTTCTTTTGCAGGCAAGGTGCGCACGGGAAGTCGCTGGCCAAGTGAATCTGCAACTTGCCGTAAGCGCCGGTCAGGCCCGGATTGGTCGGACCGAACAGCGAAATGGTCGGCACATCCAGCGCCGCAGCCAAGTGGCCGAGACCGGTGTCCACCGCGACGCAGGCTTGCGCCCCGGCGAGAACCTTGCCGACGCCGGCCAGATTGAGTTTCGGCAGCACTTCGGCGTGTTTGAAACCGGCGGCGATGCGTTCGGCGCGGGCCTTCTCCTGCGGGTTGCCCCACGGCAGCTTGACGCCGACGCCGAGATAACCGACGCGTTCGGTCAGTTCACGCCAGTAGGCTTCCGGCCAGTGTTTGGTGTCCCAAGTAGTGCCATGCAGGAACACCACAAAGGCGTTTTTGCGCGGCAGCTCGACCAGACGTTCGACGTTGAGGCCGTAATCGCCCAAGCCTTTTGGCAGGTCGTAACCGAGGGCGATGGCGAACAACTGCCGCACGCGCTCAACGGCGTGTTGACCACGGGCCACGGCCAGTTTTCGGTCGTAGAAACGCGAAGCCATCGGCTCGCGGGCCGAACCTTTGTCGAGACCGGCCACCGGCGCTTTGACGTAGCGGGTCAGCCAGGCGCTTTTCAGCAAGCCTTGAGCGTCGATGACCAAATCGTATTTGTTGGCGCGCACGCTTTGCTTGAAGCGTTTCCACTCGCCGCTGGTGATGGTTTTCCAGATGTTTTTACGCCAGCGACGGATCGCCACCGGAATCACTTTGCCAACGGCCGGGTGCCAGGTCGGGATCTCGGCAAAGCCTTCTTCCACCACCCAGTCGAACTTGATCCCGGGGATGGCCCGGGCGGCGTCGGTCAGCGCCGGCAACGCATGAATCACGTCGCCCAGCGATGAAGTCTTGATCAACAGTACCCGCAACTTAATGAACCTCGACCACAGAGCCCTGCAACTTCTGCAAGGCATCGTTGACCGCGTTCGGCATCAGCTGGCGCAGGCAGTTGTAATGGCCGAAGCGGCAGGTACGGTCGAAACACGGGCTGCAATCGAGGCCCAGACGTACCACTTCGACGTGCTCGGCCAGCGGCGGGGTGAAGCCCGGCGAAGTCGAGCCGTAGACGGCGACCAGTGGGCGGTTCAGCGCGGCGGCCACATGCATCAGGCCGGAATCGTTGGAGACCACCGCGTCAGCGCAGGACATCAGGTCGATGGCTTCAGCCAGCGAGGTGCCGCCGCTGAGGTTGACCGATTCTTCGCGCAGGCCCGGGATCAGCCGTGCGCGGATGTCTTCACCGACCGCGTGATCGTTTTTCGAACCGAACAGCCACACCTGCCAGCCTTCACGTATGCGCGCTTCGGCGACTTTGGCGTAGTGCTCGGACGGCCAACGCTTGGACTCGCCGAACTCGGCGCCCGGGCACAGGGCCAACACCGGGCGATCGAGGCTCAGGCCGAATTTGGCCAGCGCCGCTTCGCGGGTGACCGGATCAATTTGCAGGCTCGGGCGCGGATACGGCTTCGGCAGCTCGGCATTGGCTTCATAGGCCAAGGCCATGAAGCGCTCGATCATCAGCGGGTAGCGTTCTTTATCCAGGGTGCGCACATCATTGAGCAAGCCGTAGCGGAACTCACCACGCCAGCCGGTGCGTTTCGGGATGCCGGCGAAAAACGGCACCAGCGCCGACTTCAGCGAGTTGGGCAGCAGGATCGCCTGATCGTACTGGCCGCGCAGTGATTTGCCGATGCGCCGACGTGTCGCCAGTTCCAGCGCGCCGTGGCCGAGCGGGAAGCTCAAGGCCTTGCGCACTTCGGGCATGCGCTCAAGGATCGGCCGGCTCCACTCGGGAGCCAGCACGTCGATTTCGCACTGTGGGTGGCGCTGCTTGAGACACTGAAACAGTGTCTGCGCCATCACCATGTCACCGACCCAACTGGGCCCAACGATCAAAATATTCATGTGGTTTCCAAAAACGAACCGGGGAGGCATTTACGCCTCCCCGCCTCGAGAATCACTGAGGAAGCGGCACTGCTGGCGATGGGTCATTACCTTCAACATGACTGTCGACTGTCACTCCGCTATCGCGAGCAGGCTCGCTCCCACATTGTTTTGCATCTGTTCACATATCTGCGACTCAGCGCAGATCCATTGTAGGAGTGAGCCTGCTCGCGATGGGGTCGTTACCTTCAACATGACTGTCGACTGTTACTCCGCTATCGCTGGCAAGCCAGCTCCCACAGGTTTTTGCATCTGTCCACATATCTGCGACTCACCGCAGATCACTCTGGGAGCGAGCCTGCTCGCGAAGGGATCGTTACATTCGACATTGTTGTCGTCTGATACTCCGCTATCGCGAGCAGGCGAAGGCCTACAGGGTTTTGCATTCATTCACACATCTGCGACTCAGCTTAGCCCCATCTCTTTCCAGATCCGCAAAACCTGCCGGCGTTCTTCGGCAAACTGGTCGCCCGATATCACCCCGGCGTCCTTCTGCAAGGCCTGCCGGTGGGCGGCGGAGCGGTAGGCTTTATAGGCCTCGCGCAACAGGCTGGCGTCTTCGGCAGGCATCAGCCCTTCGTGTTCCAGCTCTTCCAGAATGCGGATGTTATCGGTCCAGCGCAGCAGTGGCGGATGGCTTTGTGACCACGCCAGAGCCGCGTATTGCACCATAAATTCAATATCGACGATACCACCGGCGTCCTGCTTGAGGTCGAACGGCGCCGAGGCGTCGAAAGCATTTGCTGCCGTCCCGGCTGCGGTGCTCTTGGTGCCGAGGTTGTCGCGCATCTTCGCGCGCATCTCGCTGACTTCCTGTTGCAACTTCGCCAGATCACGCGCCTTGCCCAGCACCTGGGCGCGAACCTTCTCGAACGCCTGACCGACATCCTGACTGCCGACCAGCACTCGCGCGCGAACCAAGGCCTGATGCTCCCACGTCCAGGCTTCATTTTCCTGATAGCGGGCAAACGCGCCGAGCGAACTCACCAATAGCCCCGAAGCACCGGACGGCCGCAGACGCATATCCACTTCATAGAGCTGACCCGAGTTGGTCTGCGCCGTCAGCAAGTGAATTATGCGCTGCCCCAGCCGCGTGAAGAACTGCGCGCCATCGATCGACTTCGGCCCGTCGGTTTCCGCCTGTGGATCGCCGTCGTGGATAAAC
This sequence comes from Pseudomonas fluorescens, assembly GCF_005938625.1. GTDB lineage: Bacteria > Pseudomonadota > Gammaproteobacteria > Pseudomonadales > Pseudomonadaceae > Aquipseudomonas > Aquipseudomonas fluorescens_BD. Next base: position 46,877 of record NZ_VCNJ01000033.1, read on the forward strand.
ACCAGATCGAGATCGGAACCATGCCCCAGCTCCAGACCGCCGACTTTGCCATAACCGACAATGATGAAACCTGGATCGCACAAGGTGCCGTCGGTGCGCAGCGGCGTGCCGTACTTGGCCACAGTCTGGCGCCAGGCCAGGGCCAGCACTTGCTCGAGAATCGCCTCGGCCAGCCAGGTCAGATAATCGCTGACTTTCATCAGCGGCAGGCTGCCGGCAATTTCCGAGGCGGCGACGCGCAAGCGGTGCGCCAGCTTGAAATGGCGCAGGGCTTCCATTTGTTGTTCGAGATCGTCCTCGGGAATCCGCGTCAGCCGCTCGCGCAATTCAGCCGCCAGCTCCGGCGCCAGCGGCGGTTTGAACAGTCGACCTTCGTTAAGCAATTCATCAAGCAGCAGCGGGAAGCGAGTGATCTGCTCAGCGATCCACGGACTCGCCGCGCACAACGTCAGCAGGCGTCGCAAGGCACTGGGGTTTTCTGTCAGCAAGACCAGATAAGCCGAACGCCGGGCCACCGCTTCAACCAGCGGCAGCACGCGCTCAAGCACCAGGTCCGGGTTGGCGTGTTCCACAGCCTGAGCGAGCAGACGCGGAATAAAGGCATCGAGACGCTCACGCCCCAGCCGCTGCATCGCGCGCAATTGCGGGCTGCTGCGCAATCCGGCCAACGCTTTCAGGGCTTTGCTGGCATCGGCAAAACCGCCCTCCTCCAGCTGACGGCACGCCGCCTCTTCGTCCTGCGCCTCTTCCCACAGCGGTAGCCATTCACCACCAACCACCACTTCACTTTCGGCGCCTTCATCCTCATCGGGATCGGCAATCACTTGCGCGAAGTGCCAAGCCACACGACCGCGCCAGAACATCAGTTTCTCGTGGAAGCTGTCCCAGTCAGCGAACCCGAGCATGAAGGCGATGCGCGCCTGATCCTGCGCGCCATCCGGCAGCATCTGGGTCTGGCGGTCGGCGATCGCCTGAATCGCGTGCTCGGTGTAACGGAGAAATTCGTAGCCCTCGCGCAACTCGCTGATCACCGCCGGCGGCAGATAACCCTGCCCTTCCAGCGTACTCAGCACCTTTAATAGAGGACGTTGTTGCAGACTCAAGTCGCGACCACCGTGGATCAACTGAAAGGCCTGAGCAATGAACTCGACCTCGCGGATACCGCCGGAGCCCAGCTTGATGTTGTCGGCCATGCCCTTACGCCGCACTTCCTGCTGGATCAGCTGCTTCATGGTGCGCAGCGCTTCGATCGCCGAGAAGTCGAGGTAACGTCGGTAAACGAACGGCCGCAGCATGTCGAGCAACTGCGCGCCCGCGACCTGATCGCCGGCCACCACTCGCGCCTTGATCATCGCGTAGCGTTCCCAGTCACGGCCCTGATCCTGGTAATACTGCTCCAGCGCATTGAAGCTCAGCACCAGCGCGCCGGACGAGCCGTACGGGCGCAGGCGCATATCGACACGGAAGACGAAACCATCGACCGTCATTGGATCGAGCGCCTTGATCAGGCGCTGGCCGAGACGAATGAAGAATTCCTGATTATCCAGCGAGCGCTTCACGCCGACGGTTTCGCCGCCCTCGGGGTAGGCGAAGATCAGATCGATATCCGAAGACAGGTTCAACTCGACGGCGCCGAGCTTGCCCATGCCGAGGATGACCATTTGCTGCGGCTCACCGCTGCGGCGGCCGGTCGGCGTGCCGAACTGTTCGCAATGGCGGCTGTACAACCATTGATAAGCCTGGTCGATGGTGGCGTCGGCCATGTCCGAGAGATCACGGCAGGTCTGCACCAGATCGGCCTGGCGGGTGAGATCGCGCCAGATGATCCGCACTTGGTGGCGGGCGCGCTGGCGACGCAGGGCGCGACCGAGTTCCTCTTCGGTTTGCGCGGCGTTCACCGCGGCGGCAATCTGCGCACACAATTCACCCGGCGCAAAGGCCCGGTCGAGTTCGCCGGACTGCACCAGCGTGAGCAACATCAAAGGGTCACGAACGCTCTGTTCAATGACGAATTCGCTGGCGGCGGTGACGCGGGCGAACTGCGCCCAGCGCTCTGGCGTCCAGTTCACCAAGCCATGATCGTCTTCCAGCGCGGCGACGGCCGTACGGAACGACTGCTCGGATCGAGTGACCAACGGCAGGAGAATGGCGGGCAGTTCGGCAAGCACGGGCAGGGTCATGGTCTATCCTTGATCGGCGTGTAAATGGCCGCTTGTAGTGATTGGTGAAAACCCGCTACCCGGAGGACTGTCGAACAAAAGTTAGAAATAGCTGAAATTTCTTTCTCTTTGGCAGCGAACATCAAAGTTTCACCTTTTTCAGATGGCAAAAGACCAACCTTAACGATTATTCTCACAACGCAGCCGGAGGCCACAAGCCATTCTTCTGTAGTTTTACTACTCGTCTATACATTCGAAAGGCTGAAATGCCGGAAGATTTGTAGTAAAACTACACGCCGCCGGAACAACCTATCGGCAATCCAAGAATTTTAAATCGTCTGCCCACAAGGCCAGTCGCAAACTCAGGCAACCGATTCTGGAAGCCTTTCCGCCCTGGAGCAAGCCATGCAAGACCTCGATCCCGTCGAAACCCAGGAATGGCTGGACGCCCTGGAATCGGTTCTCGACAAAGAAGGCGAAGACCGTGCTCACTATCTGATGACCCGTATGGGTGAACTGGCAACCCGCAGCGGTTCGCAGCTCCCTTACGCCATCACCACGCCTTACCGCAACACCATCCCGGTAACCCACGAAGCACGCATGCCTGGCGACCTGTTCATGGAACGCCGCATTCGCTCGCTGGTACGCTGGAACGCGATGGCCATGGTAATGCGTACGAACCTGAAAGATTCTGACCTGGGTGGTCACATCTCCAGCTTCGCTTCCAGTGCGACCCTGTATGACATCGGCTTCAACTACTTCTTCCAGGCCCCGACCGACGAACACGGCGGCGACCTGATCTACTTCCAGGGCCACACCTCGCCAGGCGTTTACGCCCGTGCATTCATGGAAGGCCGCATCACCGAAGACCAGATGAACAACTTCCGCCAGGAAGTCGACGGTCAGGGCCTGTCGTCCTACCCGCACCCTTGGCTGATGCCTGACTTCTGGCAGTTCCCGACCGTATCGATGGGTCTGGGTCCGATCCAGGCGATCTACCAGGCACGCTTCATGAAGTACCTGGAACACCGTGGCTTCATCCAGCCGGGCAAACAGAAAGTCTGGTGCTTCCTGGGCGACGGCGAGTGCGACGAGCCGGAATCCCTGGGCGCGATCTCCCTGGCCGGCCGCGAGAAGCTGGACAACCTGATCTTCGTCATCAACTGCAACCTGCAGCGCCTCGACGGCCCGGTTCGCGGCAACGGCAAGATCATCCAGGAACTCGAAGGCGTGTTCCGTGGTGCTCAGTGGAACGTGACCAAAGTCATCTGGGGCCGTTTCTGGGACCCACTGCTGGCCAAAGACGTCGACGGCATCCTGCAACGTCGCATGGACGAAGTCATCGACGGCGAGTACCAGAACTACAAAGCCAAAGACGGCGCGTTCGTCCGTGAGCACTTCTTCAACACGCCAGAACTCAAGGCGATGGTTGCTGATCTGTCCGACGACGAGATCTGGAAACTCAACCGTGGCGGCCACGACCCGTACAAGGTCTACGCGGCGTACCACGAAGCGGTCAACCACAAAGAACAACCGACCGTCATCCTCGCCAAGACCATCAAAGGTTATGGCACCGGTGCCGGCGAAGCGAAAAACACTGCGCACAACACCAAGAAAGTCGATGTCGACAGCCTGAAGTTGTTCCGCGATCGCTTCGACATCCCGGTCAAGGACGAAGAGCTGGAGAACCTGCCGTTCTTCAAGCCAGAGCCAAACAGCGCCGAAGCCCGCTACCTCAGCGAGCGTCGCACTGCACTGGGCGGTTTCGTACCTCAGCGCCGCGCACAAAGCTTCAGCGTGCCGACGCCGGATCTGGACACCCTCAAGGCAATTCTTGACGGTTCCGGCGACCGTGAAATTTCCACCACCATGGCCTTCGTGCGGATCCTCGCGCAACTGGTCAAGGACAAGGAAATCGGCCCGCGCATCGTTCCGATCATCCCGGACGAAGCCCGTACCTTCGGTATGGAAGGCATGTTCCGCCAGCTCGGCATCTACTCGTCCGTCGGCCAGCTCTACGAGCCAGTCGATAAAGACCAGGTGATGTTCTACAAGGAAGACCAGAAAGGTCAGATCCTTGAAGAAGGCATCAACGAAGCAGGCGCCATGAGCTCCTTCATCGCTGCCGGTACTTCGTACTCCAGCCACAACCAGCCGATGCTGCCGTTCTACATCTTCTACTCGATGTTCGGCTTCCAGCGGATTGGCGACCTGGCCTGGGCTGCCGGCGACAGCCGTACCCGTGGCTTCCTGATCGGCGGCACCGCCGGCCGGACCACCCTGAACGGTGAAGGTCTGCAACACGAAGACGGTCACAGCCACCTGCTGGCCGCGACCATCCCGAACTGCCGCACCTACGATCCAACCTACGGCTACGAGCTGGCGGTGATCATTCAGGACGGCATGAAGAAGATGACCGAAGAGCAACAGGACATCTTCTACTACATCACCGTGATGAACGAGTCGTACCAGCAGCCAGCCATGCCGGCCGGTGCCGAAGAAGGCATCAAGAAAGGCATGTACCTGCTCGAAGAAGACACCCGCGATGCGGCGCACCACGTACAGCTGATGGGCTCCGGCACCATCCTGCGTGAAGTCCGTGAAGCGGCGAAGATTCTGCGTGAAGAGTTCAACGTTGGCGCTGACGTCTGGAGCGTTACCAGCTTCAACGAACTGCGTCGCGACGGCCTCGCTGTCGAGCGCAGCAACCGTCTGAAGCCGGGGCAGAAGCCTAAGCTGAGCTACGTCGAAGAGTGCCTGAACGGCCGTAAAGGTCCGGTCATCGCCTCTACCGACTACATGAAACTGTTCGCCGAGCAGATCCGTCAGTGGGTACCGTCGAAGGAATTCAAAGTCCTCGGCACCGACGGTTTCGGCCGCAGCGACAGCCGCAAGAAACTGCGTCATTTCTTCGAAGTCGACCGTCATTTCGTGGTGTTGGCAGCCCTGGAAGCACTGGCTGACCGTGGTGATATCGAACCTAAAGTCGTGGCTGAGGCCATCGTCAAGTTCGGCATCGACCCGGAAAAACGCAACCCACTGGACTGCTGAGGAGACATTTTGTGAGCGAACTCATTCGCGTACCTGACATCGGCAGCGGTGAAGGTGAAGTAATTGAACTGTTTGTGAAGGTCGGCGACCGTATCGAAGCCGATCAGAGCATCCTGACCCTGGAATCGGACAAGGCCAGCATGGAAGTGCCGGCCCCGAAGGCCGGCGTCATCAAGAGCCTGAAAGTGAAGCTGGGCGACCGTCTGAAAGAAGGCGACGAACTGCTTGAGCTGGAAGTCGAGGGCGCCGCTGAAGCGGCCCCTGCTCCTGCTGCTGCCCCGGCTGCAAAAGCTGAAGCCAAACCGGCTGCAGCTCCTGCCGCCGCGCCAGCTGCTGCCCCGGCTGCCGCTTCGGTTCAGCAAGTGCACGTGCCGGACATCGGTTCGTCGGGCAAGGCGCAGATCATCGAGATCCAGGTCAAGGTCGGCGACACCGTCGAAGCTGATCAGTCGCTGATCACTCTGGAATCCGACAAGGCGAGCATGGAAATCCCGTCGCCTGCCGCTGGCGTGGTCAAGGCCATCAGCGTCAAGCTCAACGACGAAGTCGGCACTGGCGACCTGATTCTGGATCTGGAAGTGGCGGGTGCTGCGGCCCCTGCTGCGGCCGCTCCGGCTCAGGCTGCTGCACCGGCCGCTGCCGCTGCGCCTGCTCCGGCAGCCGCGCCAGCAGCTCCGGTTGCTGACAGCGTTCAGGACATCCACGTTCCGGACATCGGTTCGGCTGGCAAAGCCAAGATCATCGAAGTGTTGGTCAAGGCTGGCGACAGCGTTGAAGCCGACCAGTCGCTGATCACCCTGGAATCCGACAAGGCGAGCATGGAAATTCCATCGCCTGCCGCTGGCGTGGTGGAAAGTGTTTCCATCAAGCTGGATGACGAAGTCGGTACCGGCGACCTGATTCTGAAGCTGAAAGTCAAAGGCGCAGCGCCTGCTGCTGCCCTGGCTCCAGCTGCCGCCGCTGCTGCTCCAAGTGCTCCTGCCGCTGCTGCTCCGGCTGCCGCTGCGCCTGCACCTGCTGCCGCTCCAGCCGCGGCCCCGGCCAAGCCGGGCGCCAAAGTTCACGCCGGCCCAGCCGTGCGTCAACTGGCTCGCGAGTTCGGCGTCGAGCTGAACGCTGTTGGCGCCAGTGGCCCGCACGGTCGTATCTTGAAAGAAGACGTGCAGGTTTACGTCAAAGCGATGATGCAGAAGGCCAAGGAAGCCCCGGCCGCTGCTGCTGGCGCAACCGGTGGCGCGGGCATCCCGCCGATTCCGGTCGTCGATTTCAGCCGTTTCGGCGAAATCGAAGAAGTGCCGATGACTCGCCTGATGCAGATCGGCGCGTCGAGCCTGCACCGCAGCTGGCTGAACATCCCGCACGTGACTCAGTTCGACTCGGCTGATATCACCGAGCTGGAAGCGTTCCGCGTGGCGCAGAAAGCTGTTGCAGAGAAGGCCGGCGTCAAGCTGACCATCCTGCCGCTGCTGCTCAAGTCGTGCGCACACATGCTCAAGGAGCTGCCGGACTTCAACAGTTCGCTGGCACCAAGCGGCAAAGCGATCATCCGCAAGAAATACGTGAACATCGGCTTCGCCGTCGACACCCCGGATGGCCTGCTGGTACCGGTCATCAAGAACGTCGACCAGAAGAGCCTGTTGCAACTGGCAGCCGAAGCCGCTGCGCTGGCCGCCAAAGCCCGCGACAAGAAGCTCACCGCTGACGACATGCAAGGCGCCTGCTTCACCATTTCCAGCCTCGGCCACATTGGCGGCACCGGCTTCACGCCGATCGTCAACGCGCCGGAAGTGGCGATCCTCGGTGTTTCCAAGGCAACCATCCAGCCAGTCTGGGACGGCAAAGCCTTCCAGCCGAAACTGATGCTGCCGCTGTCGCTGTCCTACGATCACCGTGTGATCAACGGCGCCGCTGCCGCACGCTTCACCCAGCGTCTGGGCAGCCTGCTGGCGGACATTCGCACGATCCTGCTGTAACTCGATCGGCCCTCCGGCAACGGAAGGCCGATTGCTGCACCCTTTCGAGCGCCACACGCTCGTACCTCAACCCCGTCAGTTTGGCGGGGCTTTTTTTTGCCTGAAGAAAACTCACCCCGGTCTTTTTCCCACACGTTGCGCTGATATCGGCCACAGCCTCAATCGACTTGACGCCGATCTTTTTCATTCGATACGCAACTAATCTAGGCGCAGTAAATTTAACTAAACAAACTTCGCAAAACTCACATTTATTCAAATTCATTCGAATGGATTCGACATGTTAAAACCAACTATCGGCCCAATTGTCGGCCACGTTACAACTAATCACGCACGTATATTCATGCGTGGCGACCGGCAGAACAATGCACGGGTATTTGCTGGAATGCGTTATCGCGCATCCGGCACAAACCAATGGTCGAAAGGTAACTTTTCCCGCCTGAGCGAATTACGCGACATGTCGCAAGTATTCGCCCTCAACAATTTGAGCAGCGATACCGAATATGAATATCAGACTGGCTGGTTCAGCCCGATGAATCCGGTGCACACGCCGGATAGCGTTGCCGAGTTGCCGCTGCAATGGCCGCGGGAAATCTATCGCCTGCGCACCCGCTCCAGCAAAGCCCTGCAACCCAGAGCCTATATTGTCGGTTCCTGCCGCTACCTGCGCATGACCGCCGGTATCGCATCTCTGCCGCAACTGGGCGACCGGATCTTTGCATCCATCAATCAGGTGATCGAAGGCATACAACCGCCGATCAGTGCGGTATTGATGACCGGCGATCAAATTTACGTGGACGATCTGAATTTGGTCGCACCGGACCGCGAATACAAAGACATCCTCAATAAATACCGCGCAGCGTTCTCCCAACCGAATATTCAACGTTTGATGTCCGGCACTTCGACTTACATGATTCTTGATGATCACGAAATCGAAGATAACTGGCCCGCCAATGCCAGCAAGTCCGACATTGACTTATATCGTAACGCCATGGCCGCTTATGAGTTGTATCAGGCCAGTCACAGTCCGGCACACCCATTGACAACTAACGGCGAAATAGATCACGCAACACTTGAGCATTACTGGTATCAGTTCAGCGATGGCGATATCGAATGGTTTGTCACCGACAGTCGCACCCGCCGCAACTTGTCTGGCGATGATCGACGCATCCTCGACGAGGCGCAGGAGCAGGCCCTGCTCAAATGGTTGGGCAACAGCACGGCGCGGGTCAAGTTCGTGGTCACCAGCGTGATGTTCTATCCGGATCGCAAGCTCCACGGCGATGACGCCTGGAAAGCCTTTCCCGAGCAGCGCCTGCGCTTGCTGGAAACCATCCGCACCCGGCGCATCAAGAATGTCGTGTTCATCTCGGGGGACGTGCATGGCTCGCTGACCGCTCGCTTGACCCACAGCGAAGACCCGGATTTTGAAGTCCACACCGTGGTGTCCTCACCGCTGTGCAACAGCAAACTGCTGCCGTATGCCAAAGCGTCCACGTTCATTCTCGATCAGCCGCTGGTGCGTACAGCGGCGGGCAATTATCGGCATGAGCTGACCAGCACAGTGGTGAGTGAGGACAATTTCGCTCATGTGGTGGTCGAGGCCGGGCAGATTCAGGTCAATTACCACGACCGCGATGGAAAACAATTGCAGTCGATCGTCATAACACTGCGCTAAGCCTTGAAGATCGCAGCCTTCGGCAGCGCCTGCAGAGGGCGCATTCCCCTATAGACACTGGCGCAGGCTGCGATCTTTGGCTCTTTTCAACCACGGGCTGGAGAAATGTTCAGCGCAGCCGACATATTCTTATAGCACTTGGCCTTCATCTCTCTTGTCAGTCGGTGCCGCAATGATGCAACCTTGCCGCAGGCAACAGTAAAGAGGGCGAGAGCCCGGCGCGTTCAGCATATTTCCAAGCGAGTTCCCTTCATGAAGAGCCAACCCGATGCCGCCAGCCGTATGGCGGCCGAGGTAGTGACGCAGTTGCCTGTGCCCTCGCGGCTCGGCATGCTGCGTTTCGAGCGCTTGAATGAAGCCAGTTGGGCCATGCTGTTTCTCGATCCCAACTGTGAACGTCAGTTCGGCCAGCCGGCTGTGGAGCTTTGCGCGTTGGTCGGCTCGCCCTACGCCAGCCTGATGGAACCGGAAGCGCGCTATCAACTGCACGACGCGATCCAGCAACAGCTGACCGCCAGCCCGCATTATCTGGTGCGTTACACCTTGCACACGGCGGCCGGTGCGCTGAGCATCCTGGAACTGGGCGAAGCCTACAAACAACACAACCGTCATCTGCTGCGCGGCTATCTGCTGGCGGTCGATCATGTCTTCGACGAAGCGCCGCCACTGCCCTCCGTTGACCTCGAAACCCAGAACTCCCGCCTGCAGATCGCCCTTGAACTCAATCAACGGGCCCAGCAAGAACAACTGCAGCACCTGGAGCGCGTACGCGCCCAGCAGGACCTGATTCTGCTGCTCGCGCGCCAGCGCTACAGCACGCACAACTCGCTGCAGGAAGCCGCCGAACTGATCACCCGCTGCGCCTGCGATATCTATGAAATCGACTGCGCCAGCCTGTGGAACCTCGAAGGCCAGCATCTGGTGCCGATCTCTGCGTACCACCGCGCGACCCAGGAGTACATCCTCCCGGACGTGATCGACATCAGCAGCTTCCCGGATTACATGGACGCCCTGCACGGCAGCCGCGCCATCGACGCACACAATGCAATGCGCGACCCACGCACTCGTGAGATGGCCGAAGCCCTGCGCCCGCGCGACGTCAACGCGATGCTCGACGCCAGTATTCGCGTCGATGGCCAAGTGGTCGGCGTGCTGTGCCTGGAACAGACTGGCGTCACCCGCGCCTGGCAGTCCGACGAAATCGCCTTTGCCGGCGAGCTGGCCGACCAGTTCGCGCAAGTCATCAACAACCACAACCGCCGCACCGCCACCAGCGCCCTGCACCTGTTCCAGCGTGCGGTCGAGCAAAGCGCCAACGCGTTTTTGCTGGTCAATTGCGACGGCGTGGTCGAGTACGTCAACCCGAGCTTCACCGCGATCACCCAGTACACCACCGAGGAAGTCCACGGCCAGCGTCTATCCGAGCTGCCAGCGCTGGAAAACCTCAGCGAGCTGTTGTTCGACGCGCCCTCGGCGCTGGCCAAGAGCAACAGCTGGCAGGGCGAATTCAAGAACCGCCGCAAGAACCTCGAACCGTACTGGGGCCAGCTGTCGATCTCCAAAGTCTATGGCGACAACCGCGAACTGACGCACTACATCGGCATCTACGAAGACATCACCCAGACCAAACTGGCGCAGCAGCGCATCGAGCGTCTGGCCTACACCGACAACCTGACCAACCTCGGCAATCGCCCGGCGTTTATCCGCAATCTGGACGAACGCTTCGCCCGCGATAGCGATACGCCGATCAGCCTGTTGCTGGTCGACATCGACAACTTCAAACGGATCAACGACAGCCTAGGTCACCAGACTGGCGACAAGCTGCTGATCAGCCTGGCCCGGCGTCTGCGCAATAGCCTCAGCCCGAGCGGCAGCCTCGCGCGGTTTGCCAGTAACGAGTTTGCAGTGCTGCTCGACGATACCGATCTGGCGACCGGCCAGCAGATCGCCAACCAATTGCTGGCGACGCTGGATAAACCGATGTTCGTCGACAACCAATTGATCAGCGTTACCGGTTCGGTCGGCCTGGCGTGCGCGCCGCTGCATGGCCGTGATCCACAAACGCTGATGCGAAACGCCGGGCTGGCGCTGCACAAGGCCAAGGCCAACGGCAAACATCAGGTGCAAGTCTTCACCGAAGCGCTGAATGCCGAGGCCAGTTACAAACTGTTCGTCGAGAACAACCTGCGTCGCGCCCTGACCCAGAACGAGCTGGACGTGTTCTACCAGCCCAAGCTGTGCCTGCGCAGCGGGCGTCTGCTGGGCATGGAAGCGCTGCTGCGCTGGAACCATCCGGAGCGCGGCATGATTCGTCCGGACCAGTTCATCAGCGTCGCCGAAGAAACCGGTTTGATCATTCCGATCGGCAAGTGGATCGCGCGTCAGGCCTGCCGCATGAGCAAAGCCCTGACCGCCGCTGGCATGGGCAATCTGCAAGTGGCGATCAACCTGTCACCGAAACAGTTCTCCGACCCGGATCTGGTCGCCTCCATCGCCAACATCCTCAAGGAAGAAGCGCTGCCGGCCAATCTGCTCGAACTGGAGCTGACCGAAGGCCTGCTGCTGGAAGCCACTGAAGACACGCACTTGCAGCTCGACCAGCTCAAGCGCCTGGGCCTGACGCTGGCCATGGACGACTTCGGCACCGGCTATTCGTCGCTGAGCTATTTGAAGAAATTCCCGATCGACATCATCAAGATCGATCGCAGCTTCATCCACGAAATCCCCGACAACCAGGACGACATGGAAATCACCTCGGCGGTGATCGCCATGGCGCACAACCTGAAACTCAAGGTCGTGGCCGAAGGCATCGAAACCGCCGAGCAACTGGCGTTCCTGCGTCGGCATCGTTGCGACGTCGGCCAGGGCTACCTGTTCGACCGGCCGATCCCGGGCGGCGAACTGATCCAGGCGCTGAAACGCTACCCGCGCGGCCCGCTCTGCCTCTGATCTCGCCGCTCCCTCATGTAGGAGCTGCCGCAGGCTGCGATCTTTTGATCCTGTT
>NZ_VCNJ01000034.1 GCF_005938625.1 Pseudomonas fluorescens
GCTGTAACCGTCCTGCAGCAAACCGCCCAGCACCATGATCTGCCCGTCGTCGAGCAAAATACTGGTGTCGATTGCACGCTTGTTGGTGACAATCCCCGCCGAATTGGCACTGGCCGAAGCCCGCTCATCAATGCTGCTGACTTCCTGATAGATATCGAGCTTCACCGTGCCGCCCTCGGAAATCTGCGGGCGCACATTGAGCTTCAAACCGACCTCTTCTCGGGTCACGGTCTGGAACGGGTTGTTGCTGGTGCCGCCACCGCCCGTGACATAACTGCCGCTGACAAACGGAATGGTCTGGCCAACAAAAATACTCGCCGCTTCGTTGTCCAGGGTCAGCAGGTTCGGCGTCGACAGCACGTTGGTGCCGCCCTTGCTCTTCAACGCCCGGGCCAGCACTTTCAGGTCAAGAATCTTGCCGATGCCGGGGATATCGACGGTGCCGTTGACGTAGCCCAGGTTCAAACCTTGCGGCAGCACGTCGATGCTGGTCTTGCCGTTGGTGTTGATGCCCGAACCACCCAGATTCGCCCCACCGATCACGCCTTTACCGCCGAGGTTGCCGGTCTGCCACTGCACACCAAATTCACTGGCATCGTCCTCGCCCACTTCGACGATCAGGCTTTCGATCACCACTTGCGCGCGACGTTGGTCGAGCAGATCGATCACTTCACGCAGGTTGCGATACAGCGGCTCCGGCGCGGAAATCAGCAAGGTGTTGGTGGTGGCGTCAGCCTGAATGGTCACGCCACCGGCGCTGAAGGCGACGTTCTGCTCGCTGTTTTGCGCGCCGCCGCTACCGGTTGTACTGCCGCTGCTGCCCTGCGCGTAACTGCCGCCCGTGCTGCCGCTGCTATTAGTCGATGTTGTGCCGCTGGTTTGCGTACCGCTCTGGCCGTTCTGCCCAGCACTACCGCCGGTACTTGCGCCCATGGCACTGAGCACCGAGCGCGCACTGTCGCTGGTGCCGCTGTCACTCTCTCCCGTGAGCAAACCACGCAACGCCTGCGCCAGTTTCGCCGCCTGCGCATTACGCAAATAAACCACATGCAGATTGCTCGGATTGCTCTGCGCGTTATCCAGTTTGTAAATCAGATTGCGCGCCAGCTCGGTACGCTCCGGGCTACCGGCGCGAATGATGATGGTGTTGGAACGCGGATCACCGATCACTGCGATTTTCTGCGTCGGATCATTGCCCGGCGCATCGAGCAGATCCGCGACCATCGGCGCGATGTCAGCGGCGATGCCATTCTGAATCTGCACCACATCCGTGTCGATCGCGCTCGGCGAATCAATGCTCGCAATCAACTGCGCAACGCGGGTCAGGTTCTCGGCGTAATCGGTGATAACGATGGTGTTATTGCCCGGGTAGGCGTTGATCGGATTGTTCGGCGAAACGATCGGCCGCAGTACGGGAATCAGGTTCACCGCGTTCTCGTATTGCAGGCGAAACGTGCGCGTGAGCATGCCATTGCCCGCCGGTTTGTCAGCGCTGTAGATCGGCCCGCCGAGCAACTTCGCATCCGCCTCCGGCACCACCTGCGCGACACCGCCAACATCAACCACACTGAAACCCTGCATGCGCAACGCCGCCAACAACATGTCGTACGCCTGCCGCGCCGGCACCTGACCTTCCGAGACCAGCGTCAACGTGCCCTTGACCCGAGGGTCGACCAAAAACTGCTGGCCGGTCGACCGCGACAACGCCCGGACCACCGCTTGAATATCCGCATCGACAAAATTCAGCGTCACCGGTTGATCACCCAAAGGATTGCTCGGCAATGCAATACCCGAAGCCGCCGCGCCACTGCGCGCACTCTTGCTGATGTTGTGCAATTGCTTCGGCACAGGTCGCGCCTGCGCCTGTGCGCGCTCGCGGTCGAGCACGGCGTCGCCGCTGCGCTGGGTGTTGGCCAGCGGCCGCCCGAGTTCACTGTCGACCAGCAACGGCGGCTGATTCTGTGGTGCGGTGGTGTTACTGCACGCGCTCAACGCCATCAGCAGCATCGGCAACGCCAGACGTGCCGGTTTGGATCCTGACCCCTTCATGAAGCTTCCTTAGCGCCCAGCGCCTGATCCATGCGAACGGTGCCTGACAAAGTGCCGGCAGTGACTTCGGTCGAGGGGTTGTCTGCGCGTTGCAAACGGGCCTCGACCACTTGCAGAGAAAGTTGTGCCGGGTTGCTCAACAGCCAGTCGAGCACGGCGTCGGCCGGCGCCGCGTCGAAGGTTAACTGCCAGGCGCCCTGTGCCTCCTGTAATTGGTAATGCCCCGCCAGGCCGCTGGCCTGAAGGGTTTGCTCCAGCGACTGCGCCACGCTTTGCCCGTCCGGGCGCACGCTGACTTCGCGCAGCAGCACTTCCAGCGCTTCGGTCTGCGCGCGGAGTTTTGGCGTCTCGGCTTGCCAATAAGCGATTTTCTTCAGCGGCGGCTGGATCAGCGCGACCCACAGCAGCAAGCCGATCAGCGCAACGGCCATGCCGGCGACCATGCGTTTTTCGCGCAAGGCCAACGGCTGCCACCGCGCCTGCAACTGAGCGTTGAAGCGTTGCCACTTGGCGCGATAGAGCGCGAGCGAGGCCTTATTCATCTTCGTCTGCTCCGCCGCTGTCATCACTGTCGCTTGGGGTGGCTTCAGTGGCGGGACGCAAGGTCCAGCCCTCGTCATCTGCCGTGACGCTGATACCGGCCTGCGCCAACGTGCTTTGCCACTCCTGATCATTGCCGCCGCGACGGGCTTCACTCAGCAGACTCAACTGCAAGGCGCCGTCGACAAACGTCAGCCGCTCGACACTGCCAGCCATCGATGGCATGCCGCTGCCCGCCTGCAATACCAGACGATTGAAAGTCTGCGCCGGGTCATCCGCCGCGCCCTTCTGCCGCGCCGCCAATTGCTGACGCGCCTGTTGCAATGGGTTGAGGATCACCGGCAACTCAGGGAAGGCCTGCTTTACCCGCAGGTTCATCTGAGTTTTCAACTGCTGACCCTGCCCGGCCTCGCGAGCGGCATACAGGTTCAAACCGATCACCCACACCGCCACGGCCAACGCTGAGAGGGCGATCGCCCTGCCCCAGCCGCGATGCTCAGTGTGTTGCTGTTGGACTGCGCCATGCAGTCCCCAACCCGGTAACGGTCCAGCCCAGCGCTGCGCATCCGCCATCGGCAGCTCAGCGCCCGGGGGCGGTTGCTCACCGACCCAATGCAAAGTGATGCCCGGCTCCCACACGACACCGTCGAGGCCGTCATCGAACAACGGCTGCACACGCGCCGCTTGCACACTGTCGCGCAACAACAAATGCCCGTCCTGCACGCAAGCGACGGTGCCGGGCAGCACCGGCAAACAGTACGGCGCCGGGTAGAGACCGCGCAGGTTCAGCCCAGCACTTTTCAGCAACTGGCCAAACCGCAACAAGTGCTGCCGAGGCACCCAGGCGATCTGCACCTGCCCTGCCTCATCCCGCGCGCTGTGCGCAATGTGCATCTCGCTGCTGTCGCCCAGCATCAACGCCTGCGCCGCACACTGCACCGCCGCGACAATCTTGTTGGCCGGCAACGGCGGTAAATCGAGACTCGCCAACAGACTGTCAGCCGGGTGCAGAAAACACACCAGCGGCAGCACTTTCGACAGCTGACTCAACTGGCTCAGACTGTGGCGTTCTTCCCGCGTGACCTGACCCTGACGATCCAGCCAGGCGCAATGCAGTTGACTGTGCAGATCCAGCTCCGCCAAGGGCGGCAACGCAATCTTCAACTGGCTCATACGCCCACCCGCGACCAGATCACCTGCGGCAAGCGGTCCTGACTCCGATGCAATAACGCCTCAAGACTGACCCGCCGCTGATCACGCCGCGCCTCACCGCGCAGGCGAAACCAGTCACTGGTGATGCCGACCTTGACGCTGGTCAGCTCCAATTGCGGCATGCGCAAACGGTTAACGAAATCGCCACGGTTGATAAACCAGCGCCCGGCATCGCGTTCGGCAATCAGCGCATTCGCGCGCTCCAGCGACAGCCCCGGCACATACGCAGCCAAGACCGGCGCGGTGGCCGTGTTGCCGTTGAGCCAAGTCGTCGCCGGAATCACCGTCAGGTACGGTGCCAGTTTGCCCATCACCGCCTCATTCACACCGTCCAGGCTGCGCAAATCATCAAGGCTGCGCAGCATCGGCATTGTCGGATTCTGCGGTTTGTGTGAAGCGTTGGGCGAGGTGGCGCGGCCGCTGTCGAAACCACTTTTCGGCGCCTCGGCCATCTGCGCATTCAGCAGTCGCGGGTACGAGGCAATCACCCGCTGACTGATGCGCTGACTCAACCCGGCACTGACCCCGATCAACTCGCACAAGCGCTGAAACGCCGCAACCTGCGCCTCATCAACCCGCTCGTTGGCCACCAGATTGCGCAGGTTGAACTTGCCCTGCTCATCCTCCAGTCGCCCCTCAAAACCTTGCGCGGAGAGACGTTGCGCCCACGGCTGATCGAGCCGGGTCAACGGGTCGCGCTGCCGTGCATCCCACAGCAACTGACGGCTGATCTCCAACCCACCCTGCACCAGCCAACGCCCCTGCACGCGCTGCTGATCCGCTTCCAGCGCACGGGTCGACACGCTCTGGCGCGTCAACATGCCCGCCGCAATCACCGCCACCACGGCGGCAATCAACAACGCGCTGATAATCGCCATGCCCTGTTGCTTCGCCCCCTCAGGCGAGCGGCTGTTCATGGCCGGCCTTACAACTGCCAGGAACCGATATCGGCATTCACGCCGTCGCCGTCCGGCTGACCGTCGGCACCGAGGGAAAAGATGTCGATCTCGCCATTGGCGCCGGGGTTGAGGTACTGATAAGGACGCCCCCACGGATCGTTCGGCAAACGCTCCAGATACGAGCGCCAATTGCTGTTCTTCGCATCCGCCGGCCGCTCCACCAACACCTTCAGGCCCTGGTTCATGCTCGGGTAAGTGCCGTGATCGAGGCGATACAACTTCAACGCCTGCATCAACCCACCAATATCCTGCTTCGCCGCCGTCGCCCGCGCCTGATCCGGCCGGTCGAGCACCTTGGGCACCACCATCGCCGCCAAAATCCCCAGAATCACCACGACCACCATGATCTCGATCAGGGTAAAACCCTGCTGCCCACGCGGCGTGCGCATCGGTTGCTGAAGCGATTTGAAAGGTGCGATATCCATCTCGACATACCCTGGCTTGATTCGATTCGACGCGCAGTGTTGCAAGAAGATATGTCAGTGATGTTGAAAATCCTCGGGTGTTTTCGTCGTCAAGCCTTCAAGGACGCGGGTTAGCGTCGAGGGCTGGGTTTTGGTTTTGGGCGGTTTATGCGTGCGCGTTCGCGGGAAGCGGGTTTCACGTTGATTGAGGTGCTGGTGGCGCTGGCGATTATTGCCGTGGCGATGTCGGCGGCTGTGCGCGTGGCGGGGTTGATGACGCAGAGTAGTGGGGTTTTACGGGATCGGTCGGTGGCGATGATTGCGGCGCAGAGTCGGATGGCGGAGTTGCGGTTGGAAGGCAGGTTACCGATGGGGATGAAGGCGCAAGAGTGTGATCAGGGGCGATTGTTGCTGCGCTGTGAACAGCTGATCAGCTCAGCCGAAAATGGCCGCTTACTCAAGATTGGCATCCAGGTATTCGACCGCAACCAGGATGCGCCGCCGTTGGCCAGGCTGGAGACTTTGATGTCCCGAACGGAAAGCCCCTCACCCTAGCCCTCTCCCACGGGAGAGGGAACCGATTCGGGGATGTTCGAGAGCTACACCGACTTGAAAGCCATTCATTGAATCCAAAATGGCCAAGCTCACAAAGCCAAATCGAAGGTCCTTCACCGAACCATAATCGCCAAAATCTTCCAGGTCGACGTACCCCGCAAGACACCTCGGTCGGCCCGCTCTCCCTCCGGGAGAGGGCTGGGGTGAGGGGGCGGCTTCCGCCCGATGACTGACTAACTTGCCATCTCAGCCAGACATTCACATGCCTGTGCTGCGCATTGCAATCCAGTCACGTTTGAAGACCTTGAGTTAAACAGGCAGGACGCTTTAGTTGCAGGATGTCGGTCCGTGTGAACGAAAACATGGCCATTATTCGCGGCAACAAGGTAGCGCCGTGGACAAGTTTTTCTTTCTCCGTCGCAAGGAATATCTGCCTCGTCTCATCACTCGATACGCGCCACTCTTGGGGTATCTTCCATCCCCGAAAAGGTTAAGCAACATGCTCAACGGTAAATCTGCGCTGATTACGGGTGGCTCGTCAGGTATTGGCCTCGCCACAGCACGATTGATGCTCGGAGCGGAGATCGTGGTTGATGGCGGTCGGGCGGAGCTTTGAATCTTGCGACTGAATACTGATCAGACACGCCGCACCCTCGTTCATGGCGCACTGCTGCCGTGGGTCGCATCCCCGGTTGCGGGCGTCCAGCGGCGCATGCTTTATCGCGACGGGGAAGAAAAAGCCCGGGCGACTTCATTGGTTCGCTATGCAGCGGGGAGCACCTTCCGCCCGCATAGTCATCCCGGGGGTGAAGAATTTCTGGTGCTTGAAGGGATCTTTCAAGATGAACGCGGCGACTACCCCGCTGGCACCTACGTGCGCAATCCTCCCGGCAGCAGCCACGCACCGGCATCAACCTCGGGTTGCGAGATTTTTGTAAGGCTGCAGCAATTCGAGAAAGATGATGGGCACGAGTGCGTCGTCTATCCCGACCAGCATCAAACGCACTCCGACACCCGAACGCTCTTCAGTGGCCACGACGAACACGTGACCCTGCATGACTGTCCGGCAGGCACAATGCTGGAACTCTCCAACGAAGCAGGTCTCGAGTTATTGATACTGTCCGGCTCTGCGGTTGAAAACGGTGACCTGCTCCAGCCTTTATCCTGGCTACGACTGCCGCCGGGCATTGCGTTACGGGCAATGATCGGAAATGCCGGCGCTCGTATCTGGATCAAGCGCAGGCGCACCACAGATTCAGTCGCCGAGCCTTCCTGAAGCTTGCGCAAGCAGCCATTCGCGGAAGGCTTTTATCTTCGCCAGATCCGCCACTTCGGGCCGATGAACGATGTAATAAGCGAACGCCAGCGGACAACTTGCTTCGCCAAAGGGACGGACCAACCGCCCTGCCTCCAGGTCATCCCGCAGCATGACACTGCGCCCAAGCGCCAGGCCCTGCCCGTCAATCGCCGCCTGCAGCACGGCGGCAGAATTGTTGATTCGCAGCCCATGTTCGGCATTGATAGCGGAGTGTCCCGAGGCGTCGAGCCATGTCCGCCACGTCGGATAATCGGGATCGGCAACCATCGACAAGTCGTGGATCAACGTCGCTTCGGCGAGTTTTCTGGCTAACAGTCGTCCCTGTTCAAGCAACGGATAAGTCGGCGCACAGACCGGGTACATCTCTTCGTCCATCAGTTTGATCGCCGTCAGCCCCGGCCAACGTCCGGTGCCATAACGCACGCCGATGTCCACGCCTTCGGCAACAAAATCCACAGGCCTGAGATTGGTGTCCAACAGGACATCGATCTGAGGGTGCGCCAACTGAAAACGCTCGATGCGGGGCAACAGCCATTTGGCAGCAAACGCCGGGCTCACTGCCACCGTCAATCCACTGCTGAGCGAACCTTCCTTCAACCGCGCCAGCCCCATGCGCAGGTAGTCGAATCCCTCCCGGATATCGGGCAATGCCTCCCGAGCAACGTCGGTCGGAACCAGCCGCGCAGAACCGCTGGATGCCCGATTGAACAACGCGACCCCCAGCCATGACTCCAGCGTACGCACCTGCTGCCCCACTGCTGCCGACGTCACGTGCAGCTCAGTGGCTGCGGCCGAAAAACTTTGATGCCGGGCGGCGGCTTCAAATGCCCGGAGAGCGTTGAGATACATTGGCGTATTCATTGGTTAAAGATTTTCTTTAATGGATGAAAAAGAATTCTGGTTTGTGCGACACCTGTCCGAAGCGAAGAATAGCAGCCAAGGCCAACGCTCATAAGGGCAACCGATAGACAGCCCCAATCAATGGCACAAACGCTCCTATCTTACTCAGCCACAGGACATCCTCAACATGAAAAGATTTTCTTCCAAAGTCGCTATCGTCACCGGTGGTGGTTCAGGTATCGGTAAAGAAGTCGCACAGCGCTTGGTTGCCGAAGGCGCGAGTGTGGTGATCACTGGTCGCGATGCAGCCAAACTCGACAAAGCCGCAGCCCAGATCGACCCTACCGGCAAGCACGTACGCGTCCTGGCTGCGGACATTGCCAAACCCGCCTCTGCCAAAGCGCTGGTGGCGCTTGCAACTGCCGAGTTCGGCGCAGTGGACATTCTGATCAACAACGCTGGCGTGTTTAATCCGAAACCGTTCCTGGAGTTGGACGAGGATGAATACGACGGTTTCATCGATATCATCCTCAAGGGCAAGTTCTTCATGGCCCAGGCAGCGGCCAAGGCGATGCAACTGCGTGGCGGCGGCGTCATCGTGCAAACCGGTTCCCTGTGGGCACTGCAAGCCATCGGCGCCACCCCTTCTGCGGCCTATTCGGCGGCCAATGCGGGCGTGCATGCACTGACCCGAAACCTGGCCATTGAACTGGCCTCCTCCAACATTCGCATCAACACCGTTGCGCCAGCCGTGGTTGAAACGCCGGTGTACAACACCTTCATGGACAGCGAACAGGTCAAGGCCGTACTGCCGACTTTCAACGCATTCCATCCGCTGGGGCGCAATGGCCAGCCAGCCGATGTCGCAGAAGCGATTCTGTTCCTGGCGTCCGAGCAGGCGTCCTGGATCACCGGTACCGTCCTGCCTGTCGACGGCGGCGTAACTGCCGGCCGCATTTGAGGAGCGCATCATGATGCCGGACTGGAATGACTATCGCGAAAATCTGCTGAACCGCGTCGGCGATCTTGCCAAGCTATCACCGGATACTGTTCGAGGCCTTCAAGTGATGGACGGCGCAGGTGCAAAAACCGGGCATCTGGACGCCAAGACGCATGAGTTGATCGCGTTGGCCGTAGCCATCACTACACGCTGCGATGGCTGCATCGCCGTCCACACCAAAGCAGCGGCCAGGCACGGCGCTACCCGTGAAGAAATCGCCGAAGCACTGGGCGTGGCCATCGCACTCAATGCCGGCGCCGCGGTGACCTATTCAGCTCGGGTTCTCGACGCCTATGCAGCGCTCGAAAACAACTGGTCGTTAATCCCGAAGCCCCCCGCACGCCCGAAAACACTCCGGGCATGCGGGTTTAGGCATGTCCCCGGAGCATGACCATGAACAACCTGAGGGTAGCGATTATCGGAGGCGGCTTGAGCGGGCTATACACGGCCCGATTGTTGACGCAGATGAACGTCGCTTTCGTATTATTCGAAGCCCGCGAGCGGCTGGGCGGACGGATCCTCTCGACGCCCGGTAACGGCCCCGCCCATGATCTCGGTCCCGCGTGGTGGTGGCCGGATTTTCAGCCTCGCATGGCGGCACTCATATCGGCGCTGGGACTCATCGTTTTCCCCCAGTACAGCGATGGCGCGACATTGCTGGAAAAGTCCCCGCATGAAACGGCCAAGCGTGTCCGCGGGTACGCATCAGGCAATCTCTCGATGCGCATCCAGGGCGGCGTCTCGCAACTGACACAAGCCCTCGCCGCGCAAATTGCCCCTGAGCGAGTCGTCTTGAATGCCCGAATCAGTGGCATGCGATTGTCAGACTCCGGCATCACGCTACACACAGACGCTGGGCAAGGGGTGAGCGAGCAATCCTTCACTCACGTCATCAGCGCTGTGCCGTTACGCCTGCTTGCACAAGACATCCACTTCGAACCCCGGCGGTCACCAACGATTATCCAGCGCTGGTCCGGGACACCGACATGGATGGCTCCCCATGCCAAGTACGTCGCCGTTTACGACCGCCCTTTCTGGCACGACGAGGGGCTCAGCGGAACGGCGCAAAGTCATGTCGGACCGATGGTCGAAATCCATGACGCATCCGATGCCAGTGCGAGCGCCGCACTGTTTGGATTTGTCGGTATCCCGGCAACAGAACGCCTGGCAATGGGCGAGGCCGCGCTGCTGGAACAATGCCGCCTTCAGCTGGTTCGCCTCTTCGGCGGACAAGCTGCCACACCTGTTGCGCACTACATCAAAGACTGGGCCGCCGACCGACTGACCGCCTCCCCTGCTGATCTCGAAACCAGACAGCGCCACTTCGCCACGGGTTACAGCAGGCCAGATCAGGATGCCTGGTCCAAGCGGTTACTGGTGTCAGGGACCGAGGCATCCATTGAGCACAACGGTTACATGGAAGGTGCACTCGATGCCGCCGAATCAGCGGTAGAACGGCTGCGGATCTTCGTTGATCAGTGACCCTGTCGCGCTACCTGTTCCTGGAAAAGATCATCAGCCGCACCAACCAACTACCCTTCAAAGTCGCAATGTATCTGCATGCTCTCTGTCGGGTTGCGGTGAATCTTGAAGCCGCACTGCACCAGCACAGCCTTGACCTCTTCGAGAACACTGAGATGTTCAGCCGCCCTGGTGTGTTGAAGGCTCGGCGATGTAAATACGCCCAACGGCAAAAATCGCAGTCTCCTTCCATTCAGAATGATGGAAACATCGACATGAGAGCCATCCACGTCATGCCCATTGGAGCCGAATATATCGTTCACTTCGTCTTTTCGGCCTGGGTAGCAAGTGCAAAACAATCGGATGCCCAGCCACCTCGACAGGAACCTGAATAACCCCAGCTGACTGCTTTTATTTTCATATCCGCGAACGAGCAGTAGTTGAACTGACGGGGGAAGCTTCGACTGGGCCTCAATCAATTTAAGGAAGACATTTTGTTCAATGAGTACTTCAGAGGATGGCCAGCGAGGCTTGACCTTCAAGCCGTAATTCTCGCCCTTGGAAAGGGTCAACATAGCGTTCGAACTCTATTTTCAACTATTTGATTTCACGAAATTTAGCATGAGCAAGCGTCCCTGGGAGAGAGAGCTGGGGTAAGGGCCGCTTCAACTCGCAAGCCCCCAAACCCGGCAACAGACTCGCCACGTTCTGCGCAATGGCCTGAACCAAAGCAACCAATCAATCAGCCCCATCCAAATCAACCAGCCCCACCACCGGAACCTGCCACGAAGGCTTTTTCCCACTCTGACCATCAAACACCCGACGCGCCTCGCGAAAATCATCGACGTGCTCCACAACCCACGTCCAAATCGGCGACATACGAACCAACAGCTCCATCCCCAACGCCGTCAGCTCATACTCGACATGGGGCGGCACTTGATCCAACTCCCGCCGTATCAGCAGACCATCGCGTTCCAGCGCCCGCAGCGTCTTGGTCAACATGCGCTGAGTCACGCCCGTCATCTGCCGTTTGATCTCGGCATGACGCATCGTGCCGTACACACCCAGGGCATGCAGGATACCCAGTGACCAGCGGCTACCGGCGTGAGCCAGGACTTCGCGCCGCACGCCATCATCGTCTCGTCTTAGCGTCTGGCAGATCGCTTCTGCCTGGCTAAGGGTTTCCTCATCGGTCATATGTCCCCCTGGTATCACGCGTGTGCCTTCTTCTGAGCGCTGCGCAATCGTGCCAGCATCGCAAAATCATACAGACGACAGATCTCAGGAGACATCATGACCGCATCGCCCCCCCCTTCCCCACAATCCATTCTCGTACTCGGCGCCGGCGAACTCGGCCTGCCGGTGCTGCGCAATCTTGCGCGGGTAGCAAAACGCTCGCCCGGCAGCACCATCAGCGTCCTGCTCAGGGATTCGACCATCAACACACAAGTCCCTGAGAAAAAGCGGGAAATCGATGAACTGCGCAGTCTGGGCATCCAGCTAGTCGCTGCAGACCTGGTTAACGATTCCATCGATCAACTGGCCGAAGTGTTCGCAGCATTCGATACCGTCATAGGCTGCGCCGGCATGGTCGCGGGCCGTGAAACGCCGATGAAACTGGCGACAGCAGCGCTCAGGTCCGGCGTGAAGCGCTACTTCCCCTGGCAGTTTGGCGTAGATTTCGAAGTAATTGGCCGGGGCAGTCCGCAGGATTTGTTCGATGCGCAACTCGACGTGCGCGAGTTGCTCCGCGCTCAGGACAAAACCGAATGGGCGATCATCTCGACCGGCATGTTCACCAGTTTTCTGTTCGAGCCGGTATTCGAAGTCGTCGACTTTGAGAACCACACCGTCAACGCCTTGGGCAGCCTGGAAACCAGCGTGACGCTCACGACACCGGAGGACATCGGCAAGCTGACAGCAGACGTCGTTTTCTTCGAACCGCGATTTCGCAATGAGATCGTGTACCTGTCTGGCGACACGGTGACCTATGGGCAAGTGGCGAGCCTGCTTGAGCGTGTGCTGGGGCGGCCGTTCAAGCGTAACGTCTGGACGGTTCCGTACCTGATGCAGGAACTGGAAAAAGACCCCACTCACCACATCAAAAAATACCGCGCCGTATTTGCCCAAGGCAGAGGCGTGTCGTGGCCAAAAGCGGGGACTTTCAACGAACAGCAGTCGATTCAGGTCACTACGGCTGAACAGTGGGCTCGAGACAACCTGGCAGTCGATTGACGCAAAGAAAGCGACCCGCCATTCGCGGGAACAGATACGCGCACATCGTCTCGAAACTTATCGCGGCTGAAGAGCCAGCGCACTCCCACCTTGGAACACACTCAAAGGTGGGAGCGAGCTTGCTCGCGAAAGCGCCAGAATAGACACCCGATTAATCAGCAGGTAATCCCGGCACCCGCATCACTCCGGCAACTGCAAATTATCCAGCGCACGATTCACCGCCAACTCCCCGAGCATGATCAACTGCGCAATCCCCAACAACGCCCGACGCTGCGACGCCGGCAACAGACTGGCGACGTTCTGCGCGATGGTCTTGGCCGAAGCGAGCGTTTCGCTGGCATCGGTTAGCAGTTCTTCGTTTTTGTTGTCGGCGGTTACGGCGTACATCCCACGGTTTTTACGTGGAGGCGGCGTGGAACCGGGTGGACAGAGGTAATGGTCGAGCGCGCGATCGGCGGCTTCGTGAAGTTTTTTGGAGTCGATGGATTCGTAGGGGGACGTGCAGTTAGATTCGGGCGGGTTGGGTGTTGGTTTGATCATGGTAAAGCTCCTTGATAACTGGAGCCGCCACCGTTCGCGGTCAAACAAACAGGGTGGCAGCTGTACGCGGGTTGACCGACCGGACATCAAGGACCCCGGCACACCCGAAGGTGTCCCACGCACAGCCACCGCGACATGATTTCAGACAATGCCTGAACACGTGCAGAACGCTGGCGCGCCTTGATATTGGGCGGGCGGTCAATCCCGATCGCTGATTCGTCAGCAACCGCACCACAATAGAACTCGCCCCCAAGGCACACAAGCCGGCGGATTCTGGCGTAGCTGTAGGCAAAGGCGCAAGGATAGGTAGCCTGGGAGAGTGTTTGGAGATGTCTTTTTAAACGTTGGTGTTTATCGAGACAGCATTCCACCACTTGGCCCTAAATAGATCCCTCCCCTTATCCAAGGCGCCCGCTGTCGCGGGTCAGGTCTATTGCGACTTTAGTTGCTGTCGAAAACGGGAAGTAATGCAGGTAGTATGCGGCGGCCTTGTGCCACTATTATCAAGGCCGCGCTACACCTTGATAGAGCTGCCCTACCCCCCTACTTTTCCCCGCGAACCTGGAACGGTGACACGCAATGGATGCAAGCATTCAGAAGATCGAACTCTACGGCCACGCCCTCGACACACCGCAGAGCAAGCTTGATACCAACCTGGTCAGGCAAGCATTCTCGACGATTGCCTCGACATGGTCGCGGAAAATCAATGGCGGCTTCTACGACCTGTTTTCCGACCTGGATAACCTCTACGAAGACGGTGACGATCTGGCACACGAGATCCGCATCCAGGCAATAGGTCAAAGTATCAAACTCACCGTGACCCACGGGATCTACGATATCGACGAAGAACGTTTCTATGACGCCTTCATGGAGCGCTACGACTCGTGGGATGAAGACTTCGGCGTATTGGCCGAGCAATACGAGGCCATTGTCGAGCGCACTGCCGAGCAGGATGCGCATCGCACCAATCGCCGCCATGGCCGCCGCCAATGGGTAGGCTACGGCTCAGAGAAAGCGGTATACGATGCCGACGCGAAAAACCTCATGTCCAATATTGGTCATGGTGTATTCAACCTGATGGCCAAAGGGGTCAGCGCACTCGGCAACTCGTTCAAGAAAGACGAGATTTTCAAGAGCCCGGCAACGGTCAAGGCTTTTGCAGACGGTGCCAGCAATATCGTCAATGCGGCGTACCTCGCGACGCTCGACGCCATCAATGCCGACTCACCCGGAAAGTTGCATGGCTACTCGAAGGACGAGATCAGAAAGTCCCAAGCGATTACCGAGAACATTGAAAAAGGCCTGATCCCCGACGATGCCGTGCTGCCGTCGGCGATCAAGGCGATCAGTGCTTATCCCTACAACGAGCGCATCTACCCGATCCTGCTGCGCAAGTTCGGCGGTGATCAAGGGCGGCTGGATGATGTAGTGGAGTTTTTCGGCATGGGAGGCCTGCTCAAGGAAAAGCAAACGCTGATCCAGGAGCAAATGCGCCAGTGCGATCTGAGCACGGTGGAAAGTTTCAACGCCAGTCGTCCGGACATCGAACGCTATGCGCAATTCATCTGTTACGACCGTTTCGACGAACACTGTGAGCGAGTGATCGAGAAAATCGTGGCGCGCGAGACTCAGACAAGCTCGCCATCTGCCATAACCTCCGCACTACCGGGCGCCGCAAAACACAACGCCAGCGGGTTGACCGTAGCGATGGCCGCCGAGGGCTTCAGGTCCAATGCCGACCACAAGTTCTATGCAGCGCCGGACTTGCCGGCGAAGAAAATTTTGACATTCGAATCCAAAAACGCGCTGAACATTGCCAAGGACGAGGTGGTGTTCTACTTCGACGACACGGTGTTTGGTTCCGGCGACAAGGGCGTATTGGTTGATCTTGAGCGCGTCTATGCGTACTTGCCATTCAAGGAGTCGCACCGCGTGGCACTTGCTGATATCGCCGACGTTACCATCAGCGGCCTGATGAATAAAAAGCTGACGATTGCCAAGCGTGATGGAACCAAGGTGGATGTGCCACTGACCCAAAGCAACAAGGGCGCGACCAGCCTGTACGAGGCCATTCTTAAGCTGGTGCGGTTGAGAGAGGCGGCGGGGAACTGATTTATCAGGTCTGCCGAAGTTCAAGGTCGGTGACATACCGGGCGCGATGCCGAAAGCAGCAATAAACTGATCCGCAACCTTACGCCGAGTATCCGAAGTGTCTGTCGTGCTGAAAATCGGAGATAGGAGCCATCAAATGAAGGCTTCAACCCTCGTACTCGTCGCACTTTATTGCATGGGTATCAGCGCAGCGTTTGCCGATGCCTCACATGCGCCAAACGACCAGCGCGGGCCAGCAGACATAGCCGTCGGTGAGCGTTTGGCTGCGGCCAAATCCAAGCTACTCAAACAAGGATGGAAGCCGACGCGGATGCATACCAATGACGGCTATGAATACAGTGGCGTGGAGCGGGAGTTGGCTGCACGCAAGTTCTTCGAACTGGGTAGCTGCTCTTTTGATAGCTCGCGCTGCATCTTGTACTACGCGAAGAAAGGAACTTGCCTACGCGTCGATACCATCGGTGAACAATTCAATGACATAACCGTGACGCGATGGACCCGCGAATGTCCTGAAGCGCCTCAATAACCACACGAAAACGGCACGGTAATAATCAACCGCTCCCACAGGTTTCAGCGTCGTACACAGCATCTGCAATCAGCATAAAACCCTGTGGGAGCGAGCCTGCTCGCGAAGGCGCCAAAATGAACACCCGATCAATCACCAGGTGATCCCGGCACCCGCATCACTCCGGCAATTGCAAATTATCCAACGCCCGATTCACCGCCAACTCCCCGAGCATGATCAACTGCGCAATCCCCGCCAGCGCCTGGCGCTGCGATGACGGCAACAGGCTGGAGACGTTCTGGGCGATGGTTTTGGCCGAAGCGAGTGTTTCACTGGCATCGACCAGCAATTCTTCGGTTTTGTTGTCCGCCGTCACGGCGTACATCCCACGGTTTTTACGTGGGGGCGGTGTGGAACCGGGCGGACAGAGGTAATGGTCGAGCGCGCGGTCGGCGGCTTCGTGGAGTTTTTTTGAATCGATGGATTCATAGGGGGAAACCGAGGCGGTTTCGGGCGGGTTGGGTGTTGGTTTGATCATGAGTGAATCTCCAAATCTATAGAAAAGGAGCCATCATCTTTCGCTACCAAACGAAGGGGTGGTGGCCATACGAAGGTTGGTAGACCGGTGACTTGGAGAACCGGCGCGCCCGAAGACGCCCTGCGCATGGCCACCATAAATACACAGCCCCAAAAAGGCCTGTATCGAGTGACGCTATGCGCCAAGTCTAAGCCGGGCTACCAAACCCGATCGCTGATTCGTCAGCGACCGGACCACAATAAAACCCACCCCCAAGGCGCACAAGCCGGCGGATTCTGGCGTAGCTGTAGGCAAAGGCGCAAGGATATGTAGCCTGAGAGAGTGTGTGGAGATGTCTTTTTAAACATTGGCGTTTATCTGGCCCGTCATTCCGTGACAGATCCCTCAACAGATCCGCTCCCTCATCCCAACAGACGAAAGAAAATGGCCGAGATTGCCAGTCATAACTGACAACCTCGACCATATAAATAGTGCTATTTCTTCCAGCACATATCGACGTCACCCTGAGTGCTCAGGTCTGTATCGATGCCCAACCGGTACCTGCAGTAATCAATAATCCACCCCCGCTCCTCTGCCGTCAGGCGCTCTACCTTCCTGATCTCTCCATCATTGGCGTGGATGTTGTAGAACTTCATCTGAAACGTGGGGTGCTTTTTGATGAAGACAATCGTCTCGATGTCGCCATCCTCAACGGCGTTGTAGTAGCCGACGTAGAGCATGGTCGCCACAACGAGGATTGCCGCGATTAAAAGCTTTTCCATTTTTTCGGTGCCGGAGGTGGAATTAGATTTTTTTGGCTTTGATAACTCAGTGCTCAGCACCGCTAAACAAAACCTGACTTAACAGCGATCCCAAAGCTGATCATAACCACCAACAGAGAAATGACGCTCCATTGCAGCATTACTAGCTTCCGTTTGAGGGGAGCTGGGAAACTGGCCAAATCTTCAGAGCTCAGCTCACCCCTTTTCAAATAGAACTGAGGGAACGTCACAACTCCCGAAATACCACCTACAAGCAGAAGCCTTCCCCAAGGCCCACCATACCGAAGCGGTGCCCGAGTCATGATGGCTGAGCAATTCTTCAGGTGCTCCAACATCAAATCCATCTTCGTATAGGCCAGGTGCAAACAGACGCCTATCCAAAGAATCAGCCCTGCCAGATCAACGATGGCAATGGACAGAAGTACCTTATCAACGACGTTCAAACTCACTTCCCTGCCGAGTAGATTTTTGCACCAGTTCACTCGCTTTTAGTCTCCAAGCGTCCAAACGGGGCTGAGCACGCTTCTTATCCGGTTACTTGAGTACTCCTGATTTCCCCAAAGCAACCAGCACAACCATCGCAGAAAGCAGCACTATTGCGCTCCATTGCATCAACACAAGTCTCTGCTTGAGTGACGAAGGAAAATTCTCTACGTCATCGGCGCTCAGCGTGCCGCGTCTCATATAGAAATTCGTGAACGTAACGAGACCAGAGGCACCACCTACTAAAAGCAATCTTCCCCACGCACCTCCGTGCTTAAGCGAAGCTAACCTGGTGCCGGCAGAGCTGTTTTTGAGGTGTTCAAGGATCACGTCCATCTTGATATGTGCAATGTAGAGAGCAATTCCGATCCAGATGAGCATCGAGATAATCACTACGCCACACAATCCTCCGACTATCAGTTCAGCGGTATTCATTTAGTCACCTCGTAAATCACTTCGCCGAACATTTCACCGCCAGCCCCTCCTACCGCCCCACCAGCATATGAGCCTGCCGCTACAACTACCACGCCGCAAGCGAGGGTTCCCAACCCACCCGTAGGCACGCCAAGCCCTACACAGATTGCACCTACCACTGGAGCAGTTAGTGCTGCACCTGTCACCGCGCCACCGGCCACCCCACCAATGAAACTACCGCCCTCGGTGTATTTAATCTTTTCGCAGGCATCTTTGTTGCCTGCCGCACAGACTTCTTGAACCTTCATGTAAGACGCCCCGCCCCCTACGGCAGTACCAATCCACCCACCATACTTCACAACCTTCGCTGCTCTGGCGACACCTTCTGCGTGAGTGGCGTAACCGGGAATCTGTCCCGGAGCACCGGCCAGCGTCCAGTGGTGCACCAAGCTTTTGCTTGAGATGCCGAGGGCTGATTTCAGACTTGGGTGATCAGGGAAACCAATGCCCTTTCTGGTTAACCCGGTGAGCTGCCTATCAAGCTTGGCAAACAGTCGTGCGCGCTCATCAAAGAACTCCGAACTACGCAAGTGACCATCACGCTGAAAACTTTTCTGGTGCAGCGTTTCGATTTCCTTCAGCGAGGTTGTCACGTCTCCCAGGTTCTTGGCGAAGATTGATTCACCCACACCGATTGATGTTGAGCCTTGCGAAAGAATGGACTCAATCTGGCTCTGATAGCGAACCATGAAGCTCGCCTCTTCATCGGTCATGGGTTTGAGCGCCGCGTCCACTTTCTGCGCCGCTTCCATGAGCAACGCTTCTTCAGGTGTGCACTGAGGATTGTTCGGATCACTCAACACGATGAGCTGCCCGGGCTTGGCGTACCCGGTGACGTGAGGGTTGAGGCGGGTGAACTTCTCAAGCGTTGCACCATCTGGCTTATCGAACAATGCTGCTTCCAGCGCAGAGCGCGGCATAACTTGCTGAACGATGTAGAAACCGGGTTCCGCTGCGGGCTTCGCAACAGCCGGTTTCTCTGCGGGAGCCTCAGGGTATTCTGCCCAGTGCTTGGCGTGCAGATCGGTCGGTTCTACGCCACGGTAGACCTGTTTTCTTGGCGGGTTAGGTAGTGCGGGCCTTGGTACATTTCCATATTCACTCATGAATCATCCTTGTTCACTTCGGGAATCCCGATTTGAGGTTTCGACAGTCCGACGCTATCGAAAAGCCCGAGTGCTGGCTGTAGGACAAAGCCTAAAAATCTGTGCCCGAACGGCTGATTCCTGTCATTCGCGGGGTGCGCAGGATAACTGGTGAGGGAGGATGGTTGTAAGCCACCCCATTGCGTTAACAGCTGAATTGCGTGCGTTGAGCTATCTTTCACACCCGATGGCTGCTTTCGGCCAAGAGCGGTCATTCGATGTGCATGCGGATGGCTAATTTTCTGAGAAAAGCCCTCTACCTAAATCAACGTTTCCAATCCTTTGAGTCGTACATTCGCAACAAGGTAATCGAGAAAAACGCGAACCCGTACTGGCATCTGAGTACCTTGGCCGAGAAAGACTGCATGTACGGGGTCAATATCTCCCGGATTGAAAGGTTGCAGCACGGGCAGGAGTCTTCCTGAGGCAATGTCGTCAACCACCTGGAATTCATCAAGACGCGCCAAGCCTGTTCCTGCCACCGCCAACTGGCGCAAGGCCTCTCCATCACTGGCCGTCAGATTGCCTTGCGGCGTGACTAGATGTGATGAACCTTTGACGATGAAAGGCCAGCCCTTGAGTGTGCGTGTGTAACCGAAGTCCAGGAGATTATGCCCGGCCAGATCGTCTGGCACGATCGGCAGGCCATGGCGCTCGAGATAGTGGGGCGACGCGACGACGACCATACGCGTCTCACCCAGTTTTCTCGCCACCAGGCGTGAACTTTCCAGCGGGCCGTGACGAATCGCCACGTCGGTGCGCTCCTCGACCAGATTGACCACTTGATCCGTCAGTACGATATCGAGTGCTACACCCGTGAACCGCGCGAGGAAATCGTCGACCAAGGGTAATAAGACGTCCTTTGCAAAAGGCAGACTGGCACTGACCCGCAAACGCCCCCGCGGATCGCCCTGTCCTGAGGTGCCACGTTCAGCGTCTTCGACATCTGCAAGTATTCTGACGCATTGTTCATAGAACGCATGGCCTTCAAGTGTCGGCATCAGCCGACGCGTCGTTCGATTGAGCAAGCGTGCCTGAAGCCGCGCTTCAAGGCGCGATAGCAGCTTGCTGACAGCCGAAGGCGTCATGCGAAATTCCCGTGCAGTCGCTGAAAAATTGCCGAGCTCCATGACCCGGGCAAACACTTCCATCTCTGCCAGACGATTGATATCCCAACGTGCCATTGTGAATGTATGTCATAGAAGCCAGTCGTGATTGCAGTCTATATCACAGATGCTGGCGAAGGCATTCTCTCTCTACCGCACACAACGTGCACAAGGAGAGAACTGATGAGTGATATTCAAAACGGGGAAGACCGCATGATCCCAGCACGGCCCCATTCAAAGGTCGCGCTGGTCGTCGGCGCAAACGGCATCATCGGCAACGCCGTCGCGCAGGAACTCAAGCGTGAAGGCTGGCGTGTCAGAGCGCTTGATCGTCGAACGGTCACCGGCACCGAGACGGTCATCGCCGACCTGACGGACGCCGATGCCGTTGCCATCGCGGTGAAGGCTGCCCGGGATACCACGCATGTTTTTTACGCGGCCTATAGTCCCGATCCGGACCTGGCGGTAGAAGCCAATCGCAATGCCGATATGTTGGCCAACGTCCTCGACGGACTGGAACGAGCCGACTCGGCTCTTGAGCGGGTGGTCATCTATCAGGGTTTCAAAATCTACGGCTCTCACCTCGGCGCGAACGTGCGCACGCCTGCGCGGGAAAGTGACGCTGGGCATATGCCGCCGAACCTGTATCTCGCTCAGGAAGCGCAACTCAAACAGCGCGCGGATAAGGCTCGCTGGGACTATGTAGCTTTGCGCCCTGACTTGGTGATCGGGGATATCTTTGGCAACCCGATGAACATTGCATTGGTCATTGGCGTCTTCGCGGAACTGTCTCGGGAGCTGGGTATCCCGCTGCGTTTCCCCGGCACCGATAAAGCCTACGGCCAGTTGCAGCAATTCACCGATGCCGGCTTGCTGGCCCGGGCCAGTGTCTGGGCTGCACTCAGCGAGTCGGCGGGTGGAGAGGCGTTCAATATTACCAACGGTGACATTTTCCGTTGGGAACGCATGTGGCAAGACGCGGCCACGCATCTGGGGATGGAAACGGCATCTGTGGTGCCCCTGACGCTGGCGCGTCATATGCCGGACAAGGCCGAACTGTGGAGCAAGATCTCCAAGCGTCACGGCTTGATCCAGCCGGACTTGGGAAAACTGGTGGGATGGGGTTTCGGCGATTTCATCTTCCACACTGAGACAGACATCATTTCAGACACCAACAAAATCTACCGTTACGGATTTACTGAAAGAGTTGACTCAACAGCATCACTGTTGGACGCGCTGGACAGTCTGAGGAAACAGCGAGTGCTTCCCTAAGAAACCTAATTCGGTAAGTTGCCACTGAAGCAAACACCTCCATTGGGATTTGGCACTCAGTTACACTTGCCAGATTCCACCCAGGCTCACAATGAGCAAAGCCCCTGACAGTGCCAAATCAATTCAGGGGTAGCTTATGACCGGCTTCTGGCTTTCGCGACCGGCTGAAAACGCACCAAAGATGCCCGTCGCATAGGCAGTAAACGGTCATAGCTGCCTGCCGCGAACGCCTGCAATGGATCGTTTTCTGCCTCTCATGACAGACAGCAATCGGCCAATAGCTGCCAGTCACAGAAGGTTGCTTACGACCCAAAGCGAACGGTCGCGACAGGGAGAACTTGGCCGAATGACACGGATGGCGGTGGATGCCTGGCGCCAGAAGCAACGTTTTAGTCCGAACATCGTGCTGGAAGCTAACTCGATTGCCATCTTGAACAATGTACTCAAGCAATGTCGCTTGGCGACTATCCTTCTCGACGCGATAGTGCGTGAGCAAGCTGGATTACGTGAGCTTCGGACAATCCTATCGTTGCCTGGTCGCACAGTGGTGCTGTATCGCCGAAACAATGGGTATCACAGCGTGGCCGCTGACGCGTTTGCGAAACTCGTAAGCGTTCTGAGAACCCGCGTGTGCCTTATTGCCTGGGCGAAAATCGTTGGAAGCGGGTCGATTGCATCGCGCCCGCTGTAGCCCAAAAAACACATCTGTTTCGACATATGAATAGCCCTGTCAAAGGGATCAGGTAGTCAGGCCAGGCATTATGCCGCCGGAAATAGCGGGAATCCGGTTCCGGAGAACGCTTCGGTGTCGAGCCAGAGGTACTGAAAGGATCTGCTCTTGAAAACCCAATCGTCTCCCGAGCGTTGCAGCACATCGAACGCAATGCAGTGATTGCGGTAGTACTTCTCGCCTGGGCCGCGTGCAGATTCATGCACGAATGTGCGGGTAGTTGCCTGATCACCGTCGATAACAATCACCCCCGGCAGTGCGAATTGGACGAAGAACTCCTTGCCTGCGCGCAGTTTGTGAAGCAGCGCCACGTTGTTGTCTGGGCCTTTGGAGTACTGGCCGTGAGGGGCTTGACCAATGATGAATTCGCCATCATCTGCCCAAACCGAGTAAAACATTGCGAGGTCTGCGCGAGTCGCGCTGTCGGCGAAACGTGCAATGGTGTTCCGGATGGACGCCTCGTCCATGAATTGCTGCAAGCGAGAAGGTTGGTCTGACATCATCGGCCCTCTAAGCCAGGGTTATATTGGATGCCTCCACTTTCGCGAACATCCGGCCCGACCACATCCTCGATAGTGCTAAAGCCTTGCCTGATCCTACCAACTGTTTTAGTTTGAGAAACCACTGGCCTGTCGCGAGTGCGACCAGGATCGATAGCCATCATGCTGGAACATCTTCTCGCAATAGTGAGCCGACATCGCGGTTGCGCCGATCTATCAAACACTCTTCCCCGACTGACAATCAGATCCACAGATGCTCCGGTTCCTCCGACCCCGGCTCTATTTGCGCCGAAGTTCTATCTGCTGCTGCAAGGCGCCAAGCGGATGAACATTGCCGATAGCACGTTTGACTGCCATCCGGGCACCTGTGCAGTGGCATCGGTCGGGTTACCGTTCGTGAGTGAAGTGGTAGAGGCGAGCCCGGAAAAACCTTATATCAGTGTCGAATTAATGCTCGATGCAGGGATCGTCGCTGGCTTGCTTCTCGATATGAGCAAGTCCACCCAACCGTATCCGCAGGCGGGCGCTATCTCTATCGCCCAAGCCGATAGCAGTTTTGTCGAGCCGTTGGTTCGCTTCATCGGTCTGCTTGACACGCCAGCAGAGGTTAAGGTGCTTGGCTCCCAGTTCGAGCGCGAGTTCTACTACCGCCTATTGTTAAGTCCGCTAGGCTCCAGGCTCTGCCAAATTGGAATGCACAACACCCGGTTCGGACAAATCAAAATCGCGGCAGACTGGATCAGCGCGAACGCCGATAAGCCGATGAGTGTGCATTGGCTTGCCGCTCATGTCGGTATGAGCGTCACGTCGTTCCACCGACATTTCAAGGCGGTTACTGCACATAGTCCGCTCGCTTACCAGCGACAACTTAGGCTACTCGCTGCTCGACGGCTGCTCGCATCCGGAGCATCAAATGTTACAGGTGTCGCATTTGAGACCGGATACGCCAGCCCCTCTCAGTTCAGTCGAGAATACAAGAAGGCTTTCGGCGTAGCGCCGAACCGCGACGCTTTATCACTGCGCCGCTGATTTGAGCTTTTTCAATCGGATCAGGCTCGAATTGCGCGTGAGTCTCTATGCGTCAGGCGGCTGGAAAGCTTGAAGCGCATTTAAAGTCAATGTGTTTGGGTTGTTGACGAAGGCCCGGCGCAATGCCGGGTTTTGGCTTTCAGCGCAGTTGCTGTTTGTACTACCCAATGGGGTTCTTAGTCTATGTGATGCGATGGTGGAGGGTCCGCTTCTGGCCGATAGCGGACATTCTCGACTGCCCGCTTTCGGCCAAAAGCGACCACAAGCATTCCCTTGCTGTCGGCTCTCTGCTTTTGCAGAGGCGCTTAAACTGGCATTCAGTTAAACGGCAAAAATAACGACGTAACCCTTACAAATCAGGGCCTCGTAAGTCTCGGCAACACCACCCCCTCCCCCAACCTCTCCACACCCAACCGCACCCTCTCCCCACCCTGCTCAATCACCACCCCATCCCCCTCCACCGCCACCAACTTCACCCCAGGCCCAACCTTCTCTCCCTGCAAAAAACTCCTCGGCGGCCCATCGTTCAGGCTCAGTATCGCCACCGCCCCCCGACTTCCCGCCATCACCCCGCTCACCTTGATATCCATCGGCGCCGTCTGATTGGAAAACCACTGCAACGCCGGGCTATCACTGCGCGCCGCCAGCAACTGCGGGGCCGCTGCCGGGGTGTGTGATTCGGCGGTGGTCAGTAGCAGCGACGACCATGTCGCCACGCCGACCAGCGCGGCGAGCAGCGCGAGGGCCTGGACCATTTGGGGTGGGGAAAAGCGTGTGGTGAAGGTCATGGGTTGAATCTCCTTTTTATCCTGCTGTCAGCGTACGCGGCAATTCTCTCCGTTTTATTTCACACGCCTTACATGTTGGCCGTGCACGATGGCGCAGGACGCAAAGGAGCGCGCGCGCGATGAACAGGCAAGAGGGTTTTACGCTGATCGAGTTGATGGTGGTGCTGGTGATCATCGGCATCGCCAGTGCGGCGATCAGCTTGAGTATCAAGCCCGATCCGTTGCAGTTGCTGCGCAAGGATGCCGAGCGTGTGGCGCAGTTGCTGCAGGTGGCGCAGGCGGAGGCGCGGGCGGATGGCCGGCCGATTGTGTGGCTGAGCAATGCCAAGGGGTTTCGGTTTAGTCGGCGCAGTGACAGTGGCAAGGGGTTTGATCATTTCGCGCAGGATCCGCAGTTGCGGCCGCGTGCCTGGCAGAGTCCGAAGATGGAGGTGCGGGTGGAGCCGAAACAGAGGGTTGTGCTGAACGCTGAGTGGATCAATCCGCCGCTGCAATTGACGTTGTCGGATGGCTTGAATCGCTTGAGTGTGCTGCGTGATGGCAGTGGAAGGATCAGCCTGCAATGAAGCGCCAGCAAGGGTTTACGTTGATTGAGGTGATGGTCGCGATTTTGCTGATGGCGGTGGTGAGTCTGATTGCCTGGCGGGGGCTGGACAGTGTGACGCGGGCGGACAGTCATTTGCAGGCGAGCAGTGAGCAGAGTGACGGTTTGTTGCGGGCGCTGAATCAGTTGCAGCGGGATGTGGAGATGCGGGCGGGGGTTGAGTTGACTGAGCCGAAGAAGGTTGGGGTGGATGATGAACCGCCGAGCGCACCGCCCGCTCTGACTGTACGCAGTAGCGACAGTAAGGGGTTTCGCCTGGACATTATTCGTACGGCGGCGGATCAGCCGGGAGCTTTGCAGCGGGTGCGCTGGTGGGTCAAGGGCGACACTTTGTATCGGGCGGTGGCTGAGGCGCGGAGTCGGTATCCGCTGCCGGCGCCTGGGAATGGGGTGGCTGTTTTGAGTGATGTCAGTGATGTGCAGGTGCGGGTTTGGGAGGTGGATAAGGGCTGGCGGCAGTTGAGCGGGAATCGGCGGGAGGATCCGTTGGGGTTGGAGATTCGGTTGAGTCGGGGGACGGCGCAGGGAGTGGAGAAGTATCGGCAGGTGATTGGGCCGTTGGAGTGACATATATCCCTTCTGATCGGATATTCCTGTAGGAGCTGCCGAAGGCTGCGATCTTTTGACTTTGATTTTGAAGATCAAAAGATCGCAGCCTTCGGCAGCTCCTACATTTGGATTGGGGGTAGTCAGTTGGGGGGTGGTTGGCTGTGAGGGCGTCATCGAGAGCAGGCTCACTCCTACATTGGGATTGGGTGAGGTCAGTTGGGGATTGGTTGGCTGTGAGGCCGCCATCGCTGGCAGCTCCCACAGGGGGTGGTGGTGTGTTGGCGGGTG
This sequence comes from Pseudomonas fluorescens, assembly GCF_005938625.1. Lineage (GTDB taxonomy): Bacteria > Pseudomonadota > Gammaproteobacteria > Pseudomonadales > Pseudomonadaceae > Aquipseudomonas > Aquipseudomonas fluorescens_BD. The sequence goes on from NZ_VCNJ01000034.1 coordinate 25,998, forward strand.
TGGGTTAGCTGAGGACGACGACGCCGCCGGGGAGTTCGGTGCATTTGATGCCGTAGGCGTCGCGGATCAGCAGTGCGACGCCGGCGAGTTGGTCGAGGCTGAAGCGGGCCTGGACGCGGCGTTGGCCGAGTTCGCGGTTGAGCAGCAGCAACATGCCGGGGCGGTAGCGGTTGATTTCGTCGATCATCTGGCTGAGGGTCGCGCCGTTGAAGACCAGCACTTGTTGGCGCCAGTTCATCACTGCGGCTGTGTCGACACTTTGTACGCTGCCGACTTGCCGCGCGTCGTAGGTCACTTGCTGGCCCGGTTCGAGGCGCAGGCTGCGGCCTTCCACGTCGACTTCAACGGCGCCGTCGAGGCAAGTTACGCAAACTTGTTGATCAGTATTACGCAGGTTGAAACGCCCCTGACTGGCGCGCAACCACCCTCCTCCAGCCTGCATCGCCAGCGGCAAGCGTGCGGTCTGCACTTCGACTTCGCCGCTGACCAGTTCAAAGCCCTGCACGCCGTTATCGATGGAGCGCTGATTGATCCGCGTCTGGGTGTTCAGCTCCAGGCTCACGCCTTGCGCCGGTTCGAAGCGGCGCTGCTGGCCGACTTCGGTGATGTAGTCGGCGCCGAGCCCTTCGAAGCCGCCGGGAATCGTCCCGCGCACCAGCAAAAACGCCGCCGACGCAGCAATCGCACCACCGAGAAAAGCACGTCGACCAAACCCGCGCGGCGCCTGCATTTGCTCCACGGCCGGTTGCAGTTGCTGCCACAACCGCTTGGCCTCTTCGAACGCGCGGGCATGCTCGGCACTCTGCGCGCACCATTCGCGCAGGGCGCGGGCGTCGGCCACAGTGGCGCGGCCGGAGGTCAGCAGGACCAGCCAGTCGCGGGCTTCGCTGTGCAGATGGTCGGCCGCCGATGGCTCGGCAGGTGTCAGTCGAAAGATGTTCAAACGCGCAGATTCTCAACGAATTGATCGGGCACTATTCAGAAGACGGTTTTCCGGCCCCGCGACCGAACCGCTGAAACACTTTTCTTTCCAGTTTCGCGGCGCAGAAGCCCAATGCAGCTTTGATTTCCTTCTCGACCATGCGCGTGGAAATGCCGAAGCGCTGAGAAATTTCCAGGTGCGGCGCCTCTTCCAGACGCGCCGCGATGAAGATCTTCCGACGCCGTGCGGGCAGCTCGTACAACGCACTGAGCAGTGACTGGACTTCCTTTTGCCCGCCCACTACTCGCGCCGGGTCGAGGGCTTCGTCGCCGATCTGCAGCAGTTCCTCGACTTCCTCGCCGGTGAGCAGGCGCGCATCGGCCTGGCGGCGGTCGGCGGCGATGTTCAGGGCCATGCGATAGAGGTAAGCGTTGGGCCGCAGAACGTTCGGCGGCGTCTCCATGCGGTCGACGCGCAGGTAGGTTTCGTGCAGCACGTCGTTGGCCAGATCTTCCGAACCGAGACGCCTGCGCAGGCGCACCCGAAAGTCCTCGTAGGACGTCAGGAACAGTTGGACCATCGAACCTTGTCCGGTGTCTTTCATCCCCCGGAAACTCCTTCCCATTTGGTGCATTCCATGCGTTTCCCTGACGACTCCGGTAACAACAGCAACGTGACCGGCTGACGCAAGGCGCTGGGCGTCGGCCGGTCGATTTTGAGGTTGCGAAAACTTTCCACCAGCGCGTTGTCGCGCCGTACATCGCCGGTCGAAGTGACCAACCGGTTGTGCTGCACCAAACCATCGCGGCCGACCCAGACCTGCAACACCGCGCGATAACTGCCCGGCCGGGTCAGCGGCGAGCGGCACAGATTGCGCTCGATCGCCGCTTGCACCGCCGTGGCGTAACTGCGGTTGACCGCGACGCTTTCCGGCGTCTGTTTTTGTGCCGGCGCCGGTACGTCTTCGACCTGCGCCACTTGCAACGTAAACGCGTCGTCGCGGGCATAACGCGCCATCAAACCACTGCCGCCGAGCAATCGACGCAGGGCATCGGCGGCGGTGAATTCACCGTCCACCGCCAGCGAGCGACGACCGCGACTCAACTGGCTGTCGACCAGCACCGCAACGCCTGTGGCGTGGCTGTACTGATCCAGCGCTTGCGCCAGATCCTGTGCCGGAATATGCAGCGTCATGCGCAAGTCCGCCGGCACCGCATCGGCCATGGCATGGCCCGCCGCACAGCCAAGCAGCCACCCCAGACACATCCGGCGCACAAGCCTTGTTGAACGCTGAAAACCGTCCGTGGAATTGCCTCGCTGCACGGCTGACGAATCCTTGGAAATCGTCATCCTGAGGGCTGTTTATGAATCTGGTGTGACGGGCGGTGCAAAAAAACCATCACGGGAATTGCGCACGGCTTGCACTAGACTCACGCCATAGCGCGGCCCCGTCGGGCCGGCCAGGAGGCGAGCATGAACACACTGTGGCGATTGAGCCTTGGCGGGCTGTTGTTGATAGCGCTGTCGAGCGCTTATGCCGAGCAGCCGTTGGGCTGTGTCGAGGTGACGGTCGGCGGCTACAAGGCGCCGAATTACGACTGTTTGAGCCAGCAGATGGGCAACAACCCGGAAGGCGCTGCGGCGGCGGAGAAGAATCAAGAGGCGCTGAATGTGCCGGTGAACAAACGGCCGCCGAATCAGGTTGGACTGGCGACACCTGCCGCCACCAGTACGCGGATGGGCAATACCTTTGGCACGTCGGTGAAACCGCAACGCCCCCCGCAATGATTTTGATCGTTCCCACGCTCCGCGTGGGAATGCAGCCCGGGACGCTCCGCGTCCCATCCAGAGCCGAACGCAGAGCGTCCGTTGAGGCATTCCCACGCAGAGCGTGGGAACGATCATGGGGGGCTCAGTCGCTGACCGCTCGTTCCCGTGCTCCGCGTGGGAATGCAGCCCGGGACGCTCCGCGTCCCACCCGAAGCCGAACGCAGAGCGTCCGTTGAGGCATTCCCACGCAGAGCGTGGGAACGATCATGGGGGGCTCAGTCGCTGACCGATCGTTCCTACGCTCCGCGTGGGAATGCAGCCCGGGACGCTCTGCGTCCCACCCGAAGCCGAACGCGGAGCGTCCGTTGAGGCATTCCCACGCAGAGCGTGGGAACGATCCTGTGGTGTTCAGTCGCTTACCGATCGTTCCTACGCTCCGCGTGGGAATGCAGCCCGGGACGCTCTGCGTCCCATCCAGAGCCGAACGCGAAGCGTCCGTTGAGGCATTCCCACGCAGAGCGTGGGAACGATCAGGGCGGGCTCAATCGCTTGGGGTTTGGCGGAAGCTGACGGCGAGTCGATTCCAGCTGTTGATGGTGGTGACGGCCATGGTCAGGTCGACCAGTTCCCCTTCGCTGAATTGCTCGCGCGCCTGCTGATACACCTCATCAGGTACGCGGCTGTCCGCCAACAACGTCACCGCCTCCGCCCAGGCCAACGCCGCACGCTCGCGCGGGTTGAAGAAGTTGCTGTCGCGCCACACCGCGATCGCATACAGGCGCCGATCACTCTCCCCGGCCCGCCGCGCGTCCACCGAATGCATGTCGGTGCAGAACGCGCAGCCGTTGAGTTGCGAGGCGCGGATCCTGATCAGTTGCAGCAGCGGCTGCTCGATACTGAGGTTGGCGGTCAGCGCCTCCATGGCAATCATCGCTTTCATCGCCTTGGGCGAAGCGTTGTAGTAATCCAGGCGCGGGGACATGGTCAGGTCTCGGTAGACGGAATAATGAGTTCACCGTAAACGCCGACAGCGATGCATTACAGCCCCAATTGCACGAAAAGTCGCTACACCAATCACCATGAGCCGAGCACAAATCCCTGTAGGAGTGAGCCTGCTCGCGATAGCGGTGTGTCAGGCAATATTGATGTCGGATGTGCCACCGTGATCGCGAGCAGGCTCACTCCTACAGGGATCTAGGCCAATTTCGGGTTTTTCGGGTAGGCAACTATTGCCAATCAAACAACAGCGGTAATCTGGCGGGCACGCCTAATAGCCCCAGGAGCCTCGTCGGTATGGAACTTCACGTCGTGATCAACGGCCGCAAGGATCTTGCCGGTCAGTTGTATCAGCAGTTGCGCGGCGCCATCGAATCCGGGCGTCTGGCCGCTGGCACGCAATTGCCGCCCAGTCGCCTCCTCGCCGAGCAACTGGGCATCTCGCGCAAGACCATTTCCGACACCTACGCGCAGCTGACCTACGAAAACTTCCTCACCGGGGTGATCGGCAAAGGCACCTACGTCAACGCCCGTCCGGCGCAGATCCAGCGCAAGCAAAGCCACACTGAACTGGCCGGCGCTGAGGTGATCGAGAGCTGGCGCAATCTGCCGGTGTTTCTGCGCCATCCGACACTGGAAGGCTCGCTGCGCTACGACTTCATTGGTGGCGCGACGAGCAAGGGCCAGTTTCCGCAGGATGACTGGCGCCGCTGCGTCGCCCATGCGATGCGCCAAATGGGCCAGTCCAAGGGTTTCTACAGTGTCGCCGAAGGCCTGCCGGCGCTGCGCAATGCGATTGCTCGGCACATCGCGTTTTCCAGGGGGATCAACTGTCAGGACGAAGACATCGTCGTGTGCAACGGCGCGCAACAGGCGCTGGATCTGATCACCCGCGTGCTGATCCGCCCCGGCAGTCTGGTGGCAATGGAAGATCCCGGTTATCCGCCGGCACGCCTGCTGTTCGGCACCCACGGCGCCGAGGTGGTCGGGATTCCGGTGGATGCCGAGGGCATTCAGGTTGAACAGATTCCCGATGGCACGCGCCTTATCTATGTCACGCCTTCGCACCAGTTTCCGCTGGGCATGCCGATGAGTCAGGCGCGCCGTGAAGCCTTGCTGGCCCGCGCTCATGAGTTGGGGGCGATCATCATCGAGGACGACTATGACAGCGAGTTTCGCTACGAAGGCCGGCCGACCGATTCGCTGTTCAATCTCGACCAGCGCGGCATCGTCGCTTACGTCGGTACGTTCTCGAAAACCTTGTTACCCGAGCTGCGTCTGGGTTACGGGATCCTGCCGCCGGCGATCATCGAAGCAGTAATCCGCGCCAAGCAGCTCACCGACCTGCACGCCTCGACCTTGCCGCAATGGGCGTTGGCCAAGTTCATCGCCGAGGGCTGCCTGCTCAAACATATCCGCCGCTGTCATGCGATTTATGCGCAGCGCCGCGAGCGGATTCTGGCGCGCATGGCCACCGATCTGGCGCCATGGCTGGAAGCCGTGCCAGCCAGCGCCGGGTTTCACATGGCGGTGTTCTGCAAGGTGCCCATCGATTTGCCGCTGGTGATCGAACTGGCGAAAAAAGTCGAAGTCGGGTTGTACTCGATCAACGGCTTCTATTATCAGCAACCGGCGAAAAACGGCTTGTACTTCGGCTTCGGCGCCATCGAAACCCTGGACATCGACATCGCGCTGGATCGTCTGCGCGACATTCTGCAACAAGTTGCCTGAATGATTGGTCTGGGCGATTAACCGCCGATTGGTCATTGGTGTTCAGGGGGGGCAGGCCTATCCTGCACAGGCGTTATCCCTCAATGAGCAGGATTCGTCCGGCCTGATTCAGGAGTGTGAGCAATGTCCAACGAAGTGATCAATACAGTCCAGGTGCAGGCTGCGGCCGGCCGCTCGGATGAGCTGGGCAGACAACTGCAGAAGATCGTCGAAACCCTACGCGAAACGCCGGGCTGCGATTCCTACCTGGTCGACCGCTGCCCCGAGGACAGCCACCGCTGGACGGTCAGTGCCCGCTGGCAATCGGAAGCGGCGATGCAGGCGCATTTCAACCGGCCCGAGGCGCAGGGGTTTATTGATCTGATCGATAGTCGGCTGGCCAATAGTGTGGATTTCAACAGCTTTCCTATTGTTTAAAAGCAAGATCAAAAGATCGCAGCCTTCGGCAGCTCCTACAGAGATCGGTGTAGGAGCTGCCGAAGGCTGCGATCTTTTGATTTTGGGAATACTTGAATTGGTCACCTGGTCTTCCCGAATATTGGCCGTTTGAATGCCCTGCCCTGCGGACTACTGTGATCAGCACCCCCAACCCTCACAGGTAACCCGCCATGAAAGCCCTGCACATCTTCTCCGCCGCCCTCGCCTTGAGCCTCTGTACCTCGGCCGCTTTCGCCCACGACCCATCGGAAAAAGTCACCGTCCTGCAAGACCAAATGCTGAAAAACGCCCCCGGCAAAAAAGCCATGATGATCGAAGTCGACTACAAACCCGGCCAGTCCTCCATCGCCCACAAACACGACGGCACCGCTATGGCTTACGTACTCGAAGGCGAAGTGATTTCCCAAGTCAAAGGCGAACAGGCGATTACCTACAAGAAGGGTCAGTTCTGGTACGAGCCTGCCGGCTCCGAACATTTGGTCTCGAAAAACGCCAGCAAGACCAAACCGGCCAAGTTGCTGGTATTCATGGTGCTGTCCCCAGACGAACAAGTGCTGATCCCGCTGAAAAACTGATGGATGTTTAATCAGCCATAAATAAAAAGGCTCAAATCGCTGATTTGGGCCTTTTTATTTCCCGGCGCAATTAACCGCTCAGGGTTACAGCAAATAAGACTATTCAATGCTAACTCAGACAGCAAATTGTCAGGTTACTTACCGCGCGGCGGGTTTAGTCTGAATTAACGGTCGCCAATAACGACCACTCAAACTTTCCGACTGATGTTGTTTCACGGGAGAAACACCATGAAACTTGCGTTCACCAGTGTCTTGGCGATATCGGTTTTAGCGTTGTCCGCATGCTCAGTGCCCACTGCGCCAACAGCGGTTTCATCTCTGGACACCCTGCTCCCCCATCCCACCGGCCGCAGCAGCGCCACTCAGGTAAAAAGCGGCCCCGGCGTGTCGCTCGGCGTGGTCTACAGCCCAAGCACCCAGACCAACCGTGAATACCTGCGCGACTATCAGGCCAATGCCGGCACCGGTTTCGGCCAGAGCCTGCTGGTGCAGCCGATCCATGACGCCTACGTCGCCAGCTCGAAACCGGACATGGCGGTGGACTGGGTCAACGCCTCGCTGCAACGCCAGTTCGGCTCAGTGACGGTGTACCCGGACATGCAAAGCCTGCGTGCGGCCAGACCGGATGTGGTGGCGATCGTTGATACCCATAGCCAACTGATCACCTCACGTAGCTCGGATATCAAAGCGGATGTCAGTGCCGATTTTTACGATGCACGGTTGAACTATATCGGTACGGCGAAAGGTTCGGATGCACGGGAGTTGACGCCGGTGTGGGCGGACTTCAAGCGGTCGGAAGAGATTGTTGCCGATATTAATCAGCAACAGGATGTGCAAGTTCGGGCGTTGCAGAAGTTTGACCAATCGCTCAACAATTTAGTGGCGCGACCTGCGGATAAAGTGTCGATGCTCGATAGTAAACCGTCATCTAAGTTGTATTGATGTCAAGGGCCCCTTCGCGAGCAAGCTCGCTCCCACAGGGGGAATGCATTTCAAGTGTGGGAGCGAGCTTGCTCGCGAAGGGGCCGGAACAGGCACCAAAAAACCTTCAGACATAAAAAAGCCCCGGCATCTCACGACACCGGGGCTTTTTCATTCAGCCACTACTTACGCCAATTCAAGCTCGGCATTCGCAGCAGCCGCAGGCACTACCGCTTGCCCGCTCAACGCCAGATCCAGCAGCTCACGGTTGGCCACCGCGTACATCGCGTAGTCCGTGCCGCTCGCAGCGCGGATTTCCACCAGCATGGCGCGCCAGCGCGAGATCATGCTTTCGTGCTGTTCCATCCACAGCGCCAGACGTGCTTCCACATCCAGTGTGCCGTCGCCCTGTTGCAGGACGGAGATGGTGATCGCACGTTGCTGCCAGTCGACATCATCACGGAACGCTTCACGGGCCAGGGCTTGCCAGTTGTTTTCAACCGGCAGTGCGCTGATCTGTTGCAGGTACCAGGTGATGTCCAGCGCACTGCCCACGGCGAAGTAAGCCTTGGCCACTTCAGCCGGGTTCTGGCCAGTCACGTCGGACGCTTCGATGATCGGCAGCAAGGTGTACAGGTGCGAGGTGCCCGCAACCATACGCGCCAGCAATTCCGGTACACCGGCTTCGACGTAAGCCTGATAACGCGCCTGCCAGTTTTCACGGATTTCGCCGCTCAGCAGTTCGTCGAGTTTCAGGCCCAGCTCTTTCAGGTGCGGACCGAAATGCGCGACGTCACGGGCAGCGTTCTGCTCGTTGCGGCGGGCACGCAGGAACCAGCGCGTAGCGCGACGGCCCAGACGCATCAGCTCGTCCATCAGCTCCAGCTGCACGTCAGCGGAAACCTGATAATCCAGCGCTTCGATCTGACGGAACCAATGCGGGAGGTGGAAGATGTCGCGCACGATCACATAAGCGCCAGCGACGTTCGCCGGGCTCATGCCGGTCGACTCTTTGAGTCGTTGAACGAAGGTGATGCCCATGTGGTTGACCAGATCGTTGGCGATCTGGGTGCTGACGATCTCGCGCTTCAGACGGTGACGACGCATGGCTTCGGAGAACTTGCTGACCAGGGTCGGCGGGAACGCCGTTTCCATGTCGCGAGTCAGGTAATCGTCGTCCGGTACCAGCGAGCCCAACAGCTGCTCTTTGAGGTCGATTTTGCTGTAGGAGATCAGTACCGACAGCTCAGGACGGGTCAGACCGTGGCCTTCAGCAATACGCTCGGCCAGTTGCTCTTCAGTCGGCAGGAACTCGATGGCACGGTCCAGCTTGCCACGGCCTTCCAGATCGCCCATCAAACGCTTGTACTCAGCGATGCGCGCGTAAGCACGACGCGCCGCCAGCGACAGGGCCTGAGTCTGCTTGTAGTTGTTGCCCAGCACCAGATTGCCGACTTCGTCGGTCATGCTCGCCAGCAACTGGTTGCGTTGCTTGTCGGTCATGTCACCGGCCTGAACCACTTCGTTCAGCAGGATCTTGATGTTTACTTCGTGGTCGGAGCAGTCGACGCCACCGGCGTTGTCGATGAAGTCAGTGTTGGAACCGCCGCCATTCAGACCGAATTCGACACGACCCAGTTGAGTCATGCCGAGGTTACCGCCCTCGCCCACGACTTTGCAGCGCAGTTCGTTGCCGTTCACGCGCAGTGCATCGTTGGCCTTGTCGCCGACATCGGCGTGGCTTTCAGTGCTGGCCTTGACGTAAGTGCCGATACCGCCGTTCCACAGCAGATCCACCGGCGCCTTGAGCAAGGCGTTCAGCAGTTCGGTCGGGGTCAGCTTGTCGGCCTTGATGTCGAAGCGTTCCTGCATCTGCGTGGAGATCGCGATGCTCTTCGCGCTGCGCGAGAAGATACCGCCACCTTCGGACATGATGCTGGTGTCGTAGTCGGTCCAGGCCGAGCGCGGCAGGTCGAACATGCGCTGACGCTCGATGAAGCTGGTCGCCGGGTTCGGGTTCGGGTCGATGAAGATGTGCATGTGGTTGAACGCGGCGACCAGTTGCAGCTTGTCGGACATCAACAGGCCGTTACCGAACACGTCACCGGCCATGTCGCCGACGCCGACCACAGTGATGCTGTCTTCTTGAACATTGATGCCGCGCTCGCGGAAGTGACGTTGTACGCCAACCCACGCGCCTTTGGCGGTAATGCCCATTTTCTTGTGGTCGTAACCGGCCGAACCACCGGACGCAAACGCGTCACCCAGCCAGAAACCGTAGTCGATGGCGATGCCGTTGGCGATGTCGGAGAAGGTCGCAGTGCCCTTGTCCGCCGCGACTACCAGGTACGGGTCGTCATCGTCGTGGCGCACCACGTTCAATGGCGGCACCAGCGCACCGTCTTTCAGGTTGTCGGTGATGTCCAACAGACCGGAAATGAAGATGCGGTAGCAGGCGATGCCCTCGGCCGCGATCTCGTCACGGCTGCCGCCCAGCGGCAGGCGACGCGGCAGGAAGCCGCCCTTCGCACCGACTGGCACGATGACCGAGTTCTTCACTTGTTGAGCTTTTACCAGGCCAAGAACTTCGGTACGGAAGTCTTCTTCACGGTCGGACCAGCGCAGACCACCACGAGCGACGTTACCGAAGCGCAGGTGCACGCCTTCAACGCGTGGCGAATAGACGAAGATTTCGAACTTCGGCACTGGCTTCGGCAGTTCAGGGATCGCGTGCGGGTTGAACTTGAAGCTGAAGTACGACTTGTTCTGGCCGTTGGCGTCAGTCTGATAGAAGTTGGTGCGCAGCGTGGCTTTGATCAGGTCGAGGTAACGACGCAGGATGCGGTCTTCGTTGAGCACCTGGACGTCGTCCAGTGCGGTCAGAATCGCTTGTTCCAGACGCTGTTGCTTGTCTTCCAGATCGTCGTCGCTGAGCTTGCGCGCCAGATAGAAGCGGGTCTTGAACAACCGGGTCAGTTCGCGAGCGATGTCGGTGTGGTTGTTCAGGGTGCTGGCGATGTAACCCAGATCGAAGCCCAGACGAATCTGCTTCAGATAACGGGCGTAAGCACGCAGCAGCGCAACGTCGCGCCAAGGCAGGCCGGCGGTCAGTACCAGACGGTTGAACGCATCGTTCTCGGCTTCGCCACGGACGATGTGGACAAAGGCGTCCTGCAGGGTGTCGTTGAGTTGCTGGATGTCGAGGTCCAGGCCTTCAGCGGCGGTGAACGCGAAGTCGTGAATCCAGAACTCGCGGCCATTGGTGTGACGCAGACGGTACGGGAATTCACCCAGTACGCGCAGGCCGAGGTTTTCCAGAATCGGCAGCACGTCGGACAGCGCCAGCGGGGTGTCGGCGTGGTACAGCTTGCAATGCAGCTCGCGCTGGCCGGACACCTGGCCCAGCGGCTGATAGAAGCTCATCACCAACGGATTTTTTTCGTTGAGGCTCAGCAGGTGCTGCATGTCGACCACGGCCGAATGCGCAGCGAAGCGCTCGCGGTAACCGGCCGGGAAGCCTTTCGGGAAGTCGGCCAGCACGTTGGTGCCGTGGGCTTCGCCGAAGCTTTCGACGGTCAGTGCAGCGTAATCGTCCTGCCAGCTGCGGCACGCTTGCACGACTTCTTTTTCCAGCAGCACCGGGTCGATGTCGAGACGGTTTTTCGGGTCGACACGCAGGATCAACTGCACGCGCGCCAGCACGGATTCGGAGAAGAACGTCCAGAATTCGCAATCGGAAGCCTTCAGGCGCTCCATCAGCACTTGCTGGATCTTCTGGCGAACTTCGGTGGAGTAGATGTCGCGCGGCACGTAGGCCAGGCAGTAGCAGAAGCGACCGTACGGGTCTTTGCGCAGGAACACGCGGATCTTGTTGCGTTCCTGGATCTGCACGATCGACATCACCGTGGTGAACAGTTCGTCGACCGGGGTCTGGAACAGGTCATCACGCGGCAGTACTTCAAGCACCTGCGCCAGTTCCTTGCCTAGGTGGGCCTTGGACTGGAAGCCGGAGCGGGTTTCGATTTCTTCGACCTTGCGGCGGATAAACGGGATGACCCGCACGCTCTCGCCATACACCGACGAGGTGTACAGGCCCATGAAGCGGTGTTCCTTGATGACTTTGCCGTCGGCGTCGATTTCACGGATCGACACGTAGTCCGGGTAGGCCGGACGGTGTACACGGCTCGGGTGCGCAGCCTTGGCGAACGACAGCAGGGTCGGTTCGCGCAGGTAGTTCACCGCGTAGTCTTCGATGCGCAGGTCATCGTAGGTCAGGCCGGTGCGCAGCAGTTTGGTCAGGCCGAGGAAGGAGTTCTGGTCGTACTCGATGTGGCCGCCATCGGCCTGATCGGTGACCACGAACTCTTCGTAGCCGAGGAAGGTGAAGTGGTTGCCCACCAGCCATTCCAGGAAGCTTTTGATTTCGTTCTTTTCGTCGGCATCGACGGCAAACGCGCTGTTGTCGAGCTTGGTGAGGATTTCCTGCACCTTGGCTTTCATCGGCTCGAAATCGGCGACCGCGACGCGGACTTCACCGAGAACCTGTTCCAGCTCTTTGCTCAGCACATTCAGTTCGGCCGCGTTGGCGCAGCGGTCGATTTCCAGGTACATCAGCGATTCGTGCAGAACGCCTTCGCCGGTGCTGCCCTTCGGCAGGATTTCCAGCAACTCGCCCTTGCTGCCACGACGCACGCTGAGCACGGTGGTTTGCAGGGTGTGGATGCTGTAGCCGCGACGGTTCAGCTCGGTGCGGACCGAGTCGACGAGGAATGGCAGGTCATGGTGCAGGACTTCGACCGCGGTGTGGGTCGACTGCCAGCCATGACGCTCGTAATCAGGGTTGTAGACGCGCACTTGCGGTTGCGCGTGATCGAAGCGCTCAAGCAGGCGCCACGCAGAGAGAGTACAGCCAGCGAGGTCGGAGAGGCGACGTTGAGTCAGCTCGTCCAGGGAAATGATGCCGAAGAATTGTTCAGCGAACAGCGCCACTTGTGGCAGTGCCTGTTCACTGATGTGCTGCGCCAGTGCCGCTTGCAGTTGGTGCTGGAAGTCGGCTTTGCTGGCTGCGGTGAAGAACGCCATCTGTGGTACTCCGCTTAAGCTTGTTATTGATGGAAAGCGTCGCGTGCAACACCCCTTTCGGGGCTTGTGTCGCCCTGTTCCTGATTCTCGGGCAGAGGAAACAGGGGGACAGGTGGGTGAAGCTGGACGGGACACTCAGGTCACATTCACCTTCCATAGAATGAGCATCTGCAAAAGCGACTGCCAGCGGTGCCGACAATGCCTTTACGGGTGCTCATCCGTTGCGCAGCTTAAAGGGTGCGACAATGTGTCTGCTTGCGGTGCTGCGACATATTCGGTCATTGGCACGTAAACCGAGGGTTTGGCACCGGTAAACACTAGCAGGCGCAGGACAAACCAGCGCTCTGAATGCCCGGATTTGCGGCACATTCGTGCCAGAAACAGCTCTTGAAGCGCTACATATCCAGAAACGAAAACGCCCAAGGCCGTTTTATCGACCTTGAGCGTGGCATCGGGTTCAGTATCGAAGTTTGACCCGGGTCAGTCCGGCAACTCTTCATAAGCGCGAAATTTGCTCACGGTGGCGCAGTCATAACACTGCATTTGCAGGGTCAATTTATCCATGCTGACGTCAATATTGCTGGAGTCGCACTCGCGGCAGAACAGCTGCGGATGGTCGAATTGCGGCGCGGCGACCGACGACCCCGTGAGAAACCTTGGCACAAACTCGTCTCGCCAGAGCAGCCCCGGCGACTTGGAAAAACCGGCGCCGCTGTCCTTGAACACGACGTCGTAAAGCAGGCGGGTCATGGCCGGCTGCGGCACACGCGAATCGCGGTAGCTGTCCTTGCGCCAGTTCTCCGCCAAGGCGAGTTGCGCGGTGCTCTGCATGTTGCGCGGAATGGTGTTCGAGGCGTGAGTGCGGCCCTTGGAGTTTCCGGTGGCATAGAAGTGTGCGGCACTCTTCACCGCCACTCTGGCGAAGTAATAGATCTGGCTGACCGAGAAGTTCTGCAGCAAAGTGCCGATCACCGAGTCGGCGCGGGCTTCGGCGGTGAACGCCATACCGACCTGATTGGCCAGCAAGTGAACGTATTGAATCGATTCCTCCCGCGCGAGCCTGAAGATCAATGCGTACAACTCGCGTTTCCATCCTGGCAGCACAGGCCCGGACAACTCTTCGTATAGCGCCAGATAGAGCGTATCGCGCGAGCAGCGCACGCCTTCGTCCAGCGCGACGTTGGCTCGCCAGTAAATGGTCGAATACGTGCTGATGCTGAAATCGTCGGCCCGATTGAACGCCCGAATGTCCGATGCCGTATCGACCTGCAAGGCGCCCGCCTCGTGCAGGCCTTTCACCAACTCCTCACTGAAAGTGTCAGTGGACGTGAGCTTTTCTCCTCTGATTTCAGCATCAAGCGCGGCAATGCGTTCGCCTGCGCCTTGGCCGCCGTCATCCAGTAATGCCAGCAGAGCAAGTTTTTGCTGGAATCCAAGACTGGTAAAGGGCACGGGTGGGCGTGGCGTGCCGTAACGCATGGCTAAATCACTGCGGTCACGTTCGGCCTGATCGGCGATTTGCTGTTTGCGCAGTCGGACACAGGCATCACAACCACACACGTTGCGTCGCGAGCCAAAACCGGCGGTGAAGTATTGATGCTCGCAATTCACACATTTGTAAGCGCTGCGCAGGGAAACCGGGGTGCCGCGGGCGGGCCGGCGCATCCACATCGGCAAATCGCAATACGGGCATCTAAGGTCGGCGCTGACAATCGGCGGCAGTACTTTCAGCACACTGCGTACCGTGTCCGCGAGCTTGTACTCGGCGATCAAGTCAGCAGTTTTTTCGCCATTGAGGTAGCGCTGGTAAAGCGCTTCAACCTGTTCTTCGGACAGATGCCGGATTTCTTGCGCCCATTCGAAATACTGCTTCATCAAAAGAGATCCTTTTTTTCATGTCGTCCATCGCACTCCCTTGCGTTTGAGCGGCAAAATCTGCCGATAAAAAGCCACCAAAACAAGCGAAAACACGCCTAACTTGCGCCATCCATCGCCTTTTCTGAAAACCTACGAGGCCGCCGGACAATTCGTACCCGCATTGAGGAAACGTCCTTAAGATCACGCCCTGGCTCAACGATGTGCAGCAGAATTTTACTCAGGCTGGCAAAATCGCTTTTTTGCGTCCCGCCTGCCGCGCCCGCCCAACCAGGAATTCCCCCATGCAAATGACCACCGCCCTACTGATCGTCAACCCGTGCGATGACGAAGAAGACAACATGGCCATGCTCTGCTGCCACAGCGACAAGGGCGACATGTTCCTGATGAGCCGTTATCCGGATGAGGACGAGCTGGAGATTACGCTGGATGGCGAGCCTTCGACTCTCGACGGGGTGAAAGTCACACTGAGCAAGACTCTGTTGAAGATCGAGATTGCGGCGGCGGATGCCGATGCGTTGAATGGGGATGATGTGCTGGAGATCAGCTTCAACCCGGATATGGTGGATATGGATGAGGTTGTCGAGACCTTGACGAATATCCTCGATGGGACGGGTACCCTCATCAACGAAGTTTGATGGTGTCTGAATAGGCCTCTTCGCGAGCAAGCTCGCTCCCACATTTGAACTGTGTGCACACCGTCAATGTGGGAGCGAGCTTGCTCGCGAAGGCGTCCGAAAGAACACTACCCCTCCCCGGCACTACAAAAATCCAACAATTCCCCCAGTCATTTCCCGCACTTTGCGCAAAATGCCGTTAGTCGCCACCCCCCACGATGGATTAAAGTAACGCCCCCAGCCCCGGCGTTATCCGAACGCCTGTGGCCACCCCTTTCCAGGAACAGTCACCGATGGAACATCGTGAAGCGCTGCTGGCGCTGCGAACCTTTCTTTCAACGCAGATTCTCGGCCAGGAAAAACTCATCGAGCGTTTGCTCATCGCCCTGCTCGCGGACGGCCACATGCTGGTCGAGGGCGCGCCGGGTCTGGCCAAGACCAAAGCGATCAAAGAACTCGCCGAGGGCATCGAAGCCCAGTTCCATCGCATCCAGTTCACCCCTGACCTGCTGCCGGCCGACATCACCGGCACCGAAATCTATCGACCGGAAACCGGCAGTTTCGTGTTTCAGCAAGGGCCGATCTTCCACAACCTGGTGCTGGCGGACGAAATCAACCGCGCCCCGGCCAAGGTGCAATCGGCGCTGCTCGAAGCCATGGCCGAACGTCAGGTCAGTGTCGGCCGCAGCACTTATGAGCTGTCGCCGTTGTTTCTGGTAATGGCCACGCAGAACCCGATCGAGCAGGAAGGCACCTATCCGCTGCCGGAAGCGCAGCTCGACCGTTTCCTGATGCACGTAAAAATCGGCTTCCCGGACGCCGCCGTCGAACGCCGCATCCTCCAGCAGGCCCGTGGCGAAGCGCTGAACGGCGAAACCAAACCCGAGCGCCGCGTCAGCCAGCAGGCAATCTTCGCCGCACGCAAGGAAATCCTCGGTCTGTACATGGCCGACGCCGTGGAGGAATACCTGGTGCAACTGGTCATGGCCACGCGCAACCCGGCCAAGTTCGACCCGGAAATGGCCGAGTGGATCGCCTACGGCGCCAGCCCCCGCGGCTCGATTGCCCTCGACCGCTGCGCCCGCGCCCACGCCTGGCTGGCTGGTCGCGATTTCGTCAGCCCGGAAGACATTCAAGCGGTGCTGTTCGATGTGTTGCGTCACCGCATCATTTTGTCGTTTGAAGCCGAAGCCGCCGGCATCGATCAGGATCGGGTGGTGCAGCGGATTCTCGACGTCGTAGCCGTCGCTTGACCCCCATGAACGCCCCCCTGCCGTCCGAACCGGGCATCCGCGTCAGCCTCGCCGAGCTGATCGAGATGCGTCACCGCGTGCGTGAAGTGCAGCTGTTTTCCACGCCGAGTCAGCGCAGCCCGCTGATCGGCCTGCATCACTCGAAATTCCGTGGTCGTGGCGTCGACTTCGATCAGGTGCGGGTCTATCAGGCCGGCGACGATGTGCGCACCATCGACTGGCGTGTGACCGCCCGTACGCAAGAGCCGCACACCAAGCTGTTCCATGAAGAACGTGAGCGGCCGATTTTTATCATGGTCGAGCAAAGCACGCGGCTGTTTTTTGGTTCCGGGCTGATGTTCAAATCGGTGCTCGCGGCGCAAGTCGCGGCGTTGATCGGCTGGGCTGCGCTGGGCCATAACGACCGCGTCGGCGGATTGGTGTTCGGCGACAACGAACACTACGAAATCAAACCGCGGCGTAGCAAACAGAGCCTGCTGCAATTGCTCAACCGTCTGGTCAAGGTCAATCAGTCGCTGCACAGCGAGCGTGAGCCGGATCGCGATGCGTTTGGCGTGGCCCTGCGCCGTGCCCGCGAAGTGTTGCGCCCCGGCAGCCTGGCCATCGTGATCTGCGACGAACGTGCACTGTCCGACAGCGCCGAGCAGCAACTGAGTCTGCTGTCGCGCCATTGCGATCTGTTGATGCTGCCGCTGTCCGATCCCCTTGATCACGCCCTGCCCGCCGCCGGCCTTCTACGGTTCGCCGAACGCGGCGCACAACTGGAACTCGACACGCTGAATTTCGACCTGCGCCAGACCTATCGCGCCCAGGCCGAAGCACGCATCGCTCGCTGGGAATTGCTCGCGCAAAAACTGCGGGTGCTGCTGATGCCGCTGAGCACGCAAAGTGAAATGGTCGAGCAGATGCGTGAGTTCCTCAATCCGCAGCGTCCGGGGAAAGGTCGATGAACGGCCTCGAACAACTGCAACCGCTGATCTCGCCGCCACCGATTGCCTTCTGGCCGCCGGCGCCGGGCTGGTGGTTGCTGCTGTTGTTATTGCCGCTGCTGGGTTTCGCCGTTTGGCGACTGCGCCGTTTCATCCCGATGAAGAAACGCCCGATCGTCCGTGCCGAGCAACCGCTCGATCCTGTGCGCATCGCCGCCCTCGCCGAACTCGCACAAATGCCCAAACCCTACGACGGCGCCCCGGCCGGGGCCTGGCTGCAGCAACTCAACGGCCTGCTCAAACGCCTGTGCCGCAACCACTATCCCTACAGCCAGAGTCATACCCTCAACGGGCGTAAATGGCTGGCGTTCCTCGACAACCGCTGCCCGGCGGCGGGCCTGACCCGTTGGATGGTGCTGGTCGAAGGCGCGTACAAACCGGAGTGCAAACTCGACGACAAAGCCATCGCCGGCCTGACCCAGGCTGTCGACACGTGGATTCGCAAACATGTTTGAGTTCGCCTGGCCGTGGATCTTTGTGCTGGTGCCGCTGCCGTGGCTGATGCGTCTGGTCTTGCCGGTGGCGGACAGCGGCGAACCCGCGTTGAAAGTCAGCTTTCTCGCCGATCTGGAAGGCCTCGCCCGCCGTCGCGCTCGCGCCAACCTGCCCGCGTGGCGTCAACAGGCGCCGTTCATGCTCTTGTGGCTGTTGCTGCTGACCGCCGCCGCGCGCCCGCAATGGCTCGGCGAGCCACTGCCGATTGCTGCCAGTGGGCGTGATCTGCTGGTCGCGGTAGACGTGTCCGGCTCGATGGATTTCCCTGATATGCAATGGCAGGACGAAGAGGTCAGTCGTCTCACCTTGGTTCAGCATCTGCTCGGTGATTTCCTTGAAAGCCGCGATGGCGACCGTGTCGGCTTGATCCTGTTTGGCAGTCAGGCCTATTTGCAAGCGCCGCTGACCTTTGATCGCCACACCGTGCGCGTCTGGCTCGACGAAGCGCGGATCGGCATTGCCGGCAAGAACACTGCGATCGGCGACGCCATCGGTCTGGCGCTGAAACGCCTGCGCCTGCGTCCGGCGCAAAGCCGTGTGCTGATTCTGGTCACCGACGGTGCCAACAACGGTGGCGAAATCGATCCGCTGACGGCGGCAAAACTGGCTGCCCGCGAAGGGGTAAAAATCTATCCGATCGGCATCGGCGCTAATCCCGAGGACAGCGGTTCGACTGGCCTGCTCGGCGTCAATCCAAGCCTGGACCTCGACGAGCCAGCGCTCAAAGCCATCGCCGAAGTCACCGGCGGGCAATATTTCCGCGCTCACGACGGCAAAGAGCTGCAAGCGATCAAGGACACCCTCGATCAACTCGAACCGGTGACCCAGCAACCGACCCAGGCACGTCCGGCGCAAGCGTTGTATCACTGGCCTCTGGCGCTGGCGTTGTGGCTGAGCCTGTTGCTCGTCGCGCGCGAATTGTGGCCGGATAACCCGCTGCAACGGCTGTTCACCAAGGAGCTGTATCTGCAAAGTCCGCTGCCTGACTGGCGCGAGCGTCTCAAGCGCCTGCGTCTGCGGAGGCGCCGATGATTGCGCTCTGGCCGCACTGGTTCCGTCCGTGGTGGTTGCTGTTGCTGCCGCTGCTGGGCTGGCTGATCTGGCAACTCTGGCACCGGCAGAAACGCGCCGGGCGCTGGCAGATGATTTTGCCACCAGCGTTTCATGCCACGCTGCTCAGTGGCGGCAATGGTCGCGACAGCAAACTGCCATGGGTCGCCCTCGGCGTGGCTTGGTTGCTGACCATTCTGGCCCTGCTCGGACCGAGCTGGGAGCGGGTCGAACAGACCAGTCAGAAGCCAGCCGATCCCTTGGTCGTGGTGCTGGAACTGACTCCGGAAATGCTCGCCACCGATTCGCCGCCGACGCGACTGGAGCAGGCGCGTCGCAAGCTCTTCGACCTGTTGCAGGCGCGCAGCGATGCGCAGACTGCCATCGTCGTCTATGCCGGCAGCGCGCACACGCTGGTGCCGCTGTCGGATGACCTCGCGACCAGCCGCAATTTGCTCGATGCACTCAAGCCTTCGTTGATGCCGGAAAGCGGTCATCGCGCCGATCTGGCCGTGAGTAAAGCGCTGGCCCTGCTGAAACAGGGTGCGCTCGGTCAGGGGCGGATCCTGTTGATCGGCTCGTCGCTCGATGAAGAAGAACGTCAAGGTATTCGCCGCGCACTCAGCGGACAATCGGCGCAGTTGCTGATGCTCGGCGTCGGCACCGCCGAAGGTGCGCCAATCGCCCAAGAGGACGGCAGCTTCCTCAAGGACGAACAAGGCGCGATTCGCGTGCCGCAACTGGACAGTCCGGGCCTGAGCGCATTCCTCAACAGCGTCGGCGGCGAATACCACCCTGCCCGCCTCGACGAGGCTGATCTCGGCGCGCTCGGCCTGCTCAACGGTCCGCGCAGCCTGCGCGAAGACGGCCAGACCGTGCGCCTCGACACCTGGGCCGATCAGGGTTATTGGCTGCTGTTGCCGCTGTTGCTGCTTGCCGCCTGTGCCGGACGGCGTGGCTGGTTGTTCTGCCTGCCGTTGCTGTTTTGCTTGCCTCAACCGAGCTACGCTTTTGACTTCGAGGATTTGTGGCTGCGCCCCGACCAACAGGGTCTGCACCTGCTCAAACAGAAGCGCCCGGCCGAAGCCGCGCAGCATTTTGACGATCATCAATGGCAAGGGGTGGCGTTGTACGAGGCCGGCGACTACAGTGGCGCCGCTCAGCGTTTCGCCGAAGGCAGCGATGCCCGCGCCCACTACAATCGTGGCAACGCGCTGGCGAAAAGCGGTGAGCTGGAAGCGGCAATCGATGCCTATGAGCAGGCGCTGGAACAGCAACCGGATTTACGTCCGGCGCAGACCAACAAGACGCTGGTGGAAAATCTGCTCAAGCAGAAAACCACGCCGCCGCCCGCCGAACCGGAAAACAAACCGGCCGAACAGAGTCTGCCCGGCGACGAACCACCGCCCGCGACCACACCGCCACCGGCGGTAAAAAGTGAAACCCAGAGCGACGCGCAACCGACCGAATCGGCCAGCGAACCGCCACCGACCACGCCGCCGCAGCCAGGCCCCAATGAAGTGCCGGGCAGCGACGAGGAAGAACAGACGGACACCGTGCCGACCCTGCGCCCGAGTGAAGACAACCTCCAGGGGGAGCAGCGTCAGGCACTGGAACAATGGCTGGGCAAGATCCCGGATGACCCGGGCGAATTGCTGCGACGCAAATTCTGGTACGAACAGCAACAACATCAGGATCAGGAAAACACTCGATGACCCGCTTCACCGCTCTCTTGCTGCCCCTGCTGCTCTGCACGGCCCCCGCCCAGGCGGCCGAGCTGACGGCCAGCGTGGATCGCAGTCGCCTGAACTCCGGCGAGACGGTCGAACTCACCCTTGAAACCAGCGACGTCACCCAGTTCGGCAAACCCGACTTGACCGCGCTGGAAGCGTTGTTCGAAGTGCGCGGCACGCGGCAGGTCAACCAGCTCAACACGCTCAATGGCGACAACCGCGCGACCACGCGCTGGATCATCACCCTGCTGCCCAAAGAGAACGGCAGCGTGGTGATCCCGCCGCTACAACTGGGCGACGCGCAGAGCCAGCCGATCACCGTACAAGTGGTCGAAAGCGACACCCGCGAGAACCAGAACAGCCTCGATCCGGTGTTCATCGAAGCCAGCCTCGATCAGTCCAGCGTCTACGTGCAGGCGCAGGCGATTCTGACGTTGCGCATCTACCACTCGGTATCGCTGTACGACGACAGCAGCCTGACGCCGCTGCAAATCGCCGATGCGCGCATCGAGCAACTCGGCGACACGCGCACCTACGAAAAAGATCTCAACGGTGTGCGCCATGGCGTGATCGAAATGCGCTACGCAATCTACCCGCAGCACAGCGGTTTGCTGACCATTACGCCGCAGACCTTCAGCGCAACACTGGTCGATACGCAGCCGTCTCAGGACGCCAATGCGCAGGGGCCGAAACCGGGCAAACTGATGCGCGTGAGTTCGTCCGAAATCCCGCTGACGGTCAAACCCAAACCCCTGACCTACCCGGTCGACGCGCCCTGGCTGCCCGCGCGCAGCCTGAGCCTGAGCGAAAGCTGGAACCCGGAACCGGAACACAGTCAGGTCGGCGACTCCCTGACCCGCAGCCTGACGCTTAAAGTCGAAGGCCTGGCCGCCTCGCAACTGCCGGCGCTGCCCGCTACCGACGTCAACGGCCTGCGCCGCTACCCCGATCAACCGGTGCTGAGCAACCAGAGCACTGACCGGGGCATTGTCGGCAGCCGCGAAGAACGCGAAGCGCTGGTGCCAAGTCGCAGCGGCGCCATCGACTTGCCGACGGTAGACGTGGTCTGGTGGAACACCTTCGAAGATCACCTTGAACACAGCAGCCTGCCGGCGCGCACCCTGCAAGTGGCCACCAACCCGAGCCTGCAAGTCGACACCCCGACCGGCAACCTGCAGCCGAGCATCGTCGATAACGATGTGTTGTGGTGGTGGAAACTCAGCACCCTGATCCTCGCCTGCACCACCCTGCTCGGCTTCGGCCTGTGGTGGCGCGCACGCTGGCAACCGGCGGTGCATCGCGCCGCCCAAACCGGCCCGAGCCCGCGCACGTTGATGGATGACATCAAGCGGGCGAGTCAGGCGAATGATCCGCAGGCCACGCGGCAGGCACTGGATGCGTGGGCGCGGCAGCAGCCGGAGACGCTGGCGGACATGGCGGCGCGGTTTGTGCCGTTGTCGGATGCGCTGGATGGGCTCAATGGTGCGTTGTACAGCGAGACGGGGCAGCATTGGCAGGGTGAGGATTTGTGGCGGGCGATCCGCACTATACCGGCGGCGGAACGGGTGCAGGATCCGGTGGGTGACAGTGGGTTGCCGCCGCTTTATCCGAAGTAAAAGCAAAAGATCGCAGCCTTCGGCAACTCCAAGGGGTATGTGTAGGAGCTGCCGAAGGCTGCGATCTTTTGCTTTAGGCAAAAAAGGCTGGGACCATTGGCGGCACGCAAGTTGATGTACAACGTACTGACTAACACTTGCTCGTCATCAGCAATGTCCGGAACGTAGAAGCTAATGCCAAATTCTTCAACGTCAAATCGTCATCGTCAATCACCGACTCCTGAAACAGCCCCATTTATCACGAAAACTCGACACTTCGAAACTTTAGTCGAATTTCGTTTCTGGAGAACACGAGACAAAACACGCTTTATTCAAAAGTGATCCACCTCATTATCCGCCCACCAGAACCGACATCACTAACTGCGTGGAACCACTGCCCTATTTCTGGCAAAGTATGCTTCAGGTACATGAGCGCTCTCGAAACTCAGGCTTGGAAAACCGAAATGAACCCCTAGAGACGGATCTGTTTTGCCAGGTGTTTTTTCTGCTTCCTGGTTTCCTAAAAATAGTCCAACCAGTCATCAGAATTAACAGAACGCCCCTTTTCAAGAAACGTCTTATATTGCTCCCTGTATTTATCTAAAGAGTCATTTGCAACGTTTATGGACAAAAACCCGCGCCCTCTCTCTTCAACAGACAGAGTTACTGGATCTATTCTTATCGGAGAGCTGCCCACCACGACCCCCGATAATTTTGACTTATGGAATATAAAGCTCTTCCCCCCAGCAAGCGGGAGAATCAGCTCTGCAACAGCAAATATTATCTCCGGCTTTGAAATCTCATACCGGTCACCTTCCTCATAATTTTCCGAGTAGTTCTCCGGAATAAGGAACAACCTATAATCTATAATTACCAACCACCCTTGCAAGTCAACAAAATCACCAATATTCATTATCATTTCCCAATCACAATAGCGTTAACACCACCTGTCATGGCACCTTCCAAAATCCTTTGAAGAACACCGCGAGGCCCAGCAACTGAATCGCGCGTCATATAATAACTAACACCTTCTACAGTTTTAACACCATCAACAATAAGGAAGTGCCTTTGCGCACCAGCAGGAACTTGTATGATGACACTCAAACCTTCCTGCAACGCCTTATTAAGCTGCTCTGGAAACATTGACAAATTGACTGTATTTTTAACCCCCGCATTGGATATTACATCCGCCAGCTCCAAGGTATTAACACCAGACTCCCTTATACCATTTACGAAACTACCAATAGCGCTTTCCAGACTAACTGACTTCCCTGTTTTATCAGTTATTACCATTGCGGCGCAAGCCGGCCCACATACCGGGGCCTGGCCTTGGAAAATCTGTGTCCCTGGTGGCGCATATGGAATAGTTGCATCTGGAGTACCAGCGCCCCCGCCTCCCCCTGCACCATCATGAGTGCCATCCGGCACAGTCTTCTTCTTCGAATTCTTAACCCAATCCTTGACGGTACCGATATCAAACGATGACCCTATTTTTTTGATGGCTCTAACTGAAAGATCAAACCCCATCCTGGACAGGACAGCCGCGCTCTTCGCTGCACTCGTACCACCGCCTGCCACAGTGCTGACCACCAGTGCAACAGCCTGCCCCATCTGTCTGCCGAGATTAAAGGCGTTGGCATCACCGCCTTCCTCAAGCGCCTTGTTCATTTCTTTGAGCTGCGCAGAGAACGACTTCGACAGTTCATCGCCGAGGATGGATATCCCCTCGGTTGAAGACGCGAATTCGATCATGGCATCCACGCCTTCCTTTGGATGTCGCATGAACTGTGCAGCACCATCCAGTGCATCGCGCCCAGCTCCCGCCATGCCATCCTTGAAGCCGTCAACAATTCCGACCCCTGTCAACCCGTCCTGACGTAACGAAATGAGCTCCCAGTTCATCGAGATCATCATTTTCTTGTACAGGTCAGTCTCGGCAGCAAGCTCCTTATCCCGCTGGACTTCCTGCTGGGTGGCCAACCAATTGTTATCGACGTTGGCAATCGCGGCGTTGGTCGCCGTTGCCGCGCCGTTCGGATTGGTCATCGCGGCAATACCCGCGACCAATGCCGTCAAAAGGTTGCGCTTGTTTTCTCTATCCGTCGCTGTTTCATCAGGGTCGGGGTCGGCAAACAATGCCGTCAATACACTGGACGCCGCCCCACCGAGCGCGCCCGCCGAGCAACTCTGGTTGCTGGCAGCAGCACCGGCACATCCTAGAATTGCGTGCAGACCCGCGTGAACCGGACTGCCTTCTTTCAAGCCCTTCAAGACCAGTTTGCCGATGTAAGCCGAGCCTTGCTGCTGAACGTAATTGACCACCATGTTCTGCGCGAACTGGGCGCTGCTGCCCGTTACGCCGCCGCTCACGCCAGCGACCAGTGCGGTCGCGATCTGGCGATAGGTGCCTTCAGGCCCCCAGTTTTCACCAATGTCCTTTATCTCTTGCTTAAGCTCCTGGTACCTGACTTTGTGAGCATCCTGCTGCTCCTTGGTCAATCGTGGGTCGTGCGCGGCCAGTAGCTCGTTATCAGCCTGTTTCTTTTTGTCGTCAGCCTCTTTCGCCCGGTTCTCAATAAACTGCGAAACGTTCTGAACGAACTTGCCGACGATTTCAAAATTCACACCGATTTCTTGCGCATCGAAAATCGGCTTGAGCTTGTTGCTGCCATCACGATCGCTGGACACATCGGTGTTGATTGCCGCGATGGTTTGCTCAACGGTTTTCCCGGTCAGCTCTTGCTGCTTGGCCTCGTTGGTAATAGTGACGGCAGCCCCACTGATACCGCTGTAGGTTGTGCTGCTGGAGCTGCCACTGGCAAACAGGACGATCGGCGTTGAAGCGTTCGCCCCTTCTTTGACCGAGTTGACAGGCCCGCCCCGAGTGTTCGAGTTCGCACCGTTCGAAGTGCCACCCTTGCCAGCGTCGAAGCCATAACCACCACTCAGATTGATACTGCTGGCGTCGTACTCAGCCTTGTTTTTCACATCCGACGTGGTGAGTGTGCCGGTGCTCAAGGTGTTCTTGCCGTCAGCCACGGCCTTGTCAGTACTGGCAATGACAGCACCGACCAGATCGGTATTGCCCGCCACTTCAACCTGGAAGCCGCCATTGCCCGCTTTGATGCCCGACTGCTCGGAGACACTGGCGTATTCGCTGTTCATGTTCTGCTGGGAAACACCACCGCTGACACTGCTGTTGCCGACACAGAATGGCGGTACGCAGACGCTGACGCCGACGTTGGCGCTCGACTGTTTCGAGGTGTAGGTGCTGGTGTCCTGCAGGCTCTCGATGTTGAGGTCGCCGCCGACCTTGACCTTGACCGTTTCACCGCTGGCGGTCGCGCCTTTGATGTTGGTGTCACCGCCGCTTTTCAGGCTTAGCGTGCCACCGGACTTGACCGAGGTGTTGGTGTGCGTGACGTCATCACCATCGCTATTGCCACGACCTTTGTTGGCTGCCAGATCGAGGGTGAAACCGTTCTGTTCACCAAAGCCGAAGCCGACCCCGACACTCCAGCCGCTGTTGCTGTTGCTGCTTTCCTGATGCGCTGTGTTTTGCGCCGACAGCAGATTGATCGCGCCAGTGGCATCAAGCGAAACATTACCGCCGCCTTCGATACGACTGCCGACCACATTGATGTTGCTGTCCGCCCCCGCACCTTTGGCGACGATATTGATGTTGCCGCCCGCCATCACGCCGCTGCCGACGACGTTACTGCCGCTCTGGCTGCTGTTCATCTGGCTTTGGCTGTTGCTCAGATTGACGCTGACTTTCACCCCACCCAGAGGGTTTTGCATCATCGACTGGCCGGCGTCCAGTGCCTGGTCGGCACTCATTGCCGCGTTGACGGCAGCCAGTGCAAGCATCCGGCCATCAGTCGTCTTCTCGGCCGCTTCACCCATTTGCTGGATGCCACGCAAGGCATCAAGCAACGGAATGCTCACCGTGCCACCCACCGCCGTACGGTTGGTGCTGGCGGTTTTGGTGGCGCTGAGGGTGTCGTAACCTTCACCGATATCAACGTGCCTGGCCGCAATATCGATGTCGCCGACCGGCGCCACCAACTGGCTGGCGGTCTGGGTGTAATGATCCCCGGCAGTCAACGAAATGTTGCCGCCCAACGAAGCGATCTGGCTACCCGACTGGCGTGTGACGGTGCTTTGCTCACCTTCCTTGGTTTTGACGATCCCCGTCGCGCCCTGCCACCAGGTACCGATTTCACCGACCTTTTTGCTGCCGGACGACGATCCGGCAGTGGACGTACTTTCAGCGCTGATGACCTCCAGATTGCGCCCGGCATTGATCGTGATGTTCTTGTCGGCCACCAGAGTGCTGCCTTCAATGACGGTGTCCTGGCCACTCTTGATTTGCAGGCTACCGGCGCTGATGTCGCTGCCGATGCTTTGTGTGGAGCTTTGCTGGCCGCTCTGCGACTTCTGCGTGTTCGACAAGTAACCCGTCAGATTCGCCCCGGTCTTGCTTGAGCTTTGCGACTGGCTGGAGGTCTGCGTTTCCTGGGCTGCACCGATGAATACGTTATTGGCCGCCGTCAGCTTGATTTCATCCTCGGCACGCAAGGACGCCGCGCTCAGCGTGATGTCGTTGTCGGACTTGAGCTCCATGCTCTTGGCCACCCACTCGGTACTGTTCAGGTGGGTCTGGGTGACTTCAGCGCTGCTCGATTTGCTCGACGACCAGCCTTTCTTCGATGAGGCGCTGGATTGACTGGCGTAGTCCTCGGCCGCCATCAGGTTGATGTCGCGGCCGGCAGTTGCCAGCAACGAACCGTCAGATTTGACCTTGGCGCCTTCGGCATTAATGTCCTGCCCGGCCGACATCACCAGTTTGCTACCGGCCTCAATGCTCGAGCTGACTGACGCGATGCTTTCGCTTTCGGTCATGGTCGATTTTTTCTTGCCGAAGTCACCTTTTTTGGTCTTGGTATAGAACGAGTGATCGATGTTATCGGCCGTCACCAGATTCAGGTCATCACCGGCATAGATGTAAGCTTCACCCGCCGATTTGACGTGGCTGGCGACCAGATTCAGGTCCTTGTCGGCATTGAGGGTCAGGTTGCCTCCAGACTTGATGACGCTCGACTGCTGACTGACATGATCCTCTTCGGCGCGGAACTTCTTGTTCCAGCCGCTGGCATGGGTTTCGTTGGCCGCGGAAGAGATCGTCAGATCACGTTTGGCATTGAGATCGACATCGCCTTTGGCCTCGACCTGACTCGCAACAACGTTGATGTCGCGCTGCGCCGTGACCTTCAATGCGCCGCCGGCATTCACCTCAGATCCATACTGTGTCACCGAGGTATTGATGTGATTGGCGTCGTTGTAAGCCGATTTCTGCTCGGCTGAATCGATCAGCACATCGCGTTTGGCGGTCAACGTGATATCGCCGCCGCTTTTCAGTACGCTGCCGGTGTTGTCGATGTCGCGTCCGGCGTTGATGACCAAAGCATTAGCGGCTTCGATGCGTGAAGCGCTGTCGACGAAATCTGCACGTTCCTCATGACGCGCACCGCTGCTGGTGTGGGTCGTCACGGTGCGCTCGTTGATGACGTCCCCGTTTTTGCTTTCCAGCGTGACATCACGACCGGAAATGATCCCGCCGGCCTTGTTCGTCAGGTCATTGGTAGCGGTCAGTTTCAACAGGTTGCCTGCCTCGACCAGACCACTGCTGACCAGATCCTTTTTCGCCGTGGCATCGAGGTTCTGGCTGGCGCGCAACGTCCCGGAGTTCTCCAGGTTTTCCCCGGCGATCAACGTAACGTCATTGCCCTGGATCAGGGAACCATTAGCGGCGAGGCGATTGTTGGCGTTGGCCAGGTACAGCACCGGTACCAGCACTTTTTCGCCATTCACTACGCGCTCTTCGAGCCAGACGATGTCATGGGTCAGTGCAGCGACTTGTTGCGCCGTCAGGTTGACGCCGACGCTGAGATTCAGCGCAGTTTTGCTGGCGATGGCGTTGTCCATCAGGCGTTTGTAGACGGCTTCGTCGGAGGTCTGCCCGTCAATGAAACGCTGGCCC
This sequence comes from Pseudomonas fluorescens, assembly GCF_005938625.1. Classification (GTDB taxonomy): domain Bacteria; phylum Pseudomonadota; class Gammaproteobacteria; order Pseudomonadales; family Pseudomonadaceae; genus Aquipseudomonas; species Aquipseudomonas fluorescens_BD. Next base: position 54,083 of record NZ_VCNJ01000034.1, read on the forward strand.
GTACGCGCAACGACGGCTTGTTGGACCAGTTTTTGTTCGAACAGACCATCGCCCAGACGCTTGGCGCTCTGGTCAGGGTCGTAACCGAGGTTCTGCAGCAAATAGTCCGAACTCATGAATTGCTTGAGGTCGGTGAGCACAGGGTTGGTTTCGATCAGGTATTTGTGCGGCTGGGATTTTCCGGCATTACTGGGCAAGCCCTGAACACGATTGATGGTCAGCGCAGTGGATGTTGCCCCGGCGGTGACTTTACCGCCGCTGAGGGTCCAGCTTTGCGGACCGGTTGCAACCGGATCGCTGCTGCCCACGCCACTCAGACGGAACAACCCATTCTGGCCGGTGGGCAGGCTGAAGCCTGGCAAATCGATCGGGTCTACCTGTTGTTGTGCCAGATCCGGCGGCAGCTGCGGATTGATCCGCACTTGTGTTGAATAACCACTGCCAACGCCGGTATTGGTGGTGGTCTTACCGCCGGTAACATAAGCGTAGTAAGGGCGTACGACGCTGTTATCGATTTTGTTCGTCGCATCGAGGGTGATGTTGCCACCCGCCTGGATAATGGCGTCCAGCGACTGCCCGTTGGTGACCGTGGTCACGGGCTGAAATTTCTCCCCCATCAACCCCAGGAAGTTACTCAAATCCTGTTCATAGGTGGCCGACGGTGTCGGGTTATTGGCTCGGAATATCGCGGCCAGTCTGATCGCCGAAGCGGTCTGGTCGACCCAACTGACGAACTTGCGGGTCGTCTTGATTTCCTGTTCCTGGACCCCCTGATTGGTGATCGACGACGCCGTAATCCTGATGTCACCGGAAGCCGTGATCAAGCTGCTGGTGTTGTTCACCTGACCGCCATTGATCGTCAGGCCGGCGCCGCTGTTGATCGATGCGGCTTCAGAGTGCTCACCGACTTTCAGGCGATCGACTTCATCGACGATCCACAGGCCGTTTCTGCGGCCGCCACTACGAAAATCACAGCCAGGTCCAGCAATCAGCGCGCAAGACAATTCGGTAATGGTTGCCCCGCTCTTCTCATGATCGGAATACTTCAGGACGTCCATCACATTGTTGACTGTGGCAGCGGCCAACGTCATTTCGCCGGAGCTTTCAATCGAGCCGGAACGGTTGTCCAGCAGATCGGCCAACGTCTTGTTTTTGTCCCTGGCGATCAACAGGCTGCCGAGGCTGTAGACCTGGCCATAACTGTTGGTGAAGGTGGGCGTCAGCAGTTGCATGGCTTCGCCGCTGAAGATCAATCCACGCTCGTTGCGAAGCGCACCCGCCGTCAATGTCAGGTTCTTCGCAGCCCCCAGGGTGCCGCTGTTGGCGATGTTGCCGGCCGCCAGCGTCATATCACCAGCCGAGGTCAGGCGACCGCCATTGCTGAGCAGTCCACCGACGTTGATCGTGGTATTGCCACCACCACCGACACTGGATGCAGTGCCCAGAATAAGCTGCGCGGCACTCAGACCGAGGTCACCGAGACTGCTGACCCGACCAGCGCCAGAGTAGGTGCCGCCCAGCGTGAGATCGAGGCTGCCATCACTGGCAATCAACCCGTCATTGTTCCAGTTGCCGCCATTGCCGGTCAGCTTGTTCACCGCCAGCAGTTGCCCGCTCGCTGTTTGATTCAGACTGTTGATATTGACCGTCAGGCGATCCGCCTGAATCAGGCTGCTGTTGGTCCAGCTATCCGCCGCCAAGGTGAGCCCGCCACGGGTAACGAAGCTGCCGCCCGCGCTGCCGAGTTGCCCGGTGGCAATATCGAAAATCCCGCTGCCGACATGCAGAATGTTGCCGCCAGCATTGAGCAAGGCACCCGCGCCAAGGATGAAATCGCTGTTGGCACTTTCGACGGTGCCGCTCCGGTTATCGAATGCGCCATCCATGCTGAACGCGGTTTTACCAGTGCTGCCCAATGCACGCAGTTGCCCGGTCTGGTTGTCGACGCTGCCAGCGGTGACGCCCAGCGTGCTGGCGCTTTCGATAATGCCTTTGCGGTTATTGAGAAGGCCGCGCAGGCTGAGGTCGACCTGTTTGCCACCGACGAGGCTGTCGGCGCTGCCATTGTTGTAGAAGTCGTTACCGGTAACGCTGACACGCTCCAGCGCAATGAGGCTGCCATTGCGGTTATCGACGTTGCCGGACGGACCGCTATCGATGATCGCATCGCCGTTCTGCGCGGTGATGCGGCCACCGTCGTTATAGAGGCCGGCCAAGGCTTTGAGGGTCAGGCCTTGCGCTTGAATCACCCCGCCCTGCCCGTTGCGCAGTACCCCGGAGACTTGCGCGCTGAAGGTTTTTTTCAGGCTGGACAGCACACCGCCACGACTGTCGAGGCTGGCCGCCGTGATAGCGAGAACGCCAGACTTGGCGACCACACGACCGCCCCGGTTATCAATGGCGCCGCCAACGCTGGCCGTCAGCGCACCCTCGCTTTGCAGCGAGCCTTGTTGGTTGTCGAGGCTGGCGGCCGTCAACGTCAGATCAGCGGTATCGCTGTAGATCAGGCCGTCATTGCCGTTTTGCACAGCGCCATTGGCGGTCAGCGTCAACGTGACATTGGCGGCGACACGACCACCGTTGCGGTTGTCGAGACCAACGGTGGACAAGGTCAGCAGCGCTTGACTGAGCAGTTTGCCGCCCTGGTTGTTGATCTGCGCAGCGCGTTCGATAACCAGCGGGCCGGCGCTAACCAACTGGCCTCGGGTGTTGGTCAGCGTGCCGAGCAGGTTGAGGGTGATGGCTGCATCGGCCGCCAGCACGCCTTCGCTGTTGTCCAGATCCGTCCCGGTGAAGCGAATGTCCTGTTTTGCATTGACGGTAGCGTTGGTGTTGTTCAGGGAACCGGCCTGGATATCCAGACTGACACCACTGTCGATCAAACCACCCTGCGCGTTGTTCAGGCTGCCAGCGATGACCAGCGTCTGGCCACCTTCGCTGGAGAGCACGCCTTTGTCAGAGTTATCGAGACTGGCCGCCGTGACGTTCAAGGTGCCTTTGCTGACCAGCGCACCGGTGTTGCTGTTCTGGATGTCACCGGTGAGATCCACCAGCAGGTCGCCGTCGCGGCTCGACAAAGTACCGTGGTTACGGTTGTCGAGGCTGCCACCGCGCAAGCTGAGGTGCTGCCAGCCGGAGATCAGACCGTTGAGGTTGCGGGTACTGGTCGCCGTCAGATCCAGTCCCTCACGACTGAAGAGCTTGCCGTCGCTGTTGTCCAGATTGCGCGCTGTGAGCGCATAGCTCAGGTTGCTGGAGAGTTCACCATTCTGGTTGTTAAGATCGCGCAGGTTATCGAGGGTCAACAAGCCTTTGGTGGTGATCAGACCTTTGGCGTTATTGAGGTCGCCAAGTGCACTGCCAAAGTCTATGGCAATGGCGCTGCCGAGCAGGGAGCCGCCGTTCTGGTTATTCAGATTGGCGGCGCCGATGTCGAGTTTGCCGGTCGCATTGATCAGGCCGGCGTCCTGATTGTCGAGTTGCCCGTCAACGCCCAGCCGCAGCTTGGTCTGGCTGGTAAGCGTGCCGCCATTGTTGTTCAGGCTGCCGGCCCTGGCATCGATGCTGGCGGCGGCAATCGTGCCTTTGAGGTTGACCAAAGCCTGCTGCACGCGCAGGGTCAGCACCTGATTGCTCAGCAGTTTTCCGTTGCTGTTGTCCAGGCTGGTGGCAGCGAATGTAAACGCCTGGGCGCTGGAAATTTCGCCTTCGCGGTTGTCGACCTTTTGCAGTTTTTTCAGCACCAGCAGTGGAGCGTTGATCAATCCACTCTGGTTGTTCAGCGCGCCGTGATTCAGATCCAGAGACAGCGAAGTGTCGCTGGTAAGTTCGCCGCCATTGTTTTGATCGAGGCGCGTGACACTGGCCGTCAACGCCTTGTTGCTGGCGATCCGGCCCTTGTTACTGTTGTCGACGTTGCCGGCCTTGAGCGTAAGGCTGCCGGGCGAGGTCAGTTTGCCGCCCTGATTGTTCACCGCGCCTGTGGCATCGATGTTCAGGGAAGTGCCGGCGTTCACCAGCCCTGCGACGTTGTCCAGCGACGCCATACGCAGGGTGACATCGGCCAGGCCCGACAGCTCGCCACTGTTGTTGTTCATCTGACCGACAGTCGCTTTGAGCGATCCACTGGCGTTGATCAATCCCTTGTTGTTGAGCACTTGGCTTGCGTTCAGATCGAGCGTGCCGCTGCTCAGCACCCGGCCATTGTTGCGGTTATCCAGCGTCGCCGTGGTGACGCGCGTTGCCTGCCCGCTCAGCGTGCCGCCCTGATTGCTCAGGGATTGTGCCGCGGTGACTGTCAGGTTGCGGCTGGCGATGACGCTTTTGCCGGTATTGCCGAAACTTTGCGCATTGATGCTCACATCGCCTGCCTTGTTGCGACTGTTATCGACATTGACCCCGGCTTCGATGATGCCGGCGTTGATCAACTCGCCGCCGGCACTGAGGCTGATGCCATCGCGAGCTGCCAAGGTCTGGCGGTTTGCAAGATTGCCCTGGGTCTGCACGTTCAGTTCGGTGCCAGCGTAGACAGGGCCTTGTGCATCGAGGCTGGCGGCTTTGACGTTGATCGCGTTGGCCGCCGAAGCTTGCGCCATCGTCAGTTGGCCTTTGGCGTCGATCTGGATATCACCGCCACTGGCGGCCAGATTGCCCGCCAGTTTCACCCCGACCCCGGCCTCGGTGCCGACCAGTTTGATCGCGCCAGCGTACATACCACCAAGCGCCGAAGAGTCGATGGCCAGTTGCGGTTTGCCGCTGCCGTCATCGGCGCGTGCAGTGGCGTTCAAAGTCTGTGCATTGACGTCGTTGCGCCCGGCGACAATCGTCAGGTTCTGCGCCTGAATCTCGGCGTTGATCTTCGCGCTGCGGGTAATGATTTCGAAACGGTCGACGTTGGTCGCGTTAAGGCCCGCGCCCTCGATGGCCACCGAACCCTGATCAACCTGAAAACGGTCCAGCCGACCGTTGTCGAGCACCGGTTTGCCGGTGGTCAAGGTCACCCGTGGCGAGTTGATAAAACCGCATCCGTTGCAGGTGATGCCATACGGGTTGGCCACGATCACCCGCGCCGACTGCCCCGCCACTTCGGTGTAGCCGCGCAACTGGCTCGGGTTGCCGCTGATGACTTCGTTGAGAATCACCTGTGCCGAACCGCTGTTTTTCAGGTTCGGGTTGTCGATGATATGCCCGCCCAATTGCGTGACCGTGTTCTGGGTTGAGCCGTTGTTGAGGATCAGCCCCTGCGCACCGACGTTGTAGTCGTGGAACTGGTTATGCGACAGGCCGCTGGCATTGGGCGTAGCGATGTTGATGATCGGCACGCCATTGCCGGCGCGATCCAGCGAGGTATTGGGGTTGGCCACCACGATGCCGTCGGCCTGCGCCCACATCGGTTGCCAGAACATGACGTTCGCCAAGAGAAACGCCAGCCCGCGCTTGGGCATGCCGAGGAAAGACTCGCGTTTTTTTACGGCAGCAGAAGGCTGATGCGCGAGGAAGGCGTACTGGCGAACGTCCATGTTGAAGATCTCTTTGCAACGGGCAGTAATAGTTGGATTGACGGCAGGCGCACTACTTGCTGACAGGCACGCACTCGGGTGGCGGTCAGTGCAATGATGAGAAGAAAGGGAAATGACGTAATGACAGTCGATCACGGACCAGACTGTGGAAGGTCCGATCGCACCTTTACAGTTGCGCACTAGTATCAAAATAGTGGCGCGATATTAGATGGCCACTATTTTGGCGTCAATTATTAGATGCGCCGAACCGTGGATTCGATCAGCGCAATCAGGCAAACCGTACCTGTGCGAATAGTCCTTGGCCTGCACAACAAGCCCCCCCGCCGCAATAATCTGTAAACTCTCCCCTCTTTCGCCGCCCTTCATTTCCTCGCGGCCATCACCTCTTTAATTGTTGCGGAGTCCGCCTTGCGTCTGTTCCACACCTCCGACTGGCACCTTGGGCAAAACCTGCACGGCCAGGAGCGCGATTTCGAGCACGCCTGTTTTCTCGAATGGCTGCTGCGCCAACTGCAACTGGCGCAGCCGGATGTGCTGCTGATTGCCGGGGACATCTTTGACACGGTCAATCCTCCGGTCAAAGCCCAGGAACGCCTCTACGATTTCATCGTCAGCGCCCACGAACAGCAGCCGTTGCTGACCATCGTGATGATCGCCGGCAACCACGACTCCGGTTCACGGATCGAACTGCCCGCGCCGTTGATGCGCCGTTTGCGCACGCATGCGTTGGGACGGGTGTTGTGGCTGGATGACGGGCAATTGAATGCCGAACGCCTGCTGCTGCCGTTGCCGGACAACACCGGCGAAGTCGCCGCGTGGTGCCTGGCGCTGCCGTTTCTGCGCCCGGCGGAGGTAACTGGCGCGCATCTGGGCGACAACTATCTGCGCGGCATCGGTCAGGTGCATGAATGGCTGATCGAAGCGGCCAACGCCAAGCGCCAACCCGGTCAGGCGCTGATCGCCATCAGCCACGCGCACATGGCTGGCGGTTCGGTGTCGGAAGACTCCGAGCGCAGCCTGATCATCGGCAACGCCGAAGCCCTGCCCGCCAGTCTGTTCGGGCCGAGCATCAGCTATGTCGCCCTCGGCCATTTGCACAAGCCGCAGAAGGTCAACGGTGAAGAGCGCATCCGCTACAGCGGCTCGCCGATACCGCTGTCGTTTTCGGAAATCAGCTATCAGCACCAGATTCTCGACGTCACCCTCGATGGCGAAACCCTGGTCAGTGTCGAGCCGAAACTGATCCCGCGTTCGGTCAACCTGCAACGCATCGGCCCGGCACCGCTGGCGGAAATCCTGCTGCAACTGGCCGATCTGCCGAACATCGATCTGCTCGCCGAAACCCAGCGTCAGCCGTGGCTGGAAGTGCGCGTAACCCTCGACGAGCCGCAACCGGATCTACGCCATCAAGTGGAAAGCGCTCTGCAAGGCAAAGCCGTGCGCCTGGTGCGTATCGCTGCCGAGTACGCCGGTAACCGTGGCGCTGACGGCGTCGAAGATGGCACCGCGCTGATCGAACTCGACCAACTCACCCCGCAGGAATTGTTCAGCCGCGCCTGGCTGGACAACTACGGCAACGAGGTCGATGAACAGACGCTGAAGGACTTCGCCGAACTGCTGCAGGACGTACAACTGGAGGGCGAGCAGCCATGAAGATTCTCGCCATACGCTTGAAAAACCTTGCCTCGCTCGCCGGCCCGTTCGAGATCGATTTCACCGCTGAGCCGTTGGCCAGCGCCGGTTTATTCGCCATCACCGGCCCGACCGGCGCCGGTAAAAGCACCCTGCTCGACGCCTTGTGCCTGGCGCTGTTCGGCGCCGTGCCGCGTCTGAACAACACCGGCCGCGACGCGAAAGTCCCGGATGCTGACGGCGAAATCGCCACCGGCGACCCGCGCACTCTGCTGCGTCGCGGCACCGGCGAAGGTTATGCCGAAGTGGATTTCGTCGGTGTCGATGGCCGTCGTTATCGGGCTCGCTGGGAAGCCAACCGCGCCCGTGAGAAGGCCAGCGGCAAGCTGCAGGCCAGTCGTCAGAGCCTGCGCGACATCGATCAGGATCAATTGCTCGCCAGCCAGAAAGGCGAATACAAAACTCAGCTGGAAGCTGCGCTCGGCCTGAACTTCGAACAGTTCACCCGCGCTGTATTGCTGGCGCAGAGCGAGTTCAGCGCGTTCCTCAAGGCTGACGACAACGACCGCAGCGAACTGCTGGAAAAACTCACGGACACCGCGCTGTACACCCGCCTCGGCCGCCGCGCCTTCGACAAGACCAAAGAGGCCCGCGAAGCGCACAAGCTGTTGCAGGATCAGGCCACCGGCGTGACCCCGTTGGCACCCGAAGCCCGGGCCGAGCTGGATGAGCGCTTCAATGCTGCGCAACAGCAAATGAAGTTGCAGCAGGCGCAGCTCAAACAGCTTGAGCAACAGCACAGCTGGCTCAAGGATTTGCGTGTGTTGCAAGACGCGCAGCAAGCCGCCAACGAGCAATTGCACAGTGCACAGCAGCAATCGGAAAGTCTGGCCGGCGAGCGGGTGAAACTGACGCGACTGGAGCAGCTCGGCCCGCAGCGGCACCAGTTCGCGCGTAAAACCGAACTCGATGTGCTGCTGACGCCATTGGCCGCACAGATTGCTGCGCACACACAGCAACACACCGAGCTGACCGAGCGCCAAACGCAACTGGAGCAGAGCCTCGAAACGGCGAAAGTCGCCCTGAGCAACGCGCTACAGCGACAGAGCGAAAACGCGCCGCTGTTGCGTCAGGCCTTTGAAGAGCAAAGCACCCTCGCCCGTCTGGCCAACGAGGTCGCCCAAAGCGCCGAAGCCAGGCTCAACGCGCAGCAGGCTTGCACTGATGGCCAAAACGCCATTCAAGCCTTGCTGGAAAAACAGACCCAGGTCGCCGAACGCCTGCAACGCATCGCCGCCGAACTTGAGCAAAGTGCCCATCTGGCGCCACTGAGCGATGCATGGAATGCCTACCGCGATCGCCTGCAACAGCTGATGCTGATCGGCAACCGCTTGAACAAAGGCCAAGCGGAACTGGCGAGTCTCGAAGAAAACGCCACGCGTAGCTCCACAGAGCTGACAACACAGAAACAGCAACTGGAAGTGCTGTTCAAAGAGGCCGGCGCCGAACCTGATGCGGTCACCGAGCAGATCGGCATCCTCGGCACGCTGCTGCAGGACAACCGTAAGCAACTGCGCGCGTTCGAAGACCTGTCGCGCCTGTGGGCCACGCAGCAGGATCTCGACAAGCGCAGCAGCGAACTACAACAACGCCAGCTCAGCGCCCAGCAGGAACGCGAGCGCCTGACCCAGGACGGCGTAAAAACCAAGGCCGAGCTGACCGTCGCCGAGCAAACCCTCAACGTCACCCGCGAACTGCTTGAACGTCAGCGCGTGGCGCGCAGTGCCAGCGTCGAAGAGTTGCGCGCGCAGTTGCAGGACGATCAGCCGTGCCCGGTCTGCGGCAGCAACGAGCATCCGTATCATCAACCCGAAGCGTTGCTACAAAGCCTTGGTCGCCACGATGAAAGCGAACAGGCCAACGCCCAGCAGGTGGTCGATCAGCTCAAGGAAAAGCTCATCGAGCTGCGCGCCGAAGTCGGTGGCGTGATTGCACAACAGAAAGAACTGCTGCAACAGCAAGAACAACTGGCGACCCAGCAGCAGGCATTGGCGCCGAGCCTCGACGCGCATCCGCTGGCCGCGCAGTTGTTCAATCAGAACGCCGACAAGCGCGATGCCTGGCTCGCCCGGCAAAACGAGCAACTGAACCAGAGTATCACTCAGGACGAACAACGCCAGAGCGCCCTGCTCACCTTGCAACAGGATGCCGCGCGTCTGACCCAGCAATTGCGTCAGGCAGAAACTGCGCATCAACAAGCAGCGCAGAACCTCAACAATCAGCAACGCGAATTGAGCAGCGACCGTCAGCGCCTCGACGAAGAACTCACCGCGTTCGGCAATCTGCTGCCGGCCGACACCCTTGAAGCCTTGCGCCAGGAACCGGCGGCGACATTCATGCAGCTAGACCGACAGATCGCCGAGCGCCTGGCGCAAGTCGATCAGCAGAAGGAAGAACAGGCCGAGCAGCAACAGCGGCAACAGACGCTGGAGAAAGAGCAGGATCGCCAGCAGACCCGTGCTCAGCAGTTGCTCAGCGCCGAACAGCAATTCACTGCACTGACCGAACAGCAGCAGACCTGCCAGCAAAAAATGGCGCAACTGCTCGGCGAGCACAGCAGCGCCGAACACTGGCAGCAGCAGCTTGAGCAAGCGGTTGAACAGGCACGTAACGCCGAAACCGGCACCGCGCAGGAACTGCAGAACGTGCGCACACAACTTGTGCAGATCGCCGCCGAACTCAAGGCGCAACAGGAGCGCTTGCAAGCGCTGCAAAACGAAGAACAGGATCTGGCCGGCAAGATTGCCGACTGGCGCGCCCGTCACCCGGAGCTGGATGACGGTGGCCTCGAAGATCTGTTGCGAGTCGATGACGCGCAAGTCGCCGAACTGCGCCAGCGCTTGCAGCACAACGAGAAAGCCATCGAACAGGCCAAGGTATTGCTGCAGGAGCGTGATCGTTTGTTGCTCGATCATCAGGCTCAACACAACGACAACCTGGATGCCGAACAACTGGCCAGCGCCCTCGCCGACCTGCAAAACCAGTTCACCGTCAGCGAGCAACAGTGCGCCGAGTTGCGCGCTGAACAAGTCGAAGACCAGCGCCGACAGAACGCCAATCAGGCACTGGCGCAGCAGATCACCTCGGCGTATGCCGAGTACCAGCGCTGGGCGCGACTCAGTGCCTTGATCGGCTCGGCCACCGGCGACACCTTCCGCAAGATTGCCCAGGCTTACAACCTCGACTTGCTGGTGCATCACGCCAACGTGCAACTGCGCCAACTGGTCAAACGCTATCGCTTGAAACGCGGCGGCAGCATGCTCGGCTTGCTGGTGATGGACACCGAAATGGGCGACGAACTGCGCTCCGTGCATTCGTTGTCCGGTGGCGAGACGTTCCTGGTGTCGTTGGCGTTGGCGTTGGGTCTGGCATCGATGGCGTCGAGCACGCTGAAGATTGAATCGCTGTTTATTGATGAAGGCTTTGGCAGCCTCGATCCGGAGTCGCTGCAACTGGCGATGGATGCGCTCGATGGCTTGCAGGCGCAGGGCCGCAAGGTCGCGGTGATTTCCCACGTACAGGAAATGCACGAGCGGATTCCGGTGCAGATTCAGGTGCAGCGTCAGGGCAACGGGTTAAGCACGCTGGAGGTGAAATGAACACGCTGTATTCCTTCCGCCGCTGCCCGTACGCCATGCGTGCGCGAATGGCGCTGCGTTATTCGGGCGTGGCGGTGGACATTGTCGAGGTCAGCCTCAAAGCGAAACCGGCGGAGATGTTGGCGATCTCGCCAAAAGGCACGGTGCCGGTGCTGGATGCCGGTGGGCGGGTGATTGATGAGAGCCTGGAGATCATGCGCTGGGCGTTGGCGCAGAATGATCCGGATGACTGGCTACTCGACGGGGACTCGTTCGGGGCGTTATGGATGGACAAGCTGATTCAGGGCAACGATCAAGTGTTCAAGGTGCACCTGAATCGCTACAAGTACGCCGAGCGCTATCCCGAACAGCGGATGGAGGTTTATCGGGCTGAGGGCGCGTTGTTTTTGCAGAAGCTGGATGAGTTGCTGACGGATCGCGATTATTTGCTGGCCGAGCACTTGAGTCTGGCGGATGTGGCATTACTGCCGTTCGTTCGGCAGTTTGCACATGTGGATCGCGAGTGGTTTGCGCAGACGCCCTATGTTCGCTTACAAGCCTGGTTGCAGCGTTTCCTCGAGTCCGAGCTCTTCACTTCGATCATGAAGAAATAACCCTTACCTTCCTGCTTTGATCGTTCCCACGCTCTGCGTGTGAATGCCTCAAGGGACGCTCTGCGTTCCAATCGGACGCGGAGCGTCCGGGGCTGCATTCCCACGCGGAGCGTGGGAACGATCAGTCAGGCCAGCGCTTGGCACATGCCGAGTGCCATGCAATCTATCTCGAATGGCCCGAGAAAGTCGGCCGAGACTTTCACCGGCGGATTGCCGGCCATCAGCCCCAAGGTATTCGCCCGTTCGATGTTGTGCGCGATATTGTGATTGGCCTCTATGGCTCTGGCCAATGCGCCCACCGAGCCCTGGCCGATACCCAATAATGAAGCGCCGTTGGTGAAAAACGCCAAACCGGCGACTACCCAAAGTCTGTAGCCTTTCATGCGCCGCCGACTCCCGCGAGTTCGGCCCGGTCGACCATCACGCTTTGCGAGCGGACTTCGAACTGGATGCCGGGGTGAGCGACTTGAATTGGCGCATCGAAGGTGTGTTCCATCTGCGAGGCGATGCTGACGACCAACACCACGGCCAGGTACAGACCAATGGCCAGATAGGCGCCGCGTTTGGCTGAATGAATGATTGCGCTGGCCATGGTGTTCTCCCGTGGGCATGTTTCGATGCCCACAGAATCAATCAAAAAAGCCGCGCTAACCACTCAGGGTTTGCCATAGTAAACATCAGCTTCGTTGATTATTTAGCCAGTCTATTTGCGTGCTTGAAGAAACCTATCGTGCCGCGAAAAACACACGCACACGTGTAGGAGCTGCCGAAGGCTGCGATCTGATCGTTCCCATGCTCAGCGTGGGAATGCCTCTTGGGACGCTCTGCGTCCAGTGACGCGGAGCGTCACGGGCTGCGTTCCCACGCGGAGCGTGGGAACGATCCCAAGGGCTAGATCAAGACTGCAGCCTTCGGCAGCTCCTACAGGGAGTTGTTCGAAGCAGGCATTTCAGTGTTGGGCTTTGTGATCCAGGGCGGCGTAGAAGTTGGCGCTCTGTTGCAGGTATTTCTGGGTGTAGCTCTGGGTGTGGGATTTTTTGCTGTTGATTTCGACGTTGGCGCTGGCTGGCAGTACAACGGTGGCGGAGATGGCGGAAGCGGCAATAACGGAGAAGAGATTGAAGTTCATGGCGGTAACCCTCGTGTTCGGTTGGCTTGCTTGCCCGGTTGGGCTGTGGAGCAAACTTAACGCTCGAGGGTTGATCGCTTGAAATGCTTTGTAGCATTACCGGATATCAGCGCGATTAATACAACGAGACAGGCCCCGCAATCCGGGGCCTGTGGCTTATTGTCGCACTAGAAACTTGAGGTCACTGGGTGCGTCCATCGCCAGTTTCTGCACGGTTTTGCCGAGCAGACCGGTCTTGCCATCGCGCTCGACGACGACAATTTCGTTGCTCTTCTGGTTGGCGATCAGCAGGAATTTGCCACTCGGGTCGAGGCTGAACTCGCGTGGGTGATCACCTTCCACCGAACGTTTTTGCAGCTCTTTGAGCTGGCCGGTTGCCGGATCAATCGCGAACACCACCAGTTGATTGGCGGTACCTCGGTTGCTGACGTAGAGGAACTTGCCATCGGCCGAGGCATGCAGCGCGGCGCCGGCCTTGTCCGAGGTCGGCTGGCCGGCGGCCAGATCGACCAGTTGCGTCTGGGTCAGCACGCCATCGTGGTAATCGAACACCGCGACCTGCGCGCTCATTTCCATGGTCAGCCAGGCGTGTTTGCCGTCAGCGCTGAACAGCAGATGACGCGGGCCGCTACCGGCTGGCAAGCTCACTGCGGCGGTCATCGCCGGCGTCAGCGGCAAGTCCGGGTTGGCCTTTGGATCGAACAGGTAGACGAAGACCTTGTCCGCGCCCAGATCGTTGGAGAACACGTAGCGGCCGTCAGGCGAAGAAACCGTCGAGTGCACGTGGTTGGAGGCCTGGCGCTCAGGATTGACCCGGCTCGCCGGGTGCGCGCTCATCTGCACGACGGGTTTGAGCTTGCCGTCGGCACCGACCGGCAATACCGCCAGCGTTCCGCCCGGATCTTCCATCACCGAATAGTTGCTGACGAACAAGTGGCTGGCATCACCGCTGAGGCTCGAATGGGTCGGCTCGTTACCCAGGCTTTGCACTTGATTGATCAGGGTCAGCGTGTGGGTTTTCGGATCAATCGAATAGCTGCTGACACGGCCGACCGGGTCTTTCTGGCCCGGGCCGTTTTCGTTGACCACAAACAGGCGATGCTGGTCTTTGGAGAGGGTCAGCCATGACGGGTTTTCGCTCTTGACCACCTGCAGCGGTTTGGCGGCGATCTGGCCAGTGGCACTGTCGAAGTTCATGCGATAGATGCCTTGGCTGGTGTTGGCGGTGTAGGAACCGACCAGCAGCTGGAAGTTCTCGGCGGATGCGCTGGAAAGCCCCATGGCACCGACGCTGCCGGCCATCAGCAGCGGCCAGAATTTACGCATTTTCATCAGTGTCATCCTCGTCGTCGCTGCTGCTGACTACATCGCCATGACAAACCAGGCGATGTTCGCCGATCGCTTTGGTCTCATTGAAATAACCGACGATCAGCCAGCTTTGCAGTGAGTCATCAAATGTTGCCGCTGCAACCTGAGCCGGCGTGAATTCCCAATGCTTGGCCGCTCGGCCATCGATGCATTCGATGTGCAGGTTGTCGTCTTCATCGAGGGCGAATTCGAAGGCGTGCAGGCCGTCGATTTCGACCATACCGCAGTGTTCGAGGGCGTTGAGAAGGGTTTGGGCAGTCATGGCAAACAGTCTTTCTAGGGGGGAAAGGGCCAATGATAGCTCATGGCGCCCCACTCCCCCTGTAGGAGCTGCCGAAGGCTGCGATCTTTTGATTTTGTTTTTAAGATCAAGATCAAAAGATCGCAGCCTTCGGCAGCTCCTACAGGGGTACCGTGTCAGAGGGCTTCGCGGCCAGGCTTGCCATCGACGAGGCGCTGGATGCGCAACGGGTTGGCGTTTTTCAGCGGCTCCGGCAGCAAGCTGTCCGGGTAGTTCTGGAAGCACACCGGACGCAGGAAGCGATCGATGGCCAGCGTCCCGACGGAGGTGCCGCGCGCATCGGACGTTGCCGGATAAGGCCCGCCGTGCACCATCGAATCACACACTTCAACACCGGTCGGATAACCGTTGAGCAGAATCCGCCCAACCTTCTGTTCCAGCAGCGGTGTCAGTTCAGCAAACTGTTCGAAGTCCGTCAGCTCACCAATGATCGTCGCGGTCAGTTGCCCGTGCAGGCCATGCAGCGCAGCGCTGAGTTGCGCCTTGTCCGCCACCTCGACAATCACCGTGGTCGGGCCGAACACTTCTTCCTGCAGCACTTCATCGCCATCGATCAACAGGCTGACGTCGGCCTTGAACAACTGCGGCTGCGCCTGATTGCCCTGCTGCGGATTACCCGCCAGATGTTCAATGCCGGAATGCGCCAGCAGCTTCTGCAAGCCTTTGCCGTAGCTGCCGAGGGTGCCGGCATTGAGCATGGTTTGCGCCGGTTGATCGCCGATCAAACCGGCGACCTGCTGCACGAACGCGCTGAACTGCGGCGAACGGATGCCGATCACCAGACCGGGATTGGTACAGAACTGGCCACAGCCCTGCACCACCGAAGCGGTCAGGTCGCGGGCAACCGTTTCCGAACGCTCGGCAAGGGCCTGCGGCAAGATGATCACCGGGTTGATGCTCGACATCTCGGCAAACACCGGGATCGGTTGCGGGCGTGCAGCGGCCATGTCGCACAGTGCGCGTCCGCCCTTGAGCGAACCGGTGAAACCCACTGCCTGGATCGCCGGATGCTTGACCAGCCATTCGCCGACGCCACCGCCGTAGATCATGTTGAACACGCCTGCCGGCATTGCGGTTTTTTCGGCGGCGCGGATCAGCGCGTCGGCGACCAGCTCAGCCGTGGCCATGTGACCGCTGTGGGCCTTGAATATCACTGGGCAACCGGCGGCCAGCGCCGACGCGGTGTCGCCGCCAGCGGTGGAAAATGCCAATGGAAAGTTGCTTGCGCCGAACACCGCCACAGGGCCGAGGCCGATGCGGTATTGGCGTAGGTCCGGACGCGGCAACGGCTGACGATCCGGTAACGGCAGATCAATTCGCGCACCGTAAAAATCGCCCCGGCGCAGAACTTTGGCGAACAGACGCATCTGCCCGCTGGTGCGTCCGCGCTCGCCCTGAATCCGCCCGGCCGGCAACGCGGTTTCGCGGCAGACCACGGCAACGAAATCATCACCGAGGGCATCCAGCTCATCGGCAATCGCGTCAAGAAACTGCGCGCGGCGTTCGGCGCTGAGGCTGCGATAAGCAGGATACGCAGCAGCGGCGGCTTTGGCGGCGGCGTCGACCTCTTCAACCGTGGCCTGAATGAAATCGTGCGGCAACTGTTCGCCCGTCGTGGCATCGACCGATTGCAATTTGACGTTGCCAGCGGCGCTGCGCTGACCGCCGATGTAGTTGTGACCGAGAATCTGAGTCATGGGATCTCCTTAAAGGGTGCCGATGCTGTCCGGTTCAAAAGCCGCTGCGATCGGCACGATGCCGTTGACCAGCGGTGCGCCGAATTCGGCCTGGCTGATTTCGAACAGGTCGCCCGGTTGCGTGCGAATGCCATCGGCGAACGACAGGGTCGCGGTGCCGAAGAAGTGAATGTGCACGTCGCCCGGACGCAAGAACTGACGGTATTTGAAGTGGTGATATTCGAGGTTGGCGAGGCTGTGGCACATGTTCGCCTCACCGCTGAGAAACTCGTTCTGCCAGAGCACTTCACCGTTACGCAGGATGCGACTGGTGCCTGCCAGATGTTGAGGCAGTTCACCGGTACGAAGTTCCGGACCGTAGCTGCAACTGCGCAATTTCGAGTGCGCGAGGTACAGGTAATTCTTGCGTTCCATGACATGATCGGAGAACTCGTTGCCCACTGCGAAACCGAGGCGATAAGGCTTACCGTCGTGACCGATCACATAGAGGCCGGCCATTTCCGGTTCTTCGCCAGCGTCTTCGGCAAACGGAGGAACCGGGAAAGGTTGGCCCGGACGCACGACGATGCTGCCGTCACCCTTGTAGAACCATTCCGGTTGCACACCGGCCTGCCCCGCCGCCGGTTTGCCGCCCTCCACGCCCCATTTGAAAATGCGCATGGTGTCGGTCATCGTCGCTTCGTCGCCGGCCTGCTGGTGCATTTTGTCGCGGGCTGAAGCGCTGCCCAAATGGGTCAGGCCGGTGCCGCTGACCAGCATGTGTGCCGGGTCCGGATGGTCGAGTGGCGGCAGGATGCGCAGTTGCGCGAGCAGTTCGCTGTAGTCGTGGCTGATGCCGAGGCCGAGGGTTTGCACTTGCTGCTCAAGGGAGTGGCCGGCCTCGATGGCGGCCAGCGCCAGATCACGCACGCTGCGCGCGTCTTGCACCTCGCGCACCAGACCATCGTCGACAACGCCGACGCGGCGCTCGCCGTTGCTTAATTCTAATTGAACCAGATGCATGATTTTCTCCTGTGTTATTCGAAACACCGCCGCCCCCTTGTAGGAGTGAGCCTGCTCGCGATAGCGGTGTGTCAGTTGACAACTTTTTTACTGATACACCGCTATCGCGAGCAGGCTCACTCCTACAGGGGGCCGGTGTTGGTCTGTCAGGTGCGTGTGGCGCCTCTGGCGCTGGCGGCGAACTGGTCAACCGGCAGCACGTGTTTGCGTTCCAGTACGCGATAGACAACGCCCGTCAGGATCAGGCCAAACACCATCACCCCCGAGAGGAAATACAGGCCGGAACCTAGGTTGCCGGTGTATTCCTTCAACGCCCCAATCACAAACGGCCCGATGTACCCGCCCAGATTCCCCACCGAATTGATCAACGCAATCCCCGCCGCCGCACTCGCACCGGCAAAGAACCGTCCCGGCAAGGTCCAGAACACCGCCGTGCAGGAAAACAGCGCAAACGCCACCAGACACAGCGCCGCCAGTTGTGCCACCGGCAACGACAGCCACGCACTGAGGAACAGGCCAATCGCACCCAACACATACAGCACCGCCAAATGACCGTAACGATCATTCAAACGATCGGAACTGCGCGGCACGATCAGCAAGCCGATGATCCCGAAGATGTACGGCACCGACGACACGAAACCGGTGACCAGATCGCTGCCGCCAAACTGTTTGATCAACGTCGGTAACCATAGACCGAGGCCATAAATGCTCAACGTCACCGGCAGATAGAACAGCGCCAGCAGCAACACACGTTTGTCTTTCAACGCATGCAGCGGGTTGCCGTGACGGGTCTGGCCGTATGCCTGCAGATCCTTTTTCAGCTCGCCGGTCAGCCAGTCTTTTTCCGCCTGATCCATCCATTTCACTTGCTGTGGGCCGTCTGGTAACCAGCGCAGCACCGGCCAGGTCAGCAGGATCGCCGGGGTGCCGATGACGATGAACAACCACTGCCAGCCATGCAGGCCAAGGACGCCGTCCATGCCGAGCAAACCACCGGACACCGGGCCGGTGATCATCATCGCGATCGGTTGCGAGAGGATGAACAGTCCGAGGATCTTGCCGCGATGGCGCACCGGGAACCATTGGGTGATGTAGTAGAGAACGCCGGGGAAGAACCCCGCTTCGGCCGCGCCGAGCAGGAAGCGCATCACGTAGAAACTGTGTGGGCCCTGGACGAAGGCCATGCCGATGGTGATCGCGCCCCAGGTGATCATGATCCGCGCAAACCAGCGCCGCGCGCCAAAGCGTTCGAGCATCAGGTTGCTGGGGATTTCGAGGAGGAAGTAACCAATAAAGAACAGCCCGGCACCGAGGCCGTAGGCGGCGTCGCCGATACCGATGTCGGCGCCCATGTGCAGCTTGGCGAAGCCGACGGCGGAGCGATCCACATAGGCGATCAGGTACAGCAGGATCAGGAAGGGAATCAGTTTCAGCGTAATGCGCCGTATCAGCCGCAGTTCCTGGCTCATGAGATCGGTCTCCGATTGTTGTTTTTATAGAACCTCGGGGGACGCCTCTCACGGAAAACCGTCAGGGCCATCCCTCCGTCGAAAACGACTATATAGTAATACTAATTTACCAACAACACTTCCAAACCTAGGTTTTTGAGCTTAGATTAAGCCGTAGCTGGAACACTATAGTCATACAATAAGAGAATCGATCATGTCTGATAAGAAACCCACCCTGCGCTCCGCCCAATGGTTTGGCACGGCCGACAAGAACGGCTTCATGTACCGCAGCTGGATGAAGAATCAGGGCATCGCCGACCACCAGTTTCATGGCAAGCCGATCATCGGCATCTGCAACACCTGGTCGGAACTGACCCCGTGCAACGCGCACTTCCGGCAGATCGCGGAGCACGTTAAACGCGGGGTGATCGAGGCCGGTGGCTTCCCGGTGGAATTCCCGGTGTTCTCCAACGGCGAATCGAACCTGCGCCCGACCGCCATGCTCACCCGCAACCTGGCGAGCATGGACGTTGAAGAAGCGATTCGCGGCAACCCGATTGATGGTGTGGTGCTGCTGACCGGTTGCGACAAAACCACCCCGGCGCTGCTGATGGGCGCGGCCAGTTGCGACGTGCCGGCGATTGTTGTCACCGGCGGGCCGATGCTCAACGGCAAGCACAAAGGCAAGGACATCGGTTCCGGCACCGTGGTCTGGCAGCTCAGCGAGCAGGTCAAGGCGGGCACCATCACCATCGATGATTTCCTCGCGGCCGAGGGCGGCATGTCGCGTTCGGCGGGCACCTGCAACACCATGGGCACCGCATCGACGATGGCGTGCATGGCTGAAGCGTTGGGCACTTCGCTGCCGCACAACGCGGCGATTCCGGCGGTGGATGCACGACGTTATGTGCTGGCGCACATGTCCGGCATGCGTGCGGTGGAGATGGTTCGCGAAGACCTTCGTCTATCTAAGATCCTCACCAAGGAAGCTTTCGAAAACGCTATTCGGGTTAACGCGGCCATCGGTGGCTCAACCAACGCAGTGATTCACCTGAAAGCCATCGCCGGGCGCATCGGCGTTGAGCTGGATCTGGACGACTGGACGCGCATCGGTCGCGGCATGCCGACCATCGTCGACCTGCAACCGTCCGGGCGTTTCCTGATGGAGGAGTTCTATTACGCCGGTGGTTTGCCGGCGGTGTTGCGTCGTCTCGGTGAAGCCAATCTGATTCCCAATCCGAATGCGCTGACAGTGAACGGCAAGTCGATCGGCGAGAACACCAAGGACGCGCCGATCTATGGCGAAGACGAAGTGATCCGCACCCTCGACAATCCGATTCGCGCCGATGGCGGGATTTGTGTGTTGCGCGGCAATCTGGCACCACTCGGCGCAGTGCTCAAGCCCTCTGCCGCCACGCCGGAATTGATGCAGCATCGCGGCCGCGCGGTGGTGTTCGAGAACTTCGACATGTACAAAGCGCGAATCAACGATCCGGAGCTGGACGTCGACAAGGATTCGATTCTGGTGATGAAAAACTGCGGACCGAAGGGTTATCCGGGCATGGCTGAAGTCGGCAACATGGGTTTACCGGCCAAGCTGTTGGCGCAAGGTGTGACCGACATGGTGCGCATTTCCGATGCACGGATGAGCGGCACGGCGTACGGCACGGTAGTTTTGCACGTGGCGCCGGAAGCGGCGGCTGGCGGGCCTTTGGCGACGGTGAAGGAAGGCGACTGGATCGAGCTGGATTGCGCCACCGGGCGTTTGCACCTGGATATTCCGGATGCCGAACTGGCAGCGCGTATGGCCGATCTGCAGCCACCGCAGCAATTGTTAGTGGGCGGTTATCGTCAGCTGTACATCGACCATGTGCTGCAGGCGGATCAGGGTTGCGACTTTGACTTCCTCGTTGGTTGCCGAGGCGCCGAAGTGCCGCGCCACTCTCACTGATCACACAAATCCCTGTGGGAGCGAGCTTGCTCGCGAAGTCGGCGGTACATTCAACAGTTAAGTTGTTTGACCCACCGCTTTCGCGAGCAAGCTCGCTCCCACAGTTGTTCTTTACCCGCCTCAAGTTTGTGCCGTGCCTGCTATGATGCGCGGCATCTCCATCGCTCAGGATCGCGCCGTTCCCCATGGATTACCGCAAACCCTCCGACCGTAAAAGCATGCACTCGCGCATCGTCCAGGAACTGGGCATGCAGATCGTCTCCGGACGCTTTTTGCCCGACGACAAACTGCCCGCCGAAGCCTTGCTCTGCGAGGAGTACGCGGTCAGCCGGCCGGTGTTGCGCGAAGCCACGCGAGTATTGGTAGCCAAGGGTCTGGTGTATTCCAAGCCACGCGTCGGTACGGTGGTCAAGGCGCGCCGCGAATGGCACATGCTCGACCCGGATGTGCTGCACTGGTTGATGCAAAGCAGCCCGCAGAATGAGTTTTTCAATGTGCTGACCAGTGTGCGCAGCATTATTGAGCCGGCGGCAGCCGCCCTCGCCGCTCAGCATGCGACCGAGGCGGATATTGCTTCGATTGGTGAAGCGTACCAGCGCATGGAAGCGGCGCCGACGCCGGAAGCCTTGTTGCAGCCCGATCTGGATTTCCATAGCCGGATTGCCGATGCGACGCACAACGATTTGCTGGCGAACCTGTGCAATATGCTGTCGGTGGCGATTGCCGAGGCGTTGAAGCATTCGAATCAGCGGCCGAATCTGCATGAGCTGGCGTTGCCTCGGCACAAAGCAATTCTGACCGCCATCGAAAACCGTGATGCCCTTGGTGCTCGTCACGCAACGTTGGTGCAGCTGGATGATGCGCGCAGTGCGCTCAGCGTAGTGCTCGGCACAGAACTCACTTAAGGCTTGAGATCTTCTGCCCTCACCCTAGCCCTCTCCCAGAGGTAGAGGGGACCGATTGGGGGATATTCGAAATTTACGCCGACTTGAAAGATTTGCTGTGAATCCATAATCGACTGGCATCTCAAGTCGAGCGATTTGCTGTGAATCCATAATCAACTCGGCATCTCAAGTCGAGCGATTTGCTGTGAATC
>NZ_VCNJ01000035.1 GCF_005938625.1 Pseudomonas fluorescens
TTCGGCCACGGGTATTAAAAACCCGAGCACCTTGCTGAAGATCAGCCTATAACACTTTCTGTTCATAACACTCTCTTACGAAGTTAACGTAATTTTCTGGGGGGGGGGGGGGGGGGGGTATTAATTGAAACGTGGCATGCAAAACATCACATGCCGTGAATAAGAATTTCCTTTCCTAGATGGACAATCCAAGGCTTATATAGGTTATATAGGGCGAGGTGGAAGATTCGATATAACTGGGCACCACCAGGGGGCGTGCCAAGGTAAATCCAATATCAAACTTGCTCCACGAGGCGCGCGCCCCCAGGGCCGCACCCGCGATGGTTGCGGTTTTGGGGGTATCGCGCGACGACACCACTTCGTTGACATGACCTGCATCCAGGCCTATAAACGGCGTAACTTTTCCAAAACGGTTCTGAATGGGCATGCTCAAGGTGTTATTGATATACAGCCCGCGATCACCCCACACAGCCGGGCCGTTAAACCCGCGAACGGTATATTCGTCGCCGATCGACTGTTTAAAGGCGGAGATCATGCTGTCACTGGCGTATTGGCCTCCGAGGTGTGTTGAATACTCGAAGTTGTGATTATCAACACTGAACGGGCGTAACCAGGCGGTGTTGAACACCGCTTTTTTATAGTTAACCGCCTTCTGTTTATCAAACGCGCCGGGCGCACCGTCAAACGCAGATAGACCATGAGTCAGACTCAGGTCCGAATACAAAGAGCCTTCCAGCAGCTGGGTGACGCTCAGTGCTCCGAAGGTCAGGGAGTTGTAACGCTTGCTGTTGGCCTCCAGAAAAACATCATCAATGTGGTTGACGCTCTCTCGGCGCTCGAGCTCAGAAAACAACGAAAATTTGCTCGCCCCGTTACGCCACATCACCCGGGACAGTTTCGCCGAGTAGGTTTTCAAATCACCATCAATGTCGTAATGCCCGTAGTAACCAAAGGCCCGGTTCGAGTTGCTGACCTCGCTGTAACGAAGATCCAGTCGATTGGCACCAAAGGGTACGCTGTAACCGGCCCCGGCCGAATATTCAGAATTATGCCGGTCGTCCTGAAAGCGCCGGCTGCTGCCGTTGACACTCAGGGTATCGTTGCCCAGCAGCAGATCGCTCAGGGAGGCGGAAAAGCTGTATCGGTACCGGCCATTGCTCGGTGAATTGACACCGGAGTTGTCCATGTTCAGCGACATGATCGGCGCCGCAGACGCAGCGGTATGGATGTTGAGAAACGAATAACCCAGTTTGTCTGCGGGCACGACTTCAATGGTCGCGGACTTGGCACCGTCATTGAGGTTCTCAATGGCTTGGTCAAGATCAAAAATGTTTAACGGTTTGTCCACCACATCCAGCAGCGTCAACGCCGTCATGAGGCGTTCACGCACCGACTCAGGCTCATGGCCGTTGATTTGCCAGTCCTGCACCAGGCCCCAGTCCACACGCAACGCGATGACGCCTTGGTGCATGTTGCTAGGATTCAAACCGATGGTGGTCGTGGAAAACCCGTGCTGGGCATAGCGATTGGTCACGTCGCGGATCAGTGCGAACAAATCGCGCCGCCCCAACAAACGCCCCTGGTAGGACGCCAGAATGTCGGAGACATCGACTGCTTGGCGCGGGAATTTTCCGGTGTCGATATCAATCCGGTTAATCTGAAATTTGGCCCCTAGATCAGGTGACGTCTGCTCCTGCGCCGCAGGCTGTCGGGAACCAGCTTCCTTTTCGACCTGGCGACGATGCTCTTCAATCGAGCGATCAATTTGATCCCTGAGGCGGATCACGTTTTGCAAGTTTTGTTCGCGCGTACCGGCCGAGTTCGGTGGCAGATCAGCAGAAAGAGCACACAGTGGATTGACAATAAAGATTATTGAAAGCGCATACTGAACGACCGACTCCAAACGCTTGCTCGAACCGGATATTTTTAAATGACTGAACACGGCAAATACAATCCCACGAAGTTAATGGCAGCATGATTGCGCACCGTAAAACGGGCTGCGCTTGGAGTTTCTCACGCCATTAAGGCCAGAAAAGTATTACTCGCTCCACTCCTTTGGGCGAGAAATAACAATCTTTAAATTATTTGATACGCGGCAAAACTTTCTGATCTCGATTGCTCATCAACTGACAACTATTAACACTTGTTGATTTTATTTTTCCGGGGCGATTCTCGTAGGGTGACGGCGCTCGATCTTGAGCAGCGATCTTCCTTTATACGTATATACGAGACGTAACCATGATTGATGTAAGAAAAACAGTTTTGGCCCTGGGCTGCGTTCTGGCGACAGGTCTGGCGGCAAGCAGTGCGATGGCGGCCGACAATG
The DNA here is from genome assembly GCF_005938625.1 of Pseudomonas fluorescens. Classification (GTDB taxonomy): domain Bacteria; phylum Pseudomonadota; class Gammaproteobacteria; order Pseudomonadales; family Pseudomonadaceae; genus Aquipseudomonas; species Aquipseudomonas fluorescens_BD. The sequence continues at coordinate 2,327 of NZ_VCNJ01000035.1, forward strand.
GCACACTGACCTTTACCGGCGAAATCACCGATACCACCTGCGACGTGGCAGTCAACGGCGGCCTCGCCGACTCAACCATTGCCCTGCCTCGGGTATCCACCAAGAGCCTGGCAAAAGCTGGCGACGTCACCGGTCGTGTGTTTGTTCGCATGAACCTGTCCAATTGCAGCCTGGCCAGCCCCGCCACCTCTTCTAAAATTCATGCGTTCTGGCAAGCCGCGCCTGAGATCAACGCCAGTGGCCGTCTGAACAACACCGCCACCGCCGGCGCGGCGACCAACGTTGAAATCGAAATGTTGAACGACGCCTTGGCGACCATCGATCTGGGTAAGGCTGATGGTTTCCAAAACTCCACCACCGCCACCATTACCGGTGCAACGGGCGGTACCGCCGAGCTGACCCATTACGCTCAGTACCACGCCATCGGCGCTGCGACGCCAGGTCTGCTCACGTCGAAGCTTCAGTATGTGTTGAGCTACAACTGATTGCCTACTTAACACAAATGACATCACTCTTCGCAGTGATGTCATTTTTTTATCGAGCTTTGTATGAACTTGCATAAAACCGCGCGCCTGATGTCCGTGGCGTGCCTGCTGCTGACCAGTCAAGTTTATGCCGACGACATCGGTACCATTACGATTAATGGTGCCCTGAAGTCGCCCACCTGCGATGCCAAGATCAATAACGGAGCCGCTAATGGCACGATCACCCTGCCCAGCGTCACGACCTCGGCACTCGCTTCGGCCGCTCAAGTCGCGGGCAAGACACCCTTTTCTTTAAATTTAACCGGTTGTGATCCCGCCGGTAGCGTCTACCCCTACTTCCAGAACAATCAGGCGACGGTCAGCGCTAGTGGTCGCCTGCTTAATACCGCCATCCTGGCACCGGCGGCCTTTGTCGAACTTCAACTGCTCAATGCCAACGATGGGGTGGTGAATCTCAGTGGTGGCGCGGCGGCACAAAACGCCGGGAAGAGCAAAATCGATGTCACGGGTGCGGCTGCATTAAATTTTTCCATTGAATATTACGCCGTACAGCAAACCACGGCCGGTGCCGTGAGCAGCACCTTAACGTACGTCATTAGTTATATATAAACCGATCATTACGCTTGTTCGAGGTATTTATGTTCATTCATCAGGCCGGCTTTCACAGGCGCGGTATTCGCGCTGTTTTGACTTCCATTATGTTCTTGCTGTTTGCGGGCGCGGCGCACGCCTCGATCGTTATCGACGGTACGCGGGTGATTTATCCAGAACAATCGGCCGAAGTTTCCGTGCGCCTGACCAATAAAAGTGAACAGCCCAAGTTGATTCAAGCCTGGATTGACGATGGCAATGAAAAATCCAGTCCGGAACAAATTGACGTGCCTTTCGCCATTTTGACCCCGATCTTTCGAATGGAAGCCGGCAAGGGGCAAGTCTTGCGTATCCGTTATACCAAGACCAAACCGTTGCCCAAAGATCGGGAGTCGGTGTTTTGGTTGAATGTGCTGGAGATTCCGGCCAAACCCAAAACCGACACCACCACCGATAACTACCTGCAGTTCTCCTTTCGCACCCGCATCAAGTTGTTTCTTCGCCCCGACGGGCTGCCAGGCAGCGCGGCCCAAGCCCCGGAACAATTGACCTGGAAGTACAAGCCCGGCGCCCTGCAAGTCACCAACCCGACGGCCTTCAACGTTTCGATCAAGCGGGTCAAGGTCGGCAGGGCCGCAGAGGGCGGCAGTGCTGAAGGTTTTATGGTGGCCCCCTTTTCAACGACAAATATTGCCTTGGAGAAGGCCACCACCGAACAGGCCGATCCGCAACTGTTTGTTTACCCCGTGAATGATTTCGGGGGGACGCCCGAGCTTAAAAGCAGCGCCACCAAAACGCCCTTCGCAAGTGTTACTCAGCCGTGAAAAAACCTAATGAACCTCTCTGCATGCATTAAACGTAAGCGATGGATTTGCGCTGCTGTTTGGATCGCGTTTTCTCCTCTGGCCTTGAGTGATACAGGTGCCTTGGTGGCCGACGTGCAATTTGACAAGAACATGTTGTGGGGGTCTGAAAAAGATCGAAGCCAGGTCGACCTGAGTCGTTTCTCACGAGGTAACCCGGTTTTCCCCGGTGTCTACACGGTACAGCTGTACATCAACAACGTCTTTATTCGTGAGTTGAATGTCATGTTTGTTTCGAACGAAAGTGGCAGGGACGCGACGCCGTGCCTGTCGCCGGACAAATTTATCCTGATGGGGCTCAACGAGGAAAAACTCGAGGCGGCGCAGGTGGCGTGGATGAGGCATGCGAGCGACAAGACGGTCGCTTCCCAGTGCCGGGCCATCAGTGCGGTCGTTCCCGCGTCCTCGGCCCGCTACGACTCAAGCGATCAACGCCTGGACGTGTTTATTGCACAGGCGTATCTGCTGGATCGGCCCAAGGATTACGTAGATCCTGCCCTGTGGGACAGCGGAATCACGGCGGCGCGCATCAACTACGCCCTCGATGCCTTTCAATCGACGAACCTGGGCCACCAGGAGACTCAGGGGTTCGCCCAACTGGACACCGGCTTTAACGTCGACGGTTGGCGTTTTCGGCAATTGTCCTCCCTGAGCCGCAACAACCATGAGCAGGTGTATCAGCGCCAGCGCAGCTATGCCCAGACGGACATCACCCCGCTGCTGTCCACGCTGACGTTGGGCGAGAACTATACCGATGGCCAGGTGTTTGACACCTTTGGCCTGCGCGGTGCGCTGCTGTCTACCGACGATCGCATGCTGCCCGCCTCGCAAAGGGGTTATGCCCCTGTGGTCCGGGGCACGGCCAACAGCAATGCCACGGTCACGATCACCCAAGGTGGCATTGCGCTTTATCAGCGTACCGTGGCCCCAGGGCCTTTTGAAATCAAGGACCTCGAGCCGATTGGCTACGGTACCGACCTGACGGTAACGGTCCGTGAAGCGGATGGTTCCAGTCGCACCTTCACCGTACCCTATGCCACCTCGGCGCAGTTGCTGCGCCCTCATCAGCTTCGTTATTACGCTGACGTCGGCCAGGCCTGGACACCCGCTCAGAACCGATACACCCCCACCGTCGCTCAAGTTTCAGGCCTTTATGGCCTGAGCAACGCCCTGACGGCTTACGGCGGCGTGATGAGCAGCGATGATTACCGCTCAGTGGTGATCGGTAACGCCATCAGCACACCGATTGGCGGGATTGCCGCCGACGTGACGTACGCGCAGAACCTGCTGAACAACGCTTCGGCCAGCAACGGCACCAGTGCACGACTGATTTACTCCACCTTTATCAACCCGACCAACACCAACATTACGGTCTCCAGCTATCGGTATTCGACCCAGGGTTTCTGGTCGTTCAACGACTTGGTGCAGACCGAAAACGCGCGCCTGGGGGGCAATAGCCATGTCTTCGGCTCACGGTTTTCGTTCAATGACCGGCAAAAGAGCCGTTTTAATATCAACCTCAACCAGAACCTGGGCGCTGGTTGGGGCAACATCTACCTGACCGGTGAGAGGCGCGATTTCTGGAATCGCCCGGGCACCGATACGATCTACCAGTTGTCCTACAGCAACGCGTTCAAGGGAATCAACTACAGTGTCGTGGCCGATCGCAGCCTCAATGCCAACGGCACTCGGGACAATCAGGTGTATCTCAGCTTCACCCTGCCCCTGTTTCCCTCTGACTCCGGCAGCCGCCATTTCTTGTCGGGCCGCACCTGGCATGACAGCGCCGGCAGCAATCAGGCGCAGTCCTCGCTCTCCGGCGTGGTGGGTGAACATCAACAGTACTCCTATGACGTGTCCACCACCCAATCGTTGGGCGGCGCTGATACGCAGAATATCTACGGGGTCAATGGTGGCTATCAAGGCTCGGCGGGCAACATCACGGCCGGCGCCACCACCGGCAAGGATTTCACGCAGACCAACCTGGGCGTCGCGGGAGGGATGCTTGTCCATAGTGGCGGGGTGACCTTCGGCCAAACCCTTGGCGAGACGGTGGCCCTGGTGGAGGCTGATCATGCCGCCGGCGCGCGCGTCACCAACAGTGTGGGCAACACGGTTGACCGTCACGGCTATGCCCTGGTGCCGTACCTGTCCCCCTACTCGCGCAACAACATCGAACTGGATCCTAACGGTCTGTCGGAAGACGTCCAGCTTGACAGCTCGACCGCGGACACTGTTCCACGGGCCGGGGCGATCGTCAAAGCCCGTTTTGAGACGAGCAAAGAAAACGCCGCCTTGATCAACGCCAAGATGCTCGACGGCTCTCCCTTGCCGTTTGGTGCGCCGGTACAGCAGGCTCAAAGTACAAGTAACGCCGGTTTTGTCGGCCAGGGTGGCCATATTTATGTCCGCGGCATTGCGAACAAGGGCGTGCTGTGGGTCAACCTGACCGCGACCCAGAAGTGCGCGATCGCTTATCAACTGTCATCGCTAACCCCCTCTGCCGGAGGTTTGACGTCAATGCCCCAGGCGACGGGCGTCTGCAAACCCATCGAGTGATGCACATGTATCAGTTCCTGAAAAACCTGAAAATCCATCGCACCATGATCAAGGTGATGTTTACCCTGATCTGTGGCGGCACGTTCAGTACCCTCGCCCATGCGGGCGGGTGCATCATGCAGCTGAACACCATCGATGGATCGCCCAGCTCTACCGCGAACTTCCGGCTGGCCAGCGTTTTCTCGGCAGGCACCTGGTGGGAAGTAGGGACGCTGCCCGTCGACAGCCTGATGAGTGATCGAACCTTTCAAACGACGTTTCGCACTAACAACTGCCTTTCGTTGGGGATGCCCCTGAGAAACAAGTTCCTGAAGACGGTTTACGAGGCCCCGCCTGGAGCGACACCCACGGCCAATGGTTTTATATTGCCCAGTAATATTCCAGGCGTCGGCCTTCGGCTGCAGTTTCCCGGTGCGGTACCGGGGCCGCAAGGCAATACGCTCGTCGTGTCCACCTCGTCGGCCAAGGTCAGCGCTGTGGGGATTGCGACCACACCCTCGTTCAGCATCCGGATCTCCATCATTCGCACAGGCCCGATTCCGCCTTCAGCGGTGGTGCGTAAAGTCAGCTTCCCGGCGGCAGGGGCTTTTCGCTATTACGCTGACGACAACACCCCCTCGCCCACCGACCGCAATCCAATGGTCGTGGTTGTCAGTGCTGCCGCCAATACGATCTCCATTGCCTCACCGAACTGCCGGGTGTTCAAAATTGGCTCGCAAACCGCCAGCCCCTATGTCTTCACGCTGGACAGCGTCAATGTGTCTGACTTCGATGGGGTCACCGGAACCGGCGCAATCTCCACCAACCAGTTGGCCACCAACTGGCAGTTCAGCTGCGAAGGGACGAACTTGAACCAGCCCCAGGTGAGTTTTCATGCGAGTTTTCCTGGCGCGGCTGACGGCGTCGGTTTGCCGGCCAGCGGCAGCCCGATCGGCATTCAGTTGTTGATGAACAACACCCCGGTCACCTTCGGGCAGACGTATGGGAACATGCCCTGGAAGCCGCTGGGGGTGAGCACCAGCGGCCAATACTCCAAGGATGATGGCAATACCTGGCTGACCCTCACGGCCGGTAATGGTGGCCCCGTCACCCCCATTCCGCTGACGTTTCGGTATTACAAGAATGGCTCGCCGCTGGTACCCGGGGCCTTTTCCGTCAACTTCACGATCACCATCAATGTGATTTAACGCCACAGGCCGTGTTCGGTGCGGTGAGGAGCTGTTTTACCGCTTGCTGAACCCCATCCCGTAGACAAGCACGGCGCAAGGCGATGAAGCAACGGGAAACAGGCCTGAATCACAACGCCCGCCTGGCGCAAAAGTCCTTGGTTGGACCTTTGCGCCAGGCGGGCGTCTTGTCTGCAGCAGATGAGGCGTGTCGGTTATGGATTGTGTGCCTTGTACACCGCCTTGGTGGGTGCCTGCAGGTTACGGGAGTGTTTGTACTGAGGCGGCTCCCACAACTCGGTGGTCGAACGCGTTGTGATCACCTTTCTCCTCGAGAAATGAATCGTTAAACAGTTCCCCGGCGCGTCTTCGATGTACGCCCCGGCAGGCACGGCAATCGTATTCCGCCCGTCCTTGACGATCGTTCCTTCGTCCGCATTGAACGGGCCGTAAGCTAACGGTATTTGCGCGCGAGACAGATAGCTTGTCACAGGCGCCAGAGGCGTTGCTCCGCCCTTGTACCTCAACCCTTCATCGTTTCGACTGAAGCAATAGCCGAGGATGACATGGTTGCCCAGGTCGCCCACCAGCCTCCTGAAGTTCGGCTCCGTCATCTTGGCGCCGTCATAGATCCGCAGCCGGCTTTCAAAACTGCCCTTTTTGGCCGAAGCAGACACATAGTATTCGTCGCCGCTTTTCGGATCTCTTTCCAGCACATAGCCCGTCAGGTCGCCTTTGACTTTTGACCCGCGAGAATAGCCTTCAAAGGCACCGGTCGGATTCGGTGTGAAGAGTGAGCCTAAGCGCTTCTCGGCGTCTTCCGTCAAAAAGGCCTGTTCATGCAGACCCTGGTCCCGCGCGCCGGTACTGTCCCAGTCGTTGCCGTGCCAGGCACCGTGGCTGCCGGACACAATGGCGATGGGCCGCTGGGTAAAGCTTTTCCTTCTCCTGAGCACGTCCAGCGGCATGGTACTGTCCGCCCGCCCGTTGCCCAGTTCATTGCCGTTAATCGGCCGGTCTGACCCCCAAACATGCTGATGCTTGTTTTTGGCGAAAAATCGCGGGCTGGGCTGGCTTTCCCGATGCCAGTAATCGTCTCCTCCCGGGCGCTCGTACTCATACTTCCAGCGCGGCGGCGCCAGGCCCGTGCTGCCATGAGAGGCGCCTTGTGCATAGGCCGGACCTCGGTAAGCACTTTCCTGCTCCCAGTCCATATCATCTGAGTAGGATTCTTGCCGGGCCAGGGGCGCGGCGGAATATCTGGGCATAGTTATCTCCTTACTGTTTATAGGTACATCCGAGTTTAATACCGGGTTCGGAAGGCAAAGAAGCGTGACGTGGGTCTGAAGTCAGGCACTGTTTATCGTTTCACCGGCTACAAAACCAACTTGTGACGAGGGCCGTATAGTTAAAAACGCGCACACAGCTTGGCCGCCCCCTAACTTTCCAGGTGATATTCAAAGCACTTCAATCGACTTTTACAGACAACTTCAAGACATACAGCGCACGGACGAGCGCTTCAAGGCCATATAACTTTCAGCGGACGGTTCATCCAAGGTAAGACCACCTGATTTTTTGACCAAGGTAGATCAAACAGCAAGACATCGCAGGCATCTTCCTCGACCTGTAACGTCCATTGCTGATCCTGGCAATGCAGCCACCCTGAACGTTGCAGAAACCAGCCGCGCGCATCCTGCACACTACAGCGGGCCAGGGTGGGGGTTTGCGCCAAAAAATCCTCCAACAGTTCATTCAGGCAGGCCATGGCCGGCGCCTCCGGTTCGACCCAGGGAAACACTGACGCCTCAAGATCCATGCCGCAGAGCAGTTTGCTGAGGGGCGTTCGCCATTCCCCTTGCGCCCCGTCATCCCATACCCCTTCATCGAGCCAACACACCGCCGAGCCTTGAGCGCGCCGATCCATGAATCGGCCTTCCTCCAGCAACCCCCAACGACTAAATAATCCGGGTAATAGCGGCCAAAGCAATACCAAGCCCGCATTACTGACGGGCCAAGGCCCAAGAGGCTCTCCTGCGTCGTGGCCAGCCCCCTTTTCCGACTCTGGCCCTGTCCCACTCCCGCCCCCATCCCTGGAGGCCTCAGGCGCTTGCCTTGCGCGAGCGGTCACTGAAGCATGCCGCTGTGCCGCGGAGGACGCTGACGCGTCCAGCGCCTGATGCCCTGAGGCGGATTTCGCGGTGTAGCTGGAGTCCTGAGCCTGGCCCCACTGCAGCGCTGGCCTCGGCTGCAGCCATCGCTGCAAGCGACGACGCTGGGCCTGGCGAAGGTGAGGCGCCAGGTGTTGCCACTGCCCTGACTCAAAGCACAGCAGGCGCAGCCAGACGCTCAAGGCACACGACGGCAACTCATCCCTGGCCGCTTGGGGCGACACCGGGGGGCTGGCACGTGCAGAGGCTGACGTGCCCGCCAGCCGATAAGACAACTGAACAATCGTCTGCGCGAGCAGCGCAAGTACCTGCGCCGGTAATCTGAGGGATGACATCCACGGTCTGAAATCGTCACGCTCAGGCGCCTGAAGCGTGGAGGGTGCCTGACGTGCCTGTGTCGCTAACGCCCCGACTGTCAGGCAAAAGGCCCAGGCACACTTATCCTGCCCCCCCCATCGAATCTTGCGCTCGAACAAGAGATTGCTAACCTCGCTTAAGCCGTCGTCACCGAGACTGTGCAGCAAACGCCCCCGCGTATGGGCGCTTAGGCAGCCTGCCGCCAGTGGCCCGCGCCAGGCCTGCGGCTGGGCCGTGAGCTGGGCGAGCAACCAACCATCGCAGGCGCGGGCCAAGTGTTCACTCAACGGTGCGGCAGCAATACCGCTCTGCAAGAAAGCGATAAACTGTGACAGCGCGGTGGTCGCCACCGCACGTGGCGACTCGTTATCGCGCATCGGGGCGGTGCTTGACACCGGCTGGGAGGGGCTGGGCGCTGGCACCTGACGCCCGATCGGGGTGTTGCGGTGTGTGGCAGTGCGCTCGCCGGTCACCTCGGCGTTGGCCAGCGCCTCCCACCTCATCGGCCGCAGCTTTGCAGCCAAGGCGGATATCAGTCGCTCACTGAACTGCGCCTCAAACTGCGCCAACGGGATTTCGCCCAGATCGAGGGTGATCGACGGCAACCGGACGGTGCCCTCGGCGTGCTCGCTGAACTGCTGGAGCAAGGTCGCCAGCTCTTTTTTCCATTGCTGATGGAAGAGTCGTCGACACTGCTCAAGCACCGGATCGGCCACGTCCATGCTGACATCCAGTACAAAGCGAAGTTGGTCAATGCGATTCAGATGCTGGCTCCCGCACGAAGAAGGGTGAGTGAACGTCATCAGGCGTCCACAGAACGGTCTTTGGGTCAGTCCTCAAAGCTTGATGATAAAGGCCAGGATGTAATAGGCAGGCAACGTCGTCAGGGTGTGACTGTGCATGCCTTGAGTGGCCGTACTTTTGGCGTGTGTATGCCCCTGCCCGCCCCCTGTTGAGCTCGTCCATGCAGCTGCTGCGCCCCAACCATTAGGCATTCCGCTCCAACTGATAGAATTGTTCACATAACTTGGATTAGTTATGCCATACACGGTGACTGAATCGAAGTGCGTATCGTTATCGCAACGGAAGCGCACCCCGTCTAAATGCTTATGAGAAGGGATTTGCGCTTCACTCAATACGGTGGCGGCGATATTGACCGAGATGGGGCCGGCCGATGCCGCGTTGGTCGTCACACTGTAACCTTTCGCAGCGCCCGTCCCCGTCAGCTGACTTCCGCCCTGGGTATTCACTTCACTGCCGCTGCCGCCCAGAACAAAGCGATTGCGCAAGTCCGGACGCCCCTCGGCGCCATCACAAAATGCCCAGCCGGCCGGCGCGACGGCGCCGGAAAACATCATGATCATGCCCGGGACGAGTAATTGCGTGCGATCAATACTCACTCCGGAGGTGCTGACGGTAATCCCGTTACCGGGCTGCACCGCCACCCCGTTGGCGCCCACACTTAGCCCCTTGCCAGGCTCCAGCGCCACCGCGACACCGGCCGGTCCGACAGACAAGCCCTTGTTCGGCTGCAGCGTCACCGCCACCCCGGCGGGACCGACGGACAGGCCCTTGCCAAGCTCGACAGTCACCCCCACACCCAACGTGCCGAGATTGATGCCGTTGCCTGGGGTTAGCGCGACCCCCTTAGCGCCGACAGCCAGCCCTTTGTTGGGTTCAAGCTTGATGGCCACACCGGCCGTGCTCACGGACAGCCCCTTGTTGGGCTCAAGGGTCACGCCCACCCCGGCGGGCCTGACGGCGAGGCCCATGCTCGTGTCGGCCGTCACGTTGATACCGACATCGCTCACGGCCATACCACCACCGGTTTTCAGACGTACGGCCAGTTTCTGCGCGGCATCGAGCTGCAGACCCAGGCCGGGCGTGCCATCCTGTTCCGGTGACAACCCTGCCGCTTTGCGACCAACGTCTGCCACATCAACCAGATCAGAGAAGTTGGAGGCCAGAGGGACTTGCTCGACCCCAAAGACATTCTTCAGCTGTTCGACGGTCGGCCCCACACCAGTCTGTTGAGTTGTATCAGCCATTTTATATTCCTTTTAAAATATGTTTAAAACACCACGTGCGTGAGGGCGAACTTCGCCGCTGACAACCTCACACTTACGTCTTTTCAATCCGTACGGGAACATCTAGCCTGTTTGAACCATACTTCACCAGAAAACAGGCGATCAGGTAAACAAAGGTCTGAATTCAGCCTTCTATTAAGCTTTATCAAGTTAAAGCCATTCACACTATTGGCCGCAAACAAAACAGCGCTAACTGACCATTGCCCCGTCATCGCTCCCGGATATTCACTCTCAACTTGAAGCCATTAAAACTAGACCGGTGGCGTATAGAACAAATAATTAGATTTAATGTAATCAAAGTCCCAATCCGGCTGTGTCGCAGTGGCCTGTTGTTGCTCGGTCGCAATGCGCATGGCGTTGATGCCTTTGCCCCCCTGGGGCAGCATGCCCAGTGCGAGCATCTTCATGAGGTGATAAGAAAGCTTCCCCAGGTTAGCCCGCTTGGTGGTCTGCCAACGCGTGTACGCCCAGGCGAAGTCCTTGAACGAGGTGCCGCTCAGCCACGTCAGGTTTGCCGAGACATGACACGGCAACTCATCCTGAATCACGTTTTTGATCCAGGCCTCAACCCTGTAGGGATCCGTGGCGCTGGTCAAGAGTTCGCTATTGAAGACCACGCTCACATTGAAAGAAAAACGATCCGTGACCTGCGTCTGAACCACATGCCACAGATATTGCGATTGCATTTCCAGGGTGGGCAACGCCGGTCCCGATTGCCATTGGATGCGTAACTTTCGACTGAATGCGTTGACCTCCACCACCTTGGCATACGTCAACACCTTGTCATGCCCATCGAGCGTGGAATCCAGGTAAATAGCAAGGGTATCGTTGATCTGCAGATCGCGTGGGAACGGCTCGGTTTGAATCCAGGGCTGGGGCTCATCAACCGCTTGTCCTGGCACATAAGCCAAATCGAAGGTCATGTCGTTTAGCCACACCATGCTGTTGCACCAGCGCAGGGTGTCTTGCTGCAGAGCCGCGATCAGCCTGTCGTGTTCGCAGTGCAACTGCCCGTTATCACTCACGTCAAAGTAAACGACATGGTCGACGACCTTGCCCACGATGCAGGTCGGCACTGTAAAAGGCTGGTTGTCGGGACGCAGAACCACCAGGTCCATCAACACCCCAGGTTTGAGGCCCGTTACCGCCTCGTCTACGGTCACCATCAGCCAGTTCGGGTGAACCGGATCGTCCAGGGCGATGGCTTTGATCGGTTGCAAATCGTCATAACGGACATCCGGCTCCGGCGGGAGCAGGCTGATATTTTCCATGATATAAAACGGCAGCTTGCGCAGGTCGATGGGGGCCGTATCGACGAACAATTCCTTGGCTACCCCCAGTCGCGCTGCAATGCGCCGCTGCAGGGCCGAGATGTTCGCTTTGGAGTATTGGCTTCGAGCGTATCCCAGCGCGCTGTATTGCTTCAGATATCCGCGCTGAATCGTCAGGAAGTCTTCCTCGGATCCCCCTTCCAGCAAGGTGCGACTGGAGCGGTTATCACCGAAATAGCCTAATAGATACCCAATGATCGACAGTTCCTTGTCGAAGTCCTGGCGCTGCTGCTCGATCCACACCTTGAGCTTATCGCTGTAAGCGGCATGAACGGTGTTGGCCAACGCCCCCTCGATGAAGGGCCATTGGCCGCCTCGTACCCGGGCTTGTTCAGTCACGTCGCGATCAAATGTCAGCAACTGCGGCAGATTGGCCAGTTGGTCACAGTCGTTGGCCAGCAACTGCTCGAACGTCAGCAGGAATTGATACAGCTGCTGCGCCGCAGTGGTCGGTGGCGATTGCTGCAGGCCATAGCACGGCGGAATCGTATCGCTGACGGGATAGTAGCGCGCCGGGTTGCGAAAGCGTCCGTAGGGGATCGGCACGGGAGTTTCGTTGATCAGTTTCACTTGGGGCAATGCCTGCTGAATCTGTGCCTTGGTCGCTTTGAGCTGCTGCCCACGTTTCATCAGCTTGATCTGGACGCCGTCAGCCAGAACCTGCAACGGATCTTCGCCCCACAGGCGTGCAGACATGCCTGCCGGTATACTGGTCTCCCAGCCTTGGGCGTTAAAGGCCAGCGTTTTCAGGTGTTTGACACCGTTCAGGGCCAGCAAGGCGTTGGTCAGGGGGTTGATGTTCAACGTGTACCCGGCGGCGGCGTCGCGCCGCGTGGGCAGCTCGGTGATCCAACCGTGCTGAAGTTGCGGGCCTTGATAAATCTCTTCGCTGCTCAGGCCTTGTGCGCTGAGGTCAGCGGCGCTGAAGCGTTTTGCTTGAGGACTGAGATAGGACTCCAAAAGCGTATACGCATTGGCCAGCAGCGTGGGCGCATCGCCAAAATCATCCTCCAGCTCCAGAACCAACTGCAGATTCACATCACAGGGTTTCAGCCACCCGACCTGATCGATCAGCTCACACACATTGCGGTTGTTGGCCAGGAAGTCCTGCAAAACCGGCTCGGCTTGCGCCTGAGTGATGCCTCGGTTCAATTCAACCAGCAGCGTGTAGCCGCCCCGCAACATAAACCACTGGGGGGACACTGTGTTGTTCGCCGAACCGCGAAAACGAAATTCGCGCAGCTGCTGGTCATACCAATAGCCGTATTTGACGTCGCTGTTCTCGTCCATCAACAACAGCTGTGCATCACGAAAATAGAAACGCTCACTGCCGGCACTGCCATGGCCGCTGCTGCGCAGGTCCAGTAGTGCCCGACGGTAGTCATCAGCCGTGACCGGTGAACCGGTCAGGGTCTGATGGGGGCCGAAGCTGACCGGAAACAACCCCTCCCCTGTCGGCTGCGCGGGCGTGAGCAGGTCGGGTAGTGGCAGGGTGTGACGATAGGCCAAATCCGATACGGCATAACTCAGGCCTTGTAACAGGGTCACCCCCGGATCATGGTCGGCGGTGTCGCTCCAACTGTCCTGAGCATACGTGCCCAGGTCCGACAGGGCCTGTTGCCACAACTGATCAAAGTGGATGGCGTCTGAAGTGGGTATTGCGGGTACGGTAGAATCCTTCATGTTATTTTCCTGAAGATAAACGTGGGCGCCAACCGGGTCGCTGTAACAAATGCGTCAGCCAACCCTTCGACGGCCAGTGCGTTTGGCAAAGGGAGCAATCGTGTTGTATCAGCGTACGCAGACATCGTTGATGAACGTTTCCATACACTGGGCGCGCGATCCGTATAAAACACTGTTTTATTCAGATGATTATTGAGACTTCAAGCGCACGCGGGTCAATCTTCACTACCGGTTGTTTTATTTGGAAAGTGACTCCCATTGCGGGATTAAGACCTGTGATGGCGTGCACTCAATCGAGTCCATGGCATCGTTCAAGGTAAACGTCACCACTTGCTCCACCAAGGGCTGACGCTGAATAAACGCCAACATCTCGTAATAATCGATGCGGCTTCCTGGAATGGCTTCACTGTGCCCGTCCCACGCCCAAGGTAGATAACGCTCAAGCAGCTTTTGAGCCAGCAGGCGGTAGCCATATTCAGGGCTGATGGAAGGACTGAACTGGATGTCGTACTTGCCTGTGACATTGATGTAGACCGGGTTGACGACGGTGAGCTTGGCCCAGGGCGACGCTTTGGCCTGCAGGAAACGGCGCATTGCCTCCAGGCGAGCTTGGTTGAACACCGGTCGCAGTACGTCGGTATTGTCCAGTTGGCCGTGCTCGGGAATGACCATCAGTGTTTGCAGATCAGAGGCGCGCGGTTGCAACGCCCCCTCTTGGGTGGGGGTGTACACTTCGTGAACCTCTGGAAACTGTGCCAGCAGCAAAGCACGCACGTCTTTCCAAGTCTGCCCGCGGCCACGATGGGCCAGTTGTCGCGCCACGCGCCGGTTGAAGACCGCTGGCGATTCGGCTGCCCGTCCCCCTGCCGAGGGCCATGGCTGCACCACACTGCCCAAGCCATCCATGGGCTGGGCCGCCTGGGTGATCGTATTGGCGGGCAAAGGTTGGTCAAAATACGAACTGTCGAGGCTCTGGGCCTGGCTTAAGGTGGCCGTCATGCAATTGACGAGCACCGCCTGCAACCAGGGATAGCTGGAGACAGCGCTGTCGGAGGTGCTCGCTGGCGGGGTGACCACTAGCCGAATCCAATGGCGCCCCGCCGGCATCGCCGACGCCTGGTTGGCCGCGTCGGCCGGCAAGGAGGCGGTCCACAACCCTGAATCGAACAGGCCCTCGGTGGCGTCCACCACGGTCGCATTGAGCGAACTCCACTGATTGGTGAGGTTCAGGTACTGCACATCCAGTGCCAACGGCTGTGGGCTTTGCAATTTCCAGTAGAGCGAGAGATGCTGGCCGGCCTGCATTGAACTGAACCCTAGATAAAGCTGTGGCAGGGCAGCGGCCTTGTCCTCGGCGGTGTTTGTATAACCAAAAGGCGTCAGCACATACTGTGTGCCCAAGGTGCTATCAACGGCGCTGTACTCAACGTCCAGACTTTTCCATTGCGGGGTATAAGGCGGGTTGAGCGCCGTTGCGGTTATCGACGAGGGGGTGAGCGGCGGCTGCAAAAAGCCCTGCCCTACCAGCTCCAACCGTACTCGGCTGTCCCAGTCTTCAGGATCATTGCTCTCGCTGGGCTGGGCCGGGAGCTGGCTGAACGGGGGCAGGGTCAACGCGATACCGGCCGGCGCTCCTGGCGCGTTGGCAAACAGCGACAGGGGCGCACCCAGGGTCTCCCAGCCGTTCTCGGTATAGACCTTCGGTTGCACAAGGAACCCCTGATTGCCGACGGGGGCATTCGGGTAATCCTGGTACCAGTCGGCAAAGCACTCACCGGGCAGCCCTTGCCATTGCGGGGTCACGGTGACGCTAATCGGGGTGGTTTTACGGCACCAATCGGCGGCCATCAGGCTGATGAAACTGACCCCAGCTTGCGGAGTTTGTCCGAAGGGGTAGCAGGCACGGTCCAGCGGGCTGCTACCGGCATCGGCATGAAAACGCACTTGCCGGGTCTGCGTCACCTTGACGGCAATGCTGCTCACCACCGGTACCGGCAAACCGTCCTGGCGGCTCAGTTTCAACAATGGCACGTCGGCCATATAGCCATCCAGCCCATTGGCGGGGGTGATTGCCGGGCCGTCCGCCTCCAGGACAAAGCTCGAGTCATTGCCCGGGGTTAACGCGATCCAGCCTTTTGCGGTGCTGACCTCGGCACGCATCGGGCCGGCGGCGGGCGTAGAGGCAAACGTGATGCGAAGGGTTCGCTTGCCTTCTGACAAGGCCAAGGCATCGGAGGCGACCACCCGACCGGTAACGACGGGCTGTTCGGCAGGCCCTTGCGCCGAAAACAGGCGACAGCCCCCTTGAGGCCAAGCCACGCGTTGACCGATATCCTGCAAGACGCAGGAGAACATCTGGGCACCGACTGGACGACACCAGCGTACATCCGACAACTGGCCTTGGTTAGCCTGCAAGGGTTGATCCAGCTGATATTGAACGAGATTGCCCTGAGCGTCCTGGCCGGCGCCAAACAAGGTGCCCGCTGGCAGCAGCAACTGCGTCGCGCTCTTTTTCAACCCAAAGGACAAGACCACGGTATCAGAGACGGCCTCGCGCTCCTTCAGGCCGAGAAAATTTCGGTAGTAAAGCTGCCGGTGAGCGTCGGCCAGGGCGTTGAACAGCGCCGTCGGCGTTTCCAGTTGATGGAGCAGTGCCAGCAGGAACGCCTGCTGCGGGGCCAAAAGACCATCGGCCAGCGCAGCAGAGGTATACAGCGTCACCAGCTGATCAATATCGTCAGCCCCACCGGGGAAAAGCACCTGGGCCCAGTTGTGCTGGGGACTGGCATCAAACGGAATCTGGCTCGCGTATTCGAATACGTAAGTTAGGCGTTGCTCAAGGGTTCGATCATCCAGCTTGAACGGCGCCTGCTCAGACGCAGTTATTGAGTTCGACTTCATTGCTGTTCCTTTCCATATCATTTAAAACCCTCAACCTAACGAGGGAGCCATGGGCCTGTACGGACGCCCCCATCCGGGTCATTCATCACCGTCACCTGTGAGAGCCACGCGCGCGCCTTGACCCGTTGCTGACTGGCGGTAAAACTGCCTGTTCCCATACTGGGACTGACAAGATCGGGGGTGGACGCCGGAGGGGGCATCAGGGCCGGCTGGCTGGGTAAAAATTGCGCCTTGAACGTTTTCCCTTCGATAATGACCGCCTCCCCGCTCGAGGTTTCTCGGGCCTGTTGACTGGGGTCCAGCGCCTCGATGGTGAGCGTTCCTGTGCCCGGCACGCTGTGCTTAGGCGTTGTATAAGGGACGTTCATGAGCCTCACCTGCTTCTCATCCCCCAGGATGCAGATTTTCTTATTGTTAATCGTGGCTTGGCCGCTGCCGGTGATCGTGGTGAGTGGGGCAATCACTGTGCGATCGTCAAACATTTGGTCAAACTTCACCGTGTCACCGTTGATAATGATCCACTCGCTCATGGGAAGCTGACTCCCTGGCCATCGGTAATGTCCAACAACGCACTGAGCTGAGCCTGGGTGTTGCTGCCACGAATCCGATAAGTGACCACGACATCCAGCTGGCTGGGGTTGTCCTCGTTTTGGGTCACCCGCAGCGAGGTCAAGACCACGCGGGGTTCATAACGAAGAATGCTCTCGGTCAGCTTTCGCTCAATATCGGCCAGCAGGTCATCGCACAGGTTCTCGAACATGACGCTGTTCAGGTCGCACCCATAATCGGCGCGCATCAGTCGCTCGCCGGTGGCCGTGTTGAACAAAATCTGCAGGCTCTGATTGATGTCCTGCTGATCCTCGACCATGCTCACCCCTTGGCCGGGACCCACTGGAAGGATGAAGGAGGGAGGAAACGCCCAACCGCGCCCATATATCCCGCTCGTTTTATTATTCATGTGTACTCCTGATAGCGTGAAATCCGAAAATCGTTCGCTCGATGTAAATCAAAGAGACAGGAATAGGCGCGCTGTGCTCTGTCTGACCAGCCGTTTGCTGTCGCTCTTATAAAAAAGGCGTGCTACTTGTTGGTATTATCCAAGTTCGATCGCACTCCCTTTTACTTTCACCGAATCATTGCCGGTCGCGCTTAAAGCCTTGGCGCTGACATCCAGTTTGTCGTCGCTTTTGAGCGTGATACTCTTAGTGGCATTAACCTTCACGTTCTCTGCGGACAATTGCATGTCCTGATCGGCACTTAACTTGATACCGCTTTTGAATTGCAATTGATCTTTTTCATATTGCAACAACACACTGCCTTCTTCCGTATCGAACAAGAGCTGTCGAGTCTTGTCGTCTTTGACCAGGACCAGACCTTTTTTGTTATTGGCCTGGCTTGGCGCAAAAGGTGCTGTGTTTTGCGGGTTATGCATCGAGCCCAAAATGACGGGATAGCGCGGATCCTCGGCAAAAAAACCGAGCACCACCTCATCCCCAGGCTCCGGGTACAGGCACAGGCCACTGTCTTTACTGGCATAGGGCATGGCAAAACGCGCCCAGAGCGATTTATCGCCCACGGCCGCGACGTTGACGCGTAACCGGTTAAGGCTGTCGGGATCCTCTTCGTACTCCTCGACAATGCCCACCTGCAGACCGGTCACGCTTGGCAGCAACGGCTCGTCGACGTCATTGAAGGTGTCCTGCCCCAACAGGACCACGGTGCGCCAGCTGCCTCGACTGAATTTGTGCTGCACTGAACTGATCAGGCCATTGCCATTAAAGTGCGTGCCAAAACCGCTCAGGCCCAGCGTCTGTCCCAATTGATAGCCCGCATCACCGGCTAAGGTAAAGCTGGCCTGCAGCCCCTTGGCCTGCAAGGCCAGATAACGGCTGTCCGCCCATGCCTTGGCCTCGTCTTGGATCAGGCTCAGCGTGGAGGTGAGCAGCCACTGTTGTTGGTCCGGCATAGCGAAGCGGCCGGGATCCAAGCCATCGCTGCCCAGGTTGCAGGACGTGGCCTGGGTATTGGGCGTCATGTCCTGTTGCTTCAGGTCCCAAGCGCTCACCGCCAGTTTGCCGGGCTGCTCCAGTCCATTGAATTGCCAGCAGGCATCGATGATCATCGGCTCGGTTTCACCCGGCTGGGCCGTTGCCTGTGACTGCTGCAGGGCATGCTCTGGCTCACCGCTGGCGAGCTTGGGCGGCTTGACCGATACGCCGCCATTGACCTCTGGCAGCAGCCAGACACCATTGGCATTGAGGCGGGCTTTGATGAACTGCCAGTCGGAGCAGCCAAACTGGACCATTTGCGGATGCTCGACCTCCAGCCCCGACAGGCTGTTGCCCTGGGCAATATCATGATCTTGTAACAGCTGTTGCAAAACCTGTTTATCGCTCATCTGCTCAAAGAGCTGGCTTCTGTGGGTGGCCACCAGTTTCTGCAAGGGATGGCGCAACTTCAAGGTCAGCTCCGAACGTCCCATCTGCACGCTGTAGCTTTGCTGCTGGACAATCCCGCTGAACAGCACATCCTGCGATTTGCTAGACTTGACCTTGATCACCACCTGGGTACCGGGCTGGCATTGCTTGGCCTCATCGGACAGTGTTTTGAGGTCGGCCGACGTGCCGCCAGGCGCGGACAGCACGACTTTGCCCGACGGCACCTGATTGATCGTTGACTTGGTCTCAAGCCAAACCGCCTGCAGGTAGCTCAAGGGCTGTTGAGCGGGACCAAACAACAATTGGATCTCCCACGCTGGGCTGGAGCTGGACGTACTCATGCTCACACCCCGCTCGCTGGGGGCACGATCAAGGTGCCCCCAGGGGAAAGATCGCTCAGACTATTCAGGTCATTGGCCGAGGCCAGCGACAGATAATCCGCCCCACTGCTAGCGATGCTGGCGATGCTGGCGATCAGTGCCAGGGAACACATGTCCGGCACCTCAATGGTGCCGATCTGCGGTGCGCTCAGCCCTTGCTGTGATTTTTGCAGCAACAAGCTTTCATCGGTGCTCAAGCTCAGAGCGACCTCAGCGCGCAACGGTGTGGCATTGCGATCGAACAGGCTGTAATTGACCGACATTGTGGCCATGCGACCTGCGTAATAGCCTTGACCACTCCAGTTCATCTTGCCCCATTCAACTTTCACAA
Organism: Pseudomonas fluorescens; assembly: GCF_005938625.1. Taxonomy (GTDB): domain Bacteria; phylum Pseudomonadota; class Gammaproteobacteria; order Pseudomonadales; family Pseudomonadaceae; genus Aquipseudomonas; species Aquipseudomonas fluorescens_BD. The sequence goes on from NZ_VCNJ01000035.1 coordinate 21,667, forward strand.
AGGGCGTTTCCTTGGTTTCAGCCAGCACTGAGCAGCACAGGGCGCGCAGCTGCGCCAGCTGTCCATCGATCGGCTTGTGGTTGCCTGGCAAGTTGGCATCGAAAATCAACTTGAGGTCCAATACACCCGGACGAACCTGTTGATAGCGACTGCTTTGCTGGGTGCTGTTGATGTACTCATCGGACGCATACTCGGTGCTGTAGCTCAAACCAATGGACTGCGGGTTGTACATCGCCTGCAGGCTGCCAATCTGCTTGCGCAGCTCCCGATCCTGATACGCCGTGATCGTCAGCTTGGATAGACCTCGTTCTAATAACCCCATCATTGCGCCCGCTCATCACGTAAACTTTCCAGGACCCGCTGAGCGATTCGCTCGACAAGGCGGTCTTGCTCCATGCGCCCCAACGACGCCAGCGAGGCGCCACCGGCGTTCGTCTTAGCCGACGTGTCGGTGACCCGGGCCTGGACAATGAGTTCTTGAATTTCGATGGTCATGCCTTCACTCCCAGCCACTGCATATCGCTGTAGGCCAACTCAAGTCGATTAATAAGAATGGTATTGCTCATGGCATCCAGATCCCCGGTATGCCAGCTCAGCGGCAGGGCATCGGTGACCGTCCAGCTGCAAATCGGCAACGAGTGGTGGTTGAGCAGCATGATCACCAGATCAAGGTACTGGGGATCAAAGCTGCTCAGGACTTCATTGAACATCAGGGTTAAAGGGGTCACGACCATGACGCCCCGCTCCAACACCAAAGTGGGATGCGTGACCCGGTCCGGCAGGTAGAGGCTGCCTTCGTTTTCGCCGCCCTCACGGTGCTCGCTGACCCTCATTTCCCGGCCCAGACCGGAGATACGCTGAAAGCGAAGATCCAAGGGACTTGGGATGTTCTTGAAAAACATGGTGGCTAAAAATCGGTGCGACACCGACGGTTCAAACAGTTGGTCCAAGGCCTTCATAGTTCGGTTTCCTGACTGTCACCCTGCGGGGAGGTTTCCAAACGATCGAAGCGCAAGTGAATTTCGATAAACTCCGCCGGATACAGGGCGGCGACCTTGACCTTCATGATCAATCGGCCGGCCTTGATATCGTCTTCGGTCATGCTTTCATTGAGCCCGACGATCAGCTCAAAAGCGTCTTTCTCCATGCCGCCGAACAAGCCGCCTTTGAGCCACAATTTGCGTAACCAAGTGCGGGCCCGGCTTTTGAGTTTCAGCCAGGTGATCTCGTTGTTCGGTTCAAAGACGCTGAAGCGTCCGACCCGAATCAGTTTCGTCTCGATGTAAGACAACAGGCGCCTGACTTGAACGTAGCGCCAAGGCGAATTGGCCAAGGGGGTCAAGGTACGGCAACCCCAGATCCGGATCCCGCGACCGGGAAAAGACCGGATCAGGTTGATCGAAGGGCTATTGTGGTTGAGCAGCCCGTCGGCTTGAAGGTGTGAGATCGCCGGTTGGATCACATGGGCCAAGGCCATATTGGCCGGTGCTTTCCACACCCCGCGATCGCGATCGGTCTGCTGAATGACCGCCGCCACGGCTGCGGATGGTGGCAGGACAATCGGCTGGCCGCCGGCGCCTTTGTAATCGCTGATCAGCCGGGGCCAGTAGGCCGCCCCGTGTTCGCTCGCCACCAGGCCATCGGCCTTGGCACAAGCCATGGCCGCCTCCTCGGAGGCCGGCGCATCCAGCAGGCTGAAAAGCCCTGTCTTGCCTTGGCAGGCCTGCAACATCGCTCGCCACACCAGCACCCAGTTGTCCGTGCTGACATCGCCATCGAACAGCACGATATCTGGAATGGACAACAGTGTGAGGGTCGGCTCCTGCAGGATCGCCAACGACCCGGCCGCCGCGCACAGTGCCGCCGCAATCACGTCACTAGTGCAGGTGGTCATGACCGTGTAGCTGTCGACCGGATAGACGAAGCAAGGATGCCCGCCATTATCAAAGTAATGCTGGACGGCGTAATAAAGGATCGAGGCTTTGTCGCCTGAAGTATCCGGGCCACCGAGAAGGCCGGTAAAATCGGCCATCGATTCAATAAAAATTAAACTCTTCGCTACGCTATTTTCGGTATAACCGATAAACACCGGAACGGCGGTCTCTTCTTCCGATATCGGTAACGTGACCGTGGACTCGGAGAATGCAACCCCAGGCTGCAACATGTTCATCATGTTTTCCTTGTGGAGTGAGCGCAGTGGCGCACAAAGTGAGCATCGAGATTGTCATGAAGCCTGAAGTACCCCCTGCCCCATCAACACGGAGTGTCTTCAATGCCCCATGACAACATCGTCGACGGGTCCGGACGCACTGATCAATATCCGTTCGCTAGAACTCAATACTATGCAATGCGTGTACGCGAAATGACCTCTGTTATCAGGAGGTCGCGCCCACTTCCTGAGAGAAGCTCAGTACAATAAACTCAGCAGGACGAACGGCAGCCATACCGATTTTGACAATCATTTTGCCTTGCTTGATATCGTCATCGGTCATTGTGACGTCCTTGCCGATCTGCACGTAAAAGGCTTCTTTTTCGGTATTACCCATGAGCCCGCCTTGTTGCCACAATTTGCGCAGATAGTTTTCAATGGCCGCCCGTACCCGTTCCCAGGTCGGCTGGCTGTTAGGTTCAAAGACGGAGAACGCCATGGCCTTCTTGATGTCTTTTTCGGCACTGTTGAACAGGCGACGAACCGGTACATAACGCCAGTCATCGGAGTCCTGTAGGGTGCGCGCGCCCCAGATCAAGACGCCCGAGTCGGTGAACTGACGGATCATGTTGACCGCCATGCCCTTGTTGTATTGACCCTGTTCAAAATCGCTGACCTTGAACTTTGGCGTCACGCCGCCAAACAGAGGCACGTTGGCCGGTGCCTTCCACACACCGCGGTCACGGTCCACCGAGCAATAGGCCCCGGCGACCGCCGCGCTTGGCGGAATGTCGGTGTACACGGTGCCACCGTTGGTATCGGTGGTGCTGGCCCAGTTGGCCTTCAGCCACGGGTAATACACAGCCGCATTGGGGGTCTTGCCGTACGCGGATACATAGGTGTCATCGAGCTCGTTGGCCGGACCGTCGACAATGGCAAACATGGATTTTCCGGTACCGCACAGCGTGGTCACCGCGGCGCTGATGTCTTCGCCCGCTGCCACCAGCAAGGTGATGTCATCGTATTTGGGCACATCGCGCACTAGGTTCTCGACCTGCGCGACGTAGCAATAACCGCCACCATTCTCAAAGTAGGTCTTCAGGGCTACGTGCAGAGTGTTGGTCGGGTCGAAGGTGCCGACCTTGGTCGTAAAATCCAGCCAAGATACGATTTGGCGAGTGGTGTTGAAGTTTTTGTCAGTGTCTTTCACCGCAAACACTGGAATGGCCGTGGCGCCAGAAGAAATGGACAGCGAGAGACTTGCCATCTCTTCGACGTATACGCCAGGGTACGTGGTATCAGTCGTCATAAGCGTTCCTTAAAAAAACCAGATAAATTAGTGAAACTTAGTCGTGACGGCATCTGCCAGCAGACTCAGTTCTTCAATGGCTACTTCATTGCTGCTGGCATCAAAGTTGGGTGATGACAATTTGGTCGGGAACGCATTGCTAATGTTCCAGGTCACCAGCAGTTCGCTGCCCGACGCGTTGGTCAAACTGACCGAGATGTCTTTCTTTTCCACCTGATTCAAGGAAATCGAGCTGATCCAGTCATACAGCTGGCTTTTTCCGACGACCATGCCGCGGCGCAGCGTGATATTGACGGCCGCCCCCTGGCCAGGCATGCGAAATACACCGCCGGTGCCGTCTTTGTATTCAATGGTTTCATAGGAAACTTCCAGTCCCGACACGGCACTGAATGCCATTTCCTGATCACCGACCGCCACGCGATACCGGTAGGTCGGAATGGGGTAGGTCGTGGCGATCTGATCTACTGTAGTAGCCATTAAGTGTTCCTTTACTTGGTTAGTTTGTTGTAGTTGCGGCGCCGTCAACCCGTGAAATAATGACTCGCGGCCTGCCAGCGATTTAACGCAGAAGTAACGATGTGCGCACCGATTATCTTTTCCCATAAAAGCGGCGGTGCAATTGAACTGTACTCACAACATTTAAAAGCTTCAATGACACGTACTTTTTCAGACTTCGCATCGTTCGCCATCAACGTCAGCACGCCTAGTTATCACGAGCAAGTCCTATTGCCTACGCACCATCAACTGAGGTGTCAACTCAAGTATGAATTCATACTGGCGCTGCCAATAGCCACTTGAGAGTCTTTATAATTATGAGCCGTAATAATCTTGCCCAGCTGCTCGTGCATGACGGGCCACCGCGCTGTAGGGCGACGGACGCCTGCACAGAACACATTAATTGTTTTCAGGGAGACAGAATGGATTCGACAGACTTGGCGTTAGAACTCGAAATGAGTGCCAGTGACAACTACTTGTACACAGTGGAACATCTCAAGCGCGTTGATAAAACGCTGCAATTGCATCTTCACCGGCTCAACTTGAAGCATTCGGAACCCGCGCCGGATGACAGCCTCGCTCAAGTCCCCGCCTGGCTTGAGGAGCGACTCGATAGCAAGAATGTCACAGAGGGCGCAGAGACCCATCAAGGGTCTCGCCTGGGGCAATTGGTCAAGCAGTTTTGTTTGAGTAACACCGAGCGAGACCTTCTGCTGCTCGCCCTGCTCCCGCATTTTGATTCACAGTATTGCTGGCAGTTTTCCAATGCCCAACGTAACCACGAACTGCGTTTCCCCAGCTTCAGTTTTTTAGTGAGCCTGCTCGCCTCGGCGCCCCTGGAAAAACTGAAGTACGAAGCCCTTCTTCTACCCGACGCCCCGTTGCGAAAGCATGATTTGATTCATGTGGAAGCGCTTAAACCCCATGACCCGAGCGTGACCCAGGTCAAGGTTGACGTCTCCCTCTACCACTTTTTAATTGGCCACGACTACCTGCCCCCCCTGCTCGACACCTGCGCTCATTGGGCCAGCCCTCTGGAACCGGCCAGTGAACGCTTGCACGCCTTTAACCGGCAGTTGAGTCGCGCGCTGGTCCGCCCGCCGTACACAGCGGCGGCGCGCGTCACGCTCAAGGGCGCCTTTGGCAGTGATCGCGAGCACGCTGTCGGCGCGGCCGCCGGCATGCTGGATCTGCCGTGCCTGGTGCTGAACCTGGAGATGCTGGCCGGTAATGACGACGATGCTTTGCATACGATCTCACTGGCCTTGCGAGAGGTTCAGCTCAGGGACGCGTGCCTGCTGCTGCGAGGTCTGGCTCCCTTCAGTGCCTCGCGCAAGCGCCTGCATTATCTACTGGGGCAACACGCCAGGCCCTGCCCGCAACCGATCGTCATCCTGCAGGACAACGCGCAGCCGGCAGCGCGCCTGGGTGAGGCGGCGCACATCACCTTGCAGATGCCGGACATCACCCCGCGCGAGTGCCTGAATGTACTCAGCACCTACCTTGACCCCGAATCGGTGGATGAACAGGTGGACCTGCAGGCCTTGTCCCACCGCTTCTGCCTGCCTCCCTCCAGACTGGTGCAGGCGCTGGAGGAGGCGCAGCTCTATCGTCGGCAACGCGATCCCGAAGCGCGCTTGAGTCAGCGCGACCTAGTCACCGCCTTCAAGCATAACTCTCAGCAAAATTTCGGTGACCTGGCCCTGCGCCTTCAACCTGAGCGCACGTTGGCGGACCTGATGGTGTCTGAGGCCTTGCAGCAACAGCTGAACGAGGTACTGATCGCGATCCGCCATCGGGACTATGCGCTGGAACAAGGGTTTGGTCAGAAACTCAATTACGGACTGGGCGTCAGTACGCTGCTGCACGGCCCTTCCGGTGCCGGCAAGACCATGGCCGCCGAGGTACTGGCTTCGGCGTTGAACGTCGATTTGATCAAGGTCGACCTGTCCACGGTGGTGAACAAATACGTGGGTGAAACCGAAAAGCACCTGGCCAAAATATTTGATCTGGCGGCCAGGGACAGTGGCGTGCTGTTCTTCGATGAGGCCGACGCCTTGTTTGGCAAGCGCAGTGAGACCAAGGATGCTCAGGACCGCTACGCCAACATTGAGGTGTCCTATTTGCTGCAGCGCCTGGAGAACCATCCGGGGCTGGTCATTTTGTCCACCAACAACCTGTCGCACGTGGACAGTGCGTTCACCCGGCGCCTGACCTTCATCATCAAGTTCCAGCTTCCCGACGCCGAAACCCGCGCCCGCATGTGGCAGTCCATCTGGCCGGAAAAGATCCGCCTGGCCAAGGATGTCGATTTCAATCATTTCGCGCGCATTGCCGAGGTGTCCGGCGCAAACATCCGCAACGTGGCCTTGCTCGCCACCTGGCTGGCCAATGAAGAAGCGGCGCACGAAATCAGCACCCACCATATTCGCCATGCCTTGCAGCGTGAAATGACCAAAACCGGGCAAGTCGCCTTCCAATGAGGAACACACGATGATCATTCCATCCGACACCACTATTATCGAACTCAATCAGCACATTGAAAGCGCCATCAGGACCTATGTCCCCGAGGGCATTGAGCTGGACTTTAATATTCCTACGGCAGATGAGACGCCCACGACACCGACCGTCAACATCTTTCTGTACAGCCTTCAGGAGGATCTGGCCTTGCGTTCATCGGGGGCACGTCATTATTCGCCCAGCACCGGCACTCTGGACGCCCCTTCGGTCAATGTTCGATGCGACTATTTGATCACCTACTGGGACAGCAACAAGAGCAGCCACGTCACCGCGGCCAATAGCCAGTCGATGCGTGTCATGAACTGTGTGTTGAATGCACTGATCAACAATCGTGAAATCAGTGGCATGCCCGGGGCGTACACCCGCGTGATATCCCCCTCGGAACTGCATGGCTTGAGCATTTTCTGGCAGGCACTGGGCAACAAGCCCAGACTGTGCCTGAACTATTCCGCCACGGTGCCGGTTAAACTCACCAGCCTCAACGAACAACTGCCTGCGGTGCAGACGATGGACAGCACGTTCGACAACCTCAAGCAGTAGTGCGCGCCTTGTCCCTGTCAACTCCGTGATGGGCCTGTTCCCCGATGGCCGCGCCTGCATCCGTTTCGCGCGTCCATGGCCCGCGGCTGGGGGCTTGGCTGGCCCTGTCATCTTTAGCCTGTTTCGAGGTAGGTCGCCGGCAAACTGGGTGAGTCATCAATAACGCGTTGGATCAAGTTGCGACCAGTTCGACCCGCCCTCACCCGGCATGGGTAAAACCTAGGGCACCTGCGGATGTTCCTTGTGTTTTTTAACGCGCCATGACCGTCACGCCCTACCGGCTGCGGCGCTTCACGCAAACGCGTTGAACATCAACGGCCAACCCGAACCTGGGGAAATGCCGGCATACCACAGTCTTTCCCTGCCAAAGACCGCCAAACGAAAATTTCTGATTTCAGATCCAAGCTATGGCCTTTGCCATTTTTTAAATAAAGTAAAGTTACTCTTCCACTCACCTCCCCCAAGACTTGATTATACCCCTATTCGACTCCCTTCAAGCAGCGTCGCTTTCAAATGAAGTGAAGACGACCATGCAGACAAGTAGCACGAAAGGGACGGCGATTAATGACCCGGCGGTTGCAGGAGCTGAGTGCAACACTATTATTGAATTGAAGCAGGAGCCTCATGTTGCAAGCCCATGAGCTGAGTGAATACCTCGATCGGACACAGCCAGTGAAATCGCTTGCGTGGTCGGATGTTCAGCAAATACGCAAACTTATCCAGCTCCTCTTGGCTGTGCTTGGACAGATCGGTTCTCTTCGGCTAGAACTGGCGGACAATGCCGTTGGTGTTCTCGTTGGTCCCGCGTTGCCAGGGGCTGTGCGGGTCAGCAAAGTAAACAGCAATCCCCGTCTCCTGCGTGACTTCGGCGCGCCTGGCCATTTCCTTGCCCTGGTCATACGTCATGCTTTTACGAGCTGCCAGCGGCATGCCATTGAGCGCCGCGCTAAACCTCATCAGCGTTTACTCTGCTCAAAGCCCGTCTGATACGGGACACACCGCGTTTTACCGCCCAGTGCCTGGCGCGCCGGCGGGATCTCGTTGTCGCAGTCCTGGCAATGGGTCAGGCTTGGCCCGACCGGCACAGGCGTCAGCAACTGGGCTTTGATTGCCTGGTCACGTTGGCGCTGCTCCAGCTCCTGGGCGCGGTCGAACCAATCCACCATTAGTGGATCCCCTCGATCTCGGTAGCGTCGAGGTACGGAACGCCGTTGATGTGAATGAAGTCAGGACTGGTGACGTCAAACGGCACCTTGTGTTTGGTTTTCTCGCCACCTTTCGGGTCGATCGACAACAGGCTGGAGATCTTCACCTTGCAGCCGAAGGCTTCCACGCGCAGTTCCTCGTCTTCGCCGGCCTTGGCGAAGAACACAGCGTCAAATGGCTTGAGCTTGCGGAAGCTGCCCGCCGATCGCGCCGCGTCGATCAGCAACTGAAAGTTGGAGCTGTCCAATTCCAGTTCGCCGGCAGCGGCCACGTCGCCCTCCACGTATCCGTCAGGCACGCCCCGGGTTTGGGCCACAGCCGAGTTGTCAGTAACGTCCAAGGTGCAGCTTTCGACGTGCAGCGACAGATCGCCCAGGCTTCACGTCGAAGTTCTTGCCGCCAATTTTTGCCATGGGGCGTTACTCCGTTTTGTCGGTGGAAAGATCCAGGGCAATGTTCGCCGTGAGGTCTTTCGGGCAGTTGAGAGGTTTGAGCTTGATGAAGGCCGCGACCTTGGTTTTGCTCTGCCATTCCAGCACTAGGTCGCCATCCTTTGGCGGCTCGATGTCACCAGGAAACACCTCGCCGGCGAACTTGATGGACTTGGCCATGGCACGCAGCGGCGCCATTAGTTGGTTGGTGTTCACCGCCATGCTGTTGGGGGTGCTGTTCAAGCGGCGATCGGCGACACGGCGGATCAGCAGCGGGCGAATCAGGCGCGCGGCCTTGTCGGTAATGCGCAGGTATTCCACGACCTGAAAGTCACTACCTGGGGTGTCCAGCATGTTGCAGTCACCCCAGTACACACCTGGATAGTCCGGGTAGGTCTGAGTGACGGAGAAACGCGCCCGATCCAGTTCGCTGCGCACAGCGGACGGCAGCGGTATCAACTCCATATCGATAGGCACGTCGCCAAGCCCCAACACCGGACCGGTGGCAACACGCATCGGACTATCAGCGATGCTGACTGCCGAATTGGCCAAGCGGCAAGCCAGCACGCCCAGGTCATTACCGTGCAGTTGCGGCAGCGGTGAAACGCGCGGCGCTGCCAGACCCGCTACCAACGCTTTTTGCTCGCTCAGGTACTGTGCCCAAGGTCGACGGCAATGTCGGCGGTGCTTGCCAGAAAGAAAACACGACGGCCGTAGGTGTTGTTCAGCGCAACGGCGGCGTCATGCATGGCCGTCAGTTCGTCAGCCTTCACCACGGGCTTGGTGATAACCACCGCTTCTACTGAAACGCCCTGTGCTGGGTTTTCTGCAGCGCGGTGGCCCAGTCACCTTCTGGGCCGATCGGGGCCGCGATGCAGGCCCAACGTTGGCCACCGTTCTGGCGTGCGGCTGTAACTTACGTTTTAAGGTCGCTCGCTGGAATGCCAAGCGCGGCGTCCAGGTCGCTGTCGGTGTTCAGCGGGATGAACTGACCGACGTTTTTGGCCGCAGGGCCGATGAAAAGAAAGTAACGCTCAACCTCTGTCACGGCACCCTGGCCTAGATTGAGATTGTCGACGGTGACTTGACCGAGTGCCATGCAGTGCCTCGTTAGCGGGGTGAAGTTAGGATTTGTTGCAACACCTGGTTAATCAGGAGATTGGTTTCGCGTTCAGTTTCGGCGCCGATGAACTGGCGTTTCGGTAAGGTGATTTCCCAGCTTTGCGCGCCGGTGCTTTCGCTGCGCTGGTCGTTGAGGATCCGGATCAACAGGCCGGCTTTGGCGTAATTAACATGCTCCTGAATCCACGCCACAGACGGCCGGGTCAGCGTCTTTTTGCCTGCTTGGCGCACACGGAAGTCCAACGGCGCAAGCGCTTGGCTTGCTTGTCGGTTGCTGCCAAACCCGGTGGAGTCTTGTTCCATCGGCGCATCTGTTGGGCGGTGCGGCGCTCACTGACGCCGTTGTGCTGCTGCGCGGCGACCCATCGGGTCAGGGCGTTTTTCCAGCCCAATTCCGCTTCATCAGAGGACACCCGGGTGACCACCATCAACTTGGCCAGGCCGGCTTCCATCTTCTTTTTTCCCTTGCTGTCGCCCTTGCGTGGAGCGAAGGGCGTGCCGTCCAGGTTCTTCTGCTCACGTACTCGCTTGCGGCTCATCGTCCGCACGCGTTTGGTGACCTGGTTCAGCAAGCGGCGGCGTAATTGCGGCGGCAGGCTCAGCAACGCCCATTGTTCGCGTACGCTCAAGCGACCGCGAATGTCGAGTTCGAACATGCTACGCCCGGCCATCGGTGGCCACCTCGCCGCGCTCTGCAATCCACAGATCAAATGGGACAAACGCCCAGGTCTTACCGAAGGCTGCGATCTCGCCCGCAGGGTCTTCGGCCAGATACTGCGGCTCGACAAATTCAAGCGTGATTTCCACGTCGAACAGATCGCTACATCCGCGTGGAACGGATCAGCAAGAACCACCACTCTCGCTGCTGGATGGACTGCGCCTGGTGCTGAAATTGAGTGATCCGCAAGTCGCCGCCACGCAACGGCAAATCGTCCGTATGGCGATCGAGCGCCAGGCCTTGATCAGTTCCGACCACCCGGCCGTCGCTGAATTCTGGGAGGTCTACGACTACCTCGAATCCTTGAGTGAGGACCCTGTGGTCGACCACAGCAGTGACCCGGCCGTGATCGCCATTAACCTCAACGAATTCTGCGAGCGCGCCGCCGAACACAAACAGAAGCCGGCCGACGTGGCCACGTTGCGCGACCTGCTCAAAGCGCGATCGGTGCGTCAAACCAGATTACCGGGTCTGGCAGTCCTGTTTAGGTCAGCTTGGTTTCCGTGCCATCCAAAAAAGGCCCCCACATCTGGCTCAGATGTGGGGGCCGATTGAACATAGGCTGGAATTACAGGAGCCCAATTCGGAGCACCAATTCAATGACGGCTTCGGATTTGTATTCGGCTTTGTTGACATAGTTATTGTTTGGCTATAGTGTTGACACAGATATCAACTGAATACATTGTATACAAATCGTTTTGGAGTGTTTATCATGGTCTCGCCTGTCCTGTCCTTTCGTGTGGAATCTGAGTTGATCAATCAGCTCGATCAACTCGCCGAAGCAACCGATCGGGATCGCCAATACCATCTCAAGCGTGCGTTAGCACGTTACGTTGAGTCCGAGTCTTGGCATTTTCGAGCCATAGCTGAAGGTATTGCGGATGCAGAGGCAGGCAACCTAGTCGACTTGGATGCCGTTAAGGCTAAGTGGGTGGCCCGTGCCGAAAATCGCATTAACAAGCAAAGCGGACAGTGATCTCGATGGTATCTACGAACACTACGCGCCGTTTTTAGGTGCTGAATCCTCAGAAGGCGTCGTGTTTCATATCATCGAAGCATTGCAGATGCTTGAGACCTTTCCTCAAATGGGCAAGGCTTCAGATATTCCCGATTGCCGCGAGCTGATCATCTCGAAATACCCCTATCGAGCGATTTACACACTAAAGGGGGCGACGATCAGAATATACCGGGTGCTACATCAGCATGCCGAGCGTCCAGAAGATTGGTGACCAGAGAGCAAGAAAATCGCCGTATAGGCGGTTTCTTGTGTTCGATTAACAGAAGGTTTGTAACCGGAACAAAACCGCCTACCCACGCACAGGCTGACCATACAGCCCCTTCCCATCTTAGATATAGCGGCCTAATACGTAACAGGCCACCGGCGCCCTCTCCCCTGTGTTCGGTTCCGCCGAGGACACAACGGCGACAATTCGCCAGCCCTCTCGCAGTGCTTCATTGACCTCTGTGACACTGAACAGCTCTTGGACCTCATCCACATCGTATAACTGCATGGTGACTCCTTGTTCCCAAGCTGTTCCAGGTTGGCGCAGCGAGGATGCCTTCTATTCGCTCTGTCTACGCCATCGATCCAGACTTGCCTACCAAGGTGACTCAATAAAATTGCCGTATACGCGTTATCGCATCCGTAATCGCTTTCGCATTACCGTCCAGAGTTTCCATGGCCACGACTGCATTATCTGCAACGGACTTTACGCCATTCTGAAAGCCATTTAGTGACCTCCTCTATCGCCGCCGCCAAGGCATGCTGGTTGTGCAGAAGCAGTGTCAAAGCATCTGCTACGGCAACGTTGGATTGAGCGTCAGATGACATGGAGGTCGTTCTCGGTTTTGAGTTCGAAAAAGCTTAGCTCATCTCTTCGCTGGCGGAGGTCAGTCAACCATTCACTGGCCTCTATGTTGCGCACCAAAATAGCGCTCCAGTCCCATCTCAGTCCCATATGGCCTTTTTTCGGACGCAAAAAACCACAAAACCCCGACTTTCTCTAGGAAAATCATGGTGTTGCGTTTACTGAATGTGGCGGTGAAGGAGAAATTCGAAAGTCAGCAAGACCAACACTAGCGAGCCGATTGGGTGAACCGTTTAATGGCCATCGGCCAATCGAACAACATGCTCGGTCGTCGCTGTGGCTTTGCTCAAGGTATTAAAAACCCACCTAGCAGCCAGCAGCCACGTTAGCAGAGCTCCGGGCCGCACACCTACCCGATGTCCGTTGTGTTGAGGCGCGTTCTTGATCAGTGCGTGGCGAAACGATGACCGCCAGCACAGCCGCATCATGGGCCCACGCCGTGACCCACCCTTGTGTTGGCCCCTGCTAGGAGCCGCCGGGGATACGCTTTTTTACGCGGTTTTCTGACGGCCTTGCCGGGGACATCCCGTTGGCAGGCGTTGCCCCGCACATGAGCTACTTCAGCGTGGCGCATTCGCCACCCAGCGCCATGTCCTCCAACGACCCGCACGCCACTGATGTTGGATCGATCCTTCGCCCGCCCTGTTTCAGGCGGGCGAAGGTCATTTTCCCCGATAGTGCCGCCTACAGCACAAGCCCCCTCACCACAAGGTCATCGCCCCGAGGGTGTACTGCCCCGTTGCCCCGACCTTGCGGGTAAAGGCACCTTGTACCTACCACGGAAGAAACACCGGCGCCCCCGATCGCGCGGCGATCCCCGTACGCGTGGGCGCATAGCTCTGGTAACCGAAAACCCAGGTGTTTCCAGACCGGGCCCCGGCAAAACTGGCAATTTCCCCATAGGTCTCCTCGCGAAGGATATGTCTGGCCGTATGCGAGAGGCGCCAGGTCTGGCTGTCCATCACGTTGGCCGCGACATGCGACACCCTGATCGCTCCCCCCGTGCGGCTTACCGTCACCGCGCACCCCGTGAGTTGCTCGGTGGCCATGAACTGGGTCGAGTTATTGAGCGTGATGCTTTCGATCTTGCCGCTGGTGTACGGCAAATACTGAAAATCGGGGGTGGCATCGGTCGGCGCGCCTCGTTCAAGCACGGTGCGCAGACGTGCACGGGCCACCATCTTCTGCAAGGTCCGGCCCGCCTGGCGGGTGGCGGCGCGGGCCACAGAGCGTGCGATCACCGAAGCGCCGGCCCTGGCCAGGCCAATACCCACGGGCGTCACAAGCGAGCCAATATCAAACCCCAGACCAATCGTATCCAGGTAGTCAGCGTAAGCGGTCTGGCCCTGCTTGCGCCAATAACTGGCACCGATATGAAGTCCGACACCGATCAGCATCGCGGACAAGGAAATAAGGAACGTCACCGGAATATGCCCGGTTGGATCTTTAAGGTTCACCGGATCAAGGTGGCAATATTGGTACCGATTGAGGCCGGCGGCGCCGAATGGGCTCAAGCTGTCGGGCGAGTAAAACGCCCTCATCCGTGGATCGTATAAGCGATAACCGTTGCCCAAATAATAACAGTCACTGACGTGATCCATCAGGTACCCCTTAAAGCCGATGGCGCCTTTGGCCGCCGACAGCGGCGATGACGTCACCGACGTGACGGCTGAGTTGAGGGGCGCAGCGGTGAGCGCCGAATGATGGTTCATGGTATCTCCAGAAGGTCTTGATAATTTTTTTACGAAATGAGTCGGCGGCACGCGTGCTTAAGAACGCGTGCCGCCGTGCCACCGTGTGGCAGATCATGAGTGTCCTAGCCTAGGCATGAGGGGGCGCTAGCTGCGCAGGCTGCGCTCGCCAAAGTCCGTGTAGTCATAGTGCTCGCGACGAAGTTCAACGCCTTGGTCCGAAAAGGTGTGCGCGAACAGCACGGTGCCTGAAGCATCCACGCCAAAAAATTCCAGCTCTTGCGTCGTGGCCTTTTTGATATAGCGTCCCAACAGCACGCCGTTGGCCCAGAGGTAGAAGGTCTGGACTTTGAGGGTGTCGATCAGGGAAATCTCCCCCGTCAGGACACCGTCATCATAGATATAGGTCACGCTCTCGTTCTCAGAGACCACCTGCGCGAGCTGACCTTTCGGGTTGTAGAAGTACTGGTACTTTTTCGTAGAAGGCGTGGGGGTGGCGCTGGTCGAAAACTGGGTGAGCTGATGGGCGGCGTTGTACGTCAGGGTTTCAACGTTGTTGATTTTGGAGACATTGCCGTTGCTGTTGTAGTCATAGCGCAGGCTGCTCAAGGGGCCCCCTGCCCGCGTGGTTTGTGTCACCGTCTGAACCCGATCGCTCTGATAGCCGTAGCTGGTGACGGCGGTCGGTGCCGTGATGGTGTTGAGCCGGAAAAAGCCCTGTGTAGTGTATTGGGTTTCGCTCGAGCTGTTCGCCGGCACGGCAGCTGACGTCCTCAGGCTTTGGTTTTTATACACATAATCCCGGGGCGCTGCCGTACTGGGTGGGTGCGTGGTCTCAGTGCGCGACAGGCGCCCACTGCTGAAATGCTGCGCGCCACACTGCAATACGGTGGTTTGATTGATGGCATAGGTGCGACGCTGTTCAAAGCCAGAATTGGCGTACTCGATATCCAGCGTCATCTCCAGCGCCGGAGTGCGCAGGCGTTCGACGCTCAGCGTGATCAGGCTGATGTTGCCTAATCCGCTTGCTGCGCGGTTGTAGACCAGGGTGACCTTGACGGTGCCAAAGCCCCCCAGTTGATAGTCCTGCTGTTTGACTCGGCCAATAGCGTCATAGTGATACTGCACTGAAGCCAGCTGGTTGTTGTACTCGTGTCTGAACGTCATGCTTTTCAATCGCGAGGAAAAAACCGAATAGGTTTTGGCGGTCGATACGCGCAGAACATTTTGCCCTTGGGTGTAGGTTCTGTCCTCGCCAATCAAGGCCCCAAACACGTTGTGACTGTAGGTATGCGTGCACCACAATTGCCCTGAGGCCGTGCCGGTGCTCGAGTGCAATTGTTTGGTGACCGGATCAAAGACATACGCGTAAGCCGTATCGGCGCCGGTAATGCCGGTACTGCTCGATCTCACCAAGGCCCGGGTCAACGGGTCATAGGAGTTGTCAATGCGGCCCGCGTTCAGGGTAATCGCCGACGGTTCTTCGGCCGTATTAGACTCATACGCATAGCGCTCGGTGACGCTTTGGGTAACGGTGTCGGCCCCTGGGGCCGCTTGCGTGATCATCCGCCCGAACCCGTCAAACGTGCGGGTCGCCACGATGGCCGTGGCGCCATTAAAGGTCCCCTTCACACGCACCGGCATGTCCATGA
Organism: Pseudomonas fluorescens; assembly: GCF_005938625.1. Classification (GTDB taxonomy): domain Bacteria; phylum Pseudomonadota; class Gammaproteobacteria; order Pseudomonadales; family Pseudomonadaceae; genus Aquipseudomonas; species Aquipseudomonas fluorescens_BD. The sequence continues at coordinate 37,368 of NZ_VCNJ01000035.1, forward strand.
TCGGCAAATGAGTGCTGTATTCATAGGTCGTGACCTCATTGTCGAAGCGACTGCTGGTGACACGATCAAACGCATCCAGCTCAAAATGTCTGAAATGCTGATCAAAGGCGCTCAGGGTCATGACCAGACGCCCCAGGCCATCGTGAATATTTTGTCTCAAGCAGGTCTCGACAGCGTCCGGGCCCAGGGGGAGCAGGACAAACTCATCGATGATCTTTCCGTATTTGTCGTAACGCTCTCGATAGACCTGATCGCTGCTGAGTGAGCATTTGCGAATAGCCGGTGGGGTTTGAGCAAAATCATAGGTGATGTCGTCGGTATCGCGGTTGGGGTGCACCGTTTGCACCCGCTGACCCAGCAGGTATTGGTATTCGGTGATCTCGGTGATCGACGGCCCGTCCTCATCGCCGTCCAGGAAATCATAAGAAACATCGGCCGCAATCAAGGGCGTTGGACCGCTTCGATCATAGATTACCTGGCGGGAAATTTTGGAAAACTCCAGGTTGCCGATCCCGCCTTCAAGCCCCCCCGTCACCGCATACCCCTCATAGAGGGTCAGGCCATTTCGATTGAGAAAATCGTACTTCACCAAGCCGGCACTGTTACGTGTGGTCAGGACGTTTGCCCAGATCGTGTTTTCGGTAGTGTCGGTGTCCGGATTGTCCTTGAACGGGGCTGTCCAGTAGGTGAACTGATAGGTCTGCGTCTCTTCCTGGGGCGTTCCGGAAAAACTGATTTTCTGAGTCAACAACCCTTTGTCGTTATAGGTATTTTGGGTAATGGCCCCAAACGGGGACATCTCCTGATGCACGCGCCCGGAGGAAGGGCTGTAGGTCATACTTCCTCCCGATGCCGTCTGGCTCGGTGGCGTGGCTCGCTCAGGAGCGGCTCCGGCGCGGCGGCGATTATCGGTGCTCGCGAGCGGCTGTACGACGTGCGAGGTGGATACGGTCACGCGGCGCGCATTCAGGGTCCAGCTGTATTGGTTGGTATTGATAAAACCCGGTGAGGTGGTGCAACTGCTGATCAGCACTCCTAGCAACAAGGGGGTGTCCAGGGTGGTCCGGTAGGTATTTTCCCTGATCGTCAGGCCATTGGCTTTTTCTTTCAACAGCAAGGCCATGTAAGGCGAGGTCGACGCCCCGGTGATGGGGTTCGTATGGGGGCGGCCATTGACCTGGGTGTAGGTGTATTCCAGGGTCTTGGTAGTGGCTCGGTGCTCGGCGGACGAATCGGGGGTGATGGTGGTCTTTTTCAGATGGCGGATGAAGAACGGACTGGGCGGACACCCTTGCCGCTCCGTCGAATGACTGGGGTAATAAAGATGGGTTTGTTTAATGCCAGAATCCTGGGTCTCAGAGAGCAGGTTTCCATACAGGTCATATTGGCGAGCCTCGGTCACCGTACGGCTGGACGTGCCTTTGGTATAGCGGGTGCTTTTATGGGTCCACAATGAAAAGTTGGCCGGTTGCCTGTCAATGTTTCCAGACACCAAGGGGTAGGTATAGGTGGTGGTAATCAGCGTTTTCAAGGTTTCCGGTTTGGCCGTCACGACCTCTTCAACCAGCAAATGGAAGCGGTTGTAGGTGCGTTTGATGGTTCTGTCCGAATATTTTTCCCAGCAGCAATAACGATAATCGTCGATGCGCTGTATGCAGTTATCGATCCCGGCCACCGGCGTGCTGCCTGAGGCGTAACCGGTGCCGTTTTTGTCGGCGCTGTAGTCGTATTCAATTTCGGCGATGTCGTAGGTGTTGACCCGGAAGCCGAAAATATTCTGCTCTTGCACACGCTCGGCGACAGGGTACTGTGTCTCCTGGTTGAGTGGACGGGTGCCAAACTGCGCGACCACCTTGTACAGCCCCATCGGCGTGTTGACGCCAGAGAGGACATAGTAGTCAAGCGACGGCGGTTTCTGATACTCAAACGTGATCCAGTGCTCAAAGTCGTTGGGCATACTGACGCGGGAAATATAGTAAATCTGATTGAACGGGGTGGTACTTTCCACGCGACACTTCAAGTCGTACTTGGTAACCGTGGAAACGCCGTCCATCAGCTGGGTGACCGTCACCAACTTGTCGCCCAGGTTGCCGCCGGGAAGGTCCCGGGCGCTCCACTCGATATAATTGCTACTGTCTTCGTTACGAACTTTTTGCAAAGGAATTAGCCCATCGCCGTATTCAAACCACAGACCAGCCCCCGAGGCGGAGTACAGGTGGGTAATGCGACCTTCACTGTTGTAGTATTCAATTCGCCCGTCTTTGTATGAGATTTTGTAACCTAGCGTCAGGCGGGTGTTCGCGGTGTGGTGATAGCGCTCGATTTTTATATTATTGATTTTGTGATAACGCAGGGTGACCGTGTTTTGCGCAACGTTGTAAATCAGTTCATCAACTTCGCCGCTGGCAAAGTAGATCTTGGACAAGGCCGGATGGTCGGCATCGATCACTAGGCGCGGAATATTGAAGCCAAACTCGATCGCGTTTTGCGAAAGTGCACCAGAAATGAGCCGGCTGGTCAGATGAGCGGAGGTTCCCAGAAGCAGCGTCAAGCTGAAGACCGCCGGTTCCTCAAGGCCGCTGACGACCGTGCCCAACACGACGGACGCTTGGAAATTGCCCGTTCGGCTGTCCACCCCCGATGTTAAATGCGAAAGGCTGGTGGCAGCGCCGTATAATTGCGGTCGCGGTGAGATGTGATTCTGACTGCTCATTTAATTCCCTTTTAATCGTTTGCATTCTGTTGCACTTGTTACTGTTCACTGCAACAATAAACATGCCTGAAAGCACCGTTCAAAATATGGCGCACAGCCATATAATAATTGCCTGTCCCAGCGACCCGAGTCGACAGGCAGTCTGAATTCGGACTTCATCGGTTGTTTGCTGTGTTTTTTATCGCGGGGCTGTGTACAGTTCACACGTTGTTGCCTGCCCTCGCCTGTTGTAAGACTTTGCACCCGCCGCAGAGGGCGTCCTTGTTCGCCAGTACATATAAAACGCGAGGAATGGCAACATCTATACATGACGTACGAGATAAGTACCCGGGCACTTGCCCTGCATGACCGCCCCTCCTGCACAACCATGTATTATGAATACATAACCAGTACATGACTGAATGTCGGTTATGCAACTTGGCTTTAATTAAATGACACGCGAGGGATGATTGCATTCAAACGCGAACGCCTGAAGTTTTTAAAGTCCTGCAGACTTGCACGCGCGGCCCTGCCCCCGTCCAGTGCCGAGCTGGTGTACGGACGCAAAGTCCGTTGGCCATCGATGGCGGGCCGCTCTGCCAGCCAAACGGCCGCGTTTTTTTCCAGCGCCTGGACTGACGCCCCGCACTGGGTGGGGGCTGTGATTGAGCAGGACTGCGCAGAGGAGCGCTACCGCCCGGTCAAGTCGTCAACGCGTTGCACGCCACCACTTGATTCCATCCCTCCTGTTCCCCCCCTGTTCAGGTACCCCGCAGGCCCCAGGCGTGCGATACCGTCATCGCATCCACACGCCCTGCTCCTTTATCGTGAATTAGCGGTTACTGAACACTGGTTTCGCGCACCAGGACACGCGCGACCGCACGCCATACCCCATCGACCAGACTCTCCCCATCAACGGGTAAGGAAATACGCCCCAGAATCGGTCGAGGAAGGCCCGGAATTTCTCGTTGTTCGGCGGCCAGACGCAGCACCAGCATCGGTTTTTCCGGCATAAGGTCGTGGTCGGCCGACGGCTTGACGGCGATCGGCCCACCAAACTTCGAAGCCAGCATCGGTTGGTCCAGGCTGGACACTGCCACCCCCCCGACTTCATCCAAGCGAACAGGCCATGAAGGCATTGTGGCGTCGTCCGGTACAAATCGACCCACGACTCCGGTGTGCAGGCGCCATCCGCTATCTTCCGGTGCGTAGGCGCGCACGTCGTAATCCTGCGGGGTAATGATGTGAAGCAAGGGCGCCTGGCCCCCGGTCCAGACACCCGGTCCCAGGCTGGTGGGTTGGTCAACGACCTGACCATCGATCGTGGCGCGTGGCGCGAGCGCCGCTTGGCGCCGCATCAGTCCCTCCAAGCGATCACGCTCAGCCAGCAGATTACTTTTGAGCACCGTCAGACTGGCTCTGTCCTTTTCATCGGCCACGCCACGCGCAATCTGGCGCTCCAACTGAGCGATGCGAATCTGACTCTGGTGCTCTTCCAGATCCAGGGCTGGTGAGGACAGTTGCACCAGCAATTGCCCTTTCTTCACCCAATCACCGTTGCGCACCAGTACCCGTGTGACGACGGCCGGCTCGCCGGTCACCACGACCTGATTGCCTATCGGTGCGAGGATGGCCGGCACGTTCATGAAACGGTCAAGCGGCAAAAAGGACACCACCACCGTGACAATCACCCCACCCAGGAGCATTCGGGTGCGCCGGTTGGCAAGAATAGCCCGGCGTCGCAGGCTCCATTCCTTGAGCTCACTGAGCAATGGACGAATGAGAAACACAATAACCTCCACAATGAAAAGCGCAATTCCCAGCGCTTTGAAAAACGTGTGATACACCACCAAGGCGATGCCGATGTAGAGCACGGTGCGGTAGATCAGCGTCACCACACCGTAGCCAATCATGAAATGCAGGGTGTGACGGGGCAGGGACTCTGGGGGGGACTCGCCCAATGCAAATAACCCTTCGCGCAGTTTCCAGCGCAACAAGGCAAAGGCCCGGGGTGCCAGGTTGGGGATGCCGACGGCATCCGATAGCAGAAAATAGCCATCGAAACGCATGAAGGGGCTGGCATTGACGAGCAGCGTGGTCGCCAGACTGGTGGTGGCCAGCACAAACGCCACCGTACGCAATGGCCCTTCGGGCAAAAAGGACCAGAGAAACAGGGCCACGGCCGCCACACTGAGCTCGGCCAAGATCCCGGCCGAGTCGATAAGCATGCGCTGGCGACGTGAACGCAAGCGCCAGGCACTGCTGGTGTCCGTGTATAGCACCGGCAGCATCACCAACAGGCTCACGCCCATGGTGGGCACCCGACAACCGAACCGGGTGGCCGTGTACGCATGTCCGGCCTCATGCAGGCACTTCACAACGACCAGGGCGCACATGTAGGCGATCACACCCTGTGTGCTGGCGAGCGAGGCAAGATTATCGACAAAGTGGTCCCACTGCCGGGCCACCAACAGGATGCCGCTCAGGCCCAGGAACGCCAGAATCATCACCCCAGGCGGGGACCAGAGTCGGGAGACCCAAGGTAAGGTGCGCCGCAAGAAATCACCGGGGTGCACGAGCGGGATACGCACAAACAGGTAATGCTCCAGCAACCACTGCCACCAGCTGCGTTGCGCCGCGGCGCGCTGGCGCAGCTTGCTCGCAACGGCCTGGGCACCCGTTTCGTACAACAGTCCCTGAGTCACGGCGAAGCGGTGAAAGGCCTCCAGCGCCGCCGTGGCTTCGTCCCGGCCGACCCCATCGTTCATCAACGCCGCACGAATCAGGTCAGGATCGCGCAATTGCCATAACTGAAGGATGCGTTGCTCCAGCCCCCCCAATTGGAAAAACAGGCTGCGCAAGGGATCTGACAGGATATAGCCTGCCGATCCGTCAATCAGGGGGGCTCCCGGCGTCAGCAGCAGCTCCTGGCGAAGAGGGGGAAGGCGTGAGGTCATGTTACAGCCCTATCGTCTGGCGCAAGCTGGCGATTGGACGGCGCAGCAGCACATAGCCCAGTGGCGCGAGATGACCGCGAACACGGGCGATCCCCCGCGCACCGAGCCGCGGTGTGGCGCCCGGCACGGGCGTCGCATCAATGGCGAACGCCAGGGTGCCTTCTGGCGTCGGGCGGGCCAGGAAGCTGACGTCGACCAGGGTTGCCGACAACGAAGAGAGGGGCTGGGAGTCCAGCCACACGGTAATCGTGCTGCCGGGGTTCAGGTCCATCTGCTCCCGGGCCGGCAGATCAATGCGGTAGCGGACACGACCGGGATCAGCGATTTCCATGATCGGCTGCCCCACTTGTACGGCACGCCCTTGCCACTCACGGCGGTCCGAATACACCGCAAGCCCGGCGCGGGGGGCGGTCAATTGTGCACGGGCGAGCATGTCGGTGGTGTAGGCGTGCTCGGCTTGAGCAAGATCCAGATCGGCTCTGGCGATGCTGATGCCGCGCCCCTCGGTGGCATCGGCAAAGCTGGCAGAGCTCACTTCGTTCAACCGGGCCTGGGCGACCTGCAGCTTTTCTGCCGCAAGACTGGCTTCGTTGCGCAACTTGACGTCGTCGAAACGGACCAGGATCTGGCCGGCCACCACCCTTTCATTGGGCGCGACCGCGATCGAGGTCACGATTCCGCTGAAGGGGGCCGTGAGAATGACCGGCTCTGCCGCCACCACCTCCACCGGTGCCAATACCGACAAGTGCACCGGAAACAACAGCGCCCCGACACAGGCGGCCAGTAGGAGCATCTGGTGAGATTTTTTCAGGGTGGGCAAACGACGCACCGGCCGGTTACCGGTCAAGGCCAGCCATGCATGCGCCACCGTATCGGTGATGCGTTGTGCGCGCAGTTGCTCGTGCGCCGCAAATGGGCGACTGCGAGCAAACAGCAAGCCACAGAACGCGTGCGCGGCTCGGTCTCGCCCGGGCACCCACAGCCAGTGATCAAACGGGTAGTCCTCCAGCGCCGGATCAGGGGGCGCCGACAGCACCTGCATGTCCCCGTCCTCTGGAAGGGCTGCTTGCATGGCTCGAATCAGGGGCGCGCTTTGATCGATCGACACCAGGCTCGAGGCCGCCACAATTCGCCAGCCGTGGCGGGTCATCGAGCGTTTGACCACAAACAGCTGCGCATGGTCGACCAGGTGACAGGTATCGTTGGCCACCAGGTAATGCAGTTCCGGTACGCTGGCCGCTCGACGTACGGCCGCCTCCCAGGTCAACAACTGAGCCAGCAACTCTCCGCCTTCGCGCGCAGGCGAGCGCGCCGTGAAATCATGCACGTTTAGCATGTAAAGGCTCTTCTGTGGGCGTGCGCTGGGCCACGTCGAAGTTGGCTGTACCGCTCATCCCCGGCAGGATTTTGCCGATGGAGGCGATCTCCCCGACGATTCTGAGCGTCTTGGACACAGGGTCCACCGTGGCGCCCAGGCGCGTCACCCGGCCCTCCACCGTGTTGCCAGTCTCCTCGAGGCGAAAATTGAAACGACTGCCCGGCTCAAGCCACACCAGCCAGGCTGACGGTACGATCAGTTCAACTTCGTAGGTGCCGTTGCTCTGGATTTTCATCAGCGGCTGCCCGCTGGCGGCCACATCATGCGGATTGGCCTTGCGCTCGACCACCGAGCCATCGAACGGTGCATCGATTTGGCACTGGGAGGTGGTTGCTCGCAAGGCGGCCGCTTCGGCGGCAGCCTTGTTGACGTTCGCCCGTGAGACGTGCACTTCATTGATCCCAATGGCCTTGTAGTGATCAAGCTCCACGTTGGTGTCGTAAGTCGTCTTGTAAGCCTCAACGGTCGCCTCGGCGGCCCTGAGTTGCGCATACAACTGCGAGCAATCAAAGGCGACCAGTGTCTCGCCCTGCTTGAAGCTCTGCCCTGCTTGCAGTGGCATGAGGGTGATCAGCGCGGTCATGCGCGAGGCCAGAGTCGCCTGATCCTGCGAGCGAACGACGCCCGCCGCCAGCCGCTTCTCAGGCGTAGTGTCCGGCATTATCGGCGGCTCGAGAATCGGGGTATTCGGCGCCGGCACCGACTCGTTGCCGGGCGGGACCTGAGGCGTTGTGGTGGGCGGCGAAAAGGGCGCGGTCGGTGGCGGCGTCAATTCGGGCAGCGGCGTCTTCGTTTCGCTTGCGCCGATGGCCGTCGGCGCAGACGACATCGCCGTGACCTGGTCGCTCAGCGTGGGGACGTTGGCGAGCAAGTCGGACACCCGAGCGCGGGGCCAAACAATGGGCTCTGGATGGGTGTTAATGGCCACTGCCGCAAAAACTGCGCTGGTCCCCAGCATCAGGATGACAGCACTCCACCACCATTTCCTACGCGACGATATAGTCATGTGCGGATCACTCTGTAACCACGGTATTGGCACGCTGCGTCCACCGAACTTTCAGGGCAGCCGCCACTTGAGCAACGCTTTGCACGCTGGTTACCTCGGGGGCGAAACTGTCCATGCCCATCGCGGTAAACAGGTTGGCGTAGGCATTTTGTGCATCGGCATAGGCAAGGTCATAGCGCACCTGAGAAACCAGTGAGTTCATCTGTTCACGCAGCTGGGTCTGTTGGCTGACGGAGCCTGCGCGGTAGCCACCGTCGATTTGCTGCATGATTCGGCTTTGGACAAGGTTGCGCTGAGCGGCCGTTTGCAGCTCGGAGGTGTAGAGCGCGTATCGGGCATTGGCCACATGCACCTGGGTCATGACAGCCATCGCCGTGGCCAGCTCTTTGGCACGCAGCAGGTCCCCTTCAGCGGCCACGGCGTTTTTGGCATCCGGGAGCCGGAAAACATTCATCAGGTTGAACGAGGCTCGTGCCCCATACTGCGTCCAGTGATTGTTGTAGAGGTAGTTGTTGCCGTCATAGTTGACGCCGATAAACCCCTTCAGATTCGGGAACACGGAAAGAATCTGGGCATTGAGTTCGCGCTCGTTTATCCGCTGTTGGTAGCCGAGCTGACGCAATTCAGGTCGATTGCGAAGCGCAGTGGCCATCTCGGCATCCAACGCCATCCTGACCGTCGGCAACGCCTCCTCGCGGGGCGGCACCACCAGTTGGTACTGGGCCCCCGGATTGAGGTTCATCAACGCGGCCAACTGGGCCTTGGCGATCTGCAGTTCGCGTGTAAGGGACTTGACGTTACCCTCGATATCCAGCAGCTCGCGCTGGTAAGTCAACGCGACCAGGGGCGGGGTGTGGCGACGATCCGCCAGCTTTTCACTATTGGCCAAGGTGGTTTGGATGGAGAACTGCAACTCGCCCAGTTGGGCCAGCAGCCGCTGCGCAGACACGGCTCGCCAGTAAGCCGTACGCACATCCTCGATGACCCGGTTGGAGACCCGACGACGCTCCTCCTGGGCGATGAGCACCGCATCGGCTTTTTGATGCGCGCGGATATAACTCAAACCAAAGTCCAGAATGTCCCAGCTTAACGTCAGATCACTGGTGATCCCGTTGCGCTCGGTCGAGGTTGAGGGCTCCAGTGATTGCTTACGGGTCAGCAGCGAAAGCGAGGAGGCACCTGCATCGTTGGATCGTCCGTAGTAGCCGGCGTTGGCAACCAGCTGGGGAAGCATGTCAAAGGTCGACAGCTTAAGCTCACGCTCCTTGTGGACTTGGTTGAGCTGCTCCACCTTGTAATCAAGGTTGTATTTGAGAGCCCGCGCCATGGCCTCGTAAAGACTGATCGGACCCGAGACGGGTTCCTGTTGCGCCGTGACGGCCACACGATTCTGCTCGCTACGCGTCTGCAACTCCTTGTCCGTCATTGGCTGCGGGGTGATCGCGCAGGAAGACAGGGTCGTTATCAACGCCGCAGCCATGGCCACGGAGTGCGATACATGCCGGTACTTACTGATGCTGCCCATAAAGTCGTATCCCATTAAAAGATCTGCATGAGTTGCTGGACTTCCGCACTTTTCTTCATCGCCGGGGTGATGATGGTGGCGTCCAGTGGAAGGGCTGGACTTCGGCGCTGAGGCTCTCCGTCATTTGGCGCAGGGCGTCGCTCGATTTCGATTTCACCGGTGCTCGTCTGAATCACCACAGGCGTTGAGGTGCGCGTGCCATCGGCGTGTTTGACGTCGATGATCAGATGGAGCTCGTCCTGGCCTGCAATACGATCAATGATGGCCAACCCACGGGGGTCTACATGCAACCAAGAGACGTTGTCAGCCCCATTCACGGGGCGAATGGCAACCTGCTCGATAGGTGCCCACGCCTCCCCTTCCAGGTCGCGAATCACGACATAGATCGTGTTGTTGCGAACGATGGACTCGATCATCAGGCCCAGGCTTTGATCACCCACCATCGAGACGCCGGAGAAGCTGCGCATCGACAGATCCCGGCCTTGTGCACCGAAGAACAGGTTCCCGTTGCTGATCAACGGGTGCAGAGACTCAAGGTGACTCACTTCTCCCTGAATCGGAGCCGCCTCCTCCAGGTCACTGCCCTGTAACCATTGCATGGCATTGACGGCAGCCAGTACCGGCGAATCCACATTCAATCGCGCCGTATTGTTCAGCGAAGCCAGATCTTCGATCACGTCATTGAGCGATTGCGAGGTCGACTGCACGTTGAGCTGCAGTGCGCGCGGCGTACCCTCTGCCAAGCTCTGCTGATCCAGGCCTGCCCCCCCGAGGGCGAGCAACTGACCAATGTTCGCGACCGAGGTGTTGTCCAGCGCGATGTTGAAGGTGACGGTATGGGCACTCGGGTCGGTGTCTACCCCGCCCAGGGCAGTTCCCCCGTCATCGCGCACCTGGAAGGTAAAGGCGCCAAGGCCATTACCGCTGCGACCCGAGGCTGAGGTAAAGACCAGTTGCCCCAGATCCGCCACGGCAATGACTTGTCCTGCCACCACAGCCACGCCGTTCAGGGCCAGCGTACCGTCGCTGGCTGCCGGCAGGCTGGCGATCACCACCGCGCTGAAGGCATTGGCCGGGGTGTCATTCGGATCCGTGAAGCCGAAGTCGGCCGCGCTAAACGTGTACTTCCCTCCCTCGGTGAAACTGACGGTCTTGTCCGTACCCGCGGGCGCATCGTTCACCGAGGTGATGTTGAAGGCAAAGGTATTGGCACTTGGGTCGGTATCCACCCCACCATTGGCCACGCCGCCGTCATCGCGCACTTGGAAGGTGAAGGCCCCCA